>DASWRD010000125.1:0-96056 GCA_036403315.1 Candidatus Elarobacter sp.
GGCGCGGTGATCGAGTCGGTCGGCCGCCGGCGCGCGCAGATGTCGAACATGGTCACGGTCGGCGAGACGCGCCGGCTCGAGTACACGATGCCCACGCGCGCGATCTTCGGCTTGCGCGGCGAGCTGCTCACGCTCTCGCGCGGAACGGCCGTGATGTCGCACGTCTATTACACGCACCAGCCGCTCGCGGGCGACATTCCGGGCCGTTCCAACGGCGCGCTCGTCACGAGCGACACCGGCACCGTGACCGCTTACGCGCTGATGGGCCTCGAGCAGCGCGGGCGCTTCTTCGTCGATCCGGGCACCGAAGTGTACGAAGGCATGATCGTCGGGCGCGCCAACGACGACTAGGACGTCGCGCTCAACGCGGTGCGCGCGAAGAAGCTCACCAACATGCGCGCGGCCGGCACCGACGAGAACTTCAAGATGCCGCCGGCCGAAGAGATGTCGCTGGAGCGCGCGATCGAGTTCATCGAGGACGACGAGCTGGTCGAGGTGACGCCGAAGTCCATCCGCTTGCGCAAGCGGCTGCTCGACGAGGGCGACCGCATCAAGTCGCGCAAGCGCGAGAAAGCCTTCGCGAACTAAACCGGGACTCGCGACCCTGCTCGGATAAAGGCGTTCGGCGTGCTCCGAACGCTTTTTTCGTTCCGGGGCCTGATCCTCGTGTTCGGACTCGTCGCCGTGGGGCTGCCCATCGCGCTGGTCGGACAGCTCGGGATCGTCCGGACGCTCAACGCGATCAACCAGGACGTCGCTCAGATCCGCCAGGGTCAGCTTTCGACGGCCTCGGTTTTGCAATACCAGCTCGACGAGGAGACGTCGATCCGCGGCTTCGCGGCGACCGGCCGGCGCGTGTTTCTGGAACCGTATCTCCGCGCGCGCGCCGCGATGCCGCGGGAGCTGGCCGACCTGGCCGCGCACGCACGCGCCGATGGTACCGTGGGCGAAGACGACCGCCTCGTCGATTCGCTGCGGCAGGTCAACGCGGAGTGGGTGCGCACCGTGGCCAATCCGATCGTCGCCGGATCGCACGATCAGGACGCGCTGCTGCTCCATGGAAAAGTGCTGATCGACCGCTTCCGCCGCGACGTCGCGCCGATCGACGAGCATTTCACGCGGCGGTACCACGCCGCCATCGCACGCCGCGATGCGACGATCCGCACCACCGCGATCGTGTCGCTGCTGGCGATCGCGGTGATCGCGCTGGAGGTCATCGTGTTCGGCGCGGTGATCGCGCGGATGCGCTACGAGCTCGACCGCGAGCGCGGTTTCGTCGAGACGCTGCAGTCGGCCGCGTCCGTGCGGCTGGTCGCGCCGCGGCACCTCGCGCTCGGTACCGCTTACCGGTCGGCGACGCGCGGCGCGCGCATCGGCGGCGACGTGTACGACGTGTACCGGCTCGACGCCGACCGCACGCTGATCGTCGTCGCCGACGTCAGCGGGAAGGGCCTCGCCGCGGCGGTCGACACGACGTTCGTGCGCTACGCGATGCGCGCGCTCGCCAGCGAAGATCTCGCGCCCGTCGACGTCGTGCGCCGCTTCGACGATCTGTACCGCTGCGCGAACGGCGCGCCCGAGTCGTTCGTCACGCTGTTCGCGGGCGTGCACGACCGCCGCACGGCGGCACTCGACTACGTCAACGCGGGCCACGAGGCGTGCTGGGTGCGCCGCGGCGACGCCGTCGAGATGCTGCCGCCGACCGGTCCGGTCGTCGGCGTCGGCGGTGTCCCCTTCGCCGCGGCGCGCACCACGCTCGCCGAAGGCGACATCCTCGTGCTCGCGACGGACGGGCTCACCGAGGCACGCGACCCGCAGGGCCGGTTTCTGCCGATCGAGCGCGTTACCGAGTGGATCGCGAAAGCGCCCGTGCAGACGCCGCAGCAGCTCGTCGACACGCTGCTCGATCTCGTGAAGCGCTACACGCGAGGCCGTATCACGGACGACCTGGCGATCCTAGCGGTAGAACCGCTGCCGTAGGTCATACCGAGCCGAATGTCACCCTGAGCTTGTCGAAGGGTGAGCCACGATCGCGGCGCATGCTTCGCCCTGAACTTGCCGAAGGATCAGCGACATGAGGCAGATCGGCACCCTCGCGGTCGCGCTCGCGATCGCCCTCTCCGCGTGCACGCGCATCGCGACGACGCAGTCCGGTCCCGGTGGAACGACCGGCAGCCCGCATTCGTGGACGAAGCCCGGCGTGCTGCGCATCGCAAGCTTGAACGATCCCGACAGCCTCAGCCCGCTGGTCGGCGAGTACCAAGTCGACGTCGACCTGTCGATGTTCTGGGCCGGCTACCTCTTCAATTACAACGACCGCAACGAGCTGGTGCCGGAGCTCGCGGCCGACGTTCCTACGCTGGCCAACGGCGGCATCTCACACGACGGCCTTGCCATCACGTATCACCTGCGCAAAGGCGTGAAATGGCAGGACGGCGCGCCGTTCGATGCGGACGACGTCGTGTTCTCCTGGCACGCCGTGATGAACCCGAACACCAACGTGGTGAGCCGCCAGGGCTACGACGTGATCGCACGCATCGACACGCCCGACAAGCACACCGCCGTCGTTCATTTGAAACAGCGGTTCGCTCCGTTCGTCAACTCGTTCTTGACGATGTCCGCGCAGCCGTATCCCGTGTATCCGAAGCACCTGCTCGCGAAGTATCCGGACCTCAACCGAATCCCGTACAACAGCGCACCGGTCGGCACCGGGCCGTTCATCGTGAAAGAATGGCACCGCGGGCAGACGCTGCGCATGGTCGCGAACCCGCATTACTGGCGCGGTGCGCCGAAGCTCGCGGAAGTGCGTTACAACGCGATCCCCGACGAGAACACCGTGCTCACCACGATTCAGTCGCACGCGATCGACATGTGGTACAACGCCCCCGCAACGCTTTACGGCCAGGCGTCGAAAGTCCCCGACACGCACGCGATCCTCACCCCGTTCACGCAGTACTCGATGCTCGGCTTCAACACGACGCGCCCGCTGGTGTCGGATCCCGCGGTGCGGCGCGCGCTCGCGATGGCGACCGACCGCAAACGCCTCATCGATCTCGTGTCGTACGGCGTCAACATCCTCAACGAGGGCGATCAGCCGAAGTTCTCGTGGGCGTACGACGAGACGCTCGAGCCGATCGCGTTCGACGTCGAGGCGGCGAAAATGACGCTCGACGCGGCGGGCTGGCATGCGGGACCGGACGGCGTGCGTATGAAGAACGGCCAGCGGCTGCGCCTCGAAGCCGCCACGATCACCGGGAGCGCAGTCGGCAACCGCCTCGCGGTGCAGCTGCAGGGCGCATGGCGCCCGATCGGCGTCGAGGTGACGATCAAGCAGTACGCGTCATCGCTGATGCTCGCAACGTACAGCGCCGGCGGCATCTTGCAGACCGGAAAGTTCGACGTGGAGTTCTCGTCGTGGGTGAACGGTATCGATCCCGACGACTCGTCGGTCGTCCTGAGCGCGCAGATCCCGCCCGCGGGCAACAACAACTACCGCTTCAAGAACCGCGAGGTCGACGCGCAAGAAGCGATCGCGCTGACGACCTACGACCAAGCCGCGCGCAAGAAAGCGTACGGGCGCGTGCAGCAAATCCTCGTCGACCAAGTCCCGTTCATCACCATGTGGTTCGCCCGGCGCTTCGACGTGGTGAGCGACGACCTCAAAGGCTACAAGCCCGCGCACGCGGTTACGACCTTTTGGAACACTTGGGAGTATTCGATCTGATGGCTGCCACCGGCATCGCGTTCACGATGTATCCCGTCACCGATCTCAAGCGCGCGGTCGCGTTCTACGAGGAGGCGCTCGGCTTGCCGAAGTCCGGTCTCGATCTCGACTATTGGGTGGAGTTCGAGGTGGGCAGCGGGACGTTCGGCGTCGGCAACTTCGAGCAAGTCGGCACGCCGGGAACGGCGCAATCGCTCGCGCTCGAGGTCGACGACCTGCCGGCGGTTCGGGCGCGGTTAGCCAAGCACGGCGTGGAGGCGACCGAACCGCACGACCTGGCGAACTGCCGCATCTCCGTCGTGCGCGATCCCGACGGCAATCAGGTCTGGCTGCATCAGTCCAAGCCGCGCTGAAACGGGACGACGTTGCTGGGGCGCGCGAGCTCGCGCACGCCGCCGGCGTCCGCGACGAGCACCGCGCGTGTGAGCGACGACGGGAACAGCCCCGTCGCGACGACGCCGTGGATCGCGCGCAGCACGATATCGGAGATCTCGGGATCCGCGATCGGGCCGAGCGAACAGTCGATGACCAGGTTGCCGTTGTCGGTGACGAACGGCGCCAGATCGGTTTTGCGCTGCTTGATGCTCACGTGCGGCAGCGCCGTCGAGATCGCGCCGATCACCGACGCGAGCGCGAACGGAACGACTTCGACGGGCGTGGGGAACGCGCCGAGCCGCGTCACGAGCTTCTCCGGCGTCACGATCACGACGAACGTCTTCGCGGCCAGCGCCACGGCTTTCTCGCGGAACATCGCGCCGCCGCCGCCCTTCGTCAGCGACCAGTCGGACGCGACCTCGTCGGCGCCGTCGACCGCGACGTCGATCTCGCGGTCGCCCAGCGCGACCAGCGGGATTCCCAGCTCGCGGCACTGCCGCTCGGTGGCCGCCGACGTCGCGACGGCGACGATGCGTTCGCCGGCGGCGACGCGTTCGCCGACGCGCGCCACCGCCCAGCGCGCCGTCGATCCCGTGCCCAGCCCGATGCACGTATCCGCTCGAACGTAGCGGTCGACGGCTGCGAAGCCGACCTCGCGTTTGCGCTCTTCTTCCGGCGTCATAGCGAAGAAAGAGCCCCGCTCGCGCGGGGCTCCTCGCCGATCAGCGGCAGTAGCCGCGGACGTGCTTGCCCCACTTGTTCTTGTAGCCTTTGACCCAGTGCTGGCCGGCCGGGCACCGATGACCCTGGCCCATACCGTGGCCATTCCCCCAGCCGTTGTGGTTGCCATGGTTTGCCTCGGCACCGGCGCCGAGCGCGGCGACGAGACAGAGCGCGAGAAATCCGGAGACGATCTTGCTCATGGAAAAACTCCAATCGAATGAAAACGGGATTCCGTCCCGTTCCCGCCGCCCGCTTTTCCGACCTTTGTCGCAGCCTAACCCGGACGGCGGCGCGCGTCGACCACGCCGCTAAGCTACCTCGAAAATGCGGTGACACATCGCCTTTTATCGAAAAATGAGGTAAACAAGAACGCCTGTTCACCTCATTATCGAGCTGATAGGCCTTGGAGCGGGGCGGAGCTACCGGAATGCCGGCAGGTCCGGTAGCGCCTCGACGACTTTGAACGTCAGCGCGCCCTTGTCGGCGTCGAAGCCGATGCGGACCACGTCGCCGTCGCGGACTTCGCCGGCGAGGATCTTGCGGCCGAGCGGGGTCTCCACTTCGCGCTGGATCGCGCGCTTGAGCGGGCGCGCGCCGTACGCCGGGTCGTAGCCCGTGCGCACGAGGTGCGTCTTCGCGTCGTCCGCGATCTCGAGCTGGATCCGGCGGTCGCGCAGCCGTGCGCGCACGCGGTCGAGCTGGATCTCGACGATCGCCTTGAGCTGCTCTTCGGTGAGCTTGTGGAACACGACGATCTCGTCGACGCGGTTGAGGAACTCCGGGCGGAAGTGCTGGCGCAGCTCGTCGAGCACCGTCGCGCGCATCACCGCGTAGTCCGCGGCGCCCATGTCGCCCGATGCGTCGAGGATGCGGTGCGACCCGACGTTGGACGTCATGATGACGATCGTGTTCTTGAAGTCCACCGTGCGGCCCTGACCGTCGGTGAGGCGGCCGTCGTCGAGGATCTGCAAGAAGACGTTGAACACGTCGGGGTGCGCTTTTTCGACTTCGTCGAAGAGCAGCACGGAGAACGGGCGGCGCCGCACCGCTTCGGTGAGCTGGCCGCCTTCGTCGTAGCCGACGTAGCCGGGCGGTGCGCCGAGCAGCCGCGCGACGGTGTGCTTCTCCTGATATTCCGACATGTCGATGCGCACCATCGCGCGCTCGTCGTCGAACAAGAACGATGCGAGCGCGCGCGCCAGCTCCGTCTTGCCGACGCCCGTCGGACCGAGGAACAGAAACGAACCCAGCGGACGGTTCGGATCGCCGAGACCCGAGCGCGCGCGCACGATCGCTTCCGCGACGGCCGTGACCGCTTCATCCTGGCCGATCACGCGGCGGTGCAGCTCGTCCTCGAGGTGCAGCAGCTTCTGAATCTCGCCTTCCAGCAGCTTGCTGACCGGGATCGCCGTCCAGCGGCTGACGATGCCCGCGATGTCTTCTTCGTCGACTTCTTCTTTGAGCAGGCGCGACTTGCCGTCGGTCAGCGCGGATTCTTTGTCGCGCAGCTTGCGCTCGAGCTCCGCGAGCCGGCCGTACTTGAGCTCCGACGCTTTCGCCCAATCGGATGCCTGCGACGCGCGGTCGACCTCAAGTTTCGTCGCCTCGATCTGCTCCCGCAGCTCGCGTGCTTGCGCGACCGCGTCTTTTTCAGCCTGCCAGCGCGCGCGCAGCGCGTCGGTCTGCTCGTGCAGCTCCGCCAGCTCTTGCTCGAGCTTCTCCAGCCGCGCTTTCGACGCGGTGTCGCTCTCCTTGCGCAGCGCCTCGCGCTCGATCTCGAGCTGCATCATGCGGCGCGACGCTTCGTCGAGCTCGGCCGGCATCGAGTCGATCTCCGTGCGCAGCTTCGCGGCGGCCTCGTCCACGAGGTCGATCGCTTTGTCCGGGAGGAAGCGGTCCGCGATGTAACGGTTCGACAGCACCGCCGCGGCGACGAGCGCGGCATCTTTGATGCGCACGCCGTGATGCAGCTCGTAGCGCTCGCGCAAACCGCGCAGGATCGAGATCGTGTCCTCGACGCTGGGCTGGTCCACGAACACCGGCTGGAAGCGGCGTTCGAGCGCGGCATCCTTTTCGATGTACTTGCGGTACTCGTCGAGCGTCGTCGCGCCGATCATGTGCAGCTCGCCGCGCGCGAGCAGCGGCTTGAGCAGGTTGCCCGCGTCCATCGAGCCTTCGGTCTTGCCGGCGCCCACGACGGTGTGCAGCTCGTCGACGAACAGCAGCACGCGGCCCGCCGCGCTGGTGACTTCTTTCAAAACTGCTTTGAGGCGCTCTTCGAACTCGCCGCGGTACTTCGCGCCGGCGATCAGCGAGCCCATGTCGAGCGAGATCAGCCGCTTGTCTTTCAAACCTTCGGGGACGTCGCCGCGCACGATGCGCTGCGCGAGCCCTTCGACGATCGCGGTCTTGCCGACGCCGGGCTCGCCGATGAGCACGGGATTGTTTTTCGTGCGGCGCGAGAGCACTTGCACGACGCGGCGGATCTCGTCGTCGCGGCCGATTACCGGGTCGAGCTCGCCTTTTTCGGCGGCCTTCGTGAGGTCGCGGCCGTACCGTTCGAGCGACTGGTACGTGCCTTCGGGGTTCTGCGTCGTCACGCGCTGGTTGCCGCGCACGTCGCGCAGCGCCGCGAGCAGCTTCTCGCGCGTCAGCCCGAGCTCGCGAAAGAGCTTGCCGACCGCGCCGGCATCCGCCGTCATCGCCAGCAGCAGGTGCTCCACGGAGACGTAGTCGTCGTTGAGCGACTTCGCCTCGTCGTCGGCTTTGCCGAGCAGGCGCGTGAGCGCGGGCGCGACGGTGACGTGGCTCTGATCGGCGTTCGAGCCTTGCAGGCGCGGCAACGCCGCGACCGCGCGCTGAACCCGCTGCTCGACGGTCTGCGCGTCCAGTCCGGCCTTCTGCAGGATGGGCGCGGCAACGCCGTCGGTCTGGTCGAGGATTGCCGCGAGCAGGTGCTCGGGGGTCGTTTGCGTGTGGTGCTCGGAGACCGCGCGCGTGTACGCCGCATTGAGCGCCTCTTGAACGCGCTGGGTCATACGTTCGACGTTCATTCGCACTCTATAACCTTGAGTGCTAATGCGAGGGTTTCGCCGGCAGGAGAGCAACCGACCTCGGCAAACACGGTCGCGCCGGGGTCGTCCGTCACCGGGAGGTATCAGATGCGCTTCTTTCGTGCGTTCCCGTCCGCCGCTGTTGCCTTCGCGGCCGTCCTCGCGCTCGGCGTACCCGCGAGCGCCGCGCCGCCCCCGGATCCGGCGCTCACGGCGCTTCCGGCCACGATGATCGCCGCGCTCGTCGCCGACGACGTTGCGGTGCTGCGCGCAAACTGCGCGGCCAGCGCGACCGTCATCGACGAGTTCGCACCGTATACGTGGTCCGGACCGGATGCGTGCGTGCGTTGGGCCGCGGCATTCAAGGTGTTTGCGGCGCAAGCGAAGCTCACCGGCTTCAAAGGGGCCGCCGCACCGAACCCGTTCATCGACGTCACGGGCAGCCGTGCGTTCATGACCGCGAAGGTGACGTTTCACGCGGCGATGAGCGGCAAGGCGATGACGGAAGAGGGCACGTGGACGTTCGTGCTCGCGAAGTCCGGCACCGCATGGAAGATCACGTCGCTGGCGTGGGGGACGCTGCACCACTGAGCGCATGATCTTCTCGCTCGTCTGGCGAGCGGCGGACGCATAGGTCGCGCCGGTACGGGCACGAATAGCGTCCGGCCGGGTGCACGCGAACGCAGACGAATACGGAGACGCCGCCGATGCAGTTGAACGCCGACCAGCTCCGCGCCCTCGACGTGGACGGATATCTTTTCCTTCCGAACCGGTTCACGCCCGACGAGGTCCGCGTGCTCCGCGAGCACCGCGACAGCATCTTCGAGATGGACCGGGAAGAGATCGTCCGCGAGAAGCGCAGCGGCGTGCCGCGCACGGCATTCGCCTGCCAAACCTACGACGAAGCGTACAGCCGCCTCGCGCGCCATCCGCGGCTCGTCGAGCCGGTGCAGCAGATCCTCGGCGGCGACGTGTACATGCACCAGTTCAAGATCAACGCGAAGGCCGCGTTCGAAGGCGAGCAGTGGCAGTGGCACCAGGACTACGGCACCTGGGTCAACGACGACGACATGGCCGAGCCGCGCGCGATGAACATCTCGGTGTTCCTCGACGACGTCACGGCCTGCAACGGCCCGCTGATGATCATCCCGGGCTCGCACAAAGCCGGCTATCTTGGCGCCGAGCACGACACGACGACGACGTCGTATCCGCTGTGGACGCTCGACCACGCGACCGTGCGCGCGATGGCCGACCATGGCGGGCTCATCGCGCCGCTCGGTGAGGCGGGCTCCATGCTGATGTTCCACTGCAATATCGTGCACGCATCGACGTCGAACATGTCGCCGTGGGACCGCAGCATCGTGTACCTCTCGCTCAACCGCACGAACAACGCGATCCGGCGTTTCTCGCGGCCCGACTACATCGCGCACCGCGACTTCACGCCCATCCAAACGCTCGCCGACGACTGCCTGCTCGAGCTCGCGCGCACGGAGGCCGTCGCGGTATGAACCTCGCCCGGCTGCTGGCGCAGCGCGAAGCGCAGAACCGCCCGGTTCGCGTCGGCCTGATCGGCGCCGGCAAGTTCGGCACGATGATCCTCGCGCAGCTGCGGCTGATGGCCGGCGTGCGGCTCTGCGTGCTCGCCGACCTCGATCCGGAACGCGCGCGCCGCGCCGCGGTCGAAGCGGGCTGGGACGGCGACGCGCTCACGCGCGCGGCAAACGCCGGCGCCGCGAATGACGTCGCCCGCGGTGGGCGCACGGCGCTCGTCGAGAGCGGCGTGCTCGCGACGGATTGCGAGCTCGACGTGCTGATCGAAGCAACAGGACACGAAGAGGCCGGCGCGCTGCACGCGTACCGCGCGATCGAGCGCGGGCTGCACGTCGTGATGGTCACCGTCGAAGCGGACGTCGTGATCGGGCCGTACCTGCACCGCATGGCGGAGCGCGCGGGCGTCGTGTACACGATGGCGTACGGCGACCAGCCCGCGATCATCTGCGAGCTCGTCGACTGGGCGCGCACGTGCGGCTTCGAGGTCGTGTCCGCCGGCAAAGGCACGAAGTTCGCACCGCGCTACCGGCGCTCGACACCGGACACCGCGTTCGCGAACTACGGTTTCACCGCCGAGCAGATCGCGACGGGCGGCTTCAACCCCAAGATGTTCAACTCGTTCCTCGACGGCACGAAGTCCGCCATCGAGATGGTCGCCGTCGCGAACGCGACGGGGCTCGACGTGGCCGACGACGGGCTGTCGTTCGCGCCCGCGTCGGTGTACGATCTGCCGGTGCTGCTGCGGCCGAAAGCCGACGGCGGCATCCTGCCGCGCGCGGGGATCTTGGACGTCGTCTCGTGCATCACGCCCGACGAGAAGTTCGTCGAGGATCACATTCGCTGGGGCGTGTTCGTGACGTTCACGTCCGAGAGCGACTACGCGAAGCGGTGCTTCGGCGAGTACGGCATCGCGACCGATCCCAGCGGGAAGTACGCCGCGCTGTGGCGCCCGTATCATTTGATCGGGTTGGAGATCGGGGTGTCCGTCGCGTCGGCGGCGCTGCGCGGCGAGCCGACGGGCGCGCCGTACGCCGGCCATCGGGCGGAGGTGGTGTGCGCGACGCGCACGGCGCTGCGCGCGGGCGAGATGATCGACGGCGAAGGCGGCTATGCGGTGTACGGCACCTGCGTGACCGCCGAGACGGCGCGCGAACGGCGGCTGGTGCCGATGGGGCTCGCGCACGGACTGAAGCTGCTGCACGACGTCCCGGCGGACCACCCGATCGGCGCGGACGACGTCGCGTTCGACGATACGTCGTTCTTGTGGAAGCTGCGCCGCGAGCAGGACGCGATGTTCGCCCCGGTCAGCGCGTAGCGGAGTTTCGCAGCGCGCGCACGTCGCCGTCGCGCACGGTGACGCCCGTCGCGTCGAACCACTCCATGAGCGGCACCGCGTACTTGCGCGTCGTGCCGACCGCGTCGCGAAAGCGCGCCATCGTGATCGGTCCGTCCCGCCGGACCGCCGCTTCGAGACGTTTGCGAATCTCGGCGATCTGCGCGCCGCGGTAGACGTCGGCGCCGACCTTTACCAGCGCGCCCGTGGCAACGAGCGTATCGAACGCCTGCGGAAGGCCGGCGATGCGCGCGGCGCGCAACTGCGCGACCACGTCGTCGAGCGGCGCGGGCACGAGCGGCTGCGCGGCATCGACGGGCACCGAGCGCTCGAAGAACGCGCGCTGCTCCGCGGTGAGCTGCGGGCGGTGGTCGAGCGTCGCGTAGTAGCCGGCGCGCGCGGTGATGCGGCCGTCTTCGGCGTCGCTCGCGAGGACGCGCACGAGGAACGCTTCATCGGCGCCGAGCTCGCGCGCGAGCGCGAGTGACGTCGAACCGAGCGTCCACGGGGCGTCGGCTTCGCGGCGCGTGAGCGTGTCCCGGATGCGCTCGGAGAGTGCATCCGCCGCGACGCCGTCGACGTACGCGAGCGGTTTGTGCAGTTGCCGCGCCGTGCCGCGTGCCGCGAGGTCGGCGAGGATCTCCGCAGCGCGCTCCTCGCGCACGTTCGCGCGCGCGCCGAGCTCGGCGGCGGTGCGCGGCGTAAGACCGCTGTCGGCGAGCGCGCGCGCGAGTGCGTCGACGTCGGGCGCGACGCTTTCCTCGGCCGCGGCTGCGGCTGCCGCGCCGGCGTCCACGGTGCCGCCGCCGAGCAGCGTCTTCGGCGAGAGCGCGCGCACGACGAACGCCTCGCCGGGATACGTCGTCGTCGCGCGCCGCAGGTGCAGCGTCGCATCGACCGCCACCGCATCCGTCGGAGGCGCAGGATCGAACACGAGCGCGCCGATGATCTCCGCGGCGCCGAGATACGCGCGCACCGGCGTGCGCCTTCGCAGCAGTACGGTCGCACCGTCACCGGCAGCTGTCGCGGAAGCGAGCGCGCGAAAGCGAACGCGCAGCGCCGTTTGCGGCGCGAACGTCGCCTCGGCGAGCACCGCGCCGCGGTGCAATTCGCCCGCGTCGACGGCCGGCACGTTCACCGCCACGCGCGCGCCGCCGCCTACCGCGGCACGCGGAGCGCCGAACACCTGCAGCGAGCGCACGCGCACGTCGCGCCCCGGCGGGTCCAACCGCAGCGTGTCGCCGGCGCGCAGCGTGCCCTGCATCAGCGTGCCGGTTACGATCGTGCCGTGCCCGGGGAGGGCGAACACACGATCGACCGGTAGGAACGCGGGCGCGTCCGCAGGCCGCGGCGGCAGCGTGACGAGCGCAGCGTGAATGGCTTCGCGCAGCGCGTCGAGCCCTTCGCCGCTCACCGTCGACACCGCGATGACCGGCGCGTCCTGCGCGACCGTGCCGCGC
The DNA here is from genome assembly GCA_036403315.1 of Candidatus Elarobacter sp. Lineage (GTDB taxonomy): Bacteria > Vulcanimicrobiota > Vulcanimicrobiia > Vulcanimicrobiales > Vulcanimicrobiaceae > Vulcanimicrobium. The sequence goes on from DASWRD010000125.1 coordinate 12,220, forward strand.
GTCGCTTCGCGCACTTCGTGCTCGGCGACGGCCAGCGTCTCCACATCGACGAGATCGCGCTTGGTCAGTACGACGATCGCGCGCCGCACGTTGAGAAAATCGAGGATCGCAAGGTGCTCGACGGTCTGCGGCCGCACGCCTTCGTTCGCCGCGACGACGAGCAGCAGCACGTCCATCCCCGCCGCGCCGGCGAGCATGTTGTGCAGGAAACGTTCGTGCCCGGGGACGTCGACGATCCCGGCTTCGACGCCGTCGTCGAAGCACAGGTGCGCGAACCCCAGGTCGAGCGTCATGCCGCGCAAGCGCTCTTCGATCCACCGATCGGGATCGGTGCCGGTAAGCGCGCGCACGAGCGAGGATTTTCCATGATCGACATGCCCGGCCGTGCCGACGACGTGCATGGCAGCGACTCCGATGCGGTCCGCGCTAGCTCCTTTGTGCCCGGACGCGGACATCTTCAGCGTCATCGAGCAGTGCGGGTAGAACGCAGGCCCAAAATGCGCGCGAGCTACGATATCGCATGTGTGCCGGTCCCACGGGGCCACCAATTTCGCGGTTCTCGCCGCCGAGCTCGGCGGGAAACGGGTTGGAAACAGCGTCGTTCGCGCACCAGATGTTGAGCACGTGGAGCTTCAGCGTGCCGCTCTCGGTCACCACGCCCGAGCTGACGAGCTGGGCGAACCGCCTTTCCCTCCGCCGCCGCTCATCGCTGGCACGCGACGCGAAAAACCGTCGAAACGACGCGATCGGGCTGCCGTACACGACGATGCCGTTCACGCGGCGGAGCCGTGTCGCCGCCGCGCAATCGCCGAGCACGGCACGATCGGCATCTTCCGCGAGGAAATCGGCGAGCAGTGCGCTGCCCAAGCTGTGCGCGAAGAGCACCAGCCGTTCGTACTGACGGCCGTCGGGACGAGCCGCCCCAACGGCCGCGACGACGGAGCGAATGTCGTGGATGATGCGGGCGCGGTCTTTCACGTGGGTCGCATCGAGCGGGTCTTCAGCCGCAAAAGCCGCGATGTCGCCAAGATGATCTTCCAGCACGGTGAACCAGCGCACGAGTAGCATCACGATCCAGACGGCGAACAAAGCGATGACGACCGGCCCCACGACGGCGCGCGGCACAAAAGGGCTCTGTTCGAGCGCCAGCACCACCCCGCCGATGATGACGAACCAAGCCAAGGCGCGAACCACGCCCTGGAGCATCCTGCCGAACGCGTTGAATGCGGGCATCCAATCGTAGACCCGACGCCAGAAGCGTCTGCGGGGATGCTGCGCGCTCGTGCGCGCCTCGACCACATCCGGCGACGGCGACGCAACGAGCGACCGGTCCAAGAACGACATGAGCGCCTTCATAAACGCGAGCCACACGATGGCAGGTACGAAGGAAGCAACGAAATGAAGTCGCTGCGCCACGGGCGCGGCTGCGAACCAAACCGCAACCAGGATGCCGACCAACGCAGCGAACGCCGCCGCGACGATGGTAACGAGGATTGCCAGGCTCAGGACCGCTGCCGTAACTGTATCGGAAAGACCCTTCGCCAGGGGCCGAAAGCTGATGACGGACCAGAGGTTGCGGACGCTGTTCGTCATCCAGCGAATCGCACTCCAGCGGAACCTGCCGTGGCGTAGCGTAGCACTCCACGGCACTTCGTATACATCGATCTGCGGCATGCCGTCACGCCCGTGATCATCATCCCCAACGCACGTGAGCCGCTGCGCCGGGATAACGCCGCTCGCGCTCAGACACGCGGCGACGGCTTCGCTCGTCCATCGGCTCGGCGGCTCGTCACGCTCTGTGCCGCGTTCGAGTGCACGACGCAGGTCTACCGCAAACTTTTCTTTGATGGTACTTCGCGGATGCGGCCCGATCCCGTGGATGTAGATGATTGCGACTCGCGGGCTCTCCATGTCAGTACTGTCCGCCCTGACCGCATTGGAATGCCGATACCAACGCGGCAGCCACGTCGCCGTCGCGCTCGGGCGCGATCGCGCGCAGGTCGATGAAAACGCGATCTCCGTCGACCCGTGCGATTAGGGGAGGCGTCCCGTGGCGGAGCCGCGCGGCGGCAGCATTCGGGTCGCCGCGCGGCGCACGCCAGGCGATCGCAACGGACTCGAGCGCCGCGAGCGGGAGCGTTCCGCCGCCGGCATAGCCTTCGCTGCGCTCGACGCGCACGTCCAGCCCATCGAGGCGCGCGCGCAGCGCTTCGGCGCGCGCGCGCAGCTCGTCCAGCGGCGTGCCGAGCATGCGGTAGAACGGGAGCCGTGCGCGCGACGCATCGTCGAGATGCAAGCGCAGCGTCGCGCCCAGCGCCGCGAGCGTCGCGCCGCCGACGCGCAGCGCGCGCAGCAGCGGGTTCGCGCGCAACCGCTTCACCGCCGCGGTGCGGCCCACGATGATCCCCGCTTGCGGGCCGCCCAGCAGCTTGTCGCCGGAGAACGCGATCAGGTCGATCCCGTCGGCGACGGCTTCCTGCACGGTGCGCTCGTGCGGCAGGCCGTACCCGCGCAGATCGGCGAGCGCGCCGCTGCCGAGGTCTTCGACGACGGGCAGGCCTGTGCGCGCGCCCAGCGCCACCAGCTCAGCGCCGGACACATCCGCGGTGAAGCCTTCGATCCGGTAGTTCGACGCGTGCGCGCGCATCAGCAGCGCCGTGCGCGGCGACAGCGCGCGCGCGTAGTCGTCGATGCGCACTTTGTTGGTCGCGCCAACTTCGACGAGCGTCGCGCCGCTGCGCGCCAGGACGTCCGGCAGCCGGAACCCGCCGCCGATCTCCACCAGCTGGTTGCGCGCGACGATCACCTCACGCGGCGAGCCGTCGGGGGCGCGCGCGAACGTGTCGAGCACGAGCAGCACTGCGGCCGCGCAGTTGTTCACCACGAGCGCGTCTTCCGCGCCGGTCGCGGCGCGCAGCAGCGCGCCGAGGCGATCGTACCGCGAGCCGCGCGCGCCCGCGTCGAGATCGTACTCGAGATTCGACGCACCGCCGGCCGCGTCCGCGATCGCGTCGAGCGCTTCCCGCGCGAGCGGCGCGCGGCCGAGGTTCGTGTGCAACAGGATGCCGGTGCCGTTCAGCACGCCGACAAGCCCGTGCCGTGCCTCGCTCGTGAGCCGCGCGAGCACGTCGTCGATTACGCCTTCCGCCGGCGGCGTCGCGTGGGCGCTGCGCGCCGCGTCGAGCACCGCACCGATGTGGCGCTTCACCGTCACGGGCCCGAGAAGCACGACGAACCGCGCGATGCGCGGTTCGTCGAGGATCCGGTGGACGGCCGGCAGGCCGCGAAGCTTGGCGGCCGTGCTGCGCTTGGCGGCCGTGCTGCGCTCAGGCAGCGATCACGCCGCCGCGAGGTGCTTGTCGAGCATGCTCTTGATCGTGTTCTCCGGGACGAAACCCACGATGCGGTCGACGGCCTTGCCGCCCTTGAAGAGGATCAGGCACGGGATGCCCGCGACCTGGTACTCGCCCGCGATCGAGGGGTTCTCGTCGGTGTTCAGCTTGACGAAGCTGACGCGCTCGCCGAGCTGGCTCGCGACCTTCTCGACGACCGGCGACAGCATGCGACACGGGCCGCACCAGGGGGCCCAGAAATCGACCAGGACGGGCTTGTCGGATGCGAGCACCTGGGTCGGAAAGGTGCTCTGCGTGACGTCGGGCAGTGCGCTCATAGTTGTGGGTTTCGTACCTCCGAGCACTCCGACCCCGCCGCGGGAGCGACGGTTTCGGCGCCGGCCCCGTCGAAGGTCCCGCCGTGCGACCGCTCGCGCTTGCCGCTTTCCCGGTGCTTGCCGGCCTGGTTCTGGCCGGCTCCGCGCCGGCGCGCTCCGCCGGTACCCCGCCCGCGCCGCCGGCGGTGCTCGTCGTCGCCGACGTCGGCGAGAGCGCGCAGCGCACGATGCCCGGCGCGCTGTGGCGCAAGCTCGTCACCGACTACCTTCGCGCGCGCACGGTCTCCGTCGAAGACGGCACGGTGCTGCCCGACGACGCGCGCTGCCGGAGCGCGCACGCGGCGTACGCGGTGCTCGCGACGTTCGACCGGGCCATGCGGCTGCCGGGCTTCGCGCAGGATACCGACCGCGCGTACGGCATCGCGCGCTTCACCGTTCGCAACTGCCTGACGGGCGTCGTCGCGGCGGAGAAGACGGTGCGCGTCGAGAGCGAGCCGCTCGCCGGAGCGGCGCGCGGCGAGGGCGACGCGGACGTCGCCGCGGCGATGTGGCAGCGCGCAGTGCAGGTCTCGTTCGCGCACGATCCGCTCGTGCTCGCGCCGCCCGCGCTCGTCGCAGCCGTCGCACCCGCCGCCGCCGCACCCGCCGGGCGCGTCGTGCGCATCACCAACATCGTCGACGGCATCGTGTTCCTCGACGGCGGCGGCGGCTTCGCGGTGAACCAAGTGCTGCGTGACTACGCGGGCCGCGACGCGCGCCCGCACGCGCCGATCCAGCTCGTCGTCGTGGAGGTCACGCGCCGGTACGTCGCGGCCACGGTGGTCGGCAACGGCAACCCGCACGTCGGCGACTACGTGGACACGACGCCCGTCAAGTAGCTACGGCTTGGGCGGTTCCTCCCCCGTGATGTCCGCCACGCGCTTCGACTGCTGGCCCAGGTTCGCGATCGCGATGACCTCGTCGCCCTCGGCGAGCCGCTGCAGCCGAACGCCTTTGGTGGAGCGGCCCGCGCGCCGGATCTGCTTCACCGGGATTCGGATGACCTGATTGCCGGACGTGATCAGCAGCAGCTCGTCCTCGGGATCGACCAAGATCTGGTCGACGACGTGGCCGATCTCTTTCTCCTTGGCGAACGCCTTCACGCCTTTGCCGCCGCGCGAGGTGTGGCGGTAGTCGTCGATCGGCGTGCGCTTCCCGTACGCTTGCGACGTGACGATGAGCACCTCGGTGCGGTCGTCCTCGACGATGTCCATCGCGACCACTTCGTCGCCTTTCGCGAGCGTGATCGCCTTCACGCCGCGCGCCGGGCGGCCCATCGGGCGGACGTCCTTCTCGCTGAAGTGCACCGCCATGCCGTCGTGCGTAGCCAGCAGCACGTCGCGCTCGCCGCTGCTCAAGTCCACTGCCAGCAGCTCGTCGTCGTCGTCCAATCCGATCGCGATCAGCCCGTTGCGGCGCACGTTCTCGAACTCGCCGAGCTTCGTCTTCTTGATCACGCCGCGGCGCGTCACCATGACCAGGTACTCTTCCGTGTCGAAGGCGCGCACCGGGAACAGTGCCGTCACGATCTCGCCCGGCGGCAGCGTGAGCAGGTTGACGAGCGCGGTGCCGCGCGCTTGGCGCGTCGAATCGGGGATCTCGTACGCGCGCAGCCGGAACGCGCGGCCCTTGTTGGTGAAGAAGAGGACGTACTGGTGCGTCGTCGCTACGAAGAAGTTGCGGACGACGTCTTCTTTCTTGAGGTTCGAAATGCCGATGACGCCGCGCCCGCCGCGGTTCTGCGCGCGAAACGTGTCGACCGACACGCGCTTGATGTAGCCGCCGACCGTCGCCGTGACGACGACCTCGGTATCCGCGATGATGTCCTCGATCGACAGCTCGCCTTCAAGCGCTTCGACCGGGGTGCGGCGCGCGTCGCCGAGCCGCTTCTTGAGGTCGGCCGTCTCTTCGCGCACGACGCCCAGGATGCGTGCCGGCCGCTTCAGCAGGTCGGTGAGGTCTTCGATCGTCGCGCGCAGCTCGCCGTACTCGTCTTGGATCTTCTGGCGCTCGAGACCGACGAGCGTGCGCAGGCGCATGTCGACGATCGCCGCCGCTTGGCGGGTGTCGAGCAGGAAGCCGTCGCTGATCGCGGCGCCGGCCATGCGGCGGAACGCGTCGGAGAGCACGAACGGTTCGGTGACGAGCTTCTCGCGCGCCACCTCGACGGTGTCGCTCTCGCGGATGATCGTGATGACGCGGTCGATGTTGTCGAGCGCGATCAAAAACCCGAGCAGCAGGTGCGCGCGCTCTTCGGCCTTGCGCAGCTCGTAGCGCGTGCGGCGTCCGACGACTTCCTTGCGGTGGTCGATGAAGTGCAGCAGGATGTCGCGCAGGCTCAAGACTTGCGGCTCGAGCGGCGACGTGGCGCCGGTCGTGTGCTCCATCTTGTCGCCGCGGCGCACCGGCACCAGCGCGAGCATGTTGAACGCGAAGCTGGACTGCAGCGGAGTCTGCTTGTAGAGCTGGTTCAGCACCACTTGCGGCGTCGCGTTGCGCGCGAGCTCGACCACGATGCGCATGCCCTTGCGGTTCGACTCGTCGTCGAGCCGGACGATGCCGACGATCCGCTTCTCCTGGTACGCCTCGACGATCGCCTCGACAACGCGCGTCGTCGACACCTGGTACGGGATCTCGCTGATGACGATCTTGAAGCGGCCTTTTTCCTCGATGATCTCCGCGCGGCCGCGCAGTTGCACCGAGCCGCGGCCCGTCTTGTACGCCTGGCGGATCGCTTCGCGGCCCATCAGGATGCCGCCGGTCGGGAAGTCGGGGCCCTGCACGATGTCGCACAGCGCGTTGTCGACGTCTTCCACGCTGCGGTTCGCGCCGCTGGTCTCGTTCTCGATCAGGTACGCGATCGCGTCGCAGATCTCGCCGATGTTGTGCGGCGGGATGTTCGTCGCCATGCCGACCGCGATGCCCGAGCTGCCGTTGACGAGCAGTTGCGGCAGCCGCGCGGGCAGCACGACCGGCTCTTCGGTTTGATTGTCGAAGTTGGGGACGAACTCGACGGTCTCTTTGTCGATGTCCGCGAGCATGTCGAGCGCCGCGCGCGCCAGGCGCGCTTCGGTGTACCGGTACGCCGCGGGCGGATCGGGCGCGGGCGAACCGAAGTTGCCGTGGCCGTCGACGAGCGGGTACCGCAGCGTGAAGTCCTGCGCCATGCGCACGAGCGCGTCGTACACCGACGAATCACCGTGCGGGTGAAAGCTTTTGAGCACCTCGCCGATGACACCGGCGCTCTTGCGGTGCTGCTTGGACGGATCGAGGCCCATCTCGCGCATCGCGTACAAGATGCGGCGCTGCACGGGCTTGAGGCCGTCGCGCACGTCGGGAAGCGCGCGCGACGCGATGACGGACATGGCATAGGAGAGGTAGCTCTCCCGCATCTCGTCTTCGACGGCGATCGCGGACATCCGAGAGTCGTTGTTCACGGGTTCTTTCTACGGTCTAGGCTGGACGTGCCGGCGAGCGGCGCGGTGAGCCGCGGTGGTGGGGCTCGCCGTCACCGGGCGGGCGGATCGCGGTGGAGCGGGTCGCGCGGGACGGGGACGCCGCCCCGATGGCCCGGATCGCGCTGCTTGAACAGGGCGCCGACGAGGAAGCCGACGATCCCGCCGACGATCGCGCCCACGATGGCGATGAGCAGAAGCTTGCTGCCGACACCTCCGCCGACCCGGCCCAGCGAGAAGAACCGCAGGGTGAGGATGGAGGCTTCGAACAGGGCCGCGATCACGGAACACACGGCCCCGGCGATGATCCCGACGAGGACGTCACTAGCGCGCAGAAGCACCAATCACCATTCTGAGTTCATCGGATGACGTCCTCGACAGCCCGGCCGCTTTCGACGCCTATGCGAGCGCATTCGCCGGGACGCTGCGGCCCGGCGACGCCGTCGCGCTGCGCGGGCCGCTCGGCGCGGGCAAGACCGCCTTCGTGCGGGCGGTCGTGCGCGCGCTGCACGGCTCCGACGACGCCGTGAGCAGCCCCACCTTCGTATTCCGCCAGCGCTACGACGGGACGCCCCCGATCGAGCACGTCGACCTGTACCGCATCGAAGACGCGGCGGCCGAGTTGCCGGATCTCGCGCTGGACGACGCCTTCGTGCCGGACCGCATCGTGCTGGTCGAATGGCCGGAGCGCGCCGGGGGCCGGCTCCCGCCGGACCTCATCGATGTCGCGATCGACGGCGCCGGCGACGGCCCGCGCACCGTCCGCATCACCCGCCCGGCGCCGCGCCCGCGATAAGGCGCCTTCAGTGAAAATTCTTGCGCTGGACGCCGCGCTGGACGGTTTCTCCGCGGCGCTGGACGACGGCACGCGCCTATACGTGGCGCCCGGCGGCCGCCAGGACGCGCTGGAACGGGGCCTCGGGCGCATCGAGGAGCTCCTCGGCGCGGCGGGCCTGCGGCTGCGCGACCTGGACCGGATTGCGGTCGGCCTGGGGCCCGGCTCGTTCACCGGCGTCCGCATCGCAGTGGCCTACGCGAAGTCCCTGGCCTACGGCAGCGGGGTCCCGCTGGTGGGCGTGTCGTCGTACGACGCGCTCGAGCCGGAGGACGCGCCGCTCACCCTGCTCGCCGTGGTGCAGGGCCGGCGCGGAGTCGTCTGCGCGCGGTTTCGCGGCGGTGCCGGCACCCTGACTGCGTGCGGCCCGGTCCGGGCGGTGCTCGACCGCCTGCTGACGGGTTCGCCGAGCGTGCTGCACGTGACCGGGAATACGGAGGACGTGCTCTCGGAGATCGCCGAACGCGGCTGGACCGTGCGAGCGCTCTCGCCCCGGGCCGGCGTCCCGGCCGTCGCGATCGCCCAGCTCGCCCGCACCCGGGAACCGAGCCCGACCCCGCACGCGCTCGCCCCCGACTACGGCGAAGCGCCGGCCGTGACGCAGCCGAACGCATCGTGAAGGCCGAGCTCTTTCCGGCGGACGCCGGTCAGCCCAAAGCGCTGCTGATCGAGCCGATGACGCAAGCCGACTTGGTCGCGGTGCTGCGCATCGAAGGGCTGTCGTTCACCACGTCATGGCCGTCGAATGCGTTCTCGAACGAGATCCGCGACAACAAGCTCGCGCACTACTTCATCGGCCGCCTGGGCGGGCAGATCGTCGCGTACGGCGGAATCTGGGTGATCCTCGAAGACTCGCACATCACCACGATCGCGGTGCACCCCGACTTTCGCGGGCTCAAGCTCGGCGAGGAGATGCTCATCAAGCTGCTGGACGAAGCCATCGCGCAGGGCGCGTCGTGGATCACGCTGGAGGTTCGCGAATCGAACGACGTCGCGCAGAAGCTGTACCGCAAGTACGGCTTCACCACCGTGTCGACGCGCCGCGGCTACTACAGCGACAACGGCGAGAACGCGCTGGTGATGTGGGCCGGCAACCTCAAGGGCGAATTGTACGGTGCGCGCCTGCGCGTGCTGCGCGGCGCGCTCGACGCCGAGATCGCGCGCCGTTGATCCCGCCGCCCGTCGCGGAGCTGCTGCACCGGCCCGTCGCCGCGCTCGTGCGCGCGTACGGCGCGCCGGCGTCGGTGGCGACGCGCGACGACGGCCAGCACGTCACGTTCGGCGACGCGACGGCGAGCGTCGTCGCGATCGTCGACGACGACGCGACCATCCACGCCCTCGACCTCACGTTCCCCGCGGGCACCACGTACACCATCGACGTGCAGGGCAAACCGCACACCGTCACGTTCGGCAAGACGACGTCGCTGGGTGCGCGCGACGAGCTCGCGGTCGACGCCGAGACCGAAGGCGCGAACTTCCGCGTGTTCCGGCGCAGCGGCGACTCCGGCATCGTGCTGGTGTTCGACGCGAAGACGTCGACCCTCGCGCACGTCGTCGCCGGCGACCGCGCGACGCTGCTGCGGCTGGGCTATCTCGCCGATCCGATGCCGACGCAGACGCGTTTCCCGTTCACCGCGCCCGTGCTCAAGCACACCGACGTCCCCGACGGCACCGGAACGCGCGCGACGGTGCTTCGGCTCGATCTCGACCGCGGCGGGGTGGTGCGCAAAGTCGCGGTCATGATCCCTAGCGACGACAAGGCGTTCGACGACCAGCTCGTCGCGCGCATGTCGCGCGACGCGTACGCGCCGGCGAAGCTCGGCGGCCGCGCGATCGGCGCCAGCGTGTGGCGCGAGGTGCGGCACTGAACGCGGAGCGAGCAGCGTTCGCACACACGGGCGTCGGCTTCGTGCGCGCCGCGCGCGCGGTGCGCGAATCGCTCGACCAGCGCTACCGCTACGCGCACGTGCTGCGCGTCGCGCGCATGGCGGAAGCCCTCGCGCGCGCGCACGGCATCGACCGGCCGCGCGCACGCATCGCGGGGCTGCTGCACGATCTGGCGCGGCTGTATCCGGCGGAGCGGTTGCTGCACGACTGCGCGGAGCGCGGCATGGCGATCGACGCGTTCGAGCGCGCGAACCCCGTCGTGCTGCACGCGCGCCTGGGCGCGGAGCTCGCGCGCGAGCGCTTCGGGGTGGACGACCCGGCGGTGCTTTCGGCGATCCGCAAACACACGCTGGGCGACGCGGTCATGAGCCCGTTGGACAAGGTCGTCTACCTCGCCGACGGGCTCGAGCCCGGCCGCGGCTTCGCCGGCCGCGCCGCGCTCGCCGCGCTCGCGTTCCGCGACCTGGACGCCGCGCTGCGCGCCGTGCTGGCGTCGTCGATCGCCTACCTGCGCGACCGCGGTCTCGCGATCGCGCCGCAAACTCTCGCCGCCGCCGAATCGCACGGCGCCGGCGCCCACGCCGAGGAGAAACACCCTGCCTGAGCTCGATCTCGCCGCACTCGTACGCGACGCCGCCGAAGACAAGAAGGGCGAGGACATCAGCGTCCTCGACCTCACCGGGCGAACGATCGTCGCCGACTCTTTCGTCATCGTCACCGGCCGCTCGACGATCCAGACCCGCTCGATCGCCGACGCGATCGTCGAAAAGGCGAAGGAGGCGGGGCTGCGGCCGCGGACCGAGGGCCACGCCGACGGCGGCTGGATCCTGATCGACCTCGGCCACGTCGTCGCGCACGTGTTCACGCCCGAGCAGCGCCAGTTCTACAACCTCGAGCGGCTCTGGGGGCGCGTCGCCGAGGCGCGGGCGGAAGCACAATGAAGCGGCAGCCGTATCGCCGGCCGGGCCGAATGGGCAAGACCTTGACGCGAGCGTTCGTATGGGTCGTCCTTGCGATCTTCATCCTGACCTCCGTGGGTGTGGCGCTCGTCGCCGTCCGCTGACGGCCTCGCAACTTCCCGGTCAGCCCCGGGTACTCGGAGTCCGGAGGAACAGCCACCGATGAAACCACAGACAGCGCTCGCTGCCGTCGCCGCCCTGACCGTCGCCGTCGCGACGACGATCGCGCCTGCCTTCGCAGCGCGCGGCAGCTACGTCGTGGACGACGCGCACCTGCTGTCGGCCGCCGCGATCGCGCAGATCAACCAGCGCGTCGGCGACTTCAACGCGCAGACCGGCAAAGAAGTTCTGATCGTCACGACCGACACGCTCGCAGGAACGGCGCCCGACGCCGCGATCGAACGCAGCTTCGCGCAGAACCAAGTGAACGGCGTCGAGATCTTCATCGCCAAGAACGAGCACGCGATTCGCATCGCGGGAGACAAAGCGTCGTCGCGCTTCTTCCCGAGCGGCTCGTATCAAACGATCGCGCAGACGATGCGGGCGTCGTTCAAAGCCGGCGACTACGACGGCGGCGTCGAGAACGCGGTCGGCGTCATCATCAACACGTATCGCGGCCATGCGTCGTCGCTCAACCGCGGGCGCCAGCCCGTCGGCCACGGTGCGAACGCGCCCGCGCAGCACTCGAGCTCAGGAGGTTTCAGCATGGGCTGGATTTGGTGGCTCATCATCCTCGCGGTGATCTTCTTCATCATCCGCGGCATCTTCCGCGCGATCGCGGGCCCGCGCATGGGCGGCGGTCCCGGTTACGGCGGCGGCCCGGGCTACGGTCCCGGTTACGGCGGCGGCGGGGGCTTCGGCGGCGGCGGCGGCGGTTTCTGGAGCGGCATGCTCGGCGGCCTCGGCGGCGCCTTCCTCGGTAACGAGCTGTTCGGCAACCGGGGCCGCGACAGCGGCGGCTCGTACGCCGACACGGGCGGCGGCGCGGACTCCGGCAACGCCGGCGACGCGGCCGGCTGGCAGAGCGACGCCGGCCAGATTGATACGTCCAACGTCGGCGGCTCGTCGTGGGGCGACTCGGGCGGCGGCAGCGACTCCGGCGGCGGCTGGGGCGGCGGTGATTCCGGCGGCGGCGGCGGCGGCGATTCCGGCGGCGGCTGGTAGGCCGAGACGAAAACGAGCGCTCGGGGAAACCCGGGCGCTCGCTGCGTCTAGGGCCTGGGGCTCGGCTTCGGCGAGGCGGACGCCGTGGGGGAGGACGGTGCGGGCGCGGCCGGTCCGCCGCTCGGGGCGGTTGCGGGCACGGCGCTCGGCGCCGTCGCGGGCGCGCCTGACGGCCCGCTGGACGCTGCCGGGGATGCGCCGGGCGCCGGCGAGGCCGGGCCGTACGGCGACGGGGTCGGCGAGACGGGCGACTCGTCGTGAAGCGGCGGGAAGCCTTGGCTCAAGCGCAAGCGCGCGAAGTGCGCCTCTTTCGATTTCGGATAGTTCTTCGCGACGAACTCGTACATCGCGCGCGCGTGGGTGCGTGCATCCTGCGTCTGGACGTTCTGGTAGAGCTGCGCGAGATGGTACGCCGTCGGCGCCATCCAGCGGTCGTTGGGATACTTGTCCGCCCACGCGCGGAACGACGACTCCACGAGCAGCGCATCGTGCACGATGGACGCGTCGTCCGACCAGCGCTCGCGATACGAGCGACCGAGTGCGTTGATCTTCGTGCGCACGGAGATCGCGCTGTACTTGAACGGCCCGAAATATTCGTCCGCCGGTGCGTTGACCGACTTCGGGACCGCGTTCGCTGACTTCAGCGGTGCGGTTGCCCCGGTCGCCGGTGCTTTCGCCGCGCCGGCCGTGGCCGCGACCAGTGCGAGAGCGAGCATCACCGTACGAATCATTGCAGCCTCCTACCCCGGGAAGCGCGCAAGCCGTCGCACCAACCCGGGAAGAGACGTTTGCATCGCGCCGAACTCGGCGAGCGAATGAAGCGCCCTACGTTCTTGGCCTCCCTCGCGGCGGCGGTCGCGACGCCGCCGCCGGAGCTCGTCGACGGCCCGGCACCGACGTTCTTCGCGCAGGAGCGGCGCGGCCGCGGCCGGCTCGGCGTCGCCGCGATCGACTTGCACGACATGCGGCGGATCGCGCAGCGCGCGCACGAGCGGTTTCCCATGGCGAGCACGTTCAAGCTGCCGCTGGTGATGGACGTGCTGACGCGCGTGGACCGCGGCGCGGAACGGCTCGACCGGCCGATCCGGTTCACGGCGAACGAGGTCATCGCGAACAGCCCGGTCATCGGCACGAAGCCGCAGGGCGGCGCGTTCACGATCGCGGAGCTATGCGACGCCGCGATCTCGCGCAGCGACAACACCGCCGCGAACCTGCTATTTCGCACGGTCGGCGGTCCCGCCGCCGTCACCGCGTATCTGCGCACGCTGGGTGACCGCGTCACGCGGCTCGACCGCACGGAGCCGATGCTCAACGAGGCGGCACGGGGCGATCCGCGCGACACGACGACACCGGACGCGATGGCGAACCTGCTCGCGCGTTTGGTGCGCGATCCGGTTTTGTCGCCGGCATCGAAAGCGCGGCTGTTCGCATCGCTGCGCCGGACCACCACCGGGGTGACGCGCATCCGCGCCGGCGTCGCGACAGGCTGGACCGTCGGCGACAAGACGGGCACGACGAACTCAGGCGGCAACGACATCGCGATCCTGTGGCCGCACGCCGGCACGCCGCCCGCGGCGCACGATCGCGCGCCGATCGTGATCGCGGTGTATTTCGCGGAGGTGCGCGGCACCGACGCCGAACGCGACGCCGCGATCGCAGACGTCGCGCGCAGCGTTATCAAGCGCTTGCGCGGGTAGCCGCGCAACGACGTACGGCGGCAGAGGCCTAAGGTCGCGTCTCGTCAGGGGCAGGGTTGAGCGAACCGAACGCTCGAACATCGTGCTATCGGCATCTGGACTTGCGCATACGCACCGTGTCGTGCCGGACCATCATCACGACAGGAGTCATACGCATGTTTCGTGCCCCGCTCATCGCCGCGCTCGGCGCCGCGTTCTTGTTCGCTTCAACGGCGTGCTCGGGCGACAAAGGCCCGCTCGCCATCGAAAGCGTCCACCTCGCCAAGGACGACGGCAGCGGCGGTATCGGCGCCGACGTGTCGACCTATCACCCCAAGGACGGCCCGATGCATTGCGTCTCGACGCTGAACAAGATCGAAAGCGGCGCGAAGATTCACATCGAATATATCGCCCTCGACGCGGGCGGGATGAAGAACAAAAAGATCGTCGACACCGACCTTACGACAGGCGTGATCGACAACACCGCGGATGCAAAGTTCTCGCTGCCGAACCCGTGGCCGGTCGGAAAATACCGCTGCACGGTGTCGCTCAACGGCGCTGCGGCGAAGAACGTGGACTTCGCGGTGACCCCCGGCTGATCGCCCGCCAGATGGTCGCGCCCCGCCGGTTCCTCGCGATGTCATGGCTGATGCTTTTCGGCCTGGGGGTTGCGGCGAGCGCCGCCGAGGTCGCGATCCCGCGGTCGCCGGCGCGATGGGCGACGGACGCGAGCGGTTTTCTCAAACCGCAGACCGTCGCGTCCCTCGATGCTCGTCTGCGCGCGTATCAGACCAAGACCGGACACCAGATTCTCGTCTACGTGACGCCGACGACCGGCGACGCACCGATGGAGGACTGGACCGTGACGGCCTTCCGGCGGTGGAAGGTCGGTCGCAAAGGATTGGACGACGGTCTGGTCCTTTTCGTGTTTCCGACCGACCACAAAGTGCGCATCGAGGTCGGGTACGGCTTGGAGCAAACCGTTCCCGATGCGACCGCGTCGCGGATCATCCGCGAGACCGTCACGCCGAAGCTGCGCGCGGGCCAGCCGGATGCGGCGCTGGTCGCCGGGGTCGATCGCATCCTCCGCACGATCGGCGGTGAGGCGTCGCGTGGATCGGCCGCGCGGCCGGCGGACGCATCGAGCTCCGGCGCCGACTGGGCTGTGGTCGGGATCGGCGGGCTCGTGACGCTGTTGGCGATCGCCGGCGTTTTCGTGTTTGTCGGGCGCATGCCGAGGCGCGAATTTCATATCTCCGGCCGCCTCCGGCACCGCCGCAAGGGCTGGTTTTGGAGCAGCGTTTCCTCGGTCTGGTCCGCCGGAACCGGCGGATCCTCCGGCGGCGGATTTTCCGGGGGCGGCGGATTTTCGGGCGGCGGCGGATTTTCCGGTGGGGGAGGCGCGAGCGGGTCGTGGTGAACGCGCGGCTTGCCGATCGTCAGCGCGCGACGACGTACGGCAGCATCGCGTCGAGCCGGCGATCCGTGATGCCGGAGACGTCGAGCAGCTCATCGACCGATGCGAACGGGCCGTTCGAGCCGCGGAACGCGACGATGCGCTCGGCGAGACCCGGCCCGATGCCCGGGATCGTCGCCAGCGTGTCGGCGTCCGCGGCGTTGATGTCGACTTGCCCCGCGGGCGGAGGTTCGTCGCGGCGGGCACCGAGGTGATGTTGGCCGCGGCGCGGGCCGCCCAGCCGGCGGCTCGCGCTGCGTTGTGTCGCGCCATGTTGCCGCACGCCGCGGCCCGGGCCCCGTCCGCGCACGGCGGTTAGGCCCGCGCCGCGCGGCGGGACGACGATCTCCTCGCCGTCGCGGACGTGCGCGGCGAGGTTGACGGCGACGGCATCCGCATCGGGCCGCGTCCCGCCGGCCAACGCCAGCGCGTCCTTTACGCGCGCATCGGGCCGCACGCGGTAGACGCCGGGTCGCGCGACGTCGCCGGTGACGTAGACCATCGCTTGCGGCGGAGGCGTGGCGCGACCGCTACCGCTGCGACCGGGCGGTGGCGCGCTGGACCAAGCGCTCGCGGCGACGGTCGGCGGCGGGACGGGGTGCAGGAGGACGGCCGCGCCGACGGCGGCAGCCGCGAGGATCGGGATCAGATGCTTCACGCCTGTTCATCACGCGCTAAGGCGGCGGCGCCAAGGCCTCGGGCGGGTCGTGCCGTAGATTCCCGGTTCCATGTCCGAGGAGCGAACGTACGACTTCCGCGCCGTCGAGCGCAGCCTGCAAGAGCGCTGGGAGCGCGACGGCATCTACGTCGCGCGCGACGACGACCCGCGCGAGAAGTACTACGTGCTCGAGATGCTGCCGTACCCGTCGGGCGATCTGCACGTCGGGCACGCCAAGAACTACACGCTCGGCGACGCGATCGCGCGCATCCACCGGATGGCCGGCAAGAACGTCGTGCACCCGATGGGCTGGGACGCGTTCGGACTGCCCGCGGAGAATGCGGCGATCCAGCGCGGCATCGATCCCGAGACGTGGACGCGCGAGAACATCGACAACATGCGCCGCCAGATCCGGCTCATGGGCACAGGCTACGACTGGACGCGCGAGCTCGCGTCGTGCGATCCCGACTACTACCGCTGGAACCAGTGGTTCTTCATTCGCCTGTTCGAGAAGGGGCTCGCGTACAAGCGCGAAGCGCCCGTGAACTGGTGCCCCGTCGACCGGACCGTGCTCGCCAACGAGCAAGTCGAGGACGGCAAGTGCTGGCGGTGCGGGGCGGCGGTGGAGCGGCGCAACCTCGCGCAGTGGTTCTACAAGATCACGGACTACGTCGAACGGCTGCTGGCGGGCCTCGACCGGCTCGACGGCTGGCCCGAGCGCATCCGCACGATGCAGCGCAACTGGATCGGCAAGAGCGAAGGCGTGACGTTCGCGTTCGACGTCGAGAACGTCGAAGCGCAGATCGCGGTGTTCACGACGCGCATCGACACGGTATTCGGTGCGACGTTCGTCGCGGTCGCGCCGGAGCATGCGGTGGTGGAGAAGATCTTCGAGCGGTTTCCGAAGTCGCGCCGGCGCGTCGAGGAGTTCGCGGCGACGCTCACGAGCAAGAGCGAGCTCGAGCGAACGCAGCTCATGGAGAAGACCGGCGTGCCGACGGGCGCGTACGCGATCAACCCGCTCTCGCGCGAGCGCATCCCGATCTGGGTGACGAACTACGTGCTCGCCGAATACGGGACAGGCGCGGTGATGGGCGTGCCCGCGCACGACGAGCGCGACTTCGAGTTCGCCAAAAAGCACGCGCTGCCGATCGCGCAGGTGATCACGACGCCCGACGGCTCGCTGCGCGCGCCGCTGCACGAAGCGTACGTCGACGACGGCAAGCTGATCGCGTCGGGCGACTACATCGGGATGAAATCCCCCGCGGCGCGGCGCGCGATCGCGACGCGGCTGGAAGCGATGGGTCGCGGCAAGGTCACGACGAACTACCGCATCCGCGACTGGCTCGTGTCGCGCCAGCGCTACTGGGGCACGCCGATCCCGATGATCGTGTGCCCCAACGACGGCATCGTGCCGGTGCCCGACGAGCAGCTCCCGGTGCTGCTGCCGAAGGACGTGCACTTCACCGGCCAGGGCTCGCCGCTCGCGAACGATCCGGCGTTTATGAACGTGACGTGCCCGAAGTGCGGCGGCGCCGCGCAGCGCGATCCCGACACGATGGACACCTTCGTCGACTCGTCATGGTATTTCGTGCGCTATCTGGACCCGCGCAACGGCTCCAAGCCGTTCGACGAGGGCGTCGCGTCGGCGTGGATGCCGGTCGACCAGTACATCGGCGGCGCGGAGCATGCCGTGCTGCACCTGCTGTACGCGCGCTTCTTCTACATGTTCATGATCGACGCGGGCTACGTGCGCGGCGACGACGAGCCGTTCACGCGCTTGTTCAACCAGGGCACGCTCCTGTACAACGGCGAGAAGATGTCGAAGTCGCGCGGCAACGTCGTCGGCATCGACGAAACCGTCGAGAAGTACGGCGTCGACGCGATGCGGCTGTTCTTGCTCAAGGCGGCGCCGCCCGAGGACACGCTGGACTGGACCGACGAGGGCATCGTCGGGCGCGTACGTTTCGTGCAGCGCATCTGGCGCGCGGCGGAAACGCTGACCGCCGTCGCGCGCACCGCCCCGCTGGACCGGTTGCCCGAGATGCGCGGCGACGCGCAACGCGAGCTGGTGCGTGCGCTTCATGTGGCGCTGGAGTCGGGCAAGAACGAGACGGCGACGCACCGCTTCCACTACAACGTCACCACCGCGAAGCTCGACGAGCTGATCAACTTGCTCACCGCCGCGCTGCGCGAGCCCGGCGCGGCGGACGATCCCGCGGTGCGCTACGTGGTGCACGCGCTGCCGATCGTGCTCGCGCCGTTCGCGCCGCACCTCGCCGACGAGCTGTGGTCGCGCCTGGGCTACGAGCGCAGCGTGCATCTCGAGCGCTGGATCGAGCCCGATCCGGTCGCGCTCGCGGTGGCGGAGATCACGCTGGTGGTGCAGGTAAACGGCAAGGTGCGCGCGCGGCTGCAAACCACGCCCGGCATCGCCGAGGACGACGCGTTCGCGCTCGCGATGCGCGAGCCGACGGTGACCGCGCAGATCGACGGCAAACAGGTGCGCAAGCGTATCTTCGTCCCCGACAAGCTGCTCAACATCGTGGCCGCGTGACGGACGGAGAGGCACCATGAGCCAGCGTGCAACATACGAGATCCGGCCCGACGACGCGCTCGTCGTCGTCGACGTCCAGCACGACTTCTTGCCCGGCGGCGCACTCGCCGTGGCCGAAGGCGAGCGCATCTTCGACCCGATCGACGCGCTCGCGCCGCGCTTCCCGCGCGTGTACGCGACGCGCGACTGGCATCCGGCGAACCACTCGTCGTACGAGCAGTACGGCGGACCGTGGCCGGTGCACTGCGTCGCCGACACGCACGGCGCGGCGTTCGACGCGCGGTTGGCGCTCGACGACGTAGACGTGGTGATCGACAAGGGCACCGACCGCGGGACCGACGGCTACAGCGGCTTCGCGGCGACGACGCTGGACCGCGATCTGCGCGACCACGACGTGCACCGCGTGTTCGTGTGCGGTCTCGCGACAGACTACTGCGTGAAGGCGACGGCGCTCGACGCGAAAGCCGCCGGCTTCGACGTGGTCGTGCTCGAAGACGCGTCGGCGGCGGTCAACCTCGCGCCGGGCGACGAGCAGCGCGCGCTCGACGAGCTGCGCGCGGCGAACGTCGCCGTCGCGAACAGCGCGGACGTCAGCGGGAGCGCCGCTGCGGCAGTACGGCGCTAGCGTCGTCGCCGTCGAGCCGCACGGGCTCGACGCGATCGGCGCGCAGGAGCGTCACGGAAAGCCGAGCGATCTGTTTCGGCTGTGGTTCGCCGCGAATGCCGAGACCGCGACGTTCGCGGTCGGCATCCTCACGACCGCGCTGTTCGGCACGTCGTTCGCCGGCGCGGCGATCGGAATCGTCACAGGCAACGCGCTCGCGTACGCCGTCGTCGGATTGCTGTCGCGCGGCGGGCCGCGGTTCGGCCTGCCGCAGATGGTCGTGTCGCGGCGTGCGTTCGGGCGCGACGGCAACGTCGGGCCGGCGGTGCTGGCGTTTCTCGCGGGCGTCGGCTGGTTCGCGATCGACAGCGTGTTCGGCGCGCAGGCGCTCGCCGCGCTCGCGCACACGGGCTATGCACTCGCGCTGGCCGTGGTGCTCGCCGCGCAGATCGCGCTCGCGGTGTACGGCCACAACGCGATCCACGCGTTCGAGCGCTATGCCGGCGTGCTGCTCGCGCTGGGTTTCATCGCGATCGGCGCGGGCACGCTCGCGCACGCACACGCGGGCGCGCCGTTCGATCCGCACGCGCCGGCTGCGGCAGGCGGCGAGGCCGCCGGCGTGATCTTCTCGGCGGCGCTCGCGTTCTCGTACGCGATCGGGTGGGGACCGGCCGCGTCGGACTACGCGCGGTATCTGCCCGACTCGAGCTCGCCGCGCGCGGTGAGCTGGTGGGCCGCGCTGGGCGGGTTCATCCCGTCGACGCTGCTCGAGCTGCTCGGCGCCGCGGCGGTCACCGCGGTCCGCGCGCCCGGTATCGCCGCGGCGACGCCGGCCGATACGATCCGGTTGCTGTTCGGCGACGGTCCGCTCGCGACGGTGGGATTGCTCACCGTGCTGCTCGGCACGCTGAGCGCGAACTGCTTGAACTTGTATTCCGGCGCGCTGTCGGCGCTCGTCGCGTGGGACGCGCGAAAGCGACCGGTGTTCGCGCTTGCGACGGGCGCAGCATTCGCCCTCCTCGCGATATTGCTGCTGCTCGCCGCGCGCGCGAACGACCCGAGCGCGCGCTACACGTCCTGGATCATCGCAACGGCGGCGCTGTCGGTCGGCGCGCTCGTCGCGGCGGTCGTCCGCTGGACGCTCGTGCGCTGGCAGTCGGCGCTCGCCGTGGGCGTGCTCGGCGGCGCGCTCGCGCTCGCGGGCAGCGATCCGGCGAGCACCGCGCATCTCTACACGAACTTCTTGTCGCTGCTGTCGACGTGGGCGGCACCGTGGGCGGCGGTGCTGCTCGCGACGCGCGGCTCGGACGCAACGGCGCGGCGCACGAACGCGCGCGCGGTTTTCGCGTGGCTCGCGGGCATCGCGGCGTCGCTGCCGTTCTGGCAGCAGTCGTGGTTCACCGGACCGGTCGCCGCAGCGCACCCGCAGATCGGCGACATCAGCTATTTCGTGAGCTTCGCGGTCGCATTCGGCGTTGGCGCGATCGCGCCGCGCGCCGCGCGGGCAGCGTAGGTTCGCCCGCCGTAAACGCGAACGACGACGTCTCTGCAGGAGGGGGACTCGCATGGGCCAGACCGATCCGCTCACCGCGCAGCGGCAGATCATGCTGTCGCTCGCGTATCTTGCGTACGCCGGGGAGCTGCTGCCGCCGTTTCCCAGCCCGGACGCGCAGATCGCGGTGCTCGTCGACGACGGGCTGACCGACACGACCCAGTATCCGACGATCGCGAACGAGTGGACCCGCGTGTGGGGGCCCGTCACCTGGACCGTCCCCGGGGCCAGCGGTCAGGACAACATGATGTACGTCGCCAAGACGACGCCGGCGTCGCAGCTCGTACAGTACGCCGTCGCGGTGCGCGGCACCAACGGTAAGGTGTACCTCGACTGGCTGATCGAGGACTTCGACATATCGCCCATGGTGCCGTGGATCGTCGGCGGCACGACGCAGGCCGGCAGCATCTCCGAGTCGACGAACATCGGCATCACCATCCTGCAGCAGATGGTCGACGCGACGTCGCAGCAGACGCTCTTCGCGTTCCTCGCCGCCGAGATCCAGGCATTGCCGGGCGGCACCACCGCCGCGGTCCATTTCGTCGGGCACAGCCTGGGCGCTGCGATCTCGTCGGCGCTCGCGCTGCACGCGCGCGACCAGCAGCCGGCGTGGGACCCGAACGAAGCGGCGACGGTGACGTGCACGAACTTCGCCGGACCCACGGCCGGCGACGCGGCGTACGCAAGCTACCTCGAAACCGCGTTCGCGATCGGCGGCACCGCGCCGGCGTGGTGGACGTCGCCGCAAACGACGTCGCCGTCGTTCGCGGACTTCGTGCGCCAGCCGCTCGACGTCGCGCCGCTCGGCTGGAACGAGACCACGATGGCCACCGTGCCGGATCTCTACGACGGCATCGGCGTCAACCTCGGCTGGGGCGACTGGTCCGTCGCCCAGGGCGTCCTCGGCATCATTGACTACTTCATCGGCTCCAACGGCTACACGCAACCGTTCGCGTCGGCGCCGCAGCTCACGCCGATGAGCGATCCCGACATCCCCGCCAATCCGCCCGAAGGCTTCGAGACCTTCGCCGAGGAGGCCGAATGGCAGCACAGCACGTCGTACCCGACGATCCTGGGCTGCGCGAGCATCCTCGGCAGCGAGACGATGCCGCCGGTCGTGAAGCGCCTGCGCGTCGCGTCAGCCCGCGCGCGTTAGCCGAGGAAGCGAGCGCGCGCGCGTCGCAGTCGCGCACATGACACAATCGCTTCTCCGTACGGCGATGGTCGCCGTCCTCGCCTTCGGCGCCGGGCTCGCCGTCGCGCATGCGCCCCAGCCCGTGCGCGCCGCAGCGGCGCCGCTCCAGCCCGCGCTGATCGACCTCGCCGCGCTGCAGCCGTCCGATCTGCCGACGCCGACCGCGGCGTCACCGAACGTGCGCAGCAAACTTCTCGCCGCCGCCGACGGCGCAACCGCGCAAGTGCAGATCGGCACCGTCGCCAAGCACTTCCACGCCGACGCGAACGAGATCCAGATCGTGCTCGAAGGCAGCGGCACGGAATGGCTCGGCGACAAGCAGGTCGCGCTCAAGCCCGGCACGATGCTCGTCATCCCCGCGGGCACCCCGCACGGCGGCACGACGGACAGCCGCCTGAAGATCGTCGCGATCAAGACCCCCCCACAAGCCGCAACGGACGTGCACCCGGTCCCGTGATCGCCGCGGCGCCGCTGCTTGCGCTCGCGGTCGCGGCCGCATCGCTCGGGTGGGCGGCGCCTCCGCCGGGGCGTCCGCCGGTGCCCCGGTGCCTGCCCGCGGGCGTGAGCTTGAAAAACCCGAGCGTGTTTCATCCGACGCCGGCGGAGCGCCGCGAGATCGCCGAGGGTTTACGCAATCCGAGCGTGATGGGGTTTCATGACGCGCTGGCCGCGTTCGTTCAAGATAGGGCCGATCCGGAGACGACCGCGACGCTGAAGAACGTCGACCGCGAGCGCCTCGCGGATCGGTTCGTGCTGTTGAGCCGGGAGGCCAACCTCGTCGGCGGCGACGTGCTGCTGGTCGAGTTCGCGCACCACCGCGACGCCGTCTACTGGGTGTGGATCTACAAGCTCGGCGGCGTCGATTGGGTCGTGCGCTGGTTCGAACGCACGGCGTGCTCACCGGAGGAGCTGAAGTGGATCGACATCCGGTACCGCGAGATACTCGCGAGCCCACCATAATCCGCAATCTCTTGTCATTGAGGTCGCACCGCGCAGTCGAGATGCGTGCGATCTCACAACCGCCGAAACGTGGTCCGGCTCTTGCTCTTTCTCGGCTTCTCCTCAGCGGACGGTGACGGGCCCCACGAGAAATTCGTTCATCCGGACGGGCGATTGACGGTGGTGCCCGACACACTATCATCTCGGCTGGGACGTGTCGTGGCATCGCACGCGACATCGGGCTGCGGCCCGCGGACTTCGATAGGTTGGTGAGCCGGTGAATCACGTTCGGGTGACCATACTTCGCGACGCTGAAGATACTGAGCAGCATTGGTGGCTAGCTCGAGTCGCTTACCGCGGCCGGCCGTACGTAACGCAAGGTGAGACGGTCGACGAAGCGCGGTTCATGGCCGCCGATCTGCTCAAGACGTTGGGGGCTGGTGATGATACCGTCGTGACGTTCGACGTGCGCGATGACTCGACGGTCGGCGGCTTGCTCGACCGAACCGTTACGGAGCGATCGTAGCCCGGTCTTTTTCGCGGAAGTACTCGTAGGTCTTCCGCATGCCGTCCACGAGCGGGACGTGCGCTTGCCAGCCGAGCTCGCGCTTTGCCTTCGCCGGGTTGAAGTAGACTTCGCGAGCGTCGCCGGGGCGGCGTTCGGCGTGCGTGACCGGTGCTTCGAAGCCCGTCACCTCGACCATCGCGCGGTAGATCTCGTTGACCGACGTCCTCTTGCCGGTGCCGATGACGTAGATCTCGCCCGAGCCGCCGGTTAGCGCCGTGACGTTCGCGCGCACGACGTCGCCGACGTAGACGTAATCGCGCGTCTGCTCGCCGTCCCAGTCGATGCGCACGCCCTGGCCCTGTAAGAACTTTCCGAGGAAGATCGCAATCACGCCCGCTTCGCCGTTCGGGTCCTGGCGCGGGCCATAAACGTTGCCGTAGCGCAGCGCGGTGTAGTCCAAGCCGTGATCGTTCTGGAAGAACCGCAGGTAGTGTTCGGTGACCATCTTCGTGATGCCGTACGGCGATACCGGCCGCTGCGGCGAGCTCTCGTCGACCGGCATAGCATCGACGTCGCCGTACGTCGCGGCGCTCGACGCGAAGATCACCTTGCGCGTGCCGGCTTTGACCGCCGCTTCGAGGACGTTGAGCATGCCGATCACGTTGACGTTCGCGTCGTACTTCGGATCGCGCGAGCCGATCGCGACCGAATGCTGCGCCGCGTGATGGCACACGACTTCGGGTTTGAACTCCGAGAAGATGCGCTGAACGCCGTCGTCGCGAATGTCCATGTGCACGAACGACACGCCGTCGGGGATGTTCTCGCGGCGCCCGCCGCCGTGCGACCACAGGCTGTCGACGACGACGACCTCGTGCTTCTCGGCGACCAACGCGTCGACGATGTGCGATCCGATGAATCCGGCTCCGCCGGTGACGACGATACGCATGCGAGCACCCTGGTTTCGGGCTCCCCGGCCCCTCTCCCCTAGCGGCCCGACGATTACTGCTCCAGCCGGAACGCCGTCAGCCGAGGGTCAAGCGCGCCGCTCGCGGCTCATGAAACGAATGGAGGCCGGTTCCTCATCGTTTCAAAAAAACTTCCGGCGGAAAACAATGCGACGATCATCCACGGCAGCCGTGCGTCAGCTGCGCTGAAGGCCGCCATCAGCACCGCAGCGACCACCCCCGCGCCGTAAAGCGCAAAGGAGATCGAGCGGACCCAGCGCGGTGCGTTCACGCGATCCATCATCATTTATTGCATACGGCTTGGACCGCCGCGGCCCCGGCGCCGAGAATCGTCAGAGCAGAAGCACCCATGTGTGCCGACCCCCTACCGCGCGATGCGACCATCGCCGTAACGGCGGCAATCATGACGACCGCAGCTGCTCCTAGCGAACTGATAAGCTCTTCTTGCGTAACTAACATGATCGCACACACCTCTTGCTAATGAAAGCCGAAATATCTTTGGGGCACGAAATTGCCACGGATGGTCCTATGGTCCCTTCCCCGTCTTTTTAGATTAGCGATATGAAATGTTCAGGACTGTTCGATGTTGCTTCCATCGGCGACCGGCCCTAGCGTGTGCGCTTGTTTCGTTTTTGCGTGTGCTCGCGCCGAACGCACGACGGCCACGGTCATCTTGCCGTCGACGACGAACGCAACAGTCGGGTGCGTGGAACCTACGCAACAGCACGAACTCATTCAGCAGCGACCCATTCTGTGTAGCCCCGAGGTCAGTGCGCGCTTTACCCTTTTTGACACGAACACGCCGAGGGTACGTCGGAACGATTCCCCGCGGATGTCGCGGGGGTGATCACGGTCGGCGCGGGATCTCAGGCTCGTCCGAGCTATACGCTGCGATGGCACGACAAGCCGGATTATTTCGTCTCTTGGAATGACGAAACATTGGGTTCTGCCGGAACATCCTTCGCGGCCGCTCGATTTGTCGTATGGCGACTCGGTATCAGTGATCGCGGCGTCCTCGTCGCAAAGGCCGAAGCGGGTAAGGGCGCCAATCCGGAGGTTCGAAAACCTCGTGGCCGCCTTGATCCCTAGCCGGATCGCGGCGCGCGACCTAGCTATCGCGACATCCCTAGCGTCCCGCACACACGTGCGTGATGGAACGGTGTGGCTCGCGCTCCACTGCTGCTCCCCTCCGTGGCCTTCGTCACCGCAATCGTCGCCGACGCGCACGGTCTCGCCGCGCTCGCGTGCTTTGTCGCACTCGGTACGCTCGCCTGCGCACGCATGCTCGGTACACTCGCGTACAGACGCGCGGGCGTCGTCTCGGCGTTCGCGTTGGTGGGTCTAGTGCTCGCGCGATGGTACGGTCATCCGCCCATGCTGACCGAGGAGACGCGGACCGCGCAGTTCGCCGGAACGGTTACCGGCGACGTGCGCGCCGACGAGAACGGTGCAACCTTCATCCTCTCGCTCGACACCGGAATCGTCGTCCGCGCGCACGTTCGCACTGACACGATCGAGCCGGGCGAACGCGTCGTCGCGCGCGGACGGCTCGTGCCGTTCGACGAGGCGCGCAATCCGGGCGAGCCGTCGCGGCGCGCGATCGCGCTCGGCGAAGGGCTGGCCGGCGACCTCGCCGGGAACCGTGTCGTCGCGCGCGCACCGCCCGACCCGCACGACGTTCGCACGTGGGCGGCGCGCGCACGCGCGGCGCTTTCCGCGCGGCTGCGATCGGTGCTGCGCGAGCCCGAAGCGACGGTCGTCGCCGGCGCGCTGTGGGGCGAGCGCGGAACGCTCCCGCGCGACGTGCGCGACGACTTTCAGGCGACGGGTACGGTGCACGTGCTCGTCACCGCGGGATTGCACCTCGGCGTGATCGCGAAGTTGATTCTCATGGTGCTGCGGACCGCGCGCGTGCCGCGGCTGGCGGCGCGGCTGTCCGCGATCCCGTGCGTCTTCGCATACGCGTGGCTCAGCGGTGCGCACTTGCCGTCGCAGCGCGCGGCCGTGATGGTGTCCGTCGCGCTGCTCGCGACCGCATTCGGCGCACGGCTCGTTTCGTGGAACTCGCTCGCGCTCGCGGCGCTCGTCGTCGCCGCGGTGTGGCCGGCGTCGGTGACGACGGTCTCGTTCGCGCTGTCGTTCTCGTGCGTGAGCGCGATCGTGCTGTTCGCGCGGCCGCTCGGCCACACGCTCGAGCGCTGGGAGATGCCTCACCGCATGCGCGAGGCGCTCGCGCTGACCATCGCGACGCAGATCGGGGTCTGGCCGCTGAGCGCCGCGACGTTCGGCGTCGTCGCGCCGTACGCGGTGCTGGCGAACGCCGTCGTCGTGCCTGCGACCGCCGTGGCGATGGTCGGCGGCATCGCGGCGCTCGCGTTCGCACAGGTCCCGGTACTGGGTCAGGCCGCGGCGAGCGTCGCAGCATACGTCGTCGACGTGATCCTGGCTGTCGTCGGCACGGTCGCGGCGCTGCCCGGCGCGCGCGTCTGGGTCGCTCCGCCGCCCGCGCTCGCGATCGTCGCGTATGACGCCGCCGCCATCGTTGCCGCCTTCGCCGTGCGGCGCAGCGCGCGCGGAGCGATCGCCCTCATCGTCGTCGCGAGCGCCGGCGTGCTCGCGACGACATTTCGCCCGCCGGATGGGCGGCTGACGATCACGCTGCTCGACGTCGGCCAGGGCGACGCGATCGTCGTGCGCACGCCGCGCGGCCATACGGTGCTCATCGACACGGGCGGCCGGCTCGAACGCGGGCCCGGCGCCGACGGCCGGTCACCGGCGGAGCTCGTCGGCGAGCGCGTCGTGCTCGCGTATCTCAAACGGCAGGGAATTCGCCGCATCGACCTGCTGGTGAACACGCACCCGCACGGCGACCACGTCGGCGGAACCGCTCCCATCGTTCGGGTGCTACGCGTCGATGCGATCGCCGATAGCGGGCAACGATACGGCGGACGCGCGTTCAGGGACGGCATGCGCGAAGCGGAGCTGCATCACGTTCCGGTCAAGGCCGTTCGGTGCGGGGACCGGTGGGCAAGCGACGACGGCGTATCGTTCTCGGTGCTCTCGCCTTGCGGCGCACTGTTCGCCGGCCGCAACAACGACGTGAACGAGAACTCCGTGGTCGTCATGCTCGCGTATCGAGATTTCCGAATGCTGTTCATGGGAGACGCCGGCTTCCGGACCGAGCAGCGCCTGCTCGAGACGGCGGCCGACCTGCGCGCCGACGTCTTGAAGGTAGGCCATCACGGATCAGCCTACTCGTCTGCGTCCGCATTCGTGGCCGCCGTCCATCCGCGCTACGCCGTCATTAGCGCCGGCCGCCACAATCTGTTCGGCCACCCCGCAGCGACGACGCTCGCGGCGCTGCGCGATGCGAACGCAACAGCTTTCCGCACCGACGTCTGCGGCGCCATCATCGTCGAGCCGAGCACGAACGCCGGCAAGAAGGCGGCCGTGAGCTGCTCTCTCTTCGCGGCAGGGCATTCACGCTAGCCGGCGATCCACCGTGCGAGCCACGCCGCGAATTGCCGCGATCGCAGCGTGCCGGTCACCCCTTCCGTACCTGTTCAGGACCGCGATGACGTACGCGTCGGGATGTCCGTATCCGACGATCGCGACATCGTTGCGAATGCCCGGGAGCTCGCCCGTCTTGTTCGCAACGTCACGGCGCTTGGGCAAGGCGGCCGGAATCGTTTCGCGGTCCGATTGCGCCAGGAGCGCGCGCATCGCGGCTCGCGCGACCGCAGAGCCGGCGCGCAAGCGCGCTGCCGCGCGTGCGATCAGCAGCAAGAGCTTGGCGGATTCCCGCGGCGTCGTCTCGTTTTCGAGCCCGTGCCGCTGCGCGTCCCAATCATAAAAGCGGCGCCGAATCCGCGTCGACCGCAGCCCGTGCGCCGCCGCGACGTCATTGCAGCGCGCGATTCCGACGGCTCGCAGAAGCGCGTTCGATGCGGTATTGTCGCTGAGCGATAACATCGCGTCGATCAAGTCGCCGGCCGGATAGCGGCCCGGCGGTGCGGCTCCGAACCGATCGGAGCCGCCGACCCGGTCGGCTCCGGTGAGCAGGACTTGCGTCGTAAGACCGAAGCCGCTCGCCTGTGCGGCGTCGATCAGTGCGAGCACGACCAACAGCTTGATCACCGAAGCCGCAGGCAGCACGCTGTCGGCATGGCTTTCGACGTGCTTCGTACCGTCGAAGCGCGCGGCGTACCAGATCAACGCCCCTGACGATTGCGCGAACGCGAGCGCGGGCGCGAACGCGATGCCGGCCAAAGCCGCGACGGCGCGGCGCCGGTTCATCGGATACGGTTCAGCGCGACCTGGTCCAGCCGTGCGGCGCCGTCCTCGGTTATCGCTCTCCATGTCCCTTGGTACTCGATGATGCTCGTTCCGTACGGTGTCCGGTCGGTGGATCGCACGACCACGGCGACCGTCATCGGGTCGCTCGTTGCGGTCGTCTGCACGCTGATGGTCACGACGGTTCCGTGCGACGACGCCCACGGAGCGTACGGATGCTGGGCTTGATAGCGGCTCGAAAGGAGCGCGTACGCGTCCGGCAGCTTTTGCGCATCCCACAATCTGTAGTAGAGGCGAACGACGTCTTCGGCGCTCTGAGCGGTGGCCGCCGATGTTGTCGCAGCCGGGACGACGCGGCCGCCTCGCATCGTCGACCGCTTCTCGCGCGGTCCGTTGCGCTCGACGATGTAACCGCTTTCCAGCGATACCGTGAGGTCCCCGGACCCGTCGCCCGGCAGGATCCCCACGAAGCGTGTTCGCTCCCCCGAGTCCTGATAGAGCAAATCGAAGATTCGCCCGCGCCCCTGGGCCGTCACGGGGACGAGCACCACGTTCACGCCGGATTCGAGCTGACCGCGCAGCGCCGAAAGCTCCGCGCACCCCGACGCGCCGTCGTCCTTGAACCGGATCATCACCGCGCCATCGCTGCATCCCGCTGTACCGAGCACGTCGAGCTCGTGCGTCGCCTCCAGCATACCCGTTACGCTGACATCCCGTGAAACGCTCGCCGGCGCATCGGTCGGCGGAGCAGCGGTCGCGTCCGGTAGCGCCGCGCCGGGGGTAGGCGCTGCCGCTTCGGTGGGCGCTGAAGTTTCAGTAGGCGCTGCAGCTTCGGTAGGCGCTGCAGCTGCGGCCGCCGGCGTGCTTTGAACGGTCGGGTCAGGTCGCGACGCGAAGAAGAGCCGCTGCGAGCCGAACGCCGCGAGCGCAAGCACGAGGGCCGCCCCCAAACTGATGACGGCGCCCCGGGTGCGTCCGCGCGGCGCGCGAGACGGCGCGCGCGGCGGCGGGGGAACGCGCAACGCAGGCTGCACCATGGTGTCGGGGCCCAGGGAAAGGTGCGGTCCGCTCGCGGCTGCGGTCAGCGCATCGGCAAGCTCGCGCGCCGTTTGAAAACGGTCTTCCCGCCGCTTTGCGAGCGCTCGCAGCACGACGGCTTCCACCTCCGGTGAGATGCTCACGTTGAGCACGCGCAGCGGCGGCGGTACCTGCTGCACGTGCTGCATCGCCACCGCGGTCGCGGTCGGCGAGTTGAACGGCGCCACGCCGCACAGCATCTCGAAGAGCACCACGCCGACGCTGTAGATGTCGCTGCGCCCGTCGAGCTCTTCCCCCAGGCATTGCTCGGGCGACATGTACGCGGGAGTCCCCATCACGGCCCCGGTCAGCGTGAGGTCCACCATCGTCGCCCCGCCGCGCATGCTCGCGATCCCGAAATCCAGCACCTTCACGCGCCTGCCGTCGAGCGAGTCTTCCACCGCGATGTTGGCCGGCTTGATGTCGCGATGCACGATCTTCTGCCGGTGCGCCTCGGTCAGCGCGGCGCACACCTGGCGAACGATGTCCGCAGCAACCCCGGCCGGCATCGGCCCGTGCTCGCGAATGATCGAGCGCAGGTTGCGCCCTTCGACGAGCTCCATCACCAGGTAGATCACGCCGTCGCTGGAGACGCCGAAGTCGTAGATCGCCACGACGTTCGGGTGCTTGAGACGGGCCGCCGCCTGCGCTTCGCGGCGAAAACGTTCCGCGAACTGGGGGTCGCGCAGCAGCTCGGAATGCAGCACCTTAATCGCTACGGTATCGCCGATGTGCAGCCGCGTGGCGCGATAGATGGTCGCCATGCCGCCCGCACCGATCTCCGCGTCGATCCGGTACTTGTCGTCGATCACCCGCCCCAGCAGCGGATCGCCCGTCACGCGATCGCTCCGCTTACAACACGTCGTGGCGCTTCAGCGACCACATCGTCAACGGTAGAAGCCCCATGCTGAAGGCGAATATCAGCGCGATATCTCCCCACGTATGGAGCCGATACGAAACGTCGATCGCCCACGAGCTCTCGCCGTTGAGCACCGTGGCGTACGCAGGCACGAAAACCCCCTCCGCCAGGCGGTCCCGGGTCTTGACGTTGTCCATGCTCGCGACGTGCAGCAGAGCATCGAGCGACCAGCGCGCCAGCACCGCGGTCGTGAGCAGACGTCCTGGGCCAAGTCCGTCGCGCTTTTCGATCGGTTCCATGGTTTTCGGTTTCCCGCGCTGATCGTAGAGATCGTACGCGGCGGCCGATGCAGGCTTGTCCGTGGCCAAATTGACGTACGTGTCTTCGACGGGTGTCAGGAAGCCGCTGAGCAGCAGCTGGGGGATGAGGATGAGCGGCAGGATGCTCACGGCCTTCTCAGTCGAGTTGACGACGGCGGAGAAGAACAAACCCATGCTGATCCCGCCGAGCGTCGTCAAGAACAAGATCGTCCAGAGAACCGCGAAATCGCTCTCCTGGAGCAACCCGAACCTGGTCACGATCGACACGAACAAGAACGATTGCACCACACCGATCGCGCTGAGCACCGCGAACTTCGACAAGACGTAGGGCGGTATCGCGAGGCTGAAACGTCGCTCGCGCTTGTAGATCGGCAGCTCCGCCACGATCTCGCGAATCGCATTGTTGGCGCCGAACCAGACGGCGATCACGGCCGAGATGAACAAGGTCTTGGCCACCGTCTTACCGTCGTCGGTGACCGTTCCGGAGATCTTGACGAGGATGAAGGCGACCAGCGGCGACTGCAGGAGCAGCAGCAGGGTATTCCGCCGGTCCTTGAGCTTGATCTCGCTGAAACGCTGAGTCAGCGTCCACCATTGCTTCAGTTGCGTGAAAAACGAGGACTTAGGCGGAGCGGCGGGCGCGGCCGCAGGCCGGCTCTGCGGAGCACGGATGATCGCGCTGGATTGGCGCACGCGGCGATCGACGTACGTTGCGTATTGCGGCGAGCTCTGGAAGCGCTTCGCGAGCACCTCCGGCGTCACTTGGTGCATTCGGCGAAAGATGTCGGCCGGTTCCGTGCAGCCGAAGTACTCGAGCGCGGCACGCGGCGGCCCGAAGAAGCCCAGCCGGCCGCCTTTGGCGAGAAACGCGACGCGATCCATCGAGGTGAACATCTCGAACTTGTGCGTGATCATCACGACGATCCGTCCCTGGTCGGCGAGCTTGCGGAACCTCATCATCAAGTCTTCCGTCGTCTCGGGGTCGAGCGGTG
Source organism: Candidatus Elarobacter sp. (assembly GCA_036403315.1). GTDB lineage: Bacteria > Vulcanimicrobiota > Vulcanimicrobiia > Vulcanimicrobiales > Vulcanimicrobiaceae > Vulcanimicrobium. The sequence goes on from DASWRD010000125.1 coordinate 43,880, forward strand.
ACGTCGGCTCGTCCAGAAACAAAAAGTTCGGCTTGGTCAGAAGCTCGATCGCGATGCTGAGCCGCTTCTGCTCGCCGCCGGAGAGGTTCCGAAAGGGCGTCGAAACCTTGTGCTCGAGGTTGACGAGCTCCAAGACGCCCGCGACCGCGTCGCGAATGCTCGACCGGTTCGCGGTATCGGGAAGACGTAATCTCGCCGAATACAGGAGCGTGCGCTTCACCGTCAGCTCGTCGTGAAGGATGTCGTGCTGCGGTACGTGGCCGATTGAACGGCGCACAGCGTTGAAGTTGCGGTACAAGTCCAAGTCGCCCAGGAACACGGAGCCGCTCGGCGCCGGCTGCAGACCGTCGAGCGCGTCCATGAGCGTCGATTTGCCGCACCCCGATGAGCCCATCAAACCGACGAATTCGCCCGGTAAGATCGCCAAGGAGATATCGTCAATGATCGTTTCGCCTTTGATTTTCTTCGAAAGGCCGATCGCGCAAATTCGGCTTTCGCTGAGATCGATCTGACGGATCGTCGCCCCATCGACCTTGAACAGAAATCCGCCGATGAAGACCAGATCGTCGGCGTCGATGCGGCGCGGCTCTCGGAGCAGCTCGCCGTTCACGTACGTGCCGTTGGTGCTGCCGACGTCGATCAGCGTCGCGCCGGACTGCCCGTCGAGCTCGAGCTTGGCGTGGCGCCGTGAAACGCTTGCCGCGTCGAGAAGGATGTCGCTGTCGCGTGCACGCCCGATGGTCAGCTCACGCTTGCTGTCGATGCGCAACGTCTTCGCGCCGTCGACGCCCGTCGGCGAAACCGCAACGGCTTCCGTCGCCGCGGAGCCTTGCGCGGCGTAGCGGAATGCGATGATGCCGTCGGGCCCGAACCCGATTCGGTCGGCGTCGAAGAGCGGGTGCTCCGTGATGCGCCGTCCGTTCAGGAACGTACCGAACTTCGATCCCAAATCGCGAACGGCCGTCTTCCCTGATTCGTCCGTCTCGAATGCGGCATGGCACTTGGAGATGAACGGCTGGCCGAGTACGAGGTCGCACGCGGCAGCGTCGCGTCCCACCACGAAACGAGGTTTGCGCAGCTCGACCGTGACGCCGGCGAAGCTTCCGCTTTCGCCGACGAGGTGACCGTTCATGGCATACGATCCCGTTAGCCGAGCGACGGCCGAGCACGCTCAACGCGCAAAGCGACGCCGTTCCCGGCGCGAAATTCTCGCCATTCGCGTGATTTTCTAGCACGAACCGTCGCCTCCTTGCTTAAGCAAGGAAAGCGGGCTAAAAGGTCCGGAGGCCTTCGATTCGGCCGTCCCAGCGAAGCGACTCGACGTCGTCGAACAACGTGAAATCCGTACGCAGGGTGGCGAGGTCTCGAAAGAGCAGCGCGCGGTCCCGGTCGCGCGCCAGCGTCTCCGCGAGCTTCGCGGAACTCGCGACGCTGACGTTCCAGGCGCGCGGGTCGGCCGGGATCGCTTCGAGGTGCCCGAATTTGGCGAGGACCGCGGCGGCCGACTTTGCGCCCCAACCCGGCAGCCCCGGAAAGCCGTCCGCCGCATCACCGACCAGCGCCAAGTAGTCGGGGATGCTCCGCGGCAGAACGCCGAACTTTGCGACGATGCCGGCTTCGTCGAAGAACGTGCGCGTGCGGCGGTTGAGCTGCACGACGCGCGTGCCGCGCACACACTGAGCGAGGTCTTTGTCCGGCGTGCAGATGATCACGCGCTCGACGCGCGGATCGGCGGCGGCCGTCGCCGCGGCTGCAGCGAGCGCGTCATCGGCTTCGAATTCGACCATCGGCCACACCACGATCCCGGCCGCGACGAGCGCTTCCTCGAGCAACGGGAACTGCGCCAGCAGAGCGGGATCGATGCCCTCGCCGGTCTTGTATCCTGCCCACAAGCCGTTGCGGAACGACTCGATCACATGATCGGTGGCGACGCCGATATGAGTCGCACCATTCGCGAGCAGGCCGCGAATCGACGCCAGCACGCCGCGGACCGCCGCGACCTCGCGACCGTCTTCATCGAGCGCGGACGGCAGCGCGTAATAGTGGCGAAACAGCTCGTAAGTGCCGTCGATGACGTGGATGAGCACCATGCAGTGTTGCCGACGTGGCGAGCGGTTCCCGCTGACGCCCCGCCGTGCGTTCGTTGAGGCACGGTGCAAACCGAGGCGGCCGGACGCGGTCTTGATACGAAGTGCCTGAACTGCCTGATATCGCCGCGTACATCAGCGCGCTCGAACCGCGAATCGTCGGGCAGCCGCTGCTGCGTTCGCGACTGGCGAGCCCGTTTCTGCTGAGGACTGCGGAACCGCCGATCGCGAGTGCAGAAGGTCGCCCGGTTCGCGAGTTGCGCCGTGTCGGCAAACGCATCGCCATCGGCTTGAACGACGATTTGTGGCTGGTCCTGCACCTCATGATCGCCGGGCGGCTTCACTGGCGCCCGGCCGGTGCGAAGCTTGCGGGTCGCAACGCGCTGGCGGCGTTCGATTTCGCCGCCGGCTCGTTGGTGTTGACCGAGGCGGGCTCGAAGCGCCGTGCGTCGTTGCACGTCGTGCGCGGCGAAGCGGATTTGCTGGCGATGGATCCGGGCGGGATCGACGTCTTCTCCAACGACATCGATGCGTTTCGCAGTGCGCTGCGCGCGGAGAACCGGACGCTCAAGCGAGCTCTCACGGACCCCCGCATCCTGAGCGGCATCGGCAACGCGTACTCGGACGAGATCCTGCACGCGGCGAAGCTGTCGCCGGTTCTGACGACGCACAAGCTCGACCCGCGCGAATGGGAACGGCTGTTCACCGCGACACGGGACACGCTGCAGCTCTGGATCGACCGGCTGCGAACGGAAGCGAATGCGGTCTTTCCGGAAAAGGTGACGGCATTTCGCGATGATATGGCCGTCCACGGGCGGTACGGAAAGCCGTGCCTAGTCTGCGGCGCGGCGATCCAGCGCATTCGCTACGCCGACAACGAAACGAACTATTGCGCCGCGTGCCAAACGGGCGGCAAGGTGCTGGCCGACCGCAGCCTGTCCCGTCTCTTGAAGTCGGACTGGCCGCGGACGCTCGACGAGCTCGAAGCGCTCAAGCGCCGCTGACGCGCTCGTTACGCCGTGGGGCCGTTGAGCAAGTCGGCTACCTCGCGCGCGACCAGCGGCAGCGGGTCCGACATCACGTGCGTTTTTTGCACGTCGGTCTGGTCGCCTTGGCCGCCGCTGACGAGCAGCTGCATCGAGGTCACCGCCTCCACGCGAGCCCAGCGGTCACCGCGCCGCCATACCGGATCGGCGCGGTCGCTCCACGTCTGCACGACGTCCTTCGGGGCGTCCACGAGCGACGGAACGAGCTCCCGCAGGGTGGCGTAGACATCGCGCGTCCTCATCCTTGCATCATCCGCTGAAACTTCGCGGACACCTGGCGGACCGCGCGGTCCAGGGACACCGCGCGGACCGGCGTACTCCACAGCATGCCGACGCCACCGCTCAGCACCGACGAGCTCGAACGACTGCGCCGCTATGACGCGCCCACCGTCGCCAACGCGATCGAGACGTTCGACGTGCGGCCGCGCACCGCGGGCTACGCGTCGCCGGCGATTCGCTGCATCTTCCCGCAGCTCGACGTCATGGTCGGCTACGCCGTCACCGCGCGCTGCCGCGCGAACAATCCGGCGGACGGCGGCTACTCGCGCCACGGCTGGTGGGACGCCGTCGTCGCCGCACCGGGACCGCGGATCGCCGTCATCCAGGACCTCGACGAACCGCCGGTGGGCGCATTCTGGGGTGAGGTGCAAGCGAACATCCACCGCGCGCTGGGGTGCGCCGGCGCCGTCACGAACGGCGGCGTGCGCGATCTGCGCGAGGTCGAACCGCTCGGGTTCCACTATTTCGCCGGCTCGGTCATGGTGTCGCACGCGTACGTGCACATGGTGGATTTCGGCACGCCGGTGACGATCGGCGGCCTCGAGATTCAGCCCGGCGATCTAATCCACGCCGACCGCCACGGCGTGCAAGTGATCCCGCCGGAGATCGCGCGCGCAATCCCGGACGCGTGCGAGAAGATCATCGCGCACGAGCGGACGATCATCTCACTCTGCCAGTCGCCCGAGTTCACCCTGGACGCGCTCAAGCGCATCCAGCCCTAGCGCACGCGACGCGGCGGTTAGTGCGGCGACGACGCTTTCGTGGCCGGCTGGCGCTCCGCGCGTTCGGTTTTCGCGGCGGGCGGCGGTGCCGAACGCTGCTGCGTGGCCGCGGGCGGCGGCGCGGATTGCTGCACCGCGCGCGGCGGGTTGTTCTCGCGGCTTTCGCGCGGTGCGGAGTACTGGCGCGGCGGCTCTTGCACCGGTGCGGAACGGCGCACCGGCGCGTCGTTCGTGCGCGTCGCCGTCGCGTCGCGCGGCGGGTTGGGTTCGTGCATTGTCGTCCCGTCGCGCGACGTCGCGGGCCGGGTGCTGTCGAAGTGCCGCCAGGCCTCGGGTTCCGGCGCGGCGTTGCGCGGGAGGTTCGTCGCGTTGCCGCGCGTCGCGGTCGTGACGCCCGTCGCGGTCGCCGGCGTTGTCGTCACCGCGCTCGCCGACGTTGCGGTGTGGTTGACGGGCGTGCCGCGGCTCGCCCCGAAACGCGCCCACGGATCGCTCGCCGGTGCCGTCACGCGCGTCATCGCCGGTGCCGTCACGCGCGTCGTTGCGTTTTCCGGCATGGTGGTGGTGGTCGTGCCCGTCGTGATCTGAACGCGCTGCGCCGCGGGCTCTTGGTGCGGCGCATCTGCGCGCCGGGCGTGCACGACGGTCGCGAGCGCTTCCTGCTGCTGTTTGAACGGCGTGCGCCGCACCGCGATGTCGTTGCCGGCGAAGGTGCCGCCGGTCAGCGCCGCACCGACGGCGAGCCGCGCGGCCACCGGGCGATCGCTGAAGCGCAAATTCGCTTCGGTGGGAACGGCGGGGACCACGCCGCGCACGGGGCGAACGGCGCGCTGCTTCGACGGCTCGACCGCGCGCAGATGCTCGAAGTCGCCTTTGAGGAACCGTTCGTGCGACACGTAGGTGCCGCCGTTGTAGCGCATGTTGCCGAAGTGGCGCAAACGGTTGTGGCCGTCGTTGTCGACCACCGTGACGTTGCCGTTGTTCACGTTGCCGTAGTAGTAGTTGTTCGTCACGTACGTGACGTTGTTGCCGTTGCGGTGGCCCCACCACGGATAGTACGGCTCGTACGGCGCGAGCGGCACCCAGCCGATGTCGCCGAAGCCGAAACCGATCCCGCTGCCGAAGCCGATGAACCCGACGACCGCCGGCCGCCACGCGACGAACGCGCGCTCCGGATACCAGCACCATCCGTAGTGCGCGCTGTGGTACCAGCGGCCGTAGTGATACGGCGCCCAGCCCCACGGCTCGTAGCCCAGCCACGTCCAAGCGTAGCCTTCTTCCCACACCCAGCGGCCGTCGCGGTACGGCGCCCACGTCGATGCGACGCTCGTCGGAACCCACACGCGGCCGTAACTGCTGTCGGTGACCCAGCGGCCGTACGCGTCGAGGTCATCGATCCCCGCGACGCCCGGCGCGGTGTACGCGGCGCTCGCCAGCGCGCGCTCCTCGCGGTCGTCGCGCTCGCGGTTGAAGCGGTCGAAGTCGTCGTACGCAAGCGCGTCGGCGCTGCGAATCGACGGATTCGACGCGGCGCCCTGCGCGAAGAGCGTCGTGCCCGCGACGAGCGCTTGCGCGCCTTGCGGCGTGACGATGTCCGCAACGCCCGAACGAACCGTCACCTGCGTGCGCCCGGCGGTGTCGACGCTCACGCGATAGCTGCCCGTCGCGCGCGGCCGGACCGAGATCGACGGCGTATCGATCTGCGAGCGGCCGTCGGTGCCGCGCAGCAGGCGCAGATCGATCGTGCCCGCCGCGAGCTGCAGCTCGCGGTCGCCGGTGTCGAGGTGGGTGAAGCGCATCTGCACGTCCGCACCGAGCCGAACCGACGACGAGCCGTCGAACTGGATCTCGGCGCGCGCGCCGTCGCCGGTCGTCACGTAGTCGGCGCCGAGGATGGGCGCGTTGACGGCCGCCGCGACCGGCGCGGCCGAGTCGCCGCGCTGCACCGCGACCGCTCCCTGGATCAGACTGACCCGCGCGACGCCGACGCCCGCGCTCGCGGCGTCGGCCGCGCCGTCCGCGCGGGCCGCGACGGGCGCCGCGACGGTGAGCAGAACGGCTGCCATCGCCAGCAGCGCAACGGGCTTCCGGGAGCGGGATGATTGCATGGAGCGCCTCCGCTGGCGAGCGTAGACCGGTAGGCTGAGAACGCTGTGTGATTCCGGACAGTTTCTCCGCGGCACGACGGGTTCAGCGTTCCAGGACGTACGTCCCGGGCGCGTCGGCGAGCGGCGCGTACTTCGCGCTGCCTTCCGCGGCGGGCGCGTCCGCTTTTTCGGGCGAGCGCTGCGCCAGCCACGCCGTCCAGTCGGGCCACCACGAGCCTTCGTGCTTCGGCGCCGCGGCGAACCACGCGTCGGGCTCGGGCGGGTTGGGAGCGCCCGCCGGCGGCCCCCACCACACGGCTTTCTTCTTCCCCGGCGGGCTGATGATGCCGGCGATGTGGCCGGACGCGCCCAGCCGGAACGTCGTCTCGCGCGCGAACAGCCGCGTCATCGCGTACACCGAACGCCACGGCGCGATGTGATCGTCTTGCGTTGCGACACAGTAGGTGTCGAGCTCGACGCGGCGCAGGTCGATCGGCACGCCGTCGACCTCGAGCGCGTCCGGCTTCGAGAGGTTGTTCGCGACGTACATCTCGCGCAGGTAGTACGAGTGCGTCGCGCGCGGGATGCGCGTCGCGTCGCTGTTCCAATAGAGCAAATCGAACGCGGGCGCGTCCTTGCCGAGCAGGTAGCGGTTGACCGCGACGCCCCAGATGAGGTCGTTCGCGCGCAGCATGTTGAACGTGTCCGCCATCGCGCGCCCGCTGAGCACGCCTTGCTCGTTCATCTGCTCCTCGATGTACGCCAGCGCTTCGTTCGACAGGAACGACATCAGCTCGCCGGGATCCGCGAAGTCGACGAGCGCGGCGAAGAACGTCGCGCTGTTCACCAGCTTGTCGTTCGTTCGCGCGAGATACGCCAGCCCCGTCGCGAGCAGCGTCCCGCCGATGCAGTAGCCGATGGCGTCGACGCTTTCGCTGCCCGCGATCTCCGCGGCGACGCGCATGGCCGTGAGCGGTCCGAGGCGCAGGTAGTCGGCCCACGTCAGGTGCGCGAGCGACGCATCCGGGTTGCGCCACGACACGACGAACGTGTTGCGGCCTTCGTCGGTGGCGTACTTCACGAAGCTGTTCGCGGCTTGCAGGTCGAGGATGTAGAACTTGTTGATCCACGGCGGCACGATCACCAGCGGCCGCGCGAAGATCTGCGACTGCGTCGGCGCGTACTGGATCAGCTCGATCAGCTCGTTGCGAAACACGACCTTGCCGGCGGTCGTCGCGACGTTCTTGCCGACCGAGAACGCCGACTCGTCGACGAGCGCCGGACGGCCGGCGTTCGCGCGCTGGTCGGCGGCGATGTTCTCGAGCCCGCGCCGGAAGTTCGCGCCGCCCGTGCGCATCGTCTCTTCCAGCACCTCGGGGTTGAACCACGGCACGTTGGTGGGGCTCATCGCGTCGCAGAACTGCTTGGCGAAGAACTTGACGCGGCGGCGCGTCGTGTCGTCGATGCCTTCCGCCTGGTCGATCGAATCGAGGACCGCTTTGACGGCGAGCAGATAGCCCTGCTTGAGCGCGTCGAAGTACGGGTTTGCCGTCCATGCCGGATTGGTGAAGCGGCGGTCGCCGGGCTCCGGCGCGATGACGGGCTCGCCCGCCGGTGCATCCGCGCTCGCGATCGCTTCCGCGTCGCGCGCCGCGACGCTCGCGAACGCGTTGGCGAGCTCCAGCTGCGCCTCCAGCAGTTTGCCCGGAGTCGCCATCATCGCGCGCCAGACTTCCATCGACATCGCGCCGACGCCCAGCGGATCGAACGGGTTGTTGCTGCTCATGACGGACCTCCGTAGTTCTACGGACGCAAGCGCCGCCCCCCGAGCGCTACCGTGGAATCCATGGAGCGCATCAGCCACCTCCCGGCCCCGGACACCGCCCTCGCCCTCGACGATCCGGCGACCTACGAGCGCAACGTCGAGAACTTCGTCGGTACGGTGCGCGTCCCGGTCGGGCTCGCCGGACCGCTCGCGATCCACGGGGGCGCGGCGCGCGGCACGTACTACGTTCCGCTCGCCACGACCGAAGCGTGTCTGGTCGCGTCGTACAGCCGCGGCGCGCAGCTGATCACGCGGGCCGGTGGCTGCGACGCGCGCGTGCTCGACGCGCGCATGCGCCGCACGCCGGTGTTCGCGTTCGCCGACCTGGGCGAATCGATCGCCACGGCGCAATGGGTCCGTGACAACGCCGAGCGTTTGCGCGCCGCCGCGAACGCTACCTCACGGCACGCGCGCCTGCTCGCCGTCGAACCGGCCATCGAAGGCAATCATCTCTACCTCGACTGCGCGTATGCGACCGGCGAAGCGGCGGGGCAGAACATGGTGACGTTCGCGACCGAGGCGCTGAGCGCCGAATTGCTGGCGCACGCGCCGGTCCGCCCGCGGTCGTTCGCGGTGGAGTCGAACGCGTCCGGCGACAAGAAAGCCGCCGCGCACGCTCTGATGTCGACGCGCGGGCGCCGGGTCAGCGCCGACGTGACGGTCCCTGCCGCGCTGCTCGAAGAGCGCCTGCGGGTGACCCCCGCGATGCTCGCGGCGTACTGGCGCACGGGCGCGGTCGCCGCGGCGATGACCGGCACGATCGGGATGCAGGGCATGTATGCGAACGCGCTGGCCGCGTTCTATCTCGCGACCGGTCAAGACGTGGCGTGCGTCGCGGAGTCGGCGGTCGGGATCACACGGCTCGACGTCGCGCCCGACGGCGCGCTCTATGCCTGCGTGACGATGCCCAACGTCATCGTCGCGACGGTCGGCGGCGGGACCGGGTTGCCGACGCAGCGCGCGGCGTCGCGGCTGCTGGCGCGCGCCGACGCGCCGCTCACCGCGGACGAGCTGGCCGAGATCGTCGCGTCGGTCGCGCTCGCGGGTGAGATCTCGCTGACGGCGTCGCTGTGCGCGCACGAGTTCTCCGCGGCGCATCACCGCTTCGCACGCGCCGGCGCCGGCGCGCCGGTACGCGCGGGCGCCGGTGAGCCGTCACGTGCGGGCGTTGCCGGAGCACCAGCGTGAACCGCTGGGTCGTGTACGCGCGCGAGCGCTTCCCGCTCGCGCAGAACGGCGTACTGATCGCGGCGTTCAGCGCGTCGGCGATCGCGTTCTCCGCCTTGGCGCGCGGCGCCGGGCATCTGCCGGCATGGCATCTCGTCGCGGCCGGGTTCGCGTCGTCGTTCCTGATGTTCGCGCTGCTGCGCATCGCGGACGAGTTCAAGGATGCCGACGACGACGCGCGCTGGCGCCCGTACCGTCCGGTACCCCGGGGGCTCGTAACGCTGCGCGGTCTCGCGGTTGCGGGCGCGATCTGCATGGGTTTGCAGCTCGCGATCGCGCTCGCCGTCGACGTGCGGCTCGTGCCGGGTCTGCTGCTGGTGTGGGCGTGGTTCGGCCTGATGAGCAAGGAGTTCTTCGCGCGCGACTGGCTGCGCGCGCATCCCGTCGCCTACATCGCTTCGCACATGGCGATCGTACCGCTGATCGACTGGTACGTGTCGTCGTTCGACTGGCTCGTCGCCGGCGTCACCGCGCCGCGCGCGCTGGGCTGGTTCCTCGCGGTGACGCTGCTCAACGGGCTCGTCGTCGAGGTGGGCCGCAAGATGCGTGCGCCGCAAGACGAGGAGCACGGCGTCGAGACGTACACCGCGATGTGGGGACGCAGCGGCGCGACTGCCGTGTGGCTGGGCGCGATCGCGTGCAACGTCGCCCTCGCGACGATCGCCGCGGCGCACGTCGGCTTCGCTCGCATCGACGTGTGGGTGTTCGGCGCGCTCGCGCTCGCGGCGGGCGCGAGCGGCATCGCATTCCTGAATGCCACGGGCGCCGGCAGCGGCCGCCGCATCGAGGCGATGACGGGCATCTGGACCGTCGGCTCCTATGTTTTCCTCGGCATCGTCCCGCTCGGAGTGCACGTACTGTCATGATCGCAAGCAAAACCCCCGCGGATCGCGGCATCCCGAGCCTAGTCGAACGCGGCATCGTCGCACCAGCTGAGCACGGCATCGAGACGTTAGCCGAACGCGGCATTCTTTTCCCGGACGACAGCGGCGCAGTCGACATCGCCCAGGCAGGCGGAAAAGCGGCGGGGCTCGCGCGCCTGCGCGCCGCGGGCTGCGACGTGCCGCCATGGTTCGTCGTGACGGCGGAATGCGCACTCGACGACGGCGCGCTTCACGACGCGCTGACGCTCCTGAGCGACGACCGCGCTCCTTGTCACCCTGAGCTTGTCGAAGGGTGCGCCACGACGTTCGCCGTGCGGTCGTCAGCGGTCGTCGAAGACGGTACGACGGCATCGTATGCCGGCCAGTTCGCATCGCTCCTGTTCGTTCCGCGCGACGGCGTGATCGACGCGATCCGGCGCGTGCGCGCGTCGGCCGCGAGCGACAGCGTCCGGGCGTACGCGGGCGAGAGCAAACCGATCGCAATGGCCGTCGTCGTGCAGCGCATGGTCGACGGCGGCGCGAGCGGCGTGGCGTTCGGCATCGATCCGGTCGACGGCAGCGATGTCGTCGTCGTCACCGCAGCGTACGGTCTCGCGTCGGGCGTCGTCGACGGCGAGTGCATGACCGACACCTGGCGCGTCACCGACGACGGCGCCATCGCAACGCGAACCATCGCGGACAAAGACCGCATGCACGTTCGCGCGCCCGGTACCGGCACGCTCGCGGTCGCGGTCGACGCCGCGGCGCGCGCACGGCCCGCGCTCGACGACGCCGCGGTGCTCGCGGTAGCGTCGCTCACACGGCGGATCGCGAAAACCGCCGGCACGCCGCAAGACCTCGAATTCACGTTCGGCGGCGGATGCTTGTGGGCGCTGCAGGCACGGCCGGTCACCGCGGTGGGCGCCCCGGCGGTCCCAGGCGCGCCGGGAACCAGCGCGCCGCTCGCGATCTGGGACGACAGCAACATCGCCGAGAGCTACGGCGGCATCGTCGGTGCGCTGACGTACTCGTTCGCACGCCACGCCTATGCCGGCGCGTACCGCGCGTTCTTCCGGCTCGCCGGCGTCTCGCGTGACGTGGTCGACGCGCACGCGCGCACGTTCGAGTCGCTCGTCGGCCGCATCGAAGGGCGCATGATGTACGATCTCGTCGGCTGGTACCGCATGATGGCGCTCCTCCCGGGCTATCGCCTCAATCGCCGCTTGATGGAAGAGATGATGGGTGTGCGCGAGGCGCTGCCTACCGATCTCGCGGACGCGATCGCGCGCGAGTGCCGCCGCGGACGTGTGCGGGACGCGCTGATGCTCGCGCGCACGGTCGTGAGCCTGACCGCGACCGCGGCGCGGTTGCCGCGCGAGATCGCGCGCTTTCACGCGCACGTCGAGGCTACGCTCGCCGTCGGTTCGGGATCGTGGCGCACCCTTCGACAAGCTCAGGGTGACAGTGAGCGTGGTCACGGCGACAGTATACTAATTGAGCTGGTGCGCGAATACCGGCGGCTGGAACGCGCACTGCTCGACCGCTGGGACGTTCCGATCGCGAACGACTTCTTCGTGATGCTGTCCTTCGGCTTGCTCAAGCGCGCCGCGGCGGCGTGGTGCGGCGACGCGTCGCTGGCGCCCGCACTGATCGCCGCGAGCGGCGGCATGCTGAGCGCGGAACCGGCGCGCGCCGTGCGCGAGCTCGCGGCGCTCGATGCGGCGGGCGACCGCCTCGGCTTCGATCTGGAGTTCAACGCATACCTCGCGCGCTTCGGCGACCGGTGCGAGAGCGAGCTGAAGCTCGAGAGCATGACGCTGCACGACGATGCGCGCCCGCTGCTCGAAGCGATCGCGCGGCTGCGCACGGCCCCGCCCGAGGACGGGCACGCCGCGACCGCGCTCCGCTGCGACGCCGAACGGCGCGCGCACATCGCGCTGCTGCGCGGCCGCCCGCTGCGCGCGTTCGTCTTCGCGCGGCTGACGGCGTGGGCGCGCGCACGAATCGTCGCGCGCGAAAACCTGCGCTTCGAGCGGACGCGCGTGTTCGGCCGCGTGCGGCGCATCGTGGTCGCGATGGGCGAGGCGCTCGCGAAGCGCGGCGCGCTCGATGAGGCCCGCGACGTCTTCCACCTAACCATCGACGAGCTGCTCGGGTATGTGGAGGGAACGTCGGCGAGCCGTGACCTCCGCGCGCTCGCAGCGGTCCGCCGCGCGGAGAGCGCGCGCTACGCCGCCGCGCCGGCGCCGCCGAGCCGGTTCGCGACGCGCGATTTGCCGGTCGCGCCGCCGGCAGCGCGCAGGGCCTGCGACGAAGACGGGAGCGTCCGCACCGGCACGCCGTGCTGCGCGGGCGTGGTGCGCGCGCGCGTGCGCGTGGTGCGCGATCCGCGCGCGACGCTGCGCCACGGCGAGATCCTCGTCGCCGAGCGCACCGATCCGAGCTGGGTGATGCTGTTTCCGGCCGCCGCCGCGATCCTCGTCGAGCGCGGCAGCCAGCTCTCGCACGCCGCGATCGTGTCGCGCGAGATGGGGATCCCGTCGGTCGTCGCGATCCGCGGGCTGACGGCGTGGCTGCGCGATGGCGACCTCGTCGAACTCGACGGCGCGACCGGCGTGGTGCGCCGCATCGAGGCGGCAGCATGACGGCCGCAGTCGACACATGGCGCAGCATGGCGAACGATAGCACCGCAGGACGCTCGGTCGCTCCTGACGACACCGCGCGGAGCTCCGCCGCGACCGGTACGCTGCGGTACGCGCAGTGCTGGGAGGATGCGGACGTTCTCGTCTCCGCCCTCGCGATTCGTTCCGGCGGAACCTACGTTGCCATCGCATCCGCCGGCGACAACGCGCTCGCGATGCTCGCGGCCGGGCCGGCGCGCGTGATCGCGCTCGACCGGGAGCCGGCGCAGCTCGCCGCGCTGGCGCTGCGCGTCGCCGCGTATCGCGCGCTCGAACATGCGGAGCTGCTCGCGCTGATGGGCTCGCGACCGCACGCCGACCGGCCGGCGCTGTACGCGCGCTGCCGGCCGCATTTGAACGACGGCGCGCGCGCGTACTGGGACGCACGCGCCGGCGCGGTTCGCGCCGGGATCGGCGGCGCGGGCCGGTTCGAGCGCTATCTCACGCTTTTTCGCACCGTCGTGCTACCGCTGATCCACTCCGAGCGCACGGTGCGCGAGCTGCTCGCGTGCGACGATGCCGAGCGCGCGCGGTTCTATGCCGAGCGCTGGGACACCGTGCGCTGGCGCCTGGCGTTCCGCGCGTTCTTCGCGCGGCCCGCGATGAGCGTGCTCGGCCGCGACCCGCGGTTCTTCGCGCAGGCCGGCGGCGCGGTATCGCAGCGGCTGATCGCGCGGATCGCGCGCTCCCTGCGTGACGACGACGCCGGGGCGAACCCGTACCTGCGCTGGATTCTCACGGGCACGCACGGCGATGCGCTGCCGCTCGCGCTGCGCCCGGAATCGTTCGAAGCCATTCGCGCGAACCTCGACCGGCTCGACGTCCGGGAAAGCTCGCTGGAAGATTTCCTCGACGAGCACGACGGCGCGCGCGTCGACGGCTGGAATCTCTCGGACGTCTTCGAGTATGTCGACGAGCCCGCGTATACGTCGCTGCTCGCGCGCATCGCGGCGCTCTCGTCGCCCCGCGCGCGGTTGGCGTACTGGAACATGCTCGTGCCGCGCCGGCGGCCCGCGTCGCTCGCGCCGTTCATCGCCGCGCGCGAAGATATCGCCGCACCGCTGCGGGCAGCCGACCGCGTTCCCTTCTACGGCGACTTCGTGGTGGAGGAAGCACGATGATCGCGCTGTTCTTCGCTATCGCGCCGGCGCTGCTCGCAGCGGTCGCGCTGGCGGTGCTCGTCGGCGGGACGGGGCTGCTCGCGCGCCGCTTCGCCTGGGAGAGCGAAGCCGCGCGCAAAGTATCGCACGTCGCGGTGGGCGTGGCATGCGTCGCACTGCCGTGGCTGTTCGGGGACGTCGCGCCGGTGCTCGCGCTCGCCGCGACGGCCTGCGCCGGGTTGGTCGCGCTGCGCACGGTGCCGTGGCTGCGCGTGCGGTTCGGCGCAGCGCTGCACGGTATCGCGCGCGCGTCGTACGGCGAGTTCGCGTTCGTGGCCGGCGTTACGCTGGCGTTCGTGCTCGCGCACGGCGACAAACCCGCGTATATGGCGGCGCTGCTCGCGCTGACGTTCGGCGACGCGGCTGCCGCGCTCGTCGGACGGCGGTTCGGACGCCATCGCTTCGCCGTCGGGCGGGCACGCAAGTCGCTGGAGGGCTCGGCCGCATTCTTCGTCGTGGCCGTGCTGGTGTGCGCGGTGTTTCCTCGCGCCGAGAGCGTAGCGGCCGTCGCGGCGTTCGCACTCGCCACGACGCTCGCCGAAGCGTTCGCCGGTGACGGCTTCGACAACACCGCGATCCCGCTCGCGGGCCTGCTCGCGCTGCGTTTGTTCGGAGGAACGTTCGCGTGACCGCCGTGCAGCTCGGAACGGCCGCGCCCGACGCCACCGTGAATCACGATGCCGGCAGCGTGGTGCGAGCGCGCTGCTCGCTGTGGTGGAGCGCGACGCCGCAGCACGAAGGCCGGCGAACCGGCTTCATCGGCGCGGTCGAGTCGGAGGACGGCGACGCGCTCGTGGCGCTGCTCGAGCGCGCAGCGTGCCGCCTAGGTGAAGGGGGCTGCGCGCTCGCCGTGGGCCCGGTCGACGGTGACACCTGGCACCGCTACCGGCTCGTGACGGCGAGCGACGACACGCCGCCGTTCGCGCTCGAACCGTACTCGCCGCCGACGGCGGCCGCATCGTGGCGGCATGCCGGGTTCGCGCCGCTCGAGACGTATGCGTCGTACCGCGACGACATGCTCGCGGAACGGGATCCGCGCGTACCGGCGATCAGGGCGCGTTTCCACGAGGCCGGCATGACGCTGCGCGCGCTCGATCTCGATCATTTCGACGACGAGCTCGCGCAGATCCACGCGCTCGCCCTGCACGGTTTCGCGCAGGCGCCGCTGTTCGCGCCGATAGGCTTCGACGCGTTCGCCGCGTTGTACCGGCCGCTGGCGCCGCTGCTCGATCCGCGGCTATGTCCCGTCGCCGAATACGGCGGCCGGATCGCCGGCGTGCTGTTCGCACTGCACGATTCGCGCGCGCCGCAAACCGTCGTGCTGAAGACCGTCGTGCGCGACCTCGATCGCCGCTTCGCCGGGCTCGGGTTCGTGCTGACGGACACCGCGCGCGGAGCGGCGCATGCGGTCGGCGCGACGCGCGCGATCTCCGCGCTTCAGCACGACGGCAGCGTCGCGCGCTCGCTGGCGTCGCGCGCGATCCCCTTCCGGCGCTACGCCGTCCTCGCCAAGGAACTGACATGAACGTCGTCGAGATCCTCCGCACGCGCGCCGCCGCGCACTCGCAACGCATTGCGTTGATCGACGCCGCGACACATCGTACGCTCACGTACGCGGAGCTCGACGCGGCGAGCGCGCGCGCCGCGGCGTCGGTGCGCGCGCGCGGGTTGGGCCGCGGCGACACCGTGCTGCTGCTGCATCCCGCCGGGATCGAGATGTACGCCGCGCTCGTGGGGCTGCTGCGCGCGGGGCTCGTCGCCGTCGTCCCTCCGCCCGGCGTCACGCGCGCGTCACTGCGGCGCTGCATGCGCACGCACCCGCCGCGCGCAGTGCTCCTGGGCGGCATCGGCTGGCTCGCACTGGCCGCGGTGCCGTCGCTGCGGCATGCGGTACGTCTATCGACCACGCTCGCGCCGCTCGCGCACGACGTCTTGCACGACGTTTTTGCCGAAGCGGCGAACGCGGTGAGCGGCGCCGTCGAGCCGTGCGAGGACGGTGAGCCGGCGATGCTCACGTTCACCAGCGGCAGCACCGGCGCACCGAAGGCGCTCGTGCGCACGCACGGCGTCGCGCGCGCGCAGGTCGAGGCGCTATCCGGCGCGCTCCGCCTGGACGGGTCGGCGTCGCTCTGCACGATGCCGATCGTTCTCCTCGCGGAGCTCGCGGCAGGCGCAACGTGCGTGCTGCCCGGACTCGACCTGCGCCATCCGGGCCGCGTCGACGGGGGCGCGCTCGCGGAGGTGATGCGCGAGCACGACGTTGCGCGTATCGTCGCGTCGCCCGCGCTGCTCGCAAACCTCGCGATATCGCTCCGGCGACGCAACGCGATGCTGCCCGCGTTGCGCACGATCGCGTCGGGCGGTGCGCCGGTGATGCCGCCGCTCGCGGACGCGCTGCGCGCGGTGGCGCCGAATGCGTGCGTCGTCGCCGTGTACGGCAGCACCGAAGCGGAACCGATCGCGCTGATCGATGCCGCAAGCGTCACGCCGGCGGATCACGCCGCGATGCGCACCGGCGCCGGGCTGCTCGCGGGGGACGCGTGCGCGCCGGGCTCCGTCGCGGTCGTGGCGGCCGCGCACGGCACGGTGTTCGGTCCGTTCCCCCACGACGACGATGTCGAACGGTGGGCCCTCGAACCGGGTACGGTCGGCGAGATCATCGTCCGCGGCCCGCACGTCGTGGGGCACTATGTCGCGAGCGCCGCGGATGCGACCACGAAGATCCGCGCGGGCACGCGCACGTGGCACCGCACCGGCGACCTCGGTTATCGCGATGCCCGCGGTCGCATCTGGCTCGTCGGGCGCGCGGTCGGCAGCATCGACAACACGCGCGGCACGCTGGAACCGCTACGCGTCGAGTGCGCGCTCTCGTATCTTCCGGGTATCGCGCGCAGTGCGGTCGCAGGCGTCGACGGCTTGCGCGTGCTCGTCGTCGAGCCGCTCCCCGGATGCGCGCTCGACGAGCGTGCGGTTCGCGAGGCGCTCGCGTTCGCGCACATCGATCGCATCATGGCTGCGCCGGTGCCGGTCGACCCGCGCCACGACGCCAAGGTCGACTACGCCGCGCTGGAACGTCTCGTCCGCCGGTTCCCGCGTGCGGCCTGACTACGCCGATGCGCTGCGGGCGTACGCCGCGCTCGCCGAGCGCGACGGCGACACGATCCACGCGCGCGGCGGCACGATGCTGCTTGCGCACGGCCGGCCGACCGCGCGCGCGGTGCTGTTCTTGCACGGCCTCACCGCGAGCCCGATGCAGTGCGACGCGCTCGCGCGGCGGCTGCACGCCTGCGGCGACTCCGTCATCGTCCCGCGGCTGCCGGGACACGGTGCGCGCAACCGCCTCACCACACAGTTGCGGGAGCTATCCGCGCAGCACCTGATCGATGCGGCGTACGAAGCGCTGGCGATCGCGCGCGGCCTCGGCACGTCCGTGGTCGTCGCGGGATTTTCGCTGGGCGGCCTGCTCACGGCGTGGCTCGCGCAGCACGAGCGCGTCGACCACGCCGTCGCGATCGCGCCCTTTCTCGGCGTCGCCGGGATCCCGGGCGCCGCGACCGCGGCGCTCGCGATATCCCTGCGCACGCTGCCGAACGCGTTCCTGTGGTGGGATCCGATCAAACGCGAGCGCCAGATGCCGGACCACGGCTACCCGCGCTTTCCCACGCGCGCGATCGGGGAAGCGCTTCGCATCGCGACGGACTTGCGCGCGCTCGCGCGAACGAACGCGCCCGCGACGAAGCGCATCACGATCGTCACCAATGAAAGCGAGACGGCGGTGAACAATGGCGCGGCTCGCGCGCTCGCGACCGCCTGGAGCGCACACGACGACATGGCCGTCGACCTGCATCGCATGAGCGGCCTGCCGCGCTCGCACGACATCCTCGAAGCGCTGCGCCCGGGCACGGTCGCACGCCGCGCGTGCCGCACGCTGCTGCCGATCCTGCACGACACGACGCGTTGAGGTCAGCCTAGGGCTACGCGCTCCGGTACCGCCGGGTTGATTCGCGCAACCCGAACGCGCTGTGAACGCGTCGTGCAGCGCGCCGCGCGCGGGCTCGCATCCATCTCGGGCCGCCCCCTTAGACGTCGCGCGAAACGACGCGTAGAGTTCGTCGATGGAGACGGTCTCAGAAGTTCACGGATCGTCTTCCGGCTCCGCTCAACCCCCGGATTTGGCGGGCGCCTGCGGGGTCGGTGACGGTGTCGCCGTCGGCGCGGGAGTGGGCGTCGCGCATGGCGCAGAGCCGGTCAACCCGCTGAAGATCGATGTTACCGAACAAAGCGGGAATGTGATCGAGAGGAACGGTCGCGTCGTGCGCTGCGAGAACGTGGGTGCCGTGCCTGCGGGGAACGCTGTGAACGGGGTGAACCCATTTGGTATGATGCCGGGCTGAAGCTGATCGACGGTGCTAGAGTGCCATCCTGCGGTGAGAAAGGCTTGATCGTTCATACCGAGGGAGAGCCCGAAGAGCGCCTTGCCGGAATTTCCGGAGGCGGCGATACCGCCGCTGAGATAGAGCTGCACCGCCGACGCCCAGTCGGTGACGCGGTAGTTCGCGAGAATCGGTACGAACGTCTGACCGTCCGAATGCTCGGTGTGATAGATGTATTGTCCAGGCCCGCTTGACGGTTGCGGCGACGGCGTCACCGCGACGTTGGTTTGCGACGGAATGTTGCTGCCGCCGATGCCGCCAGAAAAAACCAGGTGCTTTTGCGCGTTGCCGGGCACAACCGCGATGTCGTACCAGCACGAACCCTCGCTGCTGTCGATGAGCACGCTCGCGCGTCCAGGCTGGAGCGCCGTCAAAAGGAATCCGACCGTCGCGCGCGTTCCCGGGACCGCCATCGGCAATGGTACCGGCGTCAAGCTGACCGAAACCACGCTGTCGTTGGAATTCTGCGGGAGTGGCGTTGATGCGCTCGATACCGTTCCGGACGCCGGAGCGGTGTTGGGAGTCACGGTCGGGACCGGTCTCGGGATGAACATCGCCAGTGACAGCGGTCCCGTCTTGTCCGTTGCTTGAAGACTTCGACCGTTCTTCTGGTCGACGATGCGATAACCGACCGGCAGCACCGGTCCCGATATGCCCAGCGGATCGTCGTGCGCCGACGAGGCCTGTTGAATGAGTGCCGTTCCGAAGTACAGCTTTGCGCCGGCCGGCAACACGGGTGGACCCGGTGATGCAGTCGGGCCCGGCGTGGGGGCGGGGCTCGGCGTGGATGGGTTTGCCGCATTCGCGAAAGCAAGATAGGCCTGCTGATTGACGTCCAGTCGCTTGTGCTCGTGCTTCATTGGATCGCACCCAATGATCGGCGGCGACGGCGTGGCGGCAACCGCCGAGCTTGTCAGAGGGCTCGGGGTCGTTGCCACGGCGGCGATCAACGCGAGAACGATAAAGCCCGACGTGAAAGCGCGAGTCATTTTATCCCACCCCTTGGTCCCAGTAGAGGATGAAGGCTGACCGGTCCGACAAAGCAGGGTAAGGCACCTGCTTCGCTCAGCCCATTGTAGCCACCGGGAGCGCGGTGATCAAGCTCAAGCCGGGTCCCTGTACGTCAGCTTGCGCTCACGCGATCGACGAGTGCCGCTACGCCCGCGAGCACGAGCTCCGGCGCGTCGCGATGCGGGCTGTGGCCCGCCCCGGGAACCATCAGCGTCTCGGTCCCGCGGATGCGTGCCGCGATCGCGTCCAGCTGCGCCGTCGTGCCGTACTCGTCGGCTTCGCCCTGGATGAGCAGCACCGGGACGCGCACGTGCGCGGCGTACGCTTCGATGTTCCAGTTGCGAAAGCGCGGATCGAGCCAGATGTCGTTCCAGCCCGCGAACGTGGTGTCCGCATCCGTGTGGTGACGGGCGAGCTTCGCCGGGAGATTCGTCGTCGCGTACGCCGTCTTGGCTTGCGCGATGCTGCGTACGCTGACCTCTTCGACGAAGACGTGCGGCGCTTCGAGGACGAGCGCGCGCACGGCATCGGGCTGCGCGCCCGCATAGATCAGCGCGATCGACGCGCCGTCGCTGTGCCCGAACAGAATCGGACGTTCGATCCCCAGCTGCTCCAGCAGCGCGGGCAGCACGATCTCGCCCTCATGATGCATGTAGTCCGGCTCGCGCTTCTCGCGCAGCACGTCGGAACGGCCGTAGCCGTAGCGCGAGTACGCGACGACCGTGCAGCGCGTGCGCTCGCACAGCCGTAGCGGGACATCGCGCCACAGCGACACCGAGCCGAGCCCTTCGTGCAGCATCACGATCGCCGGGCGCGCCGGGTCGCCGTCGTACCGGATGGTCTCCAGCCGCTTGCCGTCGACCACGACGTCGCGCGCGAGCGGCTCGCGCCGACGCGGCTGCTGCCTCAACGGCACTCGCGTGCGCGCAGGACGTGGCGCCGAATCTTTCCGGTCGCCGTCTTCGGCAGCTCGTCGACGAACTCGACCCAGCGCGGATACTTGTACGGCGCGAGGCGGCTCTTCACGTGCGCCTTCAGCGCGTCCGCCAGCTCCGGCAGCGGCTTCACGCCCGGCTTCAGGACGACGAACGCCTTCGGCTTGACCAAATCGCTCTCGTCGGCGACGCCGATCACCGCGGCCTCGAGGACGTGCTCGTGCGCGACGAGCGCGGACTCCACCTCGCTCGGCGACACCCAGATCCCGCCCACCTTGAGCATGTCGTCGACGCGGCCGCAGTACACGAAATACCCGTCGTCGTCCTGGCGGTACTTGTCGCCGGTGCGCGTCCATTCGCCGGCAAACGTCGCGCGCGATTTCTCGCGGTTGTTCCAATAATACGCCGCTGCCGTCGGCCCGCTGACTTCGAGCTCGCCGAGCTCACCGGGCGCGACGTCGCAACCGTCCTCGCCGACGATGCGCGCGCGATAGCCGGGCACCGGCACGCCCGTCGTGCCGTAGCGCACGTCGCCGGGGCGGTTCGACACGAAGATGTGCAGCATCTCCGTCGAGCCGATGCCGTCGATGATCTCGACGCCGAAACGCGCCGTCCACGTCTTCCCGATCTCTTCGGGCAGCGGCTCGCCCGCCGACGTGCACAGCCGCAGCACGAGCTCGTCGCGCCCGGGAAAGCTCGGGTGCACGAGCAGCGCGCCGAACAGCGTCGGCACGCCGCAGAAGATCGTCGCCGCGTGCGTGCGCAAGATCGTACCGACCGCGTCGGGCGTTGCGCGCGCCGCGTGCAGCACGGCGGTCGCACCGACGGACATCGGAAACGTGAGCGCGTTGCCGAGCCCGTAGGCGAAGAACAGCTTCGCCGCGGAGTACACGACGTCGTCCTCGCGCATGCCGAGCACGTTCTGCGCGAACAGCTCCGCCGTTTGCATCAAGCTGGTCTGCACGTGCACGGTGCCTTTCGGCTTGCCGGTCGAACCGGACGAGTACAGCCAGAAGCACGTATCGTCCGGACGGGTCGGCGCGGCATCGGTGAGCGGCGTCGCGCGCTGCATCAGCGCCTCGAGCGCGGGATGCGGACCGTCGTACGTGCCGGCCGGATCGGACACGACGAAGCGCCCGGTCCAGCTCGCGAGCCGCGCGGCTTCTTCATACTGCGGCAGCAGCTCGACCGAGACCACCGCGGCTTTCGCGCGGCTGTCGGCGAGGATGAACGCGTAGTCGAGCGGCTGGAACAGCGTGTTGACCGGGATCGGCACGACGCCGGCTTTGATCGCGCCGAGAAAGACGGCCGGGAAGTCGATCGTGTCGAGCAGCCCGAGCACGACGCGCTGCTCGACGTCAATTCCGAGCTCGCGCAAAGCGCCCGCCGCCCGATCGACGCGCTCGGCAAGCTCCCGGTACCTGTAGGCGCCGAGGTCGTCGACGAACGCCGTCTTCTCGGCGCGCGCCGGGAGGTTGCGACCGACCAGGTCGGCGGCGGCATTGTAGAAGGCGGACCCCGTAGCGGCCGGAGGCGCGGGCGACGTATCGATCATGGCAGGCTCCCGTCGGCGCAGGCCGGCCCCTGGACTCGGAGCCGTTTGAGCATTATAGTGCATCCAAGTGGTTTCGCAAGCGTGATAGTGCATTCCGACAGCGACAGCGACAGCGCCGCGTTTCTCGCCGCGCTCGGCGACCGGGTCCGCGAGCTGCGTGCCCGCCGCGGCATGACGCGCAAGATCTTGGCCCGGGACTCCGGCGTGTCGGAGCGCTACCTCGCCCAGCTCGAAGGCGGCCATGGCAATGCGTCGCTGGCGATTCTGCGCCGGGTCGCGCGCGCGCTCGACGTTCCGCTCGAAGCGCTGGTGTCCGAAGCCCCGGAGCCCGCGGCCGAGCTGGCGCGGTCCGTCGAGCTGCTGCGGCGGCTCGACCCCGCCTGCCTCACCGAAGCGCACGCGCTTCTTTCGAAGACGTTCGGCGACGTCGACGCCGAGGCGCGAGCCAGGCGGATCGCGCTTGTCGGCCTTCGCGGCGCCGGCAAGACGACGCTCGGAAAGCTGCTCGCCGGACGCCTCGGTGTCCCCTTCGTGGAGCTCGACCGCGAGATCGAGCGCGTCAGCGGGGTCCCGCTGGCGACCATCTTCGACTTCTACGGCCAAGCAGGGTTCCGGCGGATGGAGCGCCGCTGCCTGGACCGCGTGATCGACGAGCACCCGCGCTTCGTGCTGGCCACCGGCGGGAGCATCGTCTCCGAGCCATCGACGCTCGAGCGGCTCCTCTCGGCCTGCTGGACGGTCTGGCTGAAAGCTGCCCCGGCCGAGCACATGGAGCGCGTCGTGGCGCAGGGTGACATGCGGCCGATGGCCGGGAACCGCGAATCGATGCACGACCTCCAGCGCATCCTTGCGGGCCGGGAGCCGCTCTACCGCCGCGCGGACGCCGAGGTCGACACGAGCGGCAGGGTGGTTACCGCAAGCCTCGATGCGCTGCTCGGCGCCATCCCGCGTCCCGGCAGCGACGGACGATGAGCGGCACGGCGGGATTCTTCCTTCGGTCACCCGCTTGGGGCGGTGTCGAGTTGCTGCATGATACTTCTTGCGCGAACCTCGGACTATGCAGTATAGTTCATCTCTGATGGTAACCGCCCACGCGCCGGCCGAGGCCGGCCTCGTCATCTTCGACACCGCGCCCGAGCGCTATCGGCACTGGCGGCTGAGCGTGGATGGGCCGGTCGCGACGCTGGCACTCGACGTTGATGAAGACGCGGGGATCCGGCCGGGCTACAAGCTCAAGCTCAACTCATACGACCTCGGTGTCGACATCGAATTTCACGACGCGCTCAACCGCATTCGCTTCGAGCACCCGGCGGTCGCGTGCGTCGTCGTGACCAGCGCGAAGGAACGGTCGTTCTGCGCGGGCGCGAACATCTACATGCTCGGCACGTCGTCGCACCAGTGGAAAGTGAACTTCTG
Organism: Candidatus Elarobacter sp.; assembly: GCA_036403315.1. Taxonomy (GTDB): domain Bacteria; phylum Vulcanimicrobiota; class Vulcanimicrobiia; order Vulcanimicrobiales; family Vulcanimicrobiaceae; genus Vulcanimicrobium. The sequence goes on from DASWRD010000125.1 coordinate 67,207, forward strand.
CAAGTTCACCAACGAGACGCGCAACGGGATGGAAGACTCCAGCCGCCACGACGGGCTGCGTTTCGTCGCGGCAGTCAACGGTGCGTGCGCCGGCGGCGGCTACGAGATCGCGCTGGCGTGCGACGAGATCCTGATGATCGACGACCGCTCCACCGCCGTCAGCTTGCCCGAAGTTCCGCTGCTCGGCGTGCTGCCCGGCACCGGCGGCCTGACGCGCGTGATCGACAAGCGCAAGGTGCGCCGCGACATCGCCGACCTGTTTTCCACGAACGCCGACGGCGTGCGCGCCGAGCGCGCGAAGGCGTGGAAGCTGGTCGACGCCATCGCACCGCCGTCGGAGTTCGACGCGCTCGTGCGCGACCGTGCGGCGGCGCTCGCCGCCGAATCGCCGCGCGGTGCGGATGCACAGGGCATCGCGCTGCGCCCGCTGCGGCGCACCATCGACGAACAGGGATATCACTACGCGAACGTCGACGTCGTGTTCGACCGCGCGGCACGCAATGCGACCGTTACGGTGCGCGCGCCGCGCGAGCCGCAGCCGGACGACGTCGAAGCGATCGTCGCAGCCGGCGACGCGTGGTGGCCGCTGGCGATGGCACGCGAACTCGACGACGCGATCCTGATGCTGCGCACGAACGAACCCGAGCTCGGCCTCCTGCTGCTGCGCACCGAGGGCAATGCCGAAGCAGTGCTCGCCGTCGACCGCACGCTGCTGGCCCAGCGCGAGCACTGGCTGGTGCGCGAGACGCTGGGCCTGCTGCGCCGTACGCTCGCACGGCTCGACGTGACGTCGCGCAGCATGTACGCGATCGTCGAGCGGGGCTCGTGCTTCGCCGGCACGCTGCTCGAGCTCGCGCTCGCCGCCGACCGGACCTACATGCTCGCGCTCTCCGACGACGGTGCGACCGAAGGCGATTCGGCCGAGAGCGCCCCCGGTATCGTGCTCGGCGACGTGAATTTCGGCGCGTATCCAATGGTAAACGGCCGCACGCGCCTCGAAACGCGCTTCGAGGGCGACGCCGACGCGCGCGAACGCCTGCACGGCGAGATCGGCCGGCGCTTCAATGCCGAGGACGCAGTCGACGCCGGGCTCGTCACCGTCGCCCCCGACGAGCTCGACTGGGACGACGAGATCCGGCTCGCGCTCGAAGAGCGCGCGTCGCTGTCGCCCGACGCGCTGACGGCGATGGAAGCGAACCTGCGCTTCCCGGGCGCGGAGACGCCTGACACCAAGATCTTCGGCCGGCTCTCCGCGTGGCAGAACTGGGTGTTCTACCGCCCCAACTCCACCGGCGAGACCGGCGCGCTCAAACTCTTCGGCAGCGGCACGAAGCCGCGCTTCGACCAGGAACGGGTTTAATCAGATGGCGATCGACTACGCGGAACGCATCCCGAACAACGTCGAGCTCTCGTCGAACCGCACGCTGCAGCGTGCGCTCGAGCACTGGCAGCCGGCGTTTCTGTCGTGGTGGAAAGAGATGGGGCCGACGGATTTCAACGCGTCCGACGTCTACTTGCGCACCGCGGTCTCCGTCGATGCGAAGGGCTGGGCGAACTACGACTACGTGCGCATGCCGGACTATCGCTGGGGAATTTTCCTCGCGGAGCCGGAGACGGATCGCCGCGTCGGGTTCGGGGACGACTTCGGGAAGCCGGTATGGCAGCAAATCCCGGGCGAGTACCGCAGCACGCTGCGCCGCCTGATCGTCACCCAAGGCGACACCGAGCCCGCGTCGGTGGAGCAGCAGCGCCTGCTGGGCCACACCGCGCCGTCGCTGTACGACCTGCGCAATCTCTTCCAAGTGAACGTCGAAGAAGGCCGTCACCTCTGGGCGATGGTGTATCTGCTGCACGCGTATTTCGGGCGCGACGGCCGCGAGGAAGCGGAAGAGCTGCTCGCGCGCCACTCCGGCGACGCCGACAAGCCGCGCATCCTGCAGACGTTCAACGAGCCGATCAGCGACTGGCTGTCGTTCTTCATGTTCACGTTCTTCACCGACCGCGACGGGAAATTCCAGCTCAAGTCGTTCGCGGAATCGAGCTTCGACCCGCTCGCGCGCACCTGCCGCTTCATGCTGACCGAAGAAGCGCACCACATGTTCGTCGGCGACACCGGGATCTCGCGCGTCGTCAAGCGCACGCTCGAAGTGATCGCGGAGCTCGGAACGGACGAGCCCGGCGCGATCCGCCGCGCGGGCGCGATCGACTTGCAAACCATCCAGCGCTACCTGAACTTCTGGTTCAGCTCGTCGCTCGATCTGTTCGGCTCCGAAGCGTCGTCGAACGCCGCAGCGTACTTCGCGCAAGGCATCAAAGGCCGTCCCGACGAGAAGAAATATCCGGACCACGTCCTGCGCGACACCGCGTTCGAGCTCACCGTACCGGACGGCAGCGGCGGCGTGCGCGCCGAGAGCGTGCCGTTGCGCAACGCCATGAACGAGGTCGTGCGAAACTCCTACGTCGAGGACTGCATGCGCGGCCTGACGCGCTGGAACAAGCTGATCGAAGCCGCCGGCCACGCCTTTCGGTTCACGCTGCCGAGCACGCGCTTCCGGCGCACGATCGGCAACTGGGCCAACGTGCCGACCGATCCCGCGGGGATGCCGATCGCGCAGGCGGAGTACGACGCACGCATCGCATCGTGGTTGCCGAGCGACGGCGACCGCGCCTTCATCACCAGCCTCATGCACCGCGTCGTGGAGCCGGGCAAGATGGCCGCCTGGATCGCGCCGCCGGAAAAGGGCATCAAAGACCGCCCCGTCGACTACGAGTACGTCCGGCTCGCCTGACGAAGCTCGCGCCATGCCGCTCGACCCGTCGCTCCTGCTGTTCGTCCCCGCCGACCGCCCGGACCGCTTCGTCAAAGCGCTCGGCGCCGGCGCGACGGGCGCGATCCTCGACCTCGAGGATGCGGTCGCGCCCGACCGCAAGGCGTACGCGCGCGATCAGGTGCGCGCGTTCCTCGACGCGCATGACGATCTCGAACCCGTCGCGGTTCGTGTGAACCCGGGCGACACGCCGGACGGGCGCGCCGATCTCGCGATGCTCGCCGGCGCGCGACGCGTCGGCGCCGTCGTGATCCCGAAAGCCGGCGACGTCGGCGACTGCGCGCGCGTCTCCGACGAGCTCGGCGACGTGCCGCAGATCGTCATCATCGAATCGGCGCGCGGGGTGGCGCACTGCGAGACGATCGCGCTCGCGCCGCACGTGCTCGCGCTCGCGTTCGGGCCGTACGACCTCGCCGCCGAGCTCGGCGGCGTCACCGATCCCGACGTGATGCTGCCGCACCGCGCGCGCATGCTCGTCGCCGCGCGCGCCGCGCAGCGCTGGGCGATCGACGGCCCGTCGCGCGAGTACGGCGACGCCACGATCCCCGCGCGTGACGCCGAGCACGCGCGCCGCCTGGGGTACGACGGCAAGCTGCTGATCCACCCCGCGCAGCTCGCACCGGTGCGCGCAGCATTTGCGCCATCCGAGGAAGACGTCGCGTACGCGCGCCGCATCGTCGAAGCCGCGCAGCGCTCGAACCCCGCGGTGCTGGACGGCACGATGATCGACCCGCCCATCGTGATCGCGGCCGAACGCGTGCTGCGCCGCGCAACATCCGCGACAGGATAAAGAAAAGCCCGGACGTCTCCGGGCTCCCGTTCCTATCGCTTCCGTCTTGCGGTTACGATAAGCCGGCACCCGGGACGCTGTACTCCGGGGCCTCATACTCTCCCACCCCTCCTGCGTGCGTCAGAGCAGTGATCTCGGTGCGGGATTACGCGAGATAATACGTGATTGGGGTGTGTCACGTCAACCCTATGCCGATCGCGGCCGCCGCGGCCGCTCGAATCGCCTGCAGATCGCCGTCGTAGACGACCGGAACGATTCGGTCGCGCTCGTAGTAGATTCGGTTGAGTCGCGCCAACGAGACGTGCGCCAGCAAATCGGCTTTCGCCCAGCACGTAGCGACGCCGCGATACCTTCCGCTGGGGATGCAATGATGCCACGGACCGAGCGGCCGCGGCTCGATTTCGCTCAGAGGAACGACGACCAACGTCACGTCCCACAGCGATTGGAACAGTCGCTTCGGGGACACGACGACGACTCGTCGCGTCTTGACGATCTCCGGGAGAACGTAGCCGCTGAAATCACACATCAGAATCATCCCCGGCCCGGGAAAGAACCGCAACGCCACGTCATGGTGATAGCAGCGCTCCAGTTGCGCGGCCGTGGCCGGAATGTGAACCTCAGATTGCGCTCGGCTCGTCCGCACCAGCCGGGCTCGGTTCGCGCTCACCGAACGCGCCGTCCGCACGCAGCCGCGCAATCCTCTCCTCGTCGTAGTCCAGCAACTCGCGCAGCACCGTCTCCGTGTGCTCGCCCAGACCTGGCGCGCGCCGGTGCTCCGCGGGCCCTTCGCCCACCCGCACCGGGCTCGCGATCCACCTCGCCGTGCTGAACGCCGGGTGCTCCACCTCGGTCACCAATCCGCGCGCTGCGGTCTGCGGATCGGCCAGCGCCGCGCGCACGTCGTTGATCGGACCGCACGGCACACCCGCCGCAGTCAGAGTCTCGATCCAATCAGCCGTGGTGCGCCTGACGAGCACGTCCTGCAGCGTCGACGTCACCAGCGCGCGGTTCTCCCGGCGCGCCGCGAACCCACGGAAGCGCGGGTCGTCGCGGACGTGCGAGATGCCGAGCGCGTCGACGAGCCGCTGCCAGAACTTCTCCTTCGCGCACACGATCACGATCCAGCCGTCGGCAGTGCGGAAGTTCTGGAACGGCACGATGGAGGGATGCGCCGAGTATGCCAGCCGCTGCGGCTCGTACGCGCCGTCCGGCGCGAGCGCCCATGCCGCGACGTACGTGAGCATGTTCATCGCGGTGTCGAACAGCGACGTGTCGCAATCGCAGCCGATTCCATCGCGGCGCGCCGCGTGCACGCCGGCCATCAGCGCGAGCGCGGCGACGAGCCCGCCGCTGTAGTCCACCACGGACAAGCCGGACTTCGTCGGCGGACCGTCGGGATCGCCGGTCAGCGACTGCCACCCCGCCAGTCCTTGCAAGATGTAGTCGTACGCGGGCTCCGCGCGCCGGGGCCCCGTCATCCCGAACCCGGACAGCGACACGCAGACGATCCGCGGGTTCACCTGCGCGAGGTCGGCGTAGCGCAAGCCCAGCTTCGCGGGGATGTCGCCGCGCAGGTTCGAGTACACCGCGTCGCTGACGCGCACGAGATCGTGAAACACCGCGCGACCGGCTTCGTTCGTCAGGTCGAGCGCGACGCTGCGCTTGTCGTGGTTGAACGTCTCGAAGAACATCGAGTCGTCGCCGGACTGGTACGGCGGCACCGCGCGCCCCACGTCGCCGCCGGTGCGCACGTCCTCGATCTTGATCACGTCCGCACCCAGTTCGGCGAGGTGCACCGTGCCGAACGGCCCCGCGCCGTACTGCTCGACCGCGACGACGCAGACGTCTGCGAGCGGTCTCGGGCGCACGGTCTTTGTCATCGTCCTTCCTGTTGAGTCATGGCCCCTGAACGACTTGTGGCCGAGAAGCGCCACATCACGATCTGGTGGCGCATTGTCTTTATTTCACGTGGGTTTTAGAATCACGATCAGGCTTGTTCATGCTCGCATCCGATGGTTGTTTACCCTGCCCTTCATTCTTCTTCGTGTCTAGCATCCAAGCGGGAACAGATGCGGCTACTCGCCGAGCGCTTTCCATCATCGCAGTGAGTTTAGGGCGATTGTTCATTGAGGCCTCCGGTTTTGAGTACGGTATCCGTGAATTCCTGGAAGAGCTTGAGAGGGACTGTCTCGGCCTGCGCGATTGACGCTTCGGAGGGTGTGTAATACGGTAGCGCCGGTGCAACGGAACCAATATCAATCGTAATCGGCGTTCCTTCGCTGTTCTTCCGCGCACGGTGGCCCAGTGTAAAGAACTCAAGATACCGCGTCGGGGCAACACCGATGAACGTACGGAACGTGACCCTTTTCCCGTCCGGCTCGCCGGGATCCAGCGCGATGGAGTCTCGATACAATCGCTTTGTTCCGCTCTTGGGGTATGGTTCCAGATACACGACTTCCGTGATTCCGGCAGCGACGATATGTCGCGCGCACTCGTGGCACGGAAATGTCGTGCTCAACAACCTGCTATCTTTCACCGATACACCATGTCGCGCTGCATCGATGATCGCCGCAGCCTCGGCGTGTACCGCTCGAATATAATCGATGTTATCCTTGATCCGCGTATTTCTGAGCGGTGCAGCTTCATTTCGGTACAGCAAATCCAGTCGCTGCTGTGGCTTCATTTTCCGAAATTTCTTGGGCAGAAGATCGGCTTCGTTCAGGGCGCTGATAACGGTCGAAATCATTTCCTCTCGGAACCAATCACTGCTGTCTCGCACCGGATCGTTTTCCTTCATGCGATAGACCATGTCGCGTCCTTCATAGGCCGCGTCGTCCGGAGGCCAATATTGTCCGCCTGCCAACGGCTTGGCAACCTCATTCGTGCCGGCTCCAACCACGGAACCGTCATCTCTTAGGATGGCTGAACCGATTTGGCGCGCCATTGAGCCGGAGCGAGCTTGCGCGGCACGGGCCAAGAACATGCCGTACTCATCAACCGTCGGCGTGATAAAAACGTCGCCGAAAAGCAAGCGGACGAGGCGATCCAATTCGGGCCGTATGTAGTCGGAGTCTTTGGTGGCGTCGACTATGAAATCCGTCGCGTAGAATGCATCGCCAACGCGTTGGCCGAGTTTGGTATCAACTTCATCTCGACGCATGAGTGAATCCACCGCTTCGGCCTGAGAGGTGTCGAGCGCATCAAGCGCGAGATCGTGCCGGCGGCGCTCCGGAGGTGAATATACACCGATGCTGATGAATGCCGGGCCATATACGCGGCGCAGGTGATCCAGCTCATCGGGATGCTTCAAAGAGTCGACAATATAGGCGAAGTTATTGACAGGCACGACGTCGAGCGGACGCTGTTGCGTCGCCTTAACCGCTCGTACCGCGTTCAGGCGAGCCCGATGCTGATGAATCCCGCTAATCGCCAAGACGGCACCGAATTCACCGCGCTTCTGCGCGCGTTCGTTGTACGCGTCCCAGCCGCGCCGAAGCTGGTCCCCGAGGTTCATCAACAGGCGTTTTCGCTCGAGTGGTTCCGCATCGTCGATCGCCGCAATGTGGCTTGCATATTCTCGCAGTAGTGAACTGATCTTGACGATCCGGCTCTTATAGCCAGCCATGTTGAGCGATTGTCGCAGGATCTTGGTGACGACGTCTTTCTCCACACCCAGAGGGACGACCAGGCCGAATACGAGTTCGCGACGAGCCGATTCCGATACTGATGACAGCGCAAGCGGAACGGCGCCCCGCTGGCTCACGGCACCCGCCGCCGAAGCCTGGCTCATTCGATCACGACCTTCATGAAGCTCTCAGAGCAGCGACAAAGACAACACTATACGCGGTCGGGACGATCGCGATTTAGAGATGAGGTTACCAAACCACCCGGCCACCAGGGTGGCATAGTGACGCTGCGGGGTTCAGCGCTCGATGGCCGAAATCCGCGCGAACCTATCCCCCGATTCTTCCACAGCCGGCAGCGCCGATCACCGGGACGTGGAGGCGGCCACGTCTGCGAGCGGTCTCACGTCGAGCGCGGCATGCCGAGCACTTTGTGGCCGAGGTACGCGAGGATGAGGTTGTTCGACAGCGGAGCGACGGTGTACAGCCGCGTCTCGCGCGCGATGCGCTCCACGTCGTAGTCGACCGCGAAGCCGTTGCCGCCGAGCGCGTCGATCGCCGCGTTCGCCGCCTGCCACGACGCTTCGCTGGCGAGCAGCTTCGCCGTGTTCGCCTGCGGTCCGCACGGCTCGCCGCGGTCGAACCGCTCGGCCGCGTCGCGCCGCATCAGGTCCGCCGCATCGACGGCGGCGTGCGCGCGCGCGATCGGGAACTGGATCGACTGGTTCGCGCCGAGCGGCTTGCCGAACACCTCGCGCCGCGTCACGTACGCAGCGGCCCGCTCGACCAAGAATCGCCCGTGACCCACGCACTCGGCCGCGATCAGGATGCGCTCCGCGGTCCAGCCGTCGATGATGTAGCGGAAGCCGCGCCCTTCCTCGCCGATCAGGTTCTCCGCCGGGACCTCCAGATCGTTGATGGCGATCTCGTTGGTCTCGTTGTTCATCCACACCGGGATCGGCGTCACGTCGATCGTGCCGGGCCGCAGCCCGCGCAAGTCGACCAAGAACACCGACAGCCCGCCGCCGCGGTCGCCGGCCGGCGCCGGCGCGGTGCGCGCGAGCAGCAGCATCGCGTCGGAGTGCTGGAACCGCGACGTCCAGCGCTTGCGGCCGTTCACGACGTACACGCCGCCGCGCCGCACCGCGGTCGTCTCGATGCGCGTCGTGTCGCTGCCGGCCACCGGCTCGGTCACGCCGAATGCCTGCAGCCGCACCTCGCCGCTCGCGATGCGCGGCAGCCACGCGTTCTTCTGCGCGCCGCTGCCCCAGCGCAGCAGCGTGCCCATCGTGTACAGCTGCGCGTGCGCGGTCCCCGCGTTGCCGCCCGCGTGGTTGATCTCTTCCACGATAACGGATGTGTCGCCGAGCCCCAAGCCCAGGCCGCCGTACTCCGGCGGGATCAGCGCGGCAAGGTAGCGCGCCTCGGCGAACGCCCGCGCGAACGCGTCGGGGTACGCGCTCTTGGCGCCGAGATCCCGCCAGTACGCCGCGCCGCCGAGCCGCTCGCAGAGCGCGCGCACGTCGGCGCGCAGCTTCTCCCGGTCCACGCTAGGCGAGCAGCGTGTCGCGCGGGTCTTGGCCGCGCTTGTACACCATGAACGTGCGCTCGTACGAGATCACCGTCTCGCCGCGCTGGTTGACGCCGGTCGTGCGAGCGGTCACGATGCCGACGTCGGCACGGGAGCCCGACTCGCGCTTGGCGAGGATCTCGCTCGCAGCGTACATCGTATCGCCCACGAACACCGGCTTGGGCAGCGTCACGTCGTTCCACTGCAGGTTGGCCATCACGTGCTCGCTCAGGTCCGACACCGAGAGTCCGACGGCGAGCGACAGCGTGAAGCACGAGTTGACGAGGATCTTTCCGAACGGCGTCTTCGCCGCGAGGTTCTCGTCGAAGTGGATGGGGTTCGTGTTCAACGTCAGCATCGTGAAGAGCGTGTTGTCGGTCTCCGTCACGGTGCGGCCGAGGCGGTGCCGATAGACGTCACCGGCCTCGAAGTCCTCGTAATAGCGTCCGCGCCAGCCTTCTTTGATCACAACCGGCGCGTTCGCAAGGCTGCTTTCGTGTCCCTAGACGGCGCTGGCCGTGCTAGAGACCGGGGACGCGCGGACCCCAGCCGCCGAACGATGCGGTGCCCGGCGCGAGCGGGCGGGTCGTGCGCACCAAGCGCACGGATTCGGGTGGCGTTGCGATCGTCTTCATGCTCGAATGTACGGCGCAAAGCGGGCGCTGTTTCGCCGCATCTCCGGTACGTCGGAGGGCCGGCACGGCCGTCCCGGCCGCCGCGGCGCAAAGAAAATCGAACGCGCGCAACCGAGGAGTCGGAGGCCGGTTCTCGGAATGTGACGCCCCAACAATCCGGCTCTTGACGGCACGCGAGTGCCTCGAACCGGCCTCTCGCCCCGTCGAGGAGCGACGGAGCCCACCTTCCGATAGGCGCAATGGACCTACACGACGCGGCGCCGGCCGTCACCGCACGGCCGCGACGCCGCCCGGCGCTCGAACCCGTCCGCGCGGACAAACCGCGGGCGCCGCACCTTCGTCCGTATCAGGTCGAAGCCCAGCAGGCGATCCTCGAGCATCGCGCGCGCGGCGTGCGGACGCAGCTCGTGTCGCTGGCCACCGGCCTCGGCAAGTCCGTCGTCATCGCGACGCTGCCGAAGCTGCTGTCGCTGCGCCCCGGCGACGTCACCGTGGTCGTCGCGCACCGCGACGAGCTGATCGAGCAGCTCGTCGACAAGTTCCGCGTCGAGAACCCCGACGCCGTTATCGGCGTCGAGAAGGCCGAGCGCCGCGCGGGCGACGAGTGCAACATCGTCGTCGCCACCGTGCAGACCCTCGCCGAGAAACGGCTCGAGGACTTCGTGGCCCGCTTCAAGCGGCGCATCTCGCTGTTCGTCATCGACGAAGCGCACCACGCCGCGGCGCCGTCGTACCGCGCGATCGTCGACGCGGTCCTCGCGCAGCGCCCCGAGGCGATGATCCTCGGCTTCACCGCGACGCCCAACCGCGGCGACGGGGTTCGGCTGGTCGACGTCTTCGAGAAGATCGTCTACACGATGGACGCGCGCAAAGGCATCGACGCGGGCTACCTCGTGCCGGTGAAGTCGTACGCGGTCGCGACCGGCGTCAACCTCGACGAGGTCGCGTCGCGCGGCGGCGACTTCGTGATCGGGCAGCTCGCGCAAGCCGTCAACATCGGGCAGCGCAACGAGCGGATCGTCGCCGCCTACAAGCAGAACACGCCGGGGCTCAAGGCGCTGGTGTTCACGGCGTCGGTCGAGCACGCGCGCGACGTCGCCGAGGAGTTCGTCGCCCGCGGCGTCAACGCGGAGTGGGCATCCGGCGAGACGCCGCGCGAGGAGCGCGAGCGCATCGTGCGCGACTTTCGCAGCACGGGGATCGACGTGCTCGTCAACTGCGGGCTATACCTCGAAGGCTTCGACGTTCCGTCGGTCCAGGTGATCCTCAACGCGCGGCCCACCAAATCCACGACGCTGTACACGCAGATCACGGGTCGCGCGCTGCGCCCGCTCGACGACATCGCGTCCCCGCTCTCGAACACCAACTCGGCGCTCGAGCGCCGCGAGCTCATCGAGAAGTCGCCGAAGCCGGCCGCGATCGTGATCGACCTCGTCGACCAGGCGCAGCGGCACCAGCTGATCACCGTCCCGTCGCTGTACGGGCTGCCGCCGCACATCGACGCGCAGGGCCGCATGACCGCGCAGGTCGCCGAAAAGTTCGAAGAGCTGCTGCGCCGCGATCCCAAGCGCGCCGCGAAGGTGCGCACGGCCGAGGAGATCGAGACGGCGCTGGTCGAGATCGACGCGTTCAACGGCCCGCGCGAGATCAAGCCGACGTGGCAGGCGATCGACCCGGTCGACCACTGGCGCCTGGAGCTGCCGCCGACGCGCACCGCGCTCGACCGCAAGGGCCGCCCCATCCCGGAGTTTTCGCGCAAGTGGGATCAGTGGGTGACCGAGGCGCGCCGCATCGCGCCGCACGAGGACGCGGAGCGCTTCGCGAACCGGATGCTCAACGTCGACCAGAAGAGCGTGCGCTGTGAGAAGCGCCGCATCGACGTCAAGCGCGACGCCGCGAAGTACGTCACGCTGTACTCGACCGAAGACCTCCCCGAGCGCGTGATCGAGATCAGCTCCTCGCTGCCGGGCGCGCTGGGCAGCGCGTACCAGCGCGTCGATGAGATGCTCTCGGGCTACACGCAGATCCCCGCGAACGCCGCGACGACGCCGCGGCCCGCCACGGCCGCGGTGAACAACGGCCACGCCGGCGGCATGAAGAACAACGGCGGCGGCCGGCGGCGCGGCCGGCGCACGCGGGCGCGCAACGTCTAGCTTGCGACGCGTCGCCGGCGCGCTGGGCGCGCTCGCCGTGTTCGCGGCGTCCGCACTGCCCGCACTCGCGCGCCACCCGTACACGGACCCCGGCCACGTGCGCGTGGGCGCCGTGCGCACGATCGACAACCTCAACCCGCTGCTCTCCGGCCAGGCCGCGAGCACCGACACCGCGCAGTTTCTGTTCAGCGGGCTGATCCGCTTCGACGACCACGGCGACCCGATCCCCGACGCGGCCGAGAGCGTTCCTACGCAGGCGAACGGCGGGATCAGCGGCGACGGCAAGACGATCACCTACCGGCTGCGCGCCGGACTGCGCTTCTCCGACGGTCACCCGCTGACGGCGGACGACGTGGTGTTCACGTGGCAGCAGGTGATGAACCCGCGCAACAACGTGCCGTTCCACTTCCCGTACGATCAGGCGCAGAGCGTGACGGCGAAAGACGCGCGCACCGTCGTCGTTCGGCTGCGCGCGCCGTCGGCGCCGTTCGTCTCGAACTTCTTCCGCTGCGGCGCGCAAGGCGCGATCCTGCCGAAGCATCTGCTCCAGGGGAAGCCCGACCTCAACCACGACCCGTACAACATCAAGCCGGTGGGGAGCGGGCCGTTCATGGTCGACCGCTACGACGTCAACTCCAAGCTCGAGATGGTTCCGAACCCGTACTGGTTCGGCGGCAAGCCCGGGCTGCGCCGCGTCACCTACCGGATCATCCCCAGCGAGAACACGCTGCTGGTCGCGCTCAAGACGCACGAGATCGACTTCTACTTCTCCGCCCCCGAACAGCAGTATCGTGAGCTCAAGGCGCTGGCCGGGGTCACCGTCAGCGCGATGCCGTCGGCGCAGTTCGAGATGGTCGCGTTTAACGGCGGCCGCGAACCGCTCAGCGACGTGCGCCTACGCCGCGCCGTCGCGATGGGGATCGATTGGCGCGCGCTGGCCCGCACGGTCTATCTCGACGTGGACCTGCCTGACTGGGGCGATATCTTCCCGCGCTCGTGGGCCTACACCGCGCAGCCCGATCCGACGGCGTACGACCCGGCGAAATCGCGCGCGCTGCTCGACGAAGCGGGCTGGAAAACCGGCAGCGACGGGATCCGCGCGAAGGACGGCAAGCGGCTGGAGCTCGACATAAGAACGGTCGCCGGCGTGATCACGCGCGAGAACGCCGAAGTCGCGATCCAGCAGTCGATGAAAGCGATCGGCGTCGATCTGCAGGTGCACAATGCACCGGCGAACATGCTGTTCGCGCCGATCGGCGCGGGCGGTCTCTTGGCATCGGGCAAGTTCGACCTCGCCATCTATGCCTGGACGAAGAATCCCGATCCCGACGACAGTCAGACCGCCGGCCCCGGCTACCTCCCGCCGCACGGCGCCAACTATTCCCGGGTCGCCGACGCAACGGTCGGCAACCTGCAGCGCCGGGCGAACGCGGTGTACGATCGCGCAAAGCGCAAGGCGATCTACGCGCAGCTCGAACGACGGCTCGGCGAGGTGCTCCCATACCACACGATGGTCTGGCGCGCAAACGTCGACGCCTGGAACGACGACTTGCACGGCGTCAAGCCGGCGCAAGCGGTCAGCGACTTCTGGAACGTGGGCAGCTGGACGCTGTGATCGGGACTTCGACGAGCTCGGCATGACGGCAGCGGGTGTGGAAGACAAGGCATGGATCCGGCGCAGCGATGCGCTGGCGGAACCCGTTGCGGCGCTGTACGCGATCGCAGGGCCGGAAGCAGCGTCGTCGGCGGGGCTCACGCAAGCGGACGCGCACACCACCGATTTGAGCGAAGGCTGGCGGAACCGCGTGCGCGAGGCCGCGTTCCGCGCGACCGAGACGCTCCGCGCGGCCGCGTCGACCGAGTCGGACGCGCGCGTGCGCGAAGACATCGGGATCTTGCTGCGCGCCGCGGACGACGTCGTGCGCGGGATCGACGTCCACGACGCGCACGTCGTACTGCTGCTCGACGTCGCGCGGATCGCATTCGCCGGGCTGCGCGTGCTGCTCGACGAGCAGAACCCCATCGAGCGCAAGCGGCTCGCGCTGACGCGGCTGCGCCGCTACGCCGGACTGGAACCCGGCACCGTCCCGCTCGCGCGCGCGGCCGAGGCGGAGACGCGCGCGCGGCTCGCCGTCACCGGGCTCACCGCTCCGTACGCGCAAGAGGTGAAGACCGCGCTCGCGCTCGGGCCCGTGCTGCTCGACGGGATCGGCGCACTGCTGCAGGCGTCCGGGCTCGACGGCTGGCAGGAAGCGTTCGGCGCGCTGCGCGCGCAGCACGCCGCGTACGCGCGCTTCCTCGAGGCGGAGATCCTGCCGCGCGCGCGCGCGGGCCACCGCCTGCCGCCCGACGTGTACGCCTTCGCGCTGCACAACGTGGGCGTCGACATCGCGCCGGACGACCTCGCCGCGCGCGCACACGCCGCGTTCGACGACATCCAAGCCGAGATGCAGGCACTCGCACCGCGCGTCGCGGCCGAGCACGGCATCGCCGCGCACGACTACCGCGACGTCATCCGCGCGCTCAAGGCGGAGCAGATCCACGGCGACGGCGCCGCGATCGTCGAGTTCTACCGCCGGCGGCTCGCGGAGATCGAAGCGATCGTGCGGCGCGAGAACCTCGTCGCGCTCCCCAGCCGTCCGGCGCGCATCCGCGTGGCGACCGTCGCGGAAAGCGCGGAGACGCCGGCCGCGCACATGAACCCCGCGCCGCTGGTCGGCAACACGGGGCAGGTCGGGGAATTCGTGCTGCCGCTCGACGTCCCGCCGGCGGCAGGCGAGAGCGGTACGGAACGCGCCGACGATTTCACGCACGACGCGGTAACGTGGACGCTCACCGCGCACGAGGCGCGACCGGGGCACGAAGTGCAGTTCGACCGGATGCTGCGGGGAGGGCTGTCGCTGGCGCGCGCGGTGTTCGCGTTCAACTCGGTCAACGTCGAAGGCTGGGCGCTGTACGCCGAGCACATCGTGCTGCCGTACATGCCGCTCGCGGGGCAGCTCTGCTCGCTGCAGCTGCGGCTGCACCGCGCCGCGCGCGCCTTCCTCGACCCCGAACTGCAGAGCGGCGCGCGCACGCCCGACGACGCGAAGGCGTTGCTGGAGCGCGACCTGGTGTTCTCGCCGCCGTTCGCGCGCAGCGAGGTCGAGCGCTACACGTTCCGCGCGCCGGGCCAAGCGACGTCGTACTTCTACGGTTACATCAAGCTCGTCGCGCTGCGCGCGGAGACCGAGGCGGCGCTGGGCGCGCGCTTCGAACAGCGTGCGTTCCACGACTTCATCCTGGGCCAAGGCCTCGTTTCGCCCGATGCGCTGCGCGCCGCCGTGCACGAGCGCTTCATCCCCGCCTCCGCGTAGGCAACTCCGCGCCTGCGGCCCCGGTTACGTGATCCGTGAAAGCCACCGTCTACCACGGCGCGCGCGACGTGCGCGTCGAGTCCGTCCCCGACCCGAGCATCAAAACACCGACCGACGCGCTCGTGCGCGTCGTCGAGGCGGCGATCTGCGGCTCCGACCTCTGGCCATACCGCGGCGTCGCGAAGTGGGCCGACGGCGCACGCCTCGGGCACGAGTTCACGGGCATCGTCGAAGCGGTCGGCGCCGAGGTGCGCGGCGTTCGCGTCGGCCAGTTCGTCGCCGCGCCGTTCTCGTACGCCGACGGATCGTGCGCCTTCTGCCATGACGGCCTCTACACGTCATGCAAGCACGCGGGCTTCTGGGGGGGCGTCGACAACGACGGCGGCCAGGGCGAGTTCGTGCGCGTCCCGTTCGCCGACGCGACGCTCGTCGCGATCCCCGACGGGATCCGCGACGACCCGCGCAAGCGCACGGCGGCGCTCGCACTCACCGACGTGATGGGAACCGGATACCACGGCGCGGTGAGTGCCGGGACGAAAGCGGGCGGCACGGTCGTCATCGTCGGCGACGGCGCGGTCGGCTTGTGCGCGGTGCACTCCGCGCGCCATCTCGGTGCGGAGCGCATCATTTGCGCGGGTCACCACGCCGACCGGCTCGCGCTCGCGCAGCAATTCGGCGCGACCGATGTCGTCGATTCGAACGGACCGGACGCTGCGGAGGCGATCGTCGAGCTGACACGCGGCGGGGCGCCCAGCGTCGTCGAGGCGGTCGGCGTGCAGAGCTCGCTCGACCTCGCGCTGGCCGCGGTCCGCGACGGCGGAACCGTCGCGTTCGTCGGCGTTCCGGCAGGCATGGAGACGCTGTCGTTCCGCCGCCTCTTCAGCGGCAACGTGTCGCTGCGCGGAGCGCTCGCGCCGGTTCGCGCCTATCTTCCCGAGCTGATGTCGGCGCTCGCCGACGGCGCGATCGATCCGTCGCCGGTGTTCACGCACAAGCTCCCGCTCGACGCGTCGCCGCAGGGCTACAGCGCGATGGACGAGCGCGCGGCCATCAAAGTCTGCTTGGAGATCTCCGCGCCGTAGCATCGTCGGCGATGCCGAGGAGCCGCCGAGGATACTTCGGTCACTCGCCGTGCAGAAGAAGCGTCGGCGGGCGCTCGTCAGGAGGCACGCGCACGACGACGGGAAAGTGAAATGCCGTGCCTAGCTCTCGTCGCGCCGCCCTCCCCTCACGTGCCGCCGAGCTGGATGATGCGCATTCGGCATGGGACGCCGGAGAGTACGCGCAGGTCTTGCGACTGCTCGGGCCCGCGAAGTTCGATCGCCGCGACGACCGTGTCGCATCCGCGGCGATGCAAGCGCGCGCGCTGCTCGCACTCGACCGCCAAGACGAAGTCCCGCCGCTGCTGCAGCGCGCGAGCAAAGAGGTGAAAGGACCGGAGGAAACGGTCCTCACGCAAATGCTGCACGGCGCCGCATTGACCCGTACCAGCCGGCGCGAGCAAGGTGAGACGTTGCTGGACCAGACCGCGACACTCGCGAAGCGGGGTGCGCCACACCTCGCCGCCGAGGTCGCATACTATCGCGCGCTAAGCAGATGGGCGTCATACCGGCTACCCGAAGCCGAGGAGATCGTCGAAGCGGCGCTCCCCGGCGCGCGCGACGTACACCGCGCACGCTTGCTGCAGCTCTTGGGCTGGATCGACGTCCGAAGCGAGAACTACAGCGGCGCGGCGCGTCAGTTCACCGCGGCGCTCGAAGAGCTCAACCGCGCGAAGCAGCCCGACGTCCTCGGACGCGCGCGCATCATCAACGCCCTCGGTATCATCGCTGCCGAAACCGTGGACTTGCGGCTGGGGCGACTCGTCCGACGCGAGTACGACGCGAACACGTGGTCCGAGGACACGCGCATCGAGCGCTTCCACGTGCTCGAATATCTTGCATGGCTGTCGCTCCTCGAAGGCCACGTCGGCCGTGCGTGGGACGAGCGCCAGCGCGCGCTGTCGCTCACGGTCGACACCGCGTATCATGCGTCGGCGCTAACGAGCGCGGCGAACATTGCAGGCATCGTCGGAGACCGGTTCTCCGAAGGCCGCTACTTCGAGCTCGCGGGATCGCTGCTACTGCGCGGCGATCAGCTCGCACTCGATGTCGACCGGCGCATCTCGATGCTGGCCTTCATCGCGTCCGCTCCGCCGGCGAACCTGGACGCAGCGCGCAAAGTCTTCACGCTGTACGAACGGACGCGTCCCCGAAAAACGGACGTCCACGCGTTCGAAGGCGACCGCCGCGTCGAAGGCTTCGAGCTCTACGCGCGCGGGAAGCTGTCGATCGCCGAAGGGCGCACGCAGCAGGGTATCGCGGAGCTCGAAAAGGCGCTGCAGCTGTGGTCGCGGCTGGGATACCGTCTCCGCGTCGCGGTCACCGCGAACGCGCTGCGTTCGATAACGGCGGACCCGCGCTACGCGCAGACTGCGCTCGACGCACTGCGCAACGCACCCAATGCCTGGCTTCGCTCCGCGCTCGAACGCGGCGGTCAGGACGACAATCCGCTCGCTCAACTGACGCCCGCGGAACGGCGCGTCCTCGCCGAGCTCTGCAAGGGCAAGAAAGCCCGGGAGATCGCCGACACGTTCGATCGCAGTTTCAACACGATCAACAACCACACGCGCGCGATCTTTACAGCGTTCGGCGTGCGCAGCCGCGCGGCGCTCGTCGCGGAATGCGCGCGACGCGGTATCCTCGACGACATGAACTCAACGGGCTGACGACACCCCGAAAGGGGGCGCGAAACGCCCCCTTTTTTCGCTCACGGACGTCCCGGCGGTCCGCCGCCGTTGCCATCGAAGGCCGAAACGTGGGTGCCGGCCGCGTGCGCGGGCGGAGCGACATGGGCGTGCGTGATTCCGATCGCGAGCGCAAGCGCCGCGATGAATGATGCGAGCATTGATTTCCTCCGTCATGCGCACCGCAAAATCGCAGTGCGCCACAGAGGATGCTCTCGGGCGAGTTAACCAGTCCTTGCCATGATGTTGCCAAACGGCGACGGCAGCGAATCTCTGGCCGAAAAGGCGTAGTACGCTCGCATGCGCCGCGCGGGAAGATGCTACACCGCGCGCGACGCGTAGAATTTCAGATCGACGCGCGCGTTCGCGCCGTCGACGGTGAGGATCGCGTACGAGTACAGCGGGTTCATGCGCTTGTCGCTCGGCGAGCCCGGATTCGCGAGGAGCACGCGGCCTTCGCGCGCGACCAGTGGGCGGTGGCTGTGACCGAACAGGATCACGTCGGCCTCGCCGTCCCTGAACGCTTCCAGCGCGCACGACTTCGCGGGCCTGCGCGGGCAGTCACCGTGGATCATCCCGATCCGCACGTCCTCAACCTGCACGATCTTGCGCCGGCCGAACCGTTCGCGAATCGCCGCGCCGTCGTTGTTGCCGGCGACCGCGTCGAACGGCGCGATCGCCTCGAACAGCGGCACCGCGAGCAGATCGGTCATGTCGCCGAGATGCAGGATGCGCGTGACGCCGGCACGCCGCAACCCGCGCTCCAGCGCGCGCGGCAGCGCGCGCCCGAAGCGCGGGAAGTGGGTGTCGCTGACGACGCCGATGGTGGTCACGCCTTGACGGTACCCGGCTCGTCGAGCGCCGCACCGAGCGCGGTCAGCCCGGCGCCCAGCGCGTAGACGAGTGCGGCCAGCGACCGGCGCAGCCGGAAACGCCGCGCGAACGCGAGATCCCCGGCGATCGACAGATGCCGGTCACGCACCAGCACGGCCAAGACCTGCGGTGTGTACAACACGAAAAAACCTCCGATAGAGCGGAGGCTTCACCAAACCGACGTGTGCGAAAAACAGTCAGGTCAGCGTGATGCGGCCTCCGAGGGCGACAAACCAGAACGCGAAACGACGAACATCGTCCACGAGCAAAGGGTGTTACCGGGCTGAATTCGGTCCATACGCATCCTCCTTCCACCGCCCGCAAATGCGAGCAGACACCAACCCTACCATGCCGCGCGGCGACGCGTCAATCAGAACGCACGATCGAGGCGCGTCAGTGTGCCGCCCAGCCGCCGTCGATCGAGATCGGTGCGCCCGTGATCGAGATTGCGAAGTCGCTGCACAAGTACGCGCACAACGCTCCGACTTCGCCGGGCTCGATGAAGCGCTTCGACGGCATCGCGGACAGGAACGCGCGCTCGAGCGCTTCGTCTTCGCCGATCCCGCCGCCGTATGATTTCACGAGGTCCTTCGCCTGGCCGCGCACGAGGTCGGTCATCACGGCCCCGGGGCAGATCGCGTTCGCGGTGATGCCGTGCTCCGCGCCCTCGACGGCGGACGCGCGCGTCAAGCCGATCACGCCGTGCTTCGCCGCGACGTACGCGGCTTTATACGGCGACGCGACGAGCCCGTGCACGCTCGCGACGTTCACGATGCGGCCGCGGCCGCGAGCCAGGAAATGCGGCCACGCCGCCTTGGTCGCGTAGAAGACGCTGTCGAGATCGATCGCGCGCACGTTCGCGTACTTGTCGTCGGGGAAGTCGGCGATCGGCGACACGAACTGCACGCCCGCGTTGTTCACGACGTTGTCGAGCCCGCCGAGGTCCTGCGCTGCGCGGTCCACCGCCGCGCGGATCGCGCCGGGGTCGCGCACGTCGCACGCGTACGCGCGCGCGGCGACGCCGTACCGCGCGGCGATCTCGCGCGCGGTCGCGGTCGCTACCTCGCCGTCCAGATCGACCACGGCGACGGCCGAGCCGGCTTGCGCCAACGCCTCCGCGCACGCACGGCCGATCCCGCGCGCGGCGCCCGTGACAAAACTTACCCGATCGCGTAGGTCGATGGAAAGCAAGGTCGTGGTACCTCCTCGCGAAGGAGATCGCTTCGTGGGTACTTTGGTCCTTTCCGGAGTCGCGCGGTCGTTCGGCGACGTCGTCGCGGTGCGCGACGTGTCGTTCGACGTCCCCGCCGGCACGACGTTCGGCTTGCTCGGCCCCAACGGCGCGGGCAAGACGACCACGATGCGCATGATCCTCGGCATCCTGCTGCCCGACCGCGGCAGCGTGACGTGGGACGGCGCGCCGGTCGACCTCAAGGTTCGCCGCCGCTTCGGCTACCTGCCGGAGGAACGCGGGTTGTACGGCAAGCTGAAGGTGCGCGATCAAATCACGTATTTCGGCCGGCTGCACGGCGTGACACCGCCCGACGACACCAAGCGCGCCGACGCATGGATCGAACGCCTCGGCCTCGGCGACTACGCGGGCCGCCCGTGCGCGGAGCTGTCGAAGGGCAATCAGCAGAAGGTCCAGATCGCGTGCGCCGCGTTGCACGAACCCGAGCTGCTCGTGCTCGACGAGCCGTTCTCGGGACTCGATCCCGTCAACGCCGAGATGCTGCTCGGCGTGCTGCAAACGCTGCAGGCGGCGGGCACGACGCTGATCCTCTCGTCGCACCAGATGTGGCAGGTCGAGGATCTCTGCAAATCGTTCTGCGTGATCGCCGGCGGCACGGTGCGCGCGAGCGGGACGCTCGAGCAGCTGCGCACCGCGTGGCCCACGCGCATCGTCGAGATCGAGCCGCTCGACGACGCGCTGCGCGGCGTGCTCGACTCGACCGCCGGCGCGCGCCGCCTCCCCGAAGCCGACCGCCCCGTCCTCGCGTACGAGATCCCCGCCGCGGCCGACACGGCGGCGCTGCTGCGGCGGCTGGTCGCGGCGGGCGACGTCACCCGCTTCGAGCGCGTCGATCCGAGCTTGCGCGACATCTACCTGCGCGCGATCGGAGCGGCCGCGTGAACACCGTCGGCGTGATCTTCAGCGCGGAGTTCATGCGGCGCGTCAAATCCAAAGCGTTCCTCGCCGGAACGATCATCGGCGCGGCGAGCATCTTGCTGATCGCGATACTGCCGTCGATCCTCGGCGGCGCGATGTCGAATTCGTCGAAGAAGATCGTGCTCGTCGGCGACCCCGCGCTCACCGCCACCGCGAAGACGCTGCTGCAGCGCGACTTCGAGATCACCGCGACGTTGACGAAGCTGAACGGTGCGCCGACGCCGGCGTTTCTCGACGCGCACGGCAAAGCGTCCGCGGTTGCGATCTTGAGCCGCCCCCCCGGCGACGGGCTGCGCGTCGTCGCGTACGCGCGCGATCCGTCGGCGTTCCGCGAGTCGTTCGGCAAAGATCTCGCGCCGCTGCAAGTCGCGCTCGCGACCGGCGTCCCCGTCGAGCGGGTCGCGGCGCACCTCAACGTCACCGTGGACGTGCACGACGTGTCGGGCCGGTTCGCCGATGCGAGCTCGGCCGACGCCGCGAAGGGCGTCGCGTACCTCTTCATCATGATGCTGTACTTGTCGATCCTGCTCAACGCGCAGTCGATCATGACGTCGGTCGCGGAAGAGAAGACAAGCCGCATCGCGGAGCTGCTGGTGTCGACGCTCGATCCCGCGCGGCTCTTGGCCGCGAAGATCCTCGCCGCAGCCGCGACGGGGTTCATCCAGCTCGCGGTGTGGGTCGTCTCCGGCGCAGTCTCGGGCCGCATCGCGGCGAGCATGTTTCCGCAGCACGACGGTGCGACGAGCAGCACGACGATGCTCGGCGCGTTCGACGTCTCGACCGGCGAGATACTCGCGTTCGTGGCGTTCTTCATCGTCGGTTTCGCGCAGTACGGCGTGCTCTACGCCGCCGCGGCGTCGCTCATCAACCGCACGGAAGATCTCGGCAGCGTCGCGGGACCGCTCGTCGTCCCGGTCGTGCTCGGCATCATCCTCGCGCAAGTCGCGCTGCAGTTCCCGAGCAGTCCGAACATGGTGATCTGCTCGCTGATCCCGCTCATCTCGCCGTTCGTCATGTTCACCCGCGTCGCGGTGTCCGACGTCCCGGCGTGGCAGCTCGTGCTGTCGCTGGCGATCAACGTGGGGACCGCGGTCCTGCTGGCGTGGCTGGCGGGGAAGATCTATCGCGTCGGCATGCTGCTGTACGGGCGCCCGCCGTCGCTCAAGCAGGTCGTCGCGACCTTGCGCGCCTAGCGCGACTCAGCCGATCGGCGTGTCCGCCGGGACGCCGATCGCGATCGCGCCGCTGATCGAGACGCGGTCGCGCCCGCTGCGTTTCGCGATGTAGAGCGCGGCGTCGGACGCTTCGGTCAGCGAGCGCGCGCGCCGCGTGCGGCGCGGCGACAGGCTCGCGACGCCGGCGCTGATCGTCAGCACACCCAGCGGCGAGCCCGGATGGATGATCCCCAGACAGCGAATCTCCTCGCGCACGCGCTCTGCGATCTGCGACGCGTCCTGCGAGCCGCAGTCCGGCAGGATGATCACGAACTCCTCACCGCCGTACCGCGCGACGAAATCTTCCTTGCCGCGCAGGCTCATCGCGATGGCGCGCGCGACCGCCGCGAGCGCCTCGTCGCCGATCGGGTGCCCGAACGTGTCGTTGTACGTCTTGAAGTGGTCGACGTCGATGAGGATCATCGCGAGCGCCGTGTCGGTGCGCGACGCCTTGCGCCACTCTTGCGCCAGACGTCCTTCGTACGCGCGGCGGTTCGGAATGCCGGTCAGCATGTCGCGCAGCGCGGCGTCCTCGAGCTCGTCGCGCTCGTCGACCAGCGACGACGCGACGCCTTCCGCGAGCCGGATCCGGTAGGCCAGCGCGGCGAACAGGATCACGACCTGCCACATCATGCCCAGCGCCGGCGCGGCGATGGTGAACGCCGACTCGTGAACGAGCCCGTTCGCGCCTGCGCGGCCGATCGTGACGCCGACGATCGCACCGGTGAACGCGAGCGCTTGCGCCGTCGCCGTCGACCGCGTGAGCTGCCGGCCGACCGAGATCGACGCGACGGCGGAGATCAGATACCCGGCGGTGAGCGCGGGATCGAGGCCGGCGTACAAGCCGGACCCGATGACGACCGACGGCCACAGCACGTAGAGCTCGCCCCCGACGAGCAAGGCGCCGAACATCGCGATCGACACCCAGTACAGCGCGCGGGAAACGAGCGAGTTGTCGCGCAGCGACTTGCACAGCACGAGCAGCAGGATGCCGTACGCCGAGCGCCCGACGAAGCCGATCAGCTCCGGCGCGACGCCGCTCTGCGGCCACAGCCAGCGCGCGGCGGCACCGATGTCCGCCAGATCCGCCAGCAAGAACAGCAGCATCACGGCCGCGAACATCGCGTACGAGCCGTCGAGCAGGATCGCCCCGAGCACCGCGCTGCCGACGGCGACGGCGAGGATCGCACCGATCATCATCAGATTCGGCGTCACGATGAGGTCGGCGCGCACGGACTCTTCGTTCGCGAGCGCCGGCGCCGGGACGAGCGCCAGCGACACCGCGCGCGCGCCGTCCGGCGTCAGTCTCAAAAAATAGGTTTGCTTCGCCGGCTGAACCGGATGGAGCACGATGCGCTCCGGACCCGTTCGCAGCGTGCCGCCCGTGCCGCCGGCGTAAAACGGCGTTGCCGCGAACGACCCGTCGGGCCGGGTCGCGTACAGCGTCCCCGAGCCGTCGTAACCGTGCACGACGAGATATGCGTCCTCGGCGACCGCGGTCGTGAACCGAAGCCACAGTGCGGCGCCGCGGCGCTGCGGGCGCATCTCTTCAGCCGCCGCCCGCGCGCTGAACGGCGCGTTGATCACGTCGGCCAGCGAGCGCGCGCCCGAACCGTCCCAGTGCGCGGTCGCGGACAGCGCCACGCGGGCCGGCTTCCCGTGCTCGCCGCCGGCGGACGCGCCCGCGGCCGCCGGCAGCGCAACGACGGCGCCGATAAGGAGCATCACCACCGCCGCGAGGCGAGTCAGGGCGCTGGGCACGTCGGCCTTTCTCTCATGATCAGTGGATGCCGCCGGTGGTCGGGGTCGGGCGCGGTGTCGGCGACGGCGTCTTGGTCGGTTTGGGCGTGGGCGTCGGGATCGGGGTCGGCGTCGGTACCGGCGTCGGTGTCGGCACGGGAGTCGGCACCGGCGAGGGCGTCGGCTTGGGCGTCGGGGTCGGCGCCGGCGTCGGGGTCGGGACCGGGGTCGGGACCGGCGTCGCCGTCGGCTTGGGCGTCGGGGTCGGCACCGGCGTCGGGGTCGGCACCGGGGTTGGCTTGGGCGTCGGGGTCGGCACCGGCGTCGGCGTCGCCTTGGGCGTCGGGGTCGGGATCGGGGTCGGCTTGGGCGTCGGCGTCGGGACCGGCGTCGGGGACGGGGTCGGCGTCGGGCTGGGTGATGGTGTAAAGATCGGCGGCGGAGGCGACGGATTGAAGGTCGACGCCGGCACCGGTGACGGCGGTCCGACCGGGTAGTCGCACGTCGCCGCGTCCAATGGCGCGCGCGGCGGCACGTTGGGCAGCGGCTGCGTGGTCCCGGCGGCCGCGGTGTCCTTGCTCGGGTCGAGCGCGCGCTCGATCGTGTTCGCGTAGATGCTCGGCAGGCAGCGGCCGACCGTCGAGAGGTCCGGCGAGCGGTAGAAGCGCTCCGTGGCCGTGGCGGTTCCGCCGTACGAAGCAAAAGACGTCGGGATGTCGGCGGTCACCGTCGGATCGCTTTCGAGCACGATGAACGCGTGGGACAAGCCGTCGCCCGACATGATCGCGTTGGCGGGCGTGCACGACGCGGTGAGCCCGCGCGGCTGAAAGAACTTCGCCACGGACAGCGCCTGACCGGCGATGTCGGACCCGCCGTTGAGGATGTCGGCCGGCGGCGTCGGGCACGGAAGCTGCATGATGGACGCGCTCTGCCCCACGCCGTTGTACAGCATGTAGAGCGAGTAGTCGTGATACGGCTGGCTCTGCGTCGCGAGGACGCCGGTATACCGCACCGCGCTCTGCACGCGTTCGTTGATCGTGCCGAGCTGCGTTCCGTAAAGCACCCCGTACAGCGTCAGCAGCGCGACCGGAAGCGCAATCGCGCTCTCGATGAGCGCCGCGCCGCGTTCGCCATGCCGGCTCACGTGCTGCACCCCAGCTCGCTGTCGGCCTTCGTGCCGGAGTACGGCCGGATCGGCACGGAGTTCCACCAGCCGGTGAAGGCGCTGAACTCGTCGTGATCGATGCCGAAACGGTACCCGTTGAAGTCCGGGTACGCGCGGCTGCCGTTTCCGCCGAAGTCGGTGACGTACCAGTCGACGTTGAGCCCGTCATCGGACTTCGAACCCGACCACGTCTCCCACGGCTGATAGCGTTTGCTGGTCCAGGCGTTGTTCAGCTGGCCGGGCTGGAACCAGTCCTGCTCGACCATGACGGATGTCGCCGCGGCGCGCGCGATCACGCGAAACGGTTTGGGCTTGAAGTTCAGGAACGCCGGGATGGGCGACGGGACGTCGGCACAGACCGAGATCTCGGTGCGCGCGGGCAGCAGCGACGCGTTCACGCCCGCGGCGACGTTCATGTAATCCCCGTACGAGGGCGTGATGAACGCGCGCGCGTCCTTCTCGACGGTGTACACGGGCGTGCGCGGGCCGAAGTCGACGAGCTTGTACGAGAAGACGCAATCGCCGCCGCCAGTCTTGCCGCACACGCTCGGGTTCGCGAGGTGCGTCACGAGCGCGCCGGCGTCGCTCTTCATCGTCGTCGCGTCCATGTTCGCCGTGACGCGGTTGAGGAGCACGACCTCTTCGCGGTACCGCGCGACCGCTTTGAGATACGCGGTGTACAGGGCGGAGTAGCGCGCGGGGCACGAGTTGTCGGTCGAGCAGCCGCCGTTCCCGTACGCCGTCAGCTCCAAGCCGTACAGAATCGTGCGAATACGATATTCCTCGACCGCGCTGGCGTACAGCACGGAGTTCATCTCGTTGAACTGCTGCGTCTGCAGCGCCAGGACGGCTTGCGCGGCCGCGTCGGCGGCGTTCTGCGCGCGGATCTGCCAGCGCACGATGTCCGCATAGCGGAGCGCCATGAGCACCATGACGAGCATTGCGACGATGCCCAGACACCATACCGGCAGTACTTGACCGCGCTCGCGATGACGGCGCGACGTGCTCAGCACGATGCACCCGGCGTCAGCGGGTACTGGCCCGGCGTGTAGTTCGCGGCCGGCAGGCCGCCCTGCTGCGCCGAGTCCCATTTGTACACCGAGCAGAGGGTGGGATTGTTCGCCCGGTCGAGGACGGCTTGTGCGGCGGCGCGCGCGGATTTTGCCGCCGGCGACAAGTCGGCCGGGTCGGGGATCGTCGGCGAGAGCGTCGTCGACAAGTTCGCGTAGACGTTCTGGTGGTAGAGCGTCTCCCAGAACACCGCGGAGTTCAGCGGGGCGATGCCGTTGGGCGTGCGGCTCCAGTTGTCTTTGTCGAGGTATTCCGCGAGGCCGAGCGCGAGATAGCTGACCGTCGTCGGGCAGCCGGTCCAGGACGTGGCCGGGTCGTCGGGCACGTCGCAGAAGCGCATGTAGTGGAAACCCCCGAAATACGGCGGCGTGTTCTCGCCCTGCGAGAAATAATCGTTCGCGCCCGTGAACGAAGCGTTCGAGTTGAAGTCGTTGCCGTCGATGTTTCCGTGCGTGCCGGTTTCGCGGAACGTCGGCTCGATGCCGATGCCGGTCACCGTCAGCACGCTGCCGGCGTCGCCGAAGGCGAGCAGCGACGGCGCCGAATGCGACACCGTGGAGATCGTTTGAAGCGGCTGGATCAGCGACACGCCGCCGTGCCGGTTGTCGGTGACGTCGAAACCGTATTCGGTGCTCACGTCGGCCTTGGGGGGCATGTACGTTCCGCTCGCGATCGTCGCGTTTTGCGACTGCCCGAACGCCTTGTGAGTGGCGTCTTCAGGATCGAGATCCTGCGCGTTGTCGGGATAGGTTCCTTGGATGCCCGTCTGGTGCGCGTGGTAGAACGCGGCGCCGTCGGCGGCCACCTGCTGGTATCCCATCAGCGCGATGCGCAGCGCGCCGACGATCAGCGTGAGCATGAGCGTGAGCACGAGCGCCGTTTCGGGGAGCGCGCCGCCGCGCTGACCGTTCACGGAGGATCTCCGGGCACGTGCTCGCTGGCCTGCGTCAGCGCGCTCGCCGACGCGTCGAGGCTGTCCGTCGCGCTTTGTCCGAACGCCGACAGCACCGTGAGCGACGACATCGCGAGCAGCGCCATGACGAGCGCGTATTCGACCAGCGATCCGCCGTTGTCGTCGGCGAGCAGACGCCGCAAGGGCAAGGCGGACCTCACCGCACGATCACGTCCGGCGTCATGACGAAGACGACGTCCGTGTCGCTCGAGCGATATTGGGTCGACCGGAACAGCTTGCCGAGGATCGGCAGGTCGCCCAGGCCCGGAATCTTCTGGATGTTCTTCTGCTCGATGTGCCGCAGCAGGCCGCCCATGACGACGCTGTCGCCGTCGTGCGTCACGATGTCCGTCTTGAGCCGGCTCGTCTTGAGCGCGGGGACGACGAAGCCTTGCACCGTGATGCCGGACTGAAAGTCGAGGTCCGACACTTCGGGTGCGATCTTGGTCTGCACCGTGCCGTCGGGAAGCAGCGTGGGCGTCATGTCGAGCTTGACGCCGTATTCCTTGAACACGATCGACGTGTTGCCGAGCCCGGTCGAGTACGCGTACGGGATCTCGCCGCCGACCAGGAACGATGCGGCTTGGCCGGGCGACGTCACGAGATTCGGCGCGCTCAAGATACGCGCGTGGCCGCTGTTGATGATGAGGTCCAGCGTCGGCGCGAGGCGCGTCAGGCGGAAGAACGGCGACAGGTTCAGCGCGCGGCCGGCTTGCGACGAGCCGGCGCCTTCGATCGCGGTGAAGCTCGGGTTGACGATGTCGAACACGCCGGGATTGTTCGGCGACGGGTTCGCGCCTTGCAGCCGGATCCCGAGCTGCTGCAGCCCGGTGCGGTCGATCTCGAGGATGTTCACCTTGATCGCGATCTGCGTCGTGGTCTCGGTCGCGATGCGGTCGATGATCTTTCCGTCGGAGGCCAGCGCCGTACCGGCGACGCTGCGCACGCGCCCGAGCGCGGCTTCCGCCTGCGTCCGGTCGTGAACGCTGCCGCTCACGACGAGGTTGCCTTTGCCGTCGGACTCGACGTGAACGCGCGCCAGCCCCGGATCCGACGCGAGCGCACGGTTCAGGTCGCCCATCGGGTTTGCGACCGTGACCGCGTTGACGATCGAGACCTTCTTGTCTTTGGCGAAACCGTCGAAACGGCCCAGCACTTCGTTGACGTGCTGCTGCTGCGTCGAGTTCGCGACGTTGCCCGTTACGAAGATCGTGCCGGGCGACTGCGATACCGCGAGCCCCGGCATGTTGAGGCTTTGGCGGATGACCTGCTCTACGGAATCCAAGCTCGGCTCGGTCACGACGACTTCGTAGTCCTGGCGATCCGAACGCGTCCAGATCGCGACCGTCGTGCGGCCCGGCGCCTTTCCATTGATGACGAGCTGGTTTCCCGTCGGCACGATGCCGGCGACGCCTCCGTCGCCGACTGCGACGCGCGTCATGCCGGGTGCCGGCACGATCAAGGAAGACCCGACCGACAGCGAGATGAGACGCGTTTGCGCGAACGCGGGCTGCGGACAGAGACAGGCAGTTACGGTAGCGGCTGCGAGCGCAAGCGCGCCGTGTCTGAGCTCATACATCGAGTGCAGTATGACACGGGCTCGCGCGTTAACGCGTCAACGCGGGGCAGACGTAGAGCCAAGATTCAAGTGAGCATGTTCACAGACGCCGCTCGGCGGGATAGACTCCAAAAGCCGAACCACCAAGGAGTCCGCATGTCACTCGCCCGTCTCGCATTCACACTCACGTTCATCGCCGCCGTCGCCGCACCCGCGGTCGCGGCGGAGCCGTCGGTTCCGCTCACACGCGTCGCCGCCGAGAACGGATATGTGTATGCGTGGCTGGCCGGTGAAGGTGCCGTCTCTCTCAGCCGGCCGGGTGTCGTCGTCGTTCTGCGCGCGGGGCAAAAGCTCTACCGCGTCGGCG
>DASWRD010000126.1:0-10004 GCA_036403315.1 Candidatus Elarobacter sp.
GTCGTCGGGCTGCGGCGGCGCGGTCAGCCCCAGCAGCTGGACCACCATCCCCTTCACCTGGGTCTTCGTCGCGGAACCGCTGCCGGCGACCGCGCGCTTCACCGACGCGTGCGCAAGGTTG
Organism: Candidatus Elarobacter sp.; assembly: GCA_036403315.1. Lineage (GTDB taxonomy): Bacteria > Vulcanimicrobiota > Vulcanimicrobiia > Vulcanimicrobiales > Vulcanimicrobiaceae > Vulcanimicrobium. Next base: position 122 of record DASWRD010000126.1, read on the forward strand.
TGCACCGGGATCCCGTGCGCGCCGGCGGCGAGTGTGAGGACGCCGCGCGCGTGGCCCATCAGCACCGCGGTCTGCGGGTGCTCGTACGCCGTCCAAAGCTCTTCGACCACCATGCAGTCGGGCCGCGTCGCGCGCACCACTTCCACCATCGCGTCGTGCAGCTGCACGAGGCGCTTTTCGAGCGGCGCTTTCGCGTCGGGCTGCAGCACGCCGCCTTCGATCAGGCGAAATGCGCCGTCCCGCACTTCGACGACGCCGTAGCCGGTCGTGCGCAAGCCCGGATCGACGCCGAGGATCCGCCGCGTGCCCATGCTAGGGACTGGAGCGCATGACGTGCAGCACGACCGACTCGCCCGGCTTGAGCGTGCTGTTCGCTTCCGGCTCCGTGCTCACGACCTGACCGTCTTGCAGCGAGCTCTCGTGCGTGTACGCGGTGTTGCCGATCTGATAGCCGCTCGCGATCAGCGCGCGCTTCGCTTCTTCGACGGACATGCCGGTGACGTCCGGGATGCTGCCCGACACGCTCAAGAAGATCGTCACGGGTGCACCCTTCTTGACCTTCGCCCCGGGCTCGGGTTTCTGAAGCGAGATCTTGCCGGTGGGATTCGCGGCATCGACCGTGTACGACACGGCGGGCGTGAGGCCGGCCGCGCGCAGCGCCGCCATCGCCGCGTCCACGTCGTTGCCGACCACGTTGGGTACGGCGATCGTCGACGGTCCCGTGCTGACGATCACGCTCACCGTCGAGCTGGGCGCGGCCGTCGAGGACGGTTGCGGATCCTGCGACGCGATCACGTCTTTGGGGATCGTGTCGCTCTCGGTCTGCTGCGCGACGTTGAGCGTGAGGCCCAGCGTGGCGAGCCGCTTGCGCGCGGCGGCGGACGTCATGCCGACGAGGTCGGGCACGACGATCGGCTGCACGCCTTTGGACACGGTCAGCGTGACCGTGGAGTTCTGACGCACCGACGTCCCGGGCGGCGGGTTCACGTCGATCAGCTGCTTCGCCGGAGCGCTGGCGGAAAACGCTTCGACGATTTTGTACTTCAGCTTCGCGGTCGACAGCGAGCGCACCGCGTCGTCGACGCTGTAGTCTTTGATGTCCGGCACGGCCACGCGCGGAACCCCGCCGGAGACGACGAGCGTGACGACGTCGTTCGGGGCGATCTTCGTGCCCGCGGGCGGATCCTGGCGAATGACGTGATCCTGCGGAACGTCCGAGTTGTCTTCGCTGGCGACCTTCGACTGCAGGCCGAGGTCGAGCAGTCGCTTCTGCGCCGTGCTCGCCATCTGCCCTTGGAGCTTGGGCACCACGATCTGCTTGGCGCTGCCCGGTGAGCCGCGCAGCGCGAAGTAGCCGATCACGATGGCGACGGCGAGCAGCAGCGGAAACAGCAGCCAGCGGCGATCGGGGCGGCGCTCGACGTAATCCGTGTCGAACGTTTCGACGATCTTCCCGGTCTCGGGCCGATCCGGCGCCACCGACCGGCGGGGCGGCGGCGTCACCACCGGGATGCGCGTCGTCGGCGCGTCGCCGAACGCCGAGCCGGCCGCGTGCGTGACGTTGGGCCGCTCGCGCGCCTCGCGCAGCGCGCTCGCGAGCTCCGTCGCCGACGCGAAGCGCTCGCGCGGGTCCTTGCGCAGCAGCTTCGCGACGATCGATGCGACCGCGGGGCTCACGCCGGCCGCTTTCGGATCGATCGCCGGCGCGTCGGCGGAGACGTGCTTGAGCGCGACGGCAACCGCGTTGTCGCCGGTGAACGGCAGCGCGCCGGTGAGCATCTGGTACAGCACGACGCCGACGGAGTACAGGTCGCTGCGCTCGTCGATGTCGTGGCCTTGCGCCTGCTCGGGCGAGATGTACGCCACGCTGCCCATCACCATGCCGGGCTGCGTCACGCCGAGCGTGTGCTCCGACACGGCGCGCGCGATGCCGAAGTCGCTGAGCTTGACGACGTCGTCCTTGGTGACGAGGATGTTCGCGGGCTTGACGTCGCGGTGCAGCAGCCCCTGGCGGTGCGCGTAGGCGAGCCCGCTCGCGATCTGGATCGCGTAGTCGAGCGCGACAGGCTCCGGCAGAACGCGTTCCTGCCGCATCAGGTCGCCCAGCGTCGCGCCGTCGACCAGCTCCATCACGATGTAATACGAGTGGTCCGCGGTCCCGAAGTCGTAGACGCTGACGATGTTCGGGTGCGACAGCTTCGCCGCCGACTGCGCCTCGTACGAAAAGCGCTTGACGAAGTCGTCGTCGCTCGCGTACTGCTCGCGAAGCACCTTGATCGCGACCCGCCGCCGCAAGAGCGTGTCGGTGCCGACGTAGACGTTCGCCATGCCCCCGTTCCCGAGGGTGCCGTCGACGCGATAGCGATTATTGAAGATCTTTTCGGTCGGCGAGTTCACGGTCGCCGCTTAACTTCGCGACCGGGCGAGCGCGACCCGCAGGACCTCGCGCACGATTGGGGCGGCATACGTGCCACCGTACCCGACGTTCTCCACGACGACCGCGACCGCGACGCGCGGGGCCTCGGCCGGCGCGAAGGCGACGAACCACGCGTGCGAGCGGCCGTGCGGGTTCGTCGCGGTCCCCGTCTTGCCCGCGACGGTCACGTTTGGCAGCCGCGCGGCCGTGCCGGTGCCCCGCCGCACGACGCCGACCATGAGGTCGCGCACCGCGTGCGCCGTGTCGGGCGAGATCGGCTGCGCGAGCGCCTCGGGCCGTGAGGCGATCCCGGTCTCGCCGCCGCCGATGCGCCGCACGAGGTAGGGCCGCGGGGTGGTGCCGTCGTGGGCGATCGTGGCGTCGATCAGCGCCATGCGCATCGGCGTCACGAGCAACGACGCCTGTCCGAACCCGAGCTGGGCGAGGATGCCGGCATAAACGTCCTTCTTGGCGGGAAGCCGGTCGCGGGTCACGGGCAGGTCGAAATCCTCCGGCTGGCCGAGGCCCCACTTCGCCGCGTACTGGAACCACGTGTCGACGCCGATCTTCAGCGCGATCTGCGCGAAGTCGACGTTCGAGCTCAGCGCGAACGCGCCGGCGAGGTCCTGCGTTCCGGTGACCTCTTCTTCGTCGTTGTGGACCGTGAAATTGCCGACCGTGAAGCCGCCGGCGTCGCTGAACGTGGACTGCGGCGTGACGACGCCCGCGTCGAGCGCGTCGGCGGCGGTGACGATCTTGAACGTCGAACCCGGCGGATACAGCCCGCCGGTGGAGCGGTCGAGCAGCGGCGACGACGGGTCCTTCACGAGCGCCGGCCACAGCTTGTCGAGCGCGTTCGGGTCGTACGACGGCACCGACGCGAGCGCCAGCACCGCGCCCGTGCGCGGGTCGAGCACGATGCCCGCCGCGCGCGCGTGCCGCGACAGCCGCGAGACGAGCGCGGTCTGCACGGTGAGGTCGAGCGTCGTCACGATATCGGCGCCGCGCGGCGCGCCGCGCTTGCCCGCGAGGATCTGCGCAAGCTGCGAGAGCGGGTCCACCGCATCGGTGTGCGCGGTGAGCACGCGGTCGTACGCGTCTTCGAGCCCGGCCGTGCCGTAGCGCGCCGACGCGTAGCCCACCGCTTGCGCGACGAGCACACCTTGCGGGTACGCGCGCTTGGCGCCGCGCGTGATCGCGAGCGGCGTGCCGTCGGACGCGAGGATCGAGCCGCGGCCGACCGCGATCGCGGCATGACGCGGGTTGTACTGGTTCGCCGCGAGCTTCGGGCCGACGACCACCTGCAGCCAGATCTGGCGCAGCGCGAGCACCGCGAACAGCAAAATGAACACGGCGCCGAGCCGCGCGATCGCGCGGTCGGTCAGGACGAACGCTCCGCGCGCTCGCGCAGCAGCGTGTAGCCGCCGCTCGTGCGCACCGCGAGGTGCGGGTGCTCGGCGTCGGCGCCGATCGCCTCGTTGATGAGGCGGTGCGCGAGCTCGTCTTCGAGGCCGTCGATCGCGAGCACCGCGTCGACGGACACTTCGTCGAGCAGCGGGCCCGCGACGTACGCGGCGTGCGGGATCGTCTCCCAGAACCGCTCTTCGTACGGCGCGTCGCGCCACGGCCCGCGCTTTCCGAACACCGTCTGGTGGTAGTCCCACGCGCAAAGACGCCGTTCGTTCCACACGAAGTGATCGCGCACGCACGTACGGCGGCAGATCGCGCACTGCACGAGCGACTCCGGCGCGTGCGCGAGCGCGTCGAGGATGTCTTCGGGCAGGTCTTCGGGATTCACGACGACGTCGTCGGTGAGCGCTTCGGGGACGGGCGCCGACCAGCCGATGCGCGCAAGCAGGTCGAGCTCGCGCAGCGATGAGACGAACGAGCGCTCGTCGGCGGGATCGAACGTCTGGTCCGTCCAGCCCGCGAGGTTGTCCGCCGCGATGCCGACGCGCTGCCAGTTCTCGCCGAGCACGACGCCGATCGGCGTCCACGCGAGCGGAACGAGCCACGCGCTCACCTGGCGGTTGTCGGGCACGAGGCTCGACGCGAACGCCAGCGTGCTCGCGTTTCCGCCGAGCACGTACGCGCGCGCATCGGTCTTGGCTTCGCTTTTGCTCGGTGGGTCGATCGGCATAGTCACCGCGCTTCGCGTACGGCGCGGCGTGGGTACGATCCCGCTGATATGACGACACGCCCCATCTCACTGCTCACCGGCGTCGCGCTGCTGGGCCTCGGCGGCTCCTTGATCGCCCGCGCGCTCTCCGCCGGCGGTGACGGCAACCGCAACGGCAACGGTGCGACGAACGCCGGCCCGCGCAACGAGGGCGCCAGCGTGCCCTACGGGCACGGCACGCGCATCGAAAAAGTTTTCACCATCATGCGCCCCGCGGCCGAGCTCTACGGCTACTGGCGCGACTTCGGCAACCTGCCGTCGATCATGTCGCATCTCCAAAGCGTCGAGGTGCTCGACGACCTCCGGTCGCGCTGGACCGCGAAGGGCCCGGCAGGCTTCACGGCCGTGTGGGAAGCGGAGATCATCGACGATACGCCCGGCCGGCGCATCGCGTGGCGCTCCGTCGGGGGCAGCATCCCCAACGCCGGCTCGGTCTCGTTCACCGCGGCGCCCGCGGACCGCGGCACCGAGCTGCACGTCGAGATGGAATGGGCGCCGCCGGGTGGCCCGCTCGGCAAATCCTTCGCGCATTTTCTCGGCGACGATCCCGGCTTGATCGTCGAAACGGATCTCCGCCGCTTCAAGGCGACGATGGAAGCCGGCTACGTCGCGCTCAACGGAACGGATGTAACGCGATGAGAGCGGTCACATACCACGGCACCGGCAAAGTGAGTGTCGACAACCATCCCGATCCGACGATTTTGACCCCGTACGATGCGATCGTGCGCGTTACGTCGACCGCGATCTGCGGCTCGGATCTGCACATGTACTCGGGCTTTGTTCCGACCGTGATGAAAGGCGACGTGTTCGGCCACGAGTTCATGGGCGAGATCGTCGAGGTGGGCAGCGCCGTCAAGAAGGTCAAGCGCGGCGACCGCGTGCTGGTGCCGTTCACGATCTCGTGCGGAAGCTGCCGCAACTGCCGGCTGGGCAAGACGTCGCTCTGCGACAACTCCAACCCGAACGCGTGGATGGCCGACATGCTGATCGGCTACACGTGCAGCGGACTGTACGGTTACTCGCACGCGTTCGGCGGCTATCCCGGCGGCCAGGCGGAGTACGTGCGCATCGCGTGGGCCGACGCGAACGCGTTCGCGGTTCCGGACGAGCTCACCGACGAGCAGGCGCTGTTTCTCACCGACATCTTCCCGACAGGTTATCAAGCCGCGGACCAAGCCGGCATCGAGCCGGGCGACACCGTCGCGATCTGGGGCTGCGGCCCCGTCGGCTGGTTCGCGATCCAAAGCGCATATTTGCTCGGAGCCGAGCGCGTCATCGCGATCGACCGCGTGCAAGACCGGCTGGACCGCGCCCGTGCGCTCGGCGCGGACACGATCAACCTCGAGGACTCCGACGTCGTCGAGACGCTCAAGACCGAGACCGGCGGCCGCGGACCGGACGTCGCGATCGATTGCGTCGGCATGGAAGCGCACTCGCACGCGATCGACGCCATCGCGGACAAGGCGAAGCAGACGCTCAAGCTCACGTTCGACCGCGCGCACGTTCTGCGCCAGGCGATCTACGCGGTGGGCAAGGGCGGAACGGTGTCGGTGCCGGGCGTGTACGTCGGCTTCGTCGACAAGTTCCCGATGGGCATCGTCGTCAACAAGGGTCTGACGATCGTCAGCGGCCAGACGCACGTGCACACCTACGTGCAGCCGCTCATGGACCTCATTCGCAAGGGCGCGATCGATCCCACCAAGGTCATCACGCATACGCTGCCGCTGGAATCCGCGGCGGACGCATACAAGATGTTCGTCGACAAGACGGACGGCTGCGAGAAGGTGGTCCTCAAACCCGGCGCGCTGGCCGCTTAACCGGCGCTCGCGGCTTCCAGTCGGGCGGCGCGCGCACGCGCGTCGTCCGCGAAGCCCGCTTGGAACTGCGGGTTCATCGCGAGCGCGTGGCGGTAGTCCGCGAGTGCGGCGGCGCGCTCGCCGTCGTGCTCGGCGATGACGCCTGCGTGGTACCAGATGCGCGCGTCGGCCGTGTTCAGCGCGGTCGCGCGCCGCGCTGCGGTGCGCGCGACGTCCCAGTGCGCGGCGCGCGCCGCCGTCCACGCGAGCGTGTCTTCGGTGAAGACGTCGTCGCGCAGGCCCAGCTCGCGGCGTGCGATGGCGTATGCGTCGTCCAGCCGCGTGCCATGGTCGGCGTACTCGAGCGCGAGCAGGCGGTCCACCAGATGCTGCGCGTTGCCGATGCGCTCGACGGCGACGATCTCCGCGCGGTTCGCGGCGGCGGACGGTCCGTCGCCGAGACGTTCTTGCGCGTCGGCCAGCAGTCCGAGGGCCTCGGGTGAGGGCGAGAGCCGAACGGCGCGGTTCGCAAAATCCCGCGCTTCGGTCCAGCGCGCGAGCGCGGCGGTGATGCGCGCGCTGCCGGTGAGCGCCTGCACGTCGTCGGGGAATCGCTGGAGCGCGGTCTTCTCCTCCAGCAGGGCGCCGTCCGCGTCGCCGGCGGCGAACGCGAGCTCACCGAGCCGCGCGTGAAACCAGGCGCGCCGCTCGTTGGGGATCCCGTAGACGGCGTCGGCGCGCCGCGACGCGCGCGAGAGCAGCGTGCGCGCGCGCGCGAGATCACCGGTCAGCTCGGCAAAGCGCGATGCGACGACCTCGCTCGCATCGTCCGGGCGGCCGTTGCCGTACTGCCGGATGAGAGCGCCGGCGCTTGCGTAATCGCCCAGTTCCAAGTCGAGCGACGCTTCGCTCATCGCGAGGCTGGGATCGTGCGGTGCATCCGCGCGCGAGGTGCGCACGGTGACGAGCGCGTCGCGGAAGCGGTGCAGCGTGAGCTGTGCGGCCGCGAGCGCGCGCAGCGCGGCGAAATTGCCGCGCGGCTGGATCCGCAGCGAGCGCCGCGCGGCCGCTTCGGCGCGTACGACGTCGCCGGCGTCGCCGCGCTCGCGGAAGCGCTGGAGGTACTGCTCCGAAAGCATGCGCGGCGTGATCTGATCTTCGCGATCGAGCGCGGCGCGCGACTCCTCGAACGCGATCGTCTTCGCGCGGATGGTCGCGTCGTCGCGCAGCGGCGCAGGTGTCGGCGCGGCCGTCGGATCGACGGCGGCGGGACGCGACGCAAAGGCCGGCCACATCGCGAGCGCGACGAGCGCGCTCGCGATGACAGCCAGCGGAGCGAGCCGGGTCAGAAGTGCAGCCCCAGCCCGACGTACGGTCCTTGGTGGTTGAATCCCACCGGTGCGTCGGTGCGCACGTTGCTGCGGTCCCCCAGGAACCCGGCATCCAGGAACAGCGGCGAGTGGTTCGGCACGATCGACGCGCCGATCAGATACCGCACCACGCGGAACGACTGCGCGCGCGACCCGACGCCGCCGAGCGCGTACTGACCGCCGACGTTGGGATAGAAGAACACGCTGCCGTGGAGCGAGAAGTTCTGGTCGACGTCGGCCAGCTTCTCGATCCCGTAACCGAGCCCGCGCTGCGTGGGCTCGAAGTTGCTGCCGCGCCGCAGGTACGACACCGCGCCGTAGATGCGCGGCCCGGTCACCTTGATGCCGGCGCGGACGTCCTGATCGTATTCGGTCGCGGTGAAGCCCGGCACGAAACCGCGCCCGCCGAGCGTCGTCACGACGCGGTTGCCGGACGGATACGTGTAGTCGCGCGCCTCCGCGCCGGCGTACGCGTCGTACCGGCCCAGCGGCACCTCGAACACCGCGCGCGCAGTGCGCGAGCGGTAGTTCACGCCCTTGTTACCGGGCGCGAACGCGTCATACACGATCGGCGGCGCGATGTAGTCGCCCGCGACGTAGTGCACGGTGCGGTTGATGCGCTGCCCGAGGTTCTGCTGCGGTCCCAGCGGCGGCGACGCCGTGAAGTCGTTTCCGGACGCGTTGGGGTCGCCGCCGTACGTTGCCGGGGCGTTCTGCGACTGCGGCCCAGGCTCGGTGGTGTATCCGCCCGGGCCCTTCACCGTGGACGGATTCGCCTCGGCGGCGCCGGGGTTCGGAGCGGTTTGCGGCGTCTTGGTGCTGCTCTGCGCGGATGCGACCGTGCCGAGCGCGATGAACGCCGCGAGCATGAAGGTGAACGAACGCGCGATCATCGCGGATCTCCGAGGTACGGGAAGCCGCGCAGCGGGTGTTTCGCGGCGGGCGTGGTGTGGTCGCTGGTGAGGCAGTCGGTCTCGCGGTTGTCTTCAGGTGCGAGACCGAGCTTGGGGATGAGGCTGCCGTAGATCGCGCCGAGCGACAGATCGATGACCGGGCTCTTCGGATCGCGTCCGCCGAACTGGCGGTACGGATCGCCCAGCGCTTTCTTGATGCCCTCGATGCCGTCGGGCGGAACGAGGCGCACGATCTGCACGGGCAGACCGCTCTTGCCGTTCGTCTCGACGGCGAGGTAGCGCGCGGGACCGGCTTGCGACAGATCGGCCTCGATGAAGTCCGGCTGCAGCGCTTTGACCGCGGCGTCCGCGACGGCATTCGAACGGCCCGCTGTGTGGATCATGTACTCGCGCACCGAGCGCGCGAGCACGCCGTCGTCGGTGAGCGCGGCGCGGTTCGTCGCGTCGTGGTTGCGGAACGCTTCCGTCGCTTCTTTCACGGCGGGCCGGCCGAGCCGCTCCACCTGCGTCCACGTCCCGCTCTCGTCCGTCGGGCCGCCGGTGCGCGTGTTGTGGTTGCGCACGACGTTGGCGAGCGACGCCAGCGGCGACTGCGGCGACGCGTCGGGATCGCTGTCCTTCAGCGACGTCGTGCCCCACACGTTGATGCGCCCGAGCTGCCCGCCGTCGGCGAACAGCCTGCGTGGTAGCTCCACGACGATCGACAGCACGTTGTAGCCCGCGAGAAAGTCTTTGCCGTCCTTGCGGAAGCACCGCTCGCTGTTCGGCGGCGGGTTCGGCTGCTTCGAGAAATCGCGGTCCGGCTCGATCTTGCTGAAGCGCGCCAGATCGAAGTAGAACGGATCTTCGCGCGGTCCCGCAAACGCCAGAATTCCCTGGCCCAGATCGGTCACGGCGTTGTAGGGGATCGCGCCGGTTCGCGAGCCGGTCACGATGGTGGTGCGCGTTCCGGCGGCGTTCGGCCGCGCCGGGCCGTACATCGTGAGCTTTTGATTGGGGCCGACGACGTCGGGCTTGAACTGCAGCACCAGATCTTCGGTGGCGTCGGACTGGAGCCCGATCTTGAGCTGGTACAGCACGCCCGGATCGAAGAACGTTTGCGTTCCGAGGCCGGGCGGGATCATCGGAAACACGTCCATCGCCAGCACGACTTTCGAGGGGTCGTTGGCCGGGAAAACATAGATGTCCGTGATGTCGCTGCCCGGGCG
>DASWRD010000127.1:0-22841 GCA_036403315.1 Candidatus Elarobacter sp.
GATTTCACGACCTTCCACTGGTCGCCGACCCCACCGCTGATCACGCGCGTCAACCGCAACACGGTGATCGACATCAGCGCGAACTTCGCGCCGAGCTCGTCGCTCTCGAACGTGCAGAGGGCCTTCATGGCGCGTGTCGCGGCGCTGCATCTTCCGAAGAACATCCAGGTGCGGCCGCGACCGAACGGATCGCAGGATCTGATGTCCCAGACGCTCCTGGGGCTGGGCACCTCGCTCGTGCTCTCGGTCGTGCTGGTGTTCTTGCTGATGGTCGCGCTCTACAACAGCTACCGCTCCCCGCTGATCATCATGTTCTCCGTCCCCGTCGCGGCCGTCGGCGCGCTCGGCGCGCTGGCGGTCACGCACGAGACGCTCAACCTGTTCTCCCTGATCGGGACGATCATGCTGGTCGGCATCGTGACGAAGAACGGCATCCTGCTGGTCGACTACGCGAACACGCTGCGCCGCCACGGCCGAAGCAAGCTCAGGGCGATCATCGAAAGCGCGTTCACGCGGTTCCGCCCGATCGTCATGACGAGCGTCTCGGTCGTCGCCGGAAACATCCCGCTGGCGCTCGCGCTCGAGCCGGGCTCCAGCGTCCGCTCGAGCCTCGGAACCGTCGTCATCGGCGGCATCCTCAGCTCGCTGTTCTTGACGCTGGTGCTCGTCCCGATCATGTACATGTGGCTCGCCCCGAAACGCTTCGCCGCGATCGAACCGACGCGTGCCGCCGAGCCCGGCGCGATCGGCCGCGCAGGTTCGCATGGAGTCCCGGCCCGTGCTTAGCGCAGCCGGCGGCGCGCGGCAAAGCGCGATCGTGCTCAAGTTCGTGCAGCCCGGCCTCGCGGGGCTCACGGACGGTTCGGTGTCGACGCTCGCGCCGATCTTCGCGACCGTGTTCGCGAGCCATTCGAGCCATGCCGCGTTCCTCGTCGGCGCGGCGTCGGCGGTCGGCGCGGGCATCTCGATGGGCGTTGCCGAGGGGCTTTCGGACGACGGACGCCTGACGGGCCGCGGTCATCCGTTCGCACGTGCGGCGATCGTCGGCGGCGGCACGTTTCTCGGCGGCATCTTCCACACGCTCCCGTTTCTCATCGCGGACGTCCGCACGGCGCTCGCCGTCGCAGCCCTGGTCGTGTCCGTCGAGCTGCTGACGATCGCGTGGATTCGCTACCGGTACATGCAGGCACGCTTTGTGCTCAGCGTCGCGCAGGTCGTCGGAGGCGGCGCCCTGGTGTTGGCGGCGGCGGCGCTGATCGGGAGCTCCTGAGCGTGAGAAGCGCGCACCGCACGCGCCCGCGCGACCTCGCGATCACCGACTTCGATTTCGTCATGCTGCCCGACGGCGTGCTCGAAGACCGAAGCGGCCGCCGGTACCTCACCTACGCGCGCAACCACGGCGTAACGATGCGCTCCGCCCCGTTCCTCGGCGAAACCGTCTCGGAACCGGTACGCCGCATCGCCGAGTGGGCGCTGTATGCGCTGTGCGGCGGCGCGATGGCGACGGCGATCTGGCTTGTGTTCTTCGTGCCGTGCGCGTGTGCGGTGCCGTCGTGGGTTGTTGCGCATTCCGAAGGACCCGCAATGCGTCCGCGGCTCGATCGGTTTTCGTTCGGGACCGACCGCGTAACGGGCCCCAACGCGCTCGCGCGCGTGCCGTAGGGAATTCTCCGGCGCGTCTCTGGTCCGCGCGTTATCCATGTCGTACGACAACGAAAATCCAACAGACGAAAGCGAGAATCCAAATGACCATGCCTCTTTTCTCAACGATCGCCGGCGCCCTCACCATCGCGGCGGGCTCACCGGCCGCGGCGGCGGTCCCGCCCGTGAGCGTCGTTTCGTGCGACTACAGCAGCCTGCAGGGCAGCGGCGGGATGCTGATCCCCGCAACGGCGCCCTTTCGGACGAGCAATTTGCGCATCACCTTCGTAAACCAAGCGGCGCTCACCGCGACGGACGTTCGCTTCACGGCCGGCTACGACGGCCGCACGCAGGTCGTCGACGACGCCGGGACGTTTTCGAGCGGCACGCCGATCACGCAAGATTTCGCACCGGCGGCGAACCTCTGGTACAACGGACCCGCAGCGTGCAGCGTGCAGTCGGTGACGTTCAGCGACGGCTCGACGTGGCAGTCCGCTCGATAGTCATGCGGTGAGCGCCCGCTCTCGTGGACTACCGCGGGTTCCGCGACTATACTCGGCGCATGACGCGGCTCGATTCGAAAGAGTACGGCCGGCGCGCGACGCTCGTCACCGCGGTCATCGCGGTGCTGGTGAGCGTCGCGCCGCCGGCGTTTGCCGACGATGCTCCGCCGCCGTGCCGCACGCCGATCGCCGTTGCGCTCGCGGATCGCCCCGGTACCGGGCGAACGACGTCGGCGGGCGGCTCGCCGTGCGTCGTGCTGCCGGGCGCGATCGTGCTCGAAACCGGTTTTCGCCGTCAAGTCACGACGTCGTCCGGCAGCAGCGTCACGCTCGCGAGCGGACCGCTGACGTTCGTGCGCGCGGGCATCGCAAAACGCCTCGAGATCGGGATCGCACCGCCCTCGAATCAATCACGCGCGATCGCGGGTAACGCGCCGTTCGACGCTGCCCGCGGCACCGCGGATCTGGTCCTAGCGGCAAAGTACCTGGTCCTGGACACGCGGGTCGCGCAAGGATCGCTCGGCGCGGCGTACGCGCCGCCGACGGGAACGGGCGAGTTCACCGCGGGCGCGCCGACGTTCTCGCTTTCCGCGAATCTCGGCCTCACGCTAGGCCCGAAGCTGTCGTTCACGACGAGCCAGGTGTTCGGCACCGCGACCGGTGCGGACGCGAGCGGCGCGAACCGCACGTTCTTCGTCTATGCACCCTCGTTCACGCTGGCCTACGCACTCGACGGCGCGACGACGCTGCTGATCCAAGACGCACTCGTCTCGCGCCAGGGACCGCTGCTCCCGGCGGGCAGCCGCGGATACGCCGCCGTGCAGCGCGCACTCGGCGACCGGCTCGCAGTCGATCTGGACTACGAGATCAACCTCGCGTCGCGCACGGGGTCGTCACATGCCGTCGGCTTCGGCCTGGTGTGGATCGTGACGCCGGGCCGCAGCCGCTGATGTCACGTTGGACCGGCCCGCTCATCCGCATGACATGAATTTCCTCACGGCCGCAAAACCCACCCCATTATCCCGGTCAGCGGCACGAACCCGAGCCGTTCGAGGATCGGCCGGCTCGTCTCCTGGGCATCGGTCGTGATGTACCGGTACCCGCGCCGCCGCGCCTCATCGACCCGCCGCGCGACGAGCGCGCGATAGATACCGCGACTGCGATATCCCGCCAGCGTGCAGCCGCCCCACATGCTCGCAAACATTCGCCCCGCGGGCAAGTTGAGCCGCCCCGAAGCAACGGGCTGTTCGCCGCAATACGCGACGAAGAACGCGACCGCAGGATCGTCGAGCAACCGCACATAGACGGAAGCGCGAGAACCCTTGTCCGCACCGAAAACAGCGCACGTGATCCCGACGAGATCGTCGACCCCCGAAGCATCGACGACATGCCGAATGTCGATCCCGTCCGGCGCACCATCGGCCAGCGCGCCTCGCTCGAGATCGAGCACCATGAGCGTCTCGGACTCATCGGCAACGAACCCCGCCCGCTCCAAAACGGAAGCTAGCCCGGCCGGCCGATCGTGCGCGAACAGCTTCCACTCGAGCTCCAACCCGGTCGCCCGAGCATACTCCGCCTGCTCGCCGACCGCCAAAGCGGCCGCATCGAGATCGGCAAGCTCCCACGCCAACACGATGTTCCAAAGCCCGACCGATCGCACCACCGGCCCAACCCGCTCGAACCGAACCCCTTCAGCCGGAACGGGATCACGCCGCATCGTCGCATCGTACAAAGCCAAAACCGCCGACGAATCCACCCGACGCCTGTACGCCCAACACGCCCCGCACCCATGTCGCGCGAAGGCGCGATGACGACGCATCCGTTCGAGGCCGAAACCTCCAGCCGCCAAGCGCCGTAGATGGCGCGTCCACGCGCAGTCGCCCGCGATGCGAGGTGAGCCATGTTCCTGCACGTTCTCACGATCGCCGCAAGCATCGCCCTCGGCGCCGTGATCCCGCACGCCGAAGTGCAAACGCTGAGCGGAAAAAACATCGTCCTACCCGACGCCTTGAGCGGCCGCCCCGCGATCCTCGTGGTCGGGTTCACGAATAGGTCCCGATCACAGACGGCAGCCTGGGGAACGCAACTGGCAAAAGACTTCGGCAACGAGCCACGCCTGCAACGCCTCTCGCTGGCAGTTCTAGACGACGTCCCCGCCTTCGTACGCGGCATGGTGATCACCGGAATCCGTCGCGGAGTCCCAAAAGACCAGCACGATACGTTCCTGCTACTTTTCCACGACGCGCAACCATGGAAAGACCTAACGGACTTCAAAAATTCCGACGAAGCTTACGTACTCCTCGTCGATCCAACATCAAAGGTCGTCGCCCAAACACATGGCTCCCCGGAAACGGCCTACGCACAAGTGCAGCCGGAGATTCGCGCGCTCCTGAAGCAGAACTAGGTCACCGGCGCCGTGCGAGGGGCGCGTCCCCGCCATGGCAGCATAGCCGCTCACGCGACTACCACAGTCGCTCTCTTAGTGAACCAAGAACCCAACCAGCAACAGTGCGACGATGTTGAGCACCTTGATCATCGGGTTGATCGCCGGCCCGGCCGTGTCTTTGTACGGATCGCCAACGGTATCGCCGGTAACGGCGGCCTGATGCGCCAGTGAGCCTTTGCCGCCGTAGTTCCCGTCCTCGATGTACTTCTTGGCGTTGTCCCAAGCCCCACCGCCCGACGTCATCGAAATCGCAACGAAGATCCCGGTGACGATCGCGCCCACGAGCACGCCGCCCATCATCTGCGCGCCCGCGGTACCGGGCAGAATCCCGGTCGCCGACAAGATGACGATGAGGATCGGCACGCCGATCGGGATCATCGCCGGAACGATCATCTCGCGCAAAGCGGCCTTGGTGACGATGTCCACGGTCGTTCCGTAGTCGGGCTTCTGCGTGCCGTCCATGATGCCGGGCATCTCGCGGAATTGCCGGCGCACTTCCTCGACGACCGCACCGCCCGCGCGCCCGACCGATTCCATCGAAAGCGACGCGAACAGGTACGGCAGCAGGCCGCCGACCAGCAGCCCCGTCAGCACGAACGGATCGCCGATGCTGAAGAGCGAGTTGAACAGCTTGATGTCGGCCACGTTGCAGACCGCGCCCACGGTTTCATGGCACTTGTTGCTGAGCTCTTGCAAGAACGACGCGAAGAGCACGACCGCGGCGAGCCCCGCGGAGCCGATCGCATAGCCCTTGGTGACCGCTTTGGTGGTGTTGCCGACCGCGTCGAGCGGATCGGTCACGCCGCGCACGCTATCGGGCATCTCCGACATCTCGGCGATGCCGCCGGCGTTGTCGGTGATCGGACCGAAGGAGTCGATCGCGACGATGATGCCGGCCATCGACAGCATCGACATGACCGCGATGCCGACGCCGTACAGCCCGCCGTACGCGAACGAGACGAGGATGCCGATGACGATGACGAGCGCCGGCAGCGCCGTCGACTGCATCGAGACGGCGAGGCCCGCGATCATGTTGGTCGCGTGACCGGTGAGCGACGCTTTCGCGATGCGCCGCACCGGACCGTACTGCGTGCCCGTGTAGAACTCGGTGATGAACGTGATCAGCCCCGTGACGATCAAACCGACGAGCGCGCAGACGAAGATCTGCGTGGTGCCGACGAGCTGACCGTTGGGCAGCGTCACGCCGCCATGGCCGAACTGTGCTTGAGCGACGAAGTAGAACGCGATCGCCGAGAGCACGCTCGCGATGATGAGGCCCTTGTACATCGCGCCCATGATCTTGCCGGGGGACGGCACGTCGTTGGCCGACATGCGCACGAACAGCGTGCCGATGATCGACGCGACGATCGACACGGCGCCGAGGATCAGCGGGAACGTCACCGCACCCGGCATCCGCGTCCCGAACAGAAGATGTCCGAGCAGCATCGCGGCGATCGTCGTGACCGCGTAGGTTTCGAACAAGTCGGCCGCCATGCCGGCGCAGTCGCCGACGTTGTCGCCGACGTTGTCGGCGATGACCGCGGGGTTGCGCGGGTCGTCCTCGGGGATACCGGCTTCGACTTTGCCCACGAGGTCGGCGCCGACGTCCGCCGCTTTGGTGAAGATGCCGCCGCCGAGGCGCGCGAACACCGAGATCAGCGAGCAGCCGAACGCGAGCCCGATCAGCGCCGCGAGGCTGTCCGATTCCGGCGATGCATGGTGCGCGTTGATCGAGCTGACGATCCAGTAGTAGCCGCTCACCGCGAACAGGCCGAGCCCGACCACGAGCAAGCCGGTGACCGAACCGCCTTTGAACGCCAGGTCGAGCGCCGGCGCGACGCCGCCGCGCGCGGCCTCCGCGGTGCGGACGTTCGCCCGCACGGAAACGATCATGCCGATGAAGCCGGCAGCGCCCGACAAGACCGCGCCGATCAAGAACCCGATCGCGGCTTCCCACCCGAGCGGCGCCGGCAACACGAAGATGATGACGAAGAGGATGGCCGCGACGATGGCCACGGTCGTGTACTGACGGCGCAAGAACGCCATCGCGCCTTCCTGGATGGCCGCCGCAATCGACTGCATCGTCGCATTGCCTGCCGGCTGCTTGAGCACCCAGGTAGCTAAGTAGACACCGTACAGGATCGCGATGAGGCCCGCGATGAGGCCGAGCTCGATCCCGAGATTTTGCGTCAAACCGATGGTCACGTTGGTCCTTTATACGAAAACACAAAGAAAAGTGCCCGACCCGGGCGCTTCGAACATGCCTGCGTTTAGCAAGGCAAGGTTGGTGTCCTTTGCCGCAAACGGGCCTTGCCGAACCGGCCGCGAAGGTGGCGCCGGGCATGGAGTCGACCGAGTTTCTCGTCGTGGGCTGCGGGCCCGCAGGCGGAACGGCCGCTCGCGAAGCGGCTCGCCGGGGCGTTGCGACGGTCGTCCTGGAGCGCGACCCCGTCGTCGGCGCGAAACGCGTGTGCGCGGCGGGGCTGCGGCCCGGTTTCTGCGAGGAGTTCGGCGTGCCGCGCTCGATCGTCCACCTCGATCCGGCGACCATCACGCTGTCCACCGCGAAGAAGACGTACGCGTTCACCGTCGGGCCCGCGCACACGACGACGCGCGAGGAGCTCGACGGCACGATCGGCGAGCTCGCGCGCGGTGAAGGCGCCGAGATTCGCACGGGCTCGCTGTTTCGCGGGCTGAAACGCGACGGCCACGGGATCGTCGTCGAGTACGCCGACACGCAGGCGGGCGCGCGCAAGACGATTCGCGCGCGCAGCGTCTTTCTCGCGCAGGGATCCACCGCGCGCCTCGACGACGTGGACCCGCGCTTCCGCCACGCCGGCTGGAACGCCGGCCTGATCACGTGCTTCCAATACCGCGTGTATCCGGAGCGGCCCGCGACCACGGAAACGTACGCGACGCTGGAGATGCACTACTACGTCAGCCCCATCTCCGGGCGCAACGTCATCGGCTGGATGTTTCCGAAGCGCGACCATCTTTCGATCGGGCTCGGGATCCAGGCGAAGGTGGCCGGCGGCGCGCTGCGCGCCGAGCTCGACGCGTTTCTCGCGACGGTCGAGCGGCGGCTGTTTGCCGGCATCCCGTACACCGTGCGCGAGGAGGGCAACCTGCTCTACGGCGGCCTCCCGCGCGCGTCCATCGGCGCCGATGGAGTGATGGTGGGCGGAACGGCGGCCGGACTCGTCGACGCGACGACGGGCGAGGGGATTCACGAAGCGGCCATGACCGGCCGGCTCGCGGCCGAGGCCGTCGATGCGGTGCGCGGCGCGCGCGCGCGTGACGCCGCGCCGGCCTACCAGCGCGCCGTCCGGCGCGCGTTCTATGGAAGGCTCAAGCACCGCCACCATCTGATGGCGTTCCTGGAGCGAAAGCCCGCGCGGTTCGACGTGCTGTTCCGCCAGCTCACCGACAGCCCGCGCTTCAGCGCGCTGCTGCAGCGCGACCGCAACGACTTCAGCCCGTGGGAATGGCTGTACCTGTACGCGCAGGCGGCGCGCTTCTCGCTCGCCGCCCTGCGCGTCTGAACCGCCCGCCCGTGCTGCGCTTCGTCGTCGACCGCATCGTGCGGCTCGTGCTCGTGCTGATCGCGATCACCGTCGTGAGCTTTGCGTTCATGCACGCGATCCCGGGCGATCCCATCGCGCTGCGCCTCGGCGAGCACGCCAGCCCGCAGGAGATCGCGCACCTGCGCTCGTCGCTCGGGTTCGACCGCCCGGTATGGATGCAGCTCGCGCTGTATCTCGGCGCGGTGGCGCACGGCGATCTCGGGCAGTCGGTCTTCGACTCGCAGCCCGTCGTGCAGAAGCTCGCGCAGTACTTCCCCGCGACGCTGGAGCTGACGCTGAGCGCGATGCTGTTCGCGATCCTCGCCGGCATCCCGGCCGGGGTCATCGCCGCGGTGCGGCATCGCAGCGCGATCGACGCGCTCACGATGAGCGCCGCAATTCTCGGCGTGTCGATCCCCGTGTTCTGGCTGGGCTGGATCCTCGTGTACCTGCTGGCGGTGCTGCCGTCGCACGCGGGGCTCAACCTCTTCCCGATCTCGGGCCGCTTGGCCACGGCGTATCTGTACACGGTTCCACCGCGCACGCATCTGGTGTTCGTCGACGCGCTGCTGGCCGGCAACGGCCGCGCCGCGGTCGACGCGATGTGGCACCTCGTGCTGCCCGCGGTGACGCTCGGCACGATCCCGCTGGCGATCGTCGCGAAGATCACGCGCAGCGGGATGCTCGACGTGCTGTCGTCCGACTACATTCGCACGGCGCGCGCGAAGGGACTCGCGCAGCCGTCGGTCGTGATCAAGCACGCGCTGCGCAACGCGCTGATCCCGATCATCACGATCCTCGGCCTGCAGACCGGCTTGCTGCTGGGCGGCGCGGTGCTCACCGAATCGGTGTTCGCGTGGCCGGGCGTCGGCCGGCTCGCGTTCGAAGCGATCTCGAACCGCGACATGCCGCTGATCAACGGCTGCATCCTGTTGTTCGCGACCGCGTTCGTCATCGTGAACGCGCTCGTAGATTTATTGTACGCCGCGGCGAACCCGCGCATCCGGTACAGCTAGAGCAGCGGCTTGCTCGACATCTCCGACGGCGAGTTCGTCGCGCTGCGCGACCTCATTCGCGACCGCTTCGGCATCTGGTACGACGACCAGAAGCGCTTCCTGCTGCTGAGCCGCCTCTCGACGCGGCTCGCCAAGCGGGGCTTCGAGACGTACGACGCCTACGTACGGTTCCTGCGCTACGACGTGCACCGCGAGGACGAGTGGAGCGACCTCGCGTCCGTGCTGTCCAACAACGAGACGTATTTCTTTCGCGAGCGCGCGCAGCTCAAGGCGCTGGCGGGGAAGATCGCCGACGAGCTGCTCGGGCGCTCGCAGCGGCTGCGGCTGTGGTCGGCGGCGTGCTCGTCGGGCGAGGAGCCGTACTCGCTCGCGATGACGATGCTGGAGACGCGCAAAGTCCCCGACGCGCTGCTGTCGATCCGCGCGACCGACATCTCGCCGCGCGTGCTGGAGGTTGCGGACAAAGGCTTCTACCGCGCGCTGTCGTTCCGCGCGACCGAGCCGGCGATGATCGGGAAGTGGTTTCAGCCGCAGGGCGACGGGTTCGTCGTCGCCGACCGCGTGAAACGCCTCGTGACGTTCGGTCGCCTCAACTTGCTGGAAAGCCCGCGCGTCGCCGCCGAGGGGCCGTTCGACGCGATCTTCTGCCGCAACGTGCTGATCTATTTCGACAAGCCCACGCAGAAGCGCGTCGTCGAGTCGTTCGCGAAGGCGCTGCGCCCGGGAGGCTACCTGTTCTTGGGCCACGCGGAGTCGCTGTTCCACCTGACCGATCTCTACGAACCGATCGTGGGCCCCGACGCGATCGTGTACCGTCTCAAAGCGCCGGTGCCGGCGTGAATCAACGCGTGATCACCGTCGTCGTCACCGACGACTCTGCGTTCATGCGGCGCGCGATCCAGAAGATGCTGGAGAAAGAGCCCGAGATCCAAGTCGTCGGGACCGCGGCGTCGGGCGAAGAGGGCATCGCGATGGTCGAGCGGCTGAAGCCCGACGTCGTCACGATGGACGTGGAGATGCCCGGGATCGGCGGGCTCGAGGCCGCGCGCGCGATCGTCGAGCGGCGCGGGCCGCCGATCATCATGGTCAGCGCGCTCACGCGCGACGGTGCGGAGACGACGCTGCGCGCGCTGGAGCTCGGCGCGGTCGACTTCATCCCCAAGCCGGATTCCGCGCTGATCGACATCGTCAACGTGCAGCGCGAGCTCGTCGAGAAGGTCAAGCACTTCGGCTCGCGCGGCGCATACTTGCGCGCGATGCGCGAGACGCTGCGCATCCAGCGCGGCGCGCTCGCGGACGCGCGCCCCGCCGCCCCGCCGCCGCAGCCGCCGCCCCGGCCGCCGTCCACCGCGCGCGCCGGCGGGTTCGCGTGCGTCGCGATCGGCACGTCCACCGGCGGCCCCGTCGCGCTGTCGAAGATCTTGCCGGCGCTGCCCGCGGGCTTCCCGATCCCGATCGTCGTCGTGCAGCACATGCCGCCCGGCTTCACCCGCCCGCTCGCGGAGCGGCTCGATGCGACGAGCCGCATCGACGTCGTCGAAGGTGCCGACGGGATGGCGCTCGTGCCGGGCACGGCGATCGTGGCGCCGGCGGGGATGCAACTGCGGCTCGTGCGTTCGCGCGGCGCGGTGCGCGTCGCGCTGGGCGACGACGCGCAGCGTTCGCTGCACGTGCCGAGCGTGGACGCGATGACGGCGTCCGTCGGCGAAACGTATGGTTCCGGTGCGCTCGGCGTGATCCTCACCGGGATGGGGCACGATGGGGTCCAGGGGTTGCGAGTGCTCAAAGAACGCGGCGGTTATGTCCTAGGGCAAGACGAGGCCAGCAGCGTGGTCTACGGCATGCCGCGCGCGGCCGCCGTCGCGGGACTCGTCGATCGCGTGGTTCCGCTCGACGCCGTCAGCCGGACGCTGTGCGAACTCACCGGGACGGCTCATGCGCCGGTTTAACCGACCGAAAACACAAAGAAGCGCACCGGCGAGGGGAGGACCCCGCGCCTTGCGTGAACGTCCCGGAAAATCGGGGCGGGTGGCCCGTCAGGTATCCCGTGATGGGAGCATGCATTGAAAGCACTCCGGGCGAGCGCGCACTACGTCATCGGCGGAGTCGAGCTCAGTCGCGAAGAGATCGTCCATAAATATCTGCACCTGGTCAAGTACGTGGCCGGGCGTATTTCGATCAATTTGCCGCCCAACGTCGAGATCAACGACCTGATCAACGACGGCATCCTCGGGCTCATCGACGCGATCGAGAAATACGACGACGCGCGCGGCGTCAAGTTCGAGACCTATGCGATCACCCGCATCAACGGCGCGATCCTCGACGCGCTGCGCGCGCTCGACTGGGTGCCGCGGGCGGTCCGCCAGCGCGCGCGCGAGCTGGAGCGCGTGTACCAGGCGCTCGAGATCGAGTACGGCCGGGCGGCGACCGAAGAAGAGGTCGCCGAGAAGATGGGGATGACGCTCAAAGAGCTGGACGTCCTCATGCAAAAGATCCGCGGCACGTCCGTCCTCTCGCTCGAGGAGTTTCTTCCGAACGAGCGCGGCTACGAGATCCCGCTGCTCGACACGCTGCGCGACGACGGCACCGAGGTCACCAACGCCGTCGAAGCGCGCGAGGTCAAGGCCGCGCTGGTGCGCGCCGTCGACGACCTGCCGCCGCAAGAGCGCACCGTCATCTCGCTGTACTACTTCGAAGGCCTCACGCTCAAGGAGATCAAGGGCGCGCTCAACGTGTCCGAGTCGCGCGTGTCGCAGATCCACGCCCAAGCCGTGATCCATCTGCGCACCAAGCTCAAGGCGCTCAAGTCCGATCTCGGCTACCGTGAGGGCGACCCGACGGTGAAGCAGAAGTACACGCGCAGACCGCCCGTGACCGCGCCGGGGGAGCCGTCGACGAGCTCAGCCGCAGCTGACAGCTCGTCAGGGCAGGGCGGGGCGGGTTAGGTCCAAGGAAACGCGCCGTGGCGATTCGTCCGACCGACTTCCAGTCCGCGATCTCGCAGGCGTCGCAGATCGCCCCGCTCGTGCAGCGCGCCGACGAGGCGCCGCGCGCCGCGCAGCAGGCCGCGCAGGCGGCGTTCGCCGCCGACGTCGAGACGCGCGAAGAGCGCATCGACGAAACCGCCGAAGGCCTCGGTAACCGCGTCGACACGAACGCCGAGCGCGACGCGCGCGGCGACGAGTACGAGCCGCGCGAGCGGCGCGCGCGCGCCACGCTCGAAGCGGCCGGCGGTGCGGAGCTCGACGAGCCGCCGCACTTGATCGACTTCACGGCGTGAGATGAGCGGCGTCGATCCGCTTGCCGCGTTCATCGGCGGCGGCGGCGATGTCGGCGCGCTGATCGACAACGAGCTCGCGCAGCTCGCCGCCGACGCAAAGGCGCTCGCCGGCCTTCTCGTCGAGGGCGTGGTCGTCAACGCGCGCGTGCTGCCGTCGAACGGGTTGAGCGACCTGCTCGAGATCGCCGGCCGCCGCGTCGCCGCGTCGTTGCCGACCACCGTGCGCCCCGGCGACGTGCTGCAAGTGAAGGTGACGGGCTTCGACGGCGGCCGCATCCTGCTGCAGATCGTCGCCACCGGCGCGGACGCCGCGGTCGAACCGGGACCGCCGAACGTCCCGCTCGCACGCGATCGCGCGGCGTTCGTCGCGGCGTCGATCCGGCCATCGCCGGCGACCGCGGCGCCGGCGAATCAAAGCGTGCTCGGCGGTGTGGTGCGCGGCGCGGCGGCGCCGGCACCCGCGCCGGCCGCGCCCGCCGGTGCGGCGCCGGTCGACGAGCTGCCGCCGCTCGCGGTTCCGCCGAACCGGCCGGGTATCACGACGGATTTCACGTCGGCGGTGTCACGCGCGAACGTCGCGCCGCCGCCCGCCGGCGAGGTGCGAACCGTCGTCGAAGCGGCTGCGCCTGGTGCACCGCGCAATGCGGTCGTTTCGCCCGCGGAACCGACGTCGATCGAAGCGCGCGTCGCCGCATCGCGTGCGACCGCCGCGCAGCCGGGCGCACCGCCGTCGTCGGTGGCCGACCTGTCATCAACCGCCGCGCGAGCCGCGCAGCCGTTCGTCGCGCCGCCGCAGATCGCTCCGAAGCCGCCGGCGAATGCGCCGCAGGCGGACGCTGCGCAGCCGAATGCATTGCCGCCGAACATATCGCCGGCCGCGGCGCGCGCGACGGGGCTTGCCGCATACGCGCAGCCCGTCACGCTGCTGCGCGCGCTGCGGTTGCCGGTCACGCCCGGCACGGTGGCGTCGGCGACGCTCGCGCTCCAGCGGCCCGATCGCCTTCCGGTCGCGCTCGCCGCGCTCGAAGCCGCACTGCCCGCGGCCGGCGGCGACGCGAACATCGCGACGCTGCGGACGCTGCTCGCGTTCGTCGGCCGCATCGATCCGCGCTCGCCCGCGCTCGCGACGCAGATCGCCGCGTACGTCGAGCACGTCGTCGACGGTCCCGAACCCAAGCTCGCGACGCTGCTCGCCGCATCGCGCGAAATCGCCGCGGCCGGCGGACGCGCGCAGCCGCCGAATACGGCCGACATCGGCGGCGCATCGCAAGGCCCGCAATCTCCGCCACCGCCGCCGCTGCCGGCCGCCGTCGCCGCCGAACGCAGCGCGGCGCTCAGCGCCGATCTCAAGCAAACGCTGCTCGCCGTGGCCGCCGATCCCGCGACGCCCGCTGCGCTGGCGCCGTCGCTCGCGAATGCGCTCACCGCGCTCACCGCGGTGCAGGTGCACGCGGCGCAGGCGCTCGCCGCC
This sequence comes from Candidatus Elarobacter sp., assembly GCA_036403315.1. Classification (GTDB taxonomy): domain Bacteria; phylum Vulcanimicrobiota; class Vulcanimicrobiia; order Vulcanimicrobiales; family Vulcanimicrobiaceae; genus Vulcanimicrobium. Next base: position 13,921 of record DASWRD010000127.1, read on the forward strand.
CATCCGGACGGGCTTGCGTTCTCGATCCCGCTCACCACGCAGCACGGTCCGGCGAACGCGCAGATCACCGTGCAACGCGACGCGCCGCAAGGCCGCGGCGTGCGGCTCGACGGCGAGAACTTTCGCATCGCTTTCGTTCTGGACACCGCGCACTACGGCACCGTCGCGATCGATCTCGTCACGGTCGGACGCGACGTCACCGTCGACGTGCGCACCGGCTCCGCGCCCGCGATGCGTGCGTTCCGCGATCAGCTCGGCGCGCTGACGGCACGGCTCGAATCGCTGCGCTACCGCGTCGCGTCGGCGGGCGCATCGCTCGGCATGATGCCGGTCGTCGCCGCCGAAGCGCCGCCGGCCCCGCCGGCGGATCCGGACGCGACGGTGGACCGCTCGGCATGAGCTCGCGCTATTACGACGCGCGGCGCAACGCGCCGGACCGTCCCGCCGCCGCCGCGCTCGCGTACGATCCGCTGGGGACCGAGCCGCCCGAGATCGTCGCGCTCGGCCGCGGGCTGACGGCGGGCGAGATCGTACGCCTCGCGCGCGAGCACGACATCCCGGTGCACCAGGACGCCGGCCTCGTCGAAGCGCTCGCGAAGCTGGAAGTCGGACAAACCTTGCCGCGCGAGCTGTATGCCGTCGTCGCCGAAGTGCTCGCCTTCGTCTACTCCGTCGACGCGCAGTCGTCCTGAGTCGCGTCGTACGACCGCGGGATCGGGCCTAGCGGCACCGAACCTGGCCTCCGTGGAAATACGGAGAATCGCGGCGTACGGCGCCGCGTCGCTGCTCGCGTGCGTGACGCTCGCATTCGGCCGCCCGGCAGTCGCCGCCGATCCCGCGCCGGCCGTCACGCACCACACGGTCATAGTCGGCGGGCGCACGATCCCGTACACGGCGCGCGCCGGGACCGCGCCGCTGCGCGACGCGAACAACGACGAGATCGCGCGCGTGTTCTCCGTGTCGTACACGGCCGACGGCGGCGAGAGCGCGCGCACGCGCCCCGTGACGTTCGTGTGGAACGGCGGCCCGGGCTCGTCGACGATGTGGCTGCACATGTCGTCGTACGCGCCGGTGCGCGTCGCCGTACCGTCCAATGCCACGGCGCCGCCGCCGGGCACGGCGCTCGCGCCGAACCCCGACTCGCTGATCGATCTCACCGATCTGGTGTTCATCGACGCCGTCGGCACCGGCTACAGCCAGATCACGGGCAAGGGCACGCCCAAGACGTTCTTCGGCATCGACGAAGACGCCAAAGCGTTCGACGGCTTCATCCGCGCCTGGGTCACGGAGAACGACCGCTGGGCGTCGCCGAAGTTCTTGTTCGGCGAATCGTACGGCACGATGCGCGCGGCGGCGGTCGTCGACCGCCTGCAGCGCGGCGGCATGGCGATCAACGGTGTCGTGCTCCTGTCGTCGGCGATCGACTACAACGCGCTCGACAACGGTCAAGGCCCCGGCGAGGACTACGGCTTCATCAGCTTCTTGCCGACGGAAGCGGCCGTCGCGTGGTACCACAAAAAGGTCGCGGGCAACCCGCCCGATCTCGCGCGCTTCGTCGCCGAGGTGCGCGCGTTCGCGCTGGGTCCGTACGCCGGCGCGCTGATGCGCGGCGACGAGCTCGACGCGACGACGCGCCGCGCGATCATCGCGAAGCTGCACGACTACACGGGCCTCGACGAGAAGTACATCGACCGCGCGAACCTGCGCATCGACCCGAGCCGCTTCCAGCACGCGCTTCAGGTCGACAAGGGCATCGCGACCGGCCGCCTCGATGGGCGCTACCAAGGCCCCGAGCTCGACCGCACCGCCGACTCGACGTCGTACGACCCCACCAGCGACGATCTGCTGACCGACGCGATGGTCGGCGCGTTCAGCCGCTACGTGCGCGACGACCTCGGCTACCGCGTGGACCGCCCGTACCTCGGCACGAACTACGGCGTGGTCGGCGCGCACTGGAACTTCCGCCGCACCGGTTCGATCGTCGCGCCCAACGGCGCGCGCGACTTGCGCGACGCGCTCACGAAGAACCCGTACCTGCGCGTGTTCGCCGCGAACGGTTACTACGATCTCGCGACGCCGTTCTTCGGCACCGAATACACGCTCAACCATCTCGGGTTGGACGCGTCGCTGCGGCCGCACATCGAGTACGGCTTCTACCCGTCGGGACACATGGTCTATCTCAACGACGACGCGCGCCGCGCGTTCAAAGCCGATCTCGTGCGGTTCTACCGCACCGCGGCAGGCCGCTGACGTGCGCCGCTCGCTGCTCGCCCTGATGCTGGTCGCGTCGTTCGCGGCGGGGGCTCCGGTGCGCGCGAACGCGCAAGCCGCCCCCGCGCCGTCGCCGACACCGGCGTTCCGTCCGGTGCCCGGTGTGAAAGACGCCGTCACGCGCCATACGCTCGCGCTCGGCGGCCGGCGCATCGCGTACACCGCGCGCGCCGGCACCATCCTGCTGAAGGACGCCAACAACGACCCGACCGCGAGCGTGTTCTACGTCGCGTACACCGCGGACGGCGCGAACGCGCGCACGCGGCCGGTGACATTCGTGTGGAACGGCGGGCCCGGCTCGTCCACGATCTGGCTGCACATGGGCTCCTTCGGCCCCGTTCGCGTCGACGTTCCCAAGAACGCGAAGCAGCCGGGGCCGAACCCGCCGCTGGTGGACAACGAGTCATCCCTGCTCGACACGACCGACCTCGTCTTCGTCGATGCCGTGGGCACCGGCTGGAGCACCGTCGTCGCGCACGGCAAGGCCGCCGACTACTACGGTGTCGACGAGGACGCGAAGGCGTTCTCGCATTTCATCCAGCGCTGGGTGACGCGCAACGCGCGCTGGCAGTCGCCCAAGTTCCTGTTCGGTGAATCCTACGGCACCACGCGCGCCGCGAACGTCGTCAACTTGCTGCAAACGGACGGCATGGCCGTCAACGGCGTGGTGCTGCTGTCGTCCGCGCTCGACTACAACTTCTTGCCGATCGGCCAAGGACCCGGCGAGGACTACGCGTACATCGGCTACCTTCCCACCGAAGCCGCCGTCGCGTGGTACCACCACAAAGCCGCCGGTAATCCGCCGGACCTCACGCGGTTCGTCGCCGAAGTGCGGGCGTTTGCCGGTGGCCCGTACGCGCACGCGCTGATGCAGGGCGACACGCTCGACGCGGTGCTGCGCGCGCAGGTCGTCGCGAAGCTGCACGCCTATCTCGGGCTCGACGAGAAGTACATCGACGCCGCGAACCTGCGCATCAGCCCCGGGCGCTTCCGGCAGGAGCTGTTGCGCAGCGAAGGGCGTACCCTCGGGAGATTGGACGGCCGCTATACCGGCGACCAGGTGGACCGGAACGCGACGTTCCCGGACTTCGACGCGTCAAGCACGATGACGTCGGCGGCGTACGTCGCCGCGCTGAACTATTACATGCACGACGTCCTGCGCTACCGTGACGACCGGCCTTATGACGCCCTCGACCTCGTCGTAAACGCCGCGTGGAAATACCAGCGCGGCGAGGACTCCAGCGCGCCGAGCGTGGTCGCGGACCTGCAATCGGCGATCGTGCAGAACCCGTCGCTCCACGTGCTCTCGGCGAGCGGGTACTACGATCTTGCGACGGCCTTCTACGGGACGGATTATTTACTCAACCACATGGGGCTTACGCCGGCACAGCGCAAGCGGGTGCATTACTCGTACTATCCGTCCGGGCATCAGGTGTACTTGAATCACGATTCGCTCGTGCAGTTCAAGGCCGACCTCGTGCAGTTTTACCGTGAGGCCGGGGCGCGCTAAACCATTGTTACCGGTCGCGGCCTGGAGTTTTACGCGTGCGGCGGCCCCCCGAGCTTTGCCGGAATAGCAGATTGCCGGAATTTGTTCAACGCAGGAAGGGACAGTGCCGAAGCGCGTGAACTGACGGAGACTGCTTGTCCGCCCCGGCTGCGGGGACAACGTTCGAGCGGCGAAGGTGTGCAGGGGTTTCGTGCTTTTGGACCGCGAGCAAGTTCGCGTTCCCGCATCCCGGATCTTCGGACCCGATGGGTTCAGCGCGCCGAGCGCGGAGCCGCAGGGGTGGGTTCGCACCTTCGTCTGGCAACGCCCGGACGGTCCCGAGCAGCGGCTGGCGTTCACCTCCGACGGCGCCGTCGTGTCGACCACGAGCTTTTCGGCCGGCGCGATCGAGCTCGTGATCCCGGCCGGCGCATCGGTCGGCATCGCCGGCGACGATGTCGTCATCCGCGCGGAAGACGATCCCATCACCTTCGGGCCGGCGGGCGCTCCGGCTATGCCGGTGCGCGGGGGCGTCACGGTCGCAATGTCGCCGCAGGAGCGCGGCCGTCTCACGTTTTCCGCGGAGCTGGCCGCCGGCGATCCGTCGGTCCCGTCGATCCGGTATTATTACGGCGAGCAGCGCACGATCTACCCGATCTTCGCGAGCGCCACGACGCTGGTAGGCGTCGTCGATCCGCTCGGCGGTGCGGGTTCCCTGAACGTGGCCGACGGCGGCGTGCCGTCGACGTTTCGGACGACAGGCGGTACGCCGCTGTCGCTCGTCGCCGGCTCGGGCTCGCAGATCGTCTTCGCGCGAGATCCCGTCGACGGGACGAACTACGCCCAATGCGCGGGGACGTGGGGGCTGACGCCGGGCGCCGGCGCGCCCACCGGTCCCACCGCGACGTTCGATCTGATGCCGGGTCTGTCGGGGCTCGAGTTCTTCCGCGTGCTGCGCGCCGGTGCGGTCGTCGAATTTTCCCCCGGCTGTTCGGCGTACGCGCCGAACGCGAGCGGGCAATTCGGACGGCTCGGGTCGACCGGGCCGACCGCCGGCGGCGCGTACACCACGACGTGGCTCGGATTTGCGAGCGGTGCGGATCCGCTCGCGGGTTATTACGAACAGCCCAACAGCAACGGATATTTCCTGCCCGGCGCGACGCTGCTGCCGGCGTTTCAGGTGCGCGCCGCGGAGCTGCCCATCGACGTGGCGTTCCCGATCGCGCCGTACGCCGGCGTCACGGGCCCCGCGTCGATGGTCGACCAGGTGACCGCGTTCGAGCGCAACGTGCTCACGCGCGTTCGCACGGGGACGATTGCGCCGGGCGCGACGGCGTCGCCCGCGGGTCCGACGGGCGCGACGTGCCAGGCCGGCGCCAGCGGGGCGACCGGGCCGAGCGGTGCCGCCGGACAAACCGGCGCGGGTTCGTCGTTTCCGGGACCCTTCGGACCGACCGGCGCGACCGTCGGCGTCGTGACCACGCAGGGTGAACAGGCGATCTTTGCGGACGCGCCGCCGCCGAACGACACGTGGATCGGCCTGCAGCTCGCACAAACGTCGAGCGGCCAGCAGCTCGTCGTCAGCGACATCTCCGGCTCGGTGCGCACCGCGCTGCTGAACCAGCAGCTGTTCCTCGTCGTCACGAATCCACTCGCGCTCGAAAATCTCGCCTCGGCGCGCTACCGGCTCGATGCGCCCGCGTTCGACCGCCTCTTCTGCCTGCCCGCGAACGTCATCGCCAACCTCAAAGCCGCGCTGACCGATCTCGTGTTCTGGGACTGGGAGCATTTCGAGCCGGCGTTGCAGGACGTGCTCGGAGCGGATTTCGAGACGTACCAGTTCGCCGTGCGCTACGCGGCGGAGTACGCGCAGCTCGACATCGCGAGCTGGACGTTCGATCTGTCACCGCTGCGCTGGAAGACGAGCCCGTTTTCTTCGACGACGAACGCGATGTCGCCGACCATCCTGATCCTGAAGTTCTGCGCCGGTGCGCTGCAGGATCTCGCCGGCGACACGTCGCTGTGGACGCTGCCCGGCTACTTCAACGACGACGCCGCGACCGCGCAGAGCGACCTCGGCGCGCTGATCGCCGCGCAGCTCGCCGTCGGCGATCCGCCGTTCGTTGAGGCCGCGACCAGCGCCGCTTGGAACGGCGTGCTGTACCTGAACTGCAACGTTCCGACCGCGGAGTTCCCGCCCGCGCTGCGCGGGCTCGCCGCGGGGATCGACGGGCCGAACCTCACGGCCAGCTACTTCGGCATCGCGGGCGCGCCGCTGATGCTGGCCGATTGGGGCGCGCTCATCGTGCAGAACGCGCCGCTGTTCGCGCGCATCGACTACAGCAACGAGGTCGACCTCGTCTATTCGGGCAGCCCGTTCGACTTTCGCGTGCTGGAGCTGCACGTGCGCTTCGAGAACTCGCACGTCGTCGCGTTCGCCAGCCAGGTCGAGCTGCTGATCGGCGAGTTCTTCGGCGAGCGCTCGACCATCACGAACGGCGATCGCGGCGACAACATCATCTTCATCGGCACCTGGCAGCAGCACGACGGCAGCGACACGTACTCGTTCGCGTACAGCGGCCAGAACACGTTCGCGATGGACACCAGCGCGGTGCTGGAGACCGTGGAGCTCACGAGCGCGTCGTTCGTGACGCTGGCGCAGGCCGACGACTTCGATCCGATCGTCTCTCGGTTCACGATCTCGGGCACGCTGAGCTTCCGGATCGTGAGCTACGCGGACTCGTCAGGAAACGTCGCCGACTACGACGTGTTCTCGTACGACCGGCTCGACTTCGGCAACGTCGTCGTGACGATGACGTACGATCCGAGCCAAAACCCGCCGCTTCGCAAGTTCGTGTTCGACCCGGCCGGGACGACGTTCGCCGGTTCGAGCATCGCGCGGCCGGGGAGCCTGTGCGACCGCCTGCCTTCGCAGCCGAAGGCGATCGTGCAGTCCGGCGGGACGGCGGGCGGCGCGTCGACGCCCGCGACGCTCGGCTACATGACGCTGATCACGCCGCTGGGCGGCGACGGCATCGGCGACACGTGGTACGGGCTGGAGCTCGACGTGCAGCTCGGCTCCGCGGGCGGCCTGGGCTCGATCGTTCCGATGACCGGCTCGCTGATGCTCGCGTGGAGCCCGGTCGACGACAGCTCGTTGGACGTGCAGGTCGGCTTGCGTCTGCCCGGCGCGGGCAGCGCGCAGCAGTACGTCACGATCCTGGGACCGCTGCGCCTCAACGTCGCGACCGTCGCGCTCAAGCAGAATGCCGAAGGCTCGTGGCTGCTGCGCGCGATCGACGTGACGCTGCAGCTCTTCAGCGCGAAGTTTCCGCCGAACGGTCAGATCAAGCTCGAGATCGTCACCGATCCCAACCCGTCCGGTCACGCGCTGGGCTGGTACGGCGCGTATCAGAAGAACCCGGCGAGCGGCGGCGACGACGCCGGCGGCGGTGACGGCCACGCCGTGCTGAGCGGCGACGGCAGCGGCGTGCTCGCGAAAAACGGCAACGGTGCGATCGGCTCCGGCGGTGCGCCTGCGCTCACGCGGACCGCCAGGCTTCGCATCGCCGCGCTGCAGGAGCGCGACCGATGACGCCGATGACGCCGGCCGAGCTCGTCACCGCGCTCGAAAAGCAGATCGGGAGCGACAACGCATTCTCGCTTTCGGCGGCGCAGGCGACGGCGCTGGGATGGACGGTCGTCGCGGCGGAGCTCGACAAGACGCTCGCGATCGCCGGGAGCGACGCAACGACGAAGCCCGCCGTCACCGCGCTCGCCGAGGGCGCCACCGTGGTGGGCTCGAGCACGTACACCGGCGCGAGCGGTCCCGTGTGGGTGACGGCGACGTTCGCGCTCGACGGGAATTCGGACCAGCCGTCGGGTGTGACGGTCGCGGCGATGGGTCCGGTCGACGCGTTGTACGCGGTCTTGGAGACGTTCGTCAAGGCCAACGTCTTCGCGCTGAGCGCGGCCGACGCCACGACGAACAAGTGGACCGCCGCCGCCGCGCTGCTTACGAAGTACGCGCCCGACAAAATGCTGACCATCGACGGCACCGACGACACGACGCCGCCGGTGCTGGCGAAGGACGAGGCGAACAACGCCGTCACCGTCACGGGGCCCAGCGCGGCGTTTTTCAACGGTCAGTCCGCGAGCGCGCCGCTCGCCGCCGTGGCGACGTTCACCGTCGACGCGGAGGGTGCGCCGAATCCGGCGCTCGCGATCGTTGCGCAGCTCGATGACAAATGGACGTTCGGAAAGAGCTTTGCAAAGCTCGCGGGCAAGATCCTCGACAAGTTCGAGTTCAAAGGTGCGACGGCGGACGAGACGGCGACGCTGACGCTCGACAAGGACGGCCTGGCGTTCAGCGGGACGCCGCTGCTCACGTTCGGCCCGCTCGGCGATCTCGCGTGGCTGTTCGAAGGCGTCACCACGATCCCGGTTCCCAATCTCGCGGGGCCGATCGATATCACCGATCCCGACAATCCGGCGTTCTCGTACACGTTCCCCGCGGGCACGGTGCCGACGGTCACGCTCGGCCCCGTTTCGGCGGCGCTGCAGCTCACGCTGTCGTCGGCGGCGAGCGGCTACAGCGCGAAGCTGCTGCCGACGATCGCGCTGGATACCGGTCCCGTGGGGCTCGTCGCCGACCTCTCGACGACGCCGTATACGTTCGGGCTGAACGTCGCGCCGTTCACCATCCCCAGCCTCAAGACGCTGGACGCGCTCGCGCCGGGCTCGGCGATCGAAACGTTCGTCCCCGATGCGCTGAAACTTCCGTCACTCCAAGTCAGCGACTTGACGTTCACCGCGCAGAGCAACCCCGACGGCGGGATCACCGGGCTCGGCGTCACGATCGCGCTGTCGAAGGACGCGCCGCCGTGGACGATCATCGCCGGCGCCATCGACGTCAAGAGCGGATCGCTCACGCTCGCGATCGCCTACGACGAGAAGAAGAAAGTTTGGAATCCGTCGCTGGCCGCGAAGGGTACGTTCGCGATCGGCAGCGGCGACCCGCCGCCGGCGTCGATCGACGTGACGGCGGCGCTACCCGCGCAAACGGTGACGGGGACGCTCACGCCGGGCACGACGATCGACGTGTTCACGCTGATCGCGCAGTTTCTGGGGGCGGCGGGGATCCCGGCTCCCGGTGCGTCGT
>DASWRD010000128.1:0-42765 GCA_036403315.1 Candidatus Elarobacter sp.
TCGCCCGAGCGCGAGCACAGTGCGAGGAAGTAGGCCGGCGCAGGCAGCGCCGGCAGACCGATGCGCTCGTCGCCGTGCGGCGACGGGCTGATGCACCGCGCGCCCCGCGCGACCCCGCGCAGGGGGTGGATCGCCGACGTCGCGATGATGCGCTGCCCGTACACGCAGGAGCGCGCGAACCACCGCTGCAGCAAGTCGCGGAACTCGTCGAAATACAGCTCGCGGGCGTGATACGGGTTGTGATAGTGCGCGTCGTCGGAGTACACGAGCTTGTTCGGCGACGAGATCAGCAGCTGCCCGTCCGGCCGGAGCACGCGCGCGATCTCGCGCATGAACTCGTCGTGCTCCTCGATGTGCTCGAGCGTCTCGAAGGACACGACCAGGTCGATGCTGTGGCTGGCCAGCGGGATGCGCGTGCACGAGCCGGCGAGGAACGACAAGTTCATCGCCGTGTACCGCGCGGCGGCGTGGCGCACGGACTCCGGGTCGACGTCGACGCCGACCACGCTGCGCGCGGCGATCGCGAGATAGGCGGCGCCGTAGCCTTCGCCGGACGCGATGTCGAGCACGTCGAGGCCGCCCGCGATCTCGAAGGCGAGCGCGTAGCGGTGCACGTGCTCGTAGTAGATCTGCCCGCGAACTTCGGGCACGTACCGCTCCCCGGTGAAGGGCATGTGCATGAGACCGCCGCCTTTCCGCTGCGCCTCGCCTTTAGTAGATCGAGCCGAAATCCCGCTGTGCGGCGTGAACTTCTTCGAGCACGCTCATCCACGCGATGTTGTACCAGCGCGGGTTCGCGAGCCAGCCGACGTCGTCCAGCGGCAGCTTTTGCAGCATGAGGTCGATCGACTCGAGGACGGTGACCGCGGGCGTGAATCCGAGCCGCTGCGTCAGCTTCAAGTTCGACATCCGGTAGTCGCGCACGAGCGCGGGCAGCGGCGCCTCTTCGAGCGTGACCTGCCGCCCGCGCAGCGACAGCGATCCCGCGACCAGCATCGCGAGCTGGCGCACCTGATAGTTTTCCTGCATGACGTTGAAGATCTCGCCGCCCACCGCCTCGAGCGGCGCGTTCAAGCACGCGACGTGCGCGCGCGCGACGTCGCCGACGTCCACGAGCGGCCGCCATTGCCAGCCGCCGCCGTGCAGGTACAGCTTCCCCGCGGTGACGGCATCCTTCAGGAACGTGTTGACGACGAGGTCGAAGCGCATGCGCGGCGACCACCCGTAGACGGTTCCCTGGCGCAGCACGACCGGCGCGAAACGGTCGTCGGTCGCGCGCAGCAGCGCCTCCTCGCCGTACTTCTTCGAGATGGAGTAGGCGCCGCGCGGCTGCACCGGAGTTTGCTCGTCGAACATCCCCGGACCGATGCCGTCGTACAGCGACGCCGACGAACCGAACACGAAGCGTGCGATCCCGCGGCGCTTGCACGCGTGCGCGAGCCGTTCGGTCGCGACGGCGTTCATCTCCCAGTTCGCGGTCGGATTGTACTCCGCCGTCGGATCGTTCGAGAGCCCCGCGAGGTGCGACACCGCGTCGACGTCGTCGAGCCACGCGTCGTCGAGCTCGCGCACGTCGCCGGCGGCGTACGTCAGCCGCCCGCCGCTGCGTTCGGCGAGCGCCGCCAGCGGCGCCGCACCGAAGAAGAACCGGTCGAGCACGCGCACGTCGTCGCCGCGCTCGAGCAGCTGCCGGCACAGCTCCAGCCCGATGTACCCGCCGCCGCCGGTGACGAGGACGCGCACGTCAGGCGCCGATCGGTGCCGGCCGCGCGCGGCGCGCGGCGAGAAACTCGTCGAGCGCCGTCTCCCACGGCGGCAGCGGCGCGATGCTCGCGCGCGCGAAGGTGGTGTTCGCCAGCGGCGAGCGCATCGGCCGCCGCGTCGGGTTGTTCATCGCTGCGTAGGCGACGGGCTCGAGCGGCGCGCCGGCGAGCCCTGCCTTCGCGAACGCGGCGCGCACGAACTCGTACCAGCTGCACGCGCCGGCGTTGGTGACGTGGTGCGTGCCGAACGCCTGCGCGTCGATGAGGTCGCGCACCGCGCGCGCGACGTGCGGCGCGTACGACGGCGAGAAGATCATGTCGGCCACCATCCGCGTCGGCTCGCCGCGCTCCGCTTGCCGCAGCACCTTCTCGATCAGCGTATAGCCCTTGTTCGACGTCCCCACCGTTCCGAACACGCCGCTGGTGCGCACGACGTAATACCGGTCGCCGTGCCGCCGCGTGAGAAACTCGCCCGCCGCCTTCGAGGCGCCGTACGCCGTGCGCGGGCCCACCGCATCGTCCTCGCGGTACGCGCGCCCCAGCGTGCCGTCGAAGACGTAGTCGGTGCTGATCGTCGCGAACGCGACGCCGCGCGCCGCGCACGCGGACGCTGCACGGTCGACCGCGAGCGCGTTGATGTCGAACGCCGGCGTGGGATCGCGCTCGCAGAGGTCGACGTTGTGAAACGCGGAGCAGTTGATCAGCACGTCGGGCCGCGACTCGTCGAGCAGCCGCGCGAGCGCACCGGCGTCCTCGATCGGGACCTCCGCGTGCGGCGGCGTCACGAGCTCGCGGTCCGCGAGGGCCTCGCGCAGCGCGGAGCCGAGCTGGCCGGACCCGCCGATCACGGCGATGCGGCGCGCGCTCACGCCGGCGCGAGCGCCTGTCTCATCCGCTCTTCGGCGACGAGCTGCGTCGCGCGGTACAGCGACTCGAACTGCCCCGCGTCCGTCCACCAGCCGTCGAGCATGTCGTAGTAGCAGTCGCCCGCGGCGATGTACGCGTTGTTGACGTCGGTGATCTCGAGCTCGCCGCGCGCCGACGGCTTGAGGTCGCGCGCGTAGTCGAACACGCGGTTGTCGTACATGTAGATGCCGGTCACGGCGTAGTTGCTCTTCGGCTGGCGCGGCTTCTCCTCGATGCCGATGATGCGCTCGCCGTCGAACTCGGGGACGCCGAAGCGCTCGGGATCCTCGACGTCTTTCAAAAGGAGGCGGCACCCGGACTGCTGCGCCTCGAAGCGGCGCACGAACGGCGCGATGCTCTTCTGGATGATGTTGTCGCCCAGGATCACGACGACGGAGTCGCCGCCGGCGAAGTGCTCGCACAGCTTGAGCGCGTCCGCGATCCCGCCTTCGCCTTCCTGATACGTGTACGCGATGTGCGGCAGCCCGAACTCACGGCCGTTGCCGAGCAGCTTGAGAAAATCGCCGGCGCTGTTGCCGCCGGTCACGATCATGATCTCGCGAATCCCGGCGTCGCACAGGGTCTGCAGCGGATAGTAGATCATGGGCCGGTCGTAGATCGGCAGCAGATGCTTGTTGGTGACTTTCGTGAGCGGGCGAAGCCTCGACCCCAGCCCCCCGGCGAGGATGATGCCCTTGAGGCTCACGGTGCTTTGCGATCCGTCGTCATACTTTGTTGTTCGGCCTTAGCGCAGTGCGTACTGGCGGCGGTAGTAGTCGCGGAACTCGCCCGATTTGAGCGGGCGCCACCAGGCTTCGTTCGCGCGGTACCACGCGACCGTCTCCGCCAGGCCGTTCGCGAACTCGACGCGCGGCGACCAGCCGAGCGCTCGGGCCTTCGCCGCGTCGAGCGCGTACCGGCGGTCGTGGCCGGCGCGGTCGGTGACGTGGCGAACGCTCGCGTCCCATTCGCGGCCCGTCAGTCGCAGCAGCTCTTTCGTGATCTCGAGGTTGGTGCGGCTGTTGCCGCCGCCGAGGTTGTAGATCTCGCCGCACACGCCGTGCTCGAGCATGTGCGCGACGCCGCGAGCGTGGTCGTCCACGTAGAGCCAGTCGCGCACCTGGAGGCCGTCGCCGTAGACCGGGACCTGCTCGCCTTCGAGCAAGTTGGTGACGAACAGCGGGATCAGCTTCTCGGGGTACTGGTACGGGCCGTAGGTGTTGGAGCCGCGCGTGATGACGACCGGGGTCCCGAAGGTGGTGTGGTAGGCGAGCACCTGGAGGTCGCCGCCGGCCTTGGACGCCGCGTACGGGCTGCGCGGGCGAACCGGGTCGCCCTCCGCGGACGCGCCGCGCTCGACGTCGCCGTAGACCTCGTCCGTGGACACGTGGAGGAAGCGCGCGACCGCGTGCCGCCGGACGGCCTCCAGCAGCACGTGCGTCCCCATGACGTCGGTGCGGATGAACGCCTCGGGGTCGAGGATGGAGCGGTCGACGTGCGTCTCGGCCGCGAAGTTCACGATCGCGTCGACGCCGTCGCCCACCGCCTCGTCCACGGCGGCCGCGTCGGCGATGTCGCCTTTGACGAAGCGGTAGCGCGGGTCGGCCGCGACCTCCGCCACGTTGGCGGGGTTCCCGGCGTACGTCATGGCGTCCAGCACGGTCACCGCGACGTCGGTGCGCTCGCGGAGCGTGAGGCGAACGAAGGCCGAACCGATGAACCCCAGACCACCCGTGACCAGCCAACGCCGTGCTGACATGACGGCCCGCGGTGTTCGTCCGGCCCGCGAAGGACTCCCGTCCGGGCGGAAACATTCGGGACGCGGAGCGGTACTGGGCCGGTAGGATGGCTGTGCAATCAGTCCCCGAAGTTTCGGACGAGCGGCTCGTCCACGCGGTCCTCGATGGAAACCGCGATGCGTTCGGCGATCTCGTCGAGCGCTACAAGCGCGGCATCGCGTCGTTCATCGGCGCGTCCGTCCGCCAGCCCTCGGACGTCGCCGACCTCACGCAAGAGACGTTCCTGCGCGCGTACGCGCACCTGGGCACGTTCAACCCCGATCTCGGGCGCTACTCGACCTGGCTCTACCACATCGCGCGCAACGTCGTGCGGACGTTCCTGGGCCGCTCGCTGCGCCGTCCGGCGGTGGCCGAGCTCGGCGAGGAGCAGACGCTCGAGAACACGCTGCGCGACGTCTCCCGCGAAGGCGATCCCGCCGCCGGCGTGCTGCGCGCCGAAGCCGAAGCCGAGGTCCGGGCCGCGCTGGCCGAGCTCCCCGAGCGCACGCGCACCGTGCTCGCGCTGCGCTTCTACGACAACATGGACTACCAGACCATCGCTTCCACGATGGGCTTGTCGCTGGGCAACGTGAAGACGCTGATCCACCGCGGCAAGCTCGCACTTGCGCACAAGCTGCGCGAACGCGAAGCGGTGGCCGAGGGAAACTGCGCAACCCGGACGTTCCGGGTGGTGGGAGGTCTCGGTGAGCTGCAGCTCGTCTGAAGATCTCTTCGAGGCGTACCTCGACGGCACGCTGCTCCCGGCGCAGCGCGCCCGCCTCCTCACGCACCTCGCCGGCTGCGGCGCCTGCAAAGGCGTGCTCGACGAGCTGCGCGTCGTCGACGCGCTGATCGCGTCACCGCGCCACGTGGAGCTGCCCGCGAACTTCACGTTCGCGACCATGGCCGAGGTGCGATCGCTCCCGCGCCCCGAGGTTTCCTCGGTTCCGGTGTACGCATATCTCGTCTCGTACCTCGTCGCGGCGTGGCTGCTGATCGGCGCGGGCTTTTTGTTCGCGTCCACGGCGATGCGCGCGTTCGGTGAAACCGCGCTCGACGCCAGCGCGTCGCTCGCGCGCGTGTTCGGGATCGTCGGACATGCCGGCGCGCGCGTCGCGGCGGACTTCGGCGCGCTCGGCACGGTGCTGGGCGCCGCGATCGTGCTGGACGTGGCGGTGGTGCTCGCGCTCGTCGTCGGGTTCGCCGTCGTGCGGCCGCGGCTGGCGGAGCGCCTCCGCTCGTGAACGCGCGCCTCGTCGCGCTGCTGACGAGTCTGTTCGCGCTGCTGAGCGTGCTGTTCGCGCAGCCCGCGTCCGCCCGCGGCAGCGACCGCGGCGAGTTCAAGGTGTCTCAGAACGTCTACGTCGCGCCGGATCAGGTGATCGACGGCGATCTCGACGTCGTCTTCGGTGACGCGGAGGTCGCCGGCATCGTCAGGGGCGACTGCAACACGGTCTTCGGCCGCTGCACGATCACCGGCAACGGCCAGGTCCTCGGCAAGATCAACAGCTTCACCAACGACGGCATCCGCACGTTCGTGCCGTGGGCGGTCGGCAAGGAATACGGCATCGACGCGCTCGCCGGACAAGATCATCGCCTGCTGGTCAAGCTGGCCGCGAGCGCCGTCGTCGTGCTGATGTTCCTGCTGTTTCCGCTCCGCATGCGCGTCGCGCTCGACCGTGTCGAGAAGCATCCCGCGCTGTCGGCCGCGACCGGCGCCGTCGCCGTCGTCGCCATCGTCCCGATCGCGCTGCTGCTGATCGTGAGCATCGTCGGGATCCCGCTGGTCGTGCTCGAGATCGCGGCGCTGTTCGCCGGCGTGTGGATCGGGACGGGCGCCGTCTCGCTGGTCGTCGGCCGCCGCCTGGCGGAGCTCGTCATGCCGGCGTCCACGCCGTCGCCGCTGTTGGCGCTGATCCTCGGGCTCGTCGTCGTGTCCTCGGCCGAGATTCTGCCGATCGTGGGCTGGGCCGTGACCGCGCTCGTATGGCTGGTCGGGCTCGGCGCGGCGATCCTGTCGTTCATCCGCTCCGCGCGGCTCGACGTGCCGGCCTACCGCGCGCCCATCGGCGGTCCGCCGATGACCGGCCGCTACTGACCGCGGCCTTCGACCGCATGGCCCGCTACGTGACCCTCGAGCCCGCCGAACTGCGCCGCGTCATCGTCCACTACCACGTGATGAAATGCGCCGGCACGACGCTGTCCGCGATCCTCGAGCGCGAGTTCGGCGACGAGTGCTACCACGTGCACCGCCCCAGCCCGCACGGCGTCATCTCCGGCGACGATCTGATCGCGTTCTTGCGGGCGACTCCGCAGGCGCGCGCGATCACGAGCCACCACCTGCGCTATCCCGTTCCGCGCGATCCGATCGCCGACATCGTGGACTGCTGCCCGGTGCGCCGGCCGCTGGACCGCCTGGAATCGCTCTACAACTTCGTCAGTGCGGACGCGTCGCAGGTGCTGCACCCGCTCACGGTCGACGGGCTCGCCCGATTTTTCACCAACGTGGCGGAGCGGTATCCGGACACCGCCACGGACGTGCAGACCGCCGCGCTGGGGATGCGCGACCGCTACCGTCCCGCGGGCGACCGCGAGCTGCGAACCGCGGTCCGGCGCGTCGAGGAGTCGGGATTCCTCGTGCTCGTGGACCGTTTCGACGAGAGCATGGTCGTGGCCGAATATCTCTTGCGGGGGTCGTTCCCCGGGCTGCTCCTGCACTACGCGCCGCAAAACACGAGCCGCGCGGTGCGCTACTCGACCGACGAGCGCGAGCAGCGCTTGCGCAAGCGGTGCGGCGACGACGTGTACGCGATGCTCAAAGCGCGCAACCGGCTCGACGAGGCGCTGTGCGACGCCGCCGCTGCGGAGCTCGACCGGCGCATCACGTTCGTCCCCGCGTTCGCGTCGCGGCTGAACGAGTTCCGCGCGCGCTGCGCCGCGCTGGTGCGGGATCAAGAGCTCCTGATGGCGTCGTCGTGACGACGACGTGCGGGCGGCCGGTCCGGGCCTAGCGGACGCGCGCCGGATCGCCGGGAATAACGAGCCCATGGACATCGTCCTCCCGCCTGCCCGGCTCGCCCGCCGCGTCGAGCGCCTCAAACCTTCGACGATCCGCGAGATGCTCAAGGTCACGCAAGATCCCGCGGTGATCTCGTTCGGCGGCGGGCTGCCGGCGGCCGATCTGTTCCCGGTCGAGGACGTCTCGGCGGCGCAGGACCGCGTGATGCGCACGCGCGGCGCTGCGGCACTGCAGTACTCCGTCACCGACGGGATCAGCGAGCTGCGCGCGTGGGTCGCCGCACGGATGCGCGCGCGCCACGGCGTCGAGGTCGGCCCCGACGACATCGTGATCACCGGCGGCTCGCAGCAAGGCTTGGACCTGTTCGCCCGCGTGTTTCTCGACGCCGGCGACGTCGTCGCGCTGGAGAACCCGTCGTATCTCGGCGCGATCCAAGCCTTCGACGCGTACGAGCCCGCCTATCTCGCGATCGCGTCGGACGAGCACGGCATCGTGCCCGACGCGCTCGACGAAGCATTGCGCGCGGCCGATCCGCTGCCGAAGTTCTTGTACGTCGTCCCGAACTACGAGAACCCCACCGGCAACACGCTGGCCGCCGAGCGCCGGCCGCGCATCGCGGAGATCTGCGCGCGCTTCGGCGTGCCGATCCTCGAGGACGATCCGTACGGTGAACTGTCGTTCGACGACGCGGCGCCCGCGCCGCTGCTCGCGACCGCGGCGCGCGGCTGCGTGACCTATCTCGGCACCGGCTCGAAGATGGTCGCGCCCGGCTTGCGCGTCGCGTGGATGGTGATCCCCGACCAGGATCTGCGCGACAAGGTCGTCACCGCGAAACAGGGTGCCGACCTGCACTCCAGCACGTACGCGCAGTACGTGTTCCACGCGTACGTCGAGGACGAGGCGCGGCTTGCGGCGCACCTCGCGCGCGTCCGCACGACGTACCGCGCGCGCCGCGATGCGATGCTCGCCGCGCTGGCGCGCGAGATGCCGGCGCACGTGCGCTGGAACGTCCCCGACGGCGGGATGTTCCTGTGGGCCACGGTGGGCGCGGGCATCGACACCGAGGACCTGTTCCAGTGCGCGGTGCGCGACGCCGTCGTGTTCGTCCCCGGCCGGCCGTTCTATCCCGGCAAGGAGCGCGGCGACGGCATGCGCCTCAACTTCTCCGCGATGCCGGAGGCGCGCATCGCCGAAGGGATCGCGCGCTTGGCGCGCGCCGTGCGGCAAACGGGCGGGTAATCGCCAAGACTCGAACGCCGCTCGGGCGAACGTCCCGCTGCGAAGGCTCGCGCGCTTTGCGCGGGCCGCCATCCGAGAGAGGTACTGCGTGGGTCTGGTCGTGACCGGCATCTCCCAGAACGGCGACATTGCGGCGCTGGAAGCGGCGCTCAAAGCGGCGGGGCTCCCGCTCGACCCGATCCAGCTGATCGGACCCGACGACTCCACGCAGGGCGCGGCATCGTCGATGGGCCTCGCCAATCCCGGCTTGATGACGGGCGGCGGCCAGGGAACCGGCGTCCCCGGCGTCACGAGCGGCGTGCCGACCCCGGGCGGCTACGGCATCCGGTACTTCCGCAACGAGGGCCTCGCGGACCGGCTCGGCGACCTCGAGATCCCCGACGACGAGGTCGAGAACTACGTCGACGCGCTCGGCGCGGGCCGCAGCGTCGTCGCATACTTCGCGAAGCCCGACACCCTCGCGAAAGCCGAGGCCGTGTTTCGCGCGAGCGATCTGCTCAAGGTGAAGATCTTCTGACCGGCGCGGCGCCGTGAAGACCGTCATCCTCGCCGGGGGCCTCGGCACCCGGATCTCCGAGGAGACGGAGAACCGGCCCAAGCCCATGGTGGAAGTCGGCGGCAAGCCGATCCTGTGGCACCTGCTGAACATCTACTCCGCGGCCGGCTTCGACGAGTTCGTCATCGCGCTCGGCTACAAGCAGGAAGTGGTCAAGGAATATTTCCACGCGTTCTGGGCGCACAACAACGACCTCACGATCGACTTGTCGACGGGCGCGGTGGAAGTGGTGCGCGAGCGCCTCGCCGAGCGCTGGAAGCTGCACCTGATCGACACCGGCGTCAGCACGATGACGGGCGGCCGCATCAAGCGCTTGCGCGACGTGATCGGCGACGAGACGTTCATGTGCACGTACGGCGACGGGCTCGCATCGATCGACGTCGCGGACCTCGTCGCGTTCCACCGGCGCGAAGGCCGGCTGGCGACGCTCACCGCGGTACGGCCGCCGGCGCGGTTCGGCTCGCTCGACATCGACGGCACGCGGGTGCGGACGTTTCAGGAAAAGCCCCAGGCGAGCGAAGGCTGGATCAACGGCGGCTTCTTCGTGTTCGAGCCCGCGCTGTTCGACCGCATCGACGGCGACGAGACGCTGCTCGAGCACGAGCCGCTGGTCGGCCTCGCGCGCGACGGTCAGCTCTCATGTTACTTGCACGACGGGTTCTGGCAGCCGATGGACACCTTGCGCGACAAACGGCTGCTCGAGGAGCTGTGGGCGTCGGGTCAGGCGCCCTGGGCGGCGGGCCGCCTCGTGCGGCCGTAGGCGTGGAGCAGCGCGGTGACGGTGAGCGCGATCCACGCCGCGGGCACGATCACCGTCCCCACCGAGACGCCGGTGTTCCGCAGCGGGAACGGCCACAGCACCAGCGTCGCGGTCACGGCGACGGCGAGCGCGACCGCGAGCGGCCGCGGTAATTCCCCTTCGGGGCCGTCCGTTTTCGAAAGGCGCAGCAGCTCCGCGATGACGATGACGACGAAGCACAGCGTGTAGCCGTACGAGAGGGAGTTCGCGAGCGTGAGCACCGACAGCGCGCACGCCATGCGCACCACGAACGGCAGGTCGCGCGAAAAGAGCACCGCGGCGACGGCGACCACGTAGATGATTCCGAACACCGACGGGTGTCCCAGGAGCCAGGTGACCATCGGCGACTCCGGACCGAACGCGGCGGCAAAAAAGTTGGCGAGCATGCCGAGCGCCGAGTAGTTGCTGACGGTGATGCGCGCCGCGCTCGGCGCGGAGAACGGCACGAGGGCCGCGATGAAGCTCTGCGTCGTCGCGGCCAAACCACCCGGATACAGATCGAAGAGCACGATCGTCACCGCGGCCGCCGCACCGACCGCGATTGCGGCGTCGCGGAACCTGCGCTCGGCCAGCAGCGCGAGGGCGAGCAGCGCGGGGTACAGCTTGAACGCGACCGCCACCGAGAGCGCGACGGCCGCGGGACGCCAGCGGCGCTCGCGCCAAGCGTTCACGAACAGGAACAGCGGAAAGACGAGCAGGCCCTGCGCGTTGCCGCGGTCGACGACCATCAAAAACGGAAACGACAGGAACACCAGCAGGCACAGCACGAGCAGCGCGCGCGAGAGCGGCAGGCCGCGCGCCGCGATGACGACCGGTGCCGCGACGCTGACGACGTTCAGCGCGAGAAAGATCGCGAGCCCGACGACGTACGGCAAGAACGTCAGCACCTTGAACACGAGCATCAGCGCCGGCGGATACGAGTTGCTGTGGGGCGCGAGCGCGTAGTCGGTCCACGGGTTCGGGACGAGCGCCTGCGCGTACGGGAAGATGTAATCGCCGAACGTGTGCACGCCGAGCTGCCACGGTACGGCGGGGACGGGCGGCTGGTCGGCACGGTGCGTGGACAGGATCGCCAGCCCATCGACGTCGCCGAAGTAGAACACCTGAACCCAGAAATACCACAGCGCGACGACCAGCAGAACGCACTGCGCGGTGACGATCCACGTGACGACCGTGCGCGCGCTGGTGCTTGCGGTCGACGAGCGCCGGAGCGCCGCTTCGGTACTCGTGATACTCAGAGACTCCTCCAGCAAGCGAACTCGGACCGGCGGCAGCCGCGCCTTCGCGCCGGGGCGATGCCTTGGCGACAGGATTTTCTCGGTCCTGCGACTGATCTCGACAGGTGGTGAACGCGGTCATTGTCGTTGGCGAACTCGGCGTTTCAGGATGAACGCAAACCGTTGGGACGGGCGTCGCGCCTTGGTCACCGGCGCGACCGGGATCGTCGGCTCGTGGCTGTGTGAAGCGCTTGCGAGCCGCGGGGCCGCCGTCGTCGCCATGGTCCTCGACGACGATCCGCAGTCGCGCTTCTACACCGCGGGGATCGACCGCTCGTGCAACGTCGTGCGCGGCAACCTCGCGAGCATCGCGGACTGCGCGCGGGCGATCAACACCCACGAGTGCGAGGTCGTGTTCCACCTCGGCGCGCAGACGATCGTCGGCACCGCGCTGCGCGATCCGCTGGAGTGCTTCGAATCGAACATCCGCGGCACGTACAACCTGCTCGAGGCCGCGCGCCGGCTGGCGCCGCTGGTGAAGGCGTTCGTGGTCGCCTCCAGCGACAAAGCCTACGGTGACTCGGCGGTGCTGCCGTACACCGAAGATCTGCCGCTCAACGGCAAGCACCCGTACGACGTGTCCAAGAGCTGCACCGACCTGCTGTCCGCGACATACCACCATACGTACGGCTTGCCGGTGACCATCGCGCGCTGCGGCAACATCTACGGCGGCGGCGACTTGAACTGGAGCCGCATCGTGCCGGGAACGATCCGCAGCCTGCTGCGCGGCGAGCGCCCCGTGCTGCGCAGCGACGGCGGCCCGGTGCGCGACTACATCTACGTCAAGGACGTCGTCGACGCGTACGTCGCGCTCGCGGAGGCGTCGGACCGCGCCGACGTCGCCGGCGAGGCGTTCAACTTCAGCCCGGAGTCGCGCGCGACGGTGCGCGAGATCGTCGACGCGGTCGCGCGCGTCATGCAGGTGCGCTCCGATCCCGTCGTGCTCAACACGGCGGCGATGGAGATCCGCGATCAGACGCTCGACGCGAGCAAAGCGCGCGCGCGCCTGGGCTGGCGCGCCGCCTGGGAGCTCGACGACGGTTTGCGCGAGACGGTCGCGTGGTACCGCGAGCACCTGTCGTCACCGGCGGGCGCGGCGGTTTGATGCTGCGCGAGAACGGTGCGAGCCCCGCGGCCGAAGCGCTGCGCGCGGAGATCCTCGAGAAGACGCGCGCGTACTTTCGCGCGGCGTACGAGCAGCGCACGTTCGTGCCCGACGAAGACGTCGTGCCGGTGAGCGGCCGCGCGTTCGACGAGCGCGAGCTGGTGTCGCTCGTCGACAGCTCGCTCGACTTCTGGCTGACGACGGGCCGCTACGCGCTGCGGTTCGAGAAAGAGTTCGCGAACTGGTTCGGGATCCGCGAGTGCGTGCTCGTGAACTCCGGCTCCAGCGCGAATCTCTGCGCGTTCATGGCGCTGACGTCGCCCGAGCTGGGCGAGCGGCGGCTGCGCCCCGGCGACGAGGTCATCACCGCGGCCGCCGGCTTCCCGACCACGGTCAACCCGATCGTGCAAGCCGGCTGCGTGCCGGTGTTCGTCGACAGCGAGCTGCGAACGTACAACGCCGACCTGTCGCAGTTCGAGCGCGCGCTCTCGCCCAAGACGCGCGCGGTGATCATCGCGCACACGCTGGGCAACCCGTACGATCCGCAAGCGGTGCTCGACTTCTGCCGGCGCCACGGGCTGTGGATGATCGAGGACACGTGCGACGCGGTCGGCGCGACGTGGAACGGCCGCCAGGTCGGCACGTTCGGCGACCTCGCGACGGTCAGCTTCTATCCCGCCCATCACATGACGATGGGCGAGGGCGGCGCGGTGATGATGCGCTCGCCGAAGCTGCGCAAGATCGTGGAGTCGTTCCGCGACTGGGGCCGCGACTGCTGGTGCGCGCCCGGCAAGGACAACACGTGCGGCAAGCGGTTCGACTGGCAGCTCGGTGAGCTGCCGCACGGCTACGACCACAAGTACACCTACAGCCACATCGGCTACAACCTCAAGCTCACCGACATGCAGGCCGCGGTCGGCGTCGCGCAGCTCGAGAAGGTCGACGCGTTCATCGCGGCGCGCCGGCGCAACGCCGCGCGGCTCACCGAAAAGCTCGCCGGCGTCAGCTGGCTCGCGCTGCCGGCTGAAGCGCCCGGCGGTTCGTCGTCGTGGTTCGGCTACCCGATCCGCGTGCTGCCCGGCGCACCGATCGCGCGCAACGACTTGGTGCAGCGGCTCAACGACCGCAAGATCGGGACGCGGCTCGTGTTCGCGGGCAACCTCGTGCGCCAGCCGGCGTACGCGAACGCGGCGTACCGCGTCGTCGGCGAGCTCACGAATGCCGACATCATCATGAACGACGTGTTCTGGGTCGGAACGTTTCCGGGCCTGGGCGACGCGGAGATCGACTTCATCGCGCGCGCGATCGCCGAAGCGGGCGAACGCAGCGGCGTGCCCGCGTAGCGCGCGCGGTGGACGCGCCGCGGCGCGATCTCGACGAGATCCTCGACGCCGCGGGCGACGATCTGCGCCGCTTCGCGAACGCGCGGCTCTACGTCACCGGCGGCACCGGCTTCGTCGGCCGCTGGCTGCTGGCGGCGATCGCGCACGCGAACGAGCGGCTCGCGACGGCGATTCGCGCCGACGTGCTGACGCGCGACCCCGATGCGTTCGCGCGCGCCGCGCCGCGGCTCGCCGCGAACCCCGCGTTTCGCGTGCTGCGCGGCGATGTCGCGGCGCCCGTCGCCGACGGCGCGTACGACGGTGTGGTCCACGCGGCGACGCCCGCGAGCGCGGCGCTCAACGAAGCGCAGCCCGAAACGATGCTGGCGATCATCGTCGACGGCGTGCGCGGCGTGCTGCGCGACGTCGTCGAGCCCAGCGGCGCGATCCCCGTGCTGTTCACGAGCTCCGGCGCGGTGTACGGGCGCCAGCCGCCGGAGCTGGCGCGCGTCCCGGAGACGTACGGCGGCGGCCCCGATCCGCTCGACCCGGGTTCGGCGTACCACGAAGGCAAACGCGTCGCCGAGCTGGCCTTGGCCGTCGCGCAGGCGCGCGGCACCGGACGTGTGCGCGTGGCGCGCCTGTTCGCGTTTCTCGGCCCCGGTCTGCCGCTCGACGCGCACTACGCGGCGGGCAACTTCGTGCGCGACGCGCTCGCCGGCGGGCCGGTGCGCGTCGGCGGCGACGGCACGCCGTACCGCTCGTATCTCTATCCGACGGACATGATCGCGTGGTGTCTCGCGGTGTTCGCGCGCGGCGCGGACGCGCGCGCGTACAACGTCGGTTCGGACGAAGCAATCTCCATCGGGGAGCTCGCCGCGCGCGTCGCGCGCGCGGCCGGCGACGGCGTCACGGTGAACATCGCGCGCGCGCCGGTGCCGAACGCGCCGGCGCAGCGCTACGTCCCCGATCCGGCGCGGATCGTCGCGGAGCTCGGCGTGCGGCGCACGGTCGGCCTGGACGAGGCGATCGCGCGCACGCTCGCGGCGCACCGCGCTCAGCCCGCGAAGACGTCCTCCGCGGCGACGTAGTCCGCGATCAGCGCCTCGAGCCGCGCGTCCAGCGGCGTCGGCACGACCCGCACGTCGCCCAGCGCGTGCGCGAGCACCAGGGCGACGGTGCCCGCCGCGGCTTTCTTGTCGCGCTTCATCGCCGTGATGATGGAGGCGGCATCGTACGCGCGCGCCGGCCGGAACGCGAAGCTGCGCGCGACGAACGCGTGCACGTCGTCGTACACGGCGCGGTCGAGCAGGCCGAGCCGCCACGCGACGAAGTTCGCGACGTCGACGCCCCACGCGACGGCGAGCCCGTGCGGCACGGCGTTCTCGGTGACCGCTTCGAGCGCGTGGCCGAAGGTGTGCCCGTAGTTGAGGATACGCCGCAGATCGCGCTCGTACTCGTCGATCTCGATGATCCGGCGCTTGGTCTCCAGGCTCGCGCGGACGTGCGCGGCCAGCGGCGGCCCGCCGAATCCGCGGGCCGTCACGTCGTCGCGCAGCCGCTCGAACGCCGCGGCCGAGTCGATGATCGCGAGCTTGATCATCTCGCCGTAGCCCGAGCGCACGTCGTCGGGCGCGAGCGTGTCGACGAAGCGCTCGCACACCAGCACGCGGCGCGGCGACTGGAACGTGCCGAGCTGGTTCTTGAACGCGCCCAGGTTGACGGCGCTCTTCGCGCCGATGCAGCTGTCCGCCATCGCGAGCAGCGTCGTGGGCACGTATACGTACGGCACGCCGCGGTACCACAGGTGCGCCGTCAGCGTCGAGACGTCTTGCACGATGCCGCCGCCGATCGCGACGATCGTCGTGCGCTTGTCGCCGCGCGCGGCTTGCAGCGCGAGCAGCGCGCGCTCGACGCCGTGCAGCGTCTTCTCGCTCTCCGTCGCCGGCATCACGTGGCGCGGCACGCCGGCGAACGGCGCGAACGCGTCGCCGTACAGCCCCGCGATGCGCTCGTCGACGATCGCGAACGCGTTCGGGATCTCCGCTACCGCCGCCGCGAGCGCGCCGACGTCCGCGAACGGTTCGACGGCGTAGTCGCCTTGTGACGACGCGACCGTCAGCGGCGCGCCGGGCGCGATCATTGGATCAAGAACCCGCCGTCGATCGCGACGGTCTGGCCGGTGACGTACGTGTTCGCCTCGCCGCCGAGCCACGCGGCGAGCACCGCGATCTCGGCAGTCGACGCGAGCCGCCGCAGCGGCACCTGCTCGCACAGCGCCGCGATCTGCTCGGGCGTGTTGTTGCGGCGGGTGAGGTCGGTGTCGACGAAGCCCGGCGCGATCGCGTTGACGAGCACGTTGCCCGCGCCGTACTCGATCGCCGCGGTCTTGGTGAGCCCGATCAAGCCCGCTTTGCTCGCCGTGTACGCGCCGCGCGCCGCGCGGCTCTTGATGCCGTAGACCGACGCGACGTTCACGATGCGGCCCCAGCCGCGCTCCGCCATCGGGCCGGCGAAGCGCCGCACGAGCGACCACACCGCCAGCAAGTTCGTCTGCAGCATGCGGCGCAGATCGGCGTCGGGCAGCGCATCGATGCGGCCCAGCACGTTCTCGCCCGCGTTGTTGACGAGCACGTCGATCGCACCCATGTCGCCGCGCGCGCAAAAGCGCTCGACCGCCGCCGCATCGGCGAGATCGAGCTCGTCGCGCGACGGCGCGACGACGCGCCAGCCGTCGCCCCGGTAGCGATCCGCGATCGCGGCGCCGATGCCGCGCGCCGCGCCGGTGATCAGGACGCTACGAGCGGACACGGTCGAAGCCGTCGTGCGCGCCGCTCACGGTGCTCACGATGCCCGCCGGCGCGCCGTCGCCGAAGCCGTGCTCGGCGCTCACGATGAACGACGGCCGCGCGCGCGTCTCCTCGAAGATCATCCCGACGTACTCGCTGATGATGCCGAGAAAGAAGAACAGCAGGCCGAACATCAGCAGCATCAGCGCGACGATCGTGCCGTAGCCGGCGAACGGCACGCCGACCGTGAACCAGAAGACCGCGAGCACGATCACCGCGACGAACGACAGCACGGAAAGGCCGATGCCGAACAGCGGGATCAGCTTGAGCGGCGCGACGGAGCTCGCGATGATCCCGTTGAGCGCGAAGCGGACGTTGCGAAAGAACGCGTACGTGGACTTGCCGCCGTGCCGCGGCGCGCGCGCGTGCTCGACGCCGATCGACTTGAAGCCGATCCAGCCCCACATCGTGCGCATCATCCGGTTGCGCTCCTGCATGGCGTTGAGCGCGTCGTACGCGCGGCGGTCGACGAGCCGGAAGTCGCTGACGTTGCGCGGCACGGGGCGGTCGTTGAGCCGGTTGATCAGCCAGTAGAACGCGGCGGTCGCCGTGCGGCGCACGAAGCCCTCGTCGGTGCGGCGCGTGATGACGCCGTACACGTTCTCGTAGCCTTCCTCCCAGCGCTGGATGAAGCGCGGGATGACCTCCGGCGGGTCCTGCAGGTCGGCGCACATGATCACGGCCGCGTCGCCCGACGCGTGCCGCAGCCCTGCGGTCACCGCGCCCTCGGCGCCGAAGTTGCGCGACAGCTGCACGATCTTGAAGCGCGAGTCGCGCGCGCGGATCGCGAGCAGCTTTTCGTACGTGTCGTCCGCGGAGCCGTTCTCGACGATGATCGCTTCGAAGTCGTAGCGCGGCGCCAGCGGCGCGAACACCGCTTGCAAACGTGCGGCCAGCTCGTCCACGCACGCCGACTCGTCGTAGGCGGGGACGACGACCGAGATCAGCTTCACGCGCTCAGCCGACCGGCTGCTGGAGCACGTTCCAGCGCTTCTCCAGCATCTGGATGCGCTTGTCGTCCTCGCTGTGGATGGAGCCGTAGTACGCGCGCTTGTTGATCAGCCACAGCAGCTCGAAGTGGACCGCATTGAGCAGGCCCTGCTCGATCGACGGCTCGTCGAGCGCCGACGCCGCGAACACCACCTTGCGCGTCTCGAAGCGCGTGAGGTGCGTCGCGCGGATGCGGCGCAGCGCCGGGATCGCGTCGCGCGACACGCCGCCGCCGACCACGAGGTCGAGCCCGGCGGCGCCGCAGCGGCCCGCGACGTCGACGACGCGGTCCGTGACGTCGTCGTCGTTGATGCTGTCGCGGTCGCGCTGCATCGAACCGACGAAGTCGACGCGGCCGAAGACGACGCCGTTCGTGCCGGGCTTGCGCGCGGCGAGCTCGACGATCGACGCGCGGTTGTCGAAGCCGGTGATCGTCTCCATGTTGAACAGGAAGTCCGTGTCCTGCGCCTCGTCGGCGCTGTACACCGTCTCCTTCGCGGCGACGTACTTCGACAGCGCGTACGCGGTCTCGACCATCGGCGCGACGATGTAGCGCACGCCGATCTGCTTGGATTCGAGCAGGTCGCGCATCGCCTCGCAGCCGCCGATCTTCACGGTGAGCTGGAGCTTCGCGGCGTGCGCGATCTCGACGAGGCGCAGCAGCTCGTCGGTGCGCGTGCCTTCGGCCTCGAACTCCGCCTTGACAGAGACGTAGCCGTACGCGTCGACGCCGCGGCGCAGGATCTCCACCATCTGGCGTTCGGTCGCGTTCATCGGTTGAGCAGACTTTCTGACGACAAGTACGGCATCACGCGCGCCGCGACGTCCGCGGGCAGGTCCGGCGTCATGAGGTGCAGCGGCGCCGACTCCATCGAACCGGTCGCGGTCACGCGGCTGCTGATCTTCGGAAAATACGTTTGCTCCGGATCGACCGGCACCACGAACGCGGCCGGCCCGGGCGCGTCGAACAGCGCCTGGAACCCCGGCGTCGCGAGACCCTCGGGCCCGAGCTGCAGCGCCGGGATGCCGTACGCCGCGAAGAGCCCGTCCCAGCGCGGAAACCCCAGCCCCGAGCCGACGTCGCAGCCCACGTACTCGCCGCCGAAATAGTTGCGCTGCGTCATGCGAATCGACGCATAACCCTCGTTGCTGACGACGAACATCTTGAGGTGCAGTGAGTTGACGGACACCGTGGCGAGCTCCTGGAGGTTTTGCGAGAAGCCGCCGTCGCCCTCGAACAGCACGACGCGCCGCAGCGGGTGCGCGAACGCGGCGCCGATCGCGCCCGACAATCCGTAGCCCATCGCGGCGAGGCCTTTGTTCGTGATGATCGTCTGGCCCCAGCGCTGGTCGAACGCCTGCATCGCCGACGTGAACGCGCCGCCGCTCGAGCACGGGATCACGACGTCGTCGGGCCGCATCAGCGCCGAGATCGTCTGGTTGAAGGCGAACGGGTCGACGTAGCGCGGATCGTGCGCGTTCGCCGGATCGGCGAGCGGGAGCTCGGCGCGCACCGCGCGGCAGAACGCCAGCCATTCGGCGTGCTCGCCGAGGTCGTCCGCGAGCAGCGCTTCGAGCATCGCGTCGGCGTCGCCGCGGATCGCGAGCTCGACGTGCGGATGGCCCTTGCGCAGCTCCGCGTCGTCGACGTCCACCTGGACCACCGTCGCGAGCGGCGCGAACGCGCCGTAGTTGAAACCCGATTGCTGCAAGCCCAGGCGCGAACCGATCGCCACGACGGCGTCGGCTTGCTGGAGCAGCACGTTCGCCGAGCGCTGGCCCCACGTGTTCGGCGCGCCGGCGTAGTTGGGGTCGCGCGCGTCGACGCGGTCCAAGCCGTTCCAGGTCGCCATCACCGCGGCGCTCGCGGCGCGCAGCCGCGGCCGCAGCCGCGCCGCCGCGGCGCGCGACACGCCGCCGCCGATCAGCAGCACCGGCCGCTTCGCCTCGCGCACGAGCCGGGCCACCTCGGGCGCCGCCGCGCGCGACGCCGCCGCGGCCGCCGCGTTCGCGCCGCCGGCCGGCTCGTGATCCCGCGCGCCGAGCGCGGCCGGATCGACGGGCGCGCCTTGCGCGTCGAGACAGATCTCGAGGAAGACCGGGCCCTTGCGCCCGGTCGTGCCGGCGGCGATCGCGGCCTCGATCTCGCGGCGCGGGAGCGGCGCCTCGATGCGCACCGCGCGCGTGCAGATCGGCCGCACGATCGCGACGCCGTCGATCTCCTGGATCCCGCGCTGGCGGATGCCGCCCGTCGCGAGGTCGCTCGACTTCACTTGCCCGCCGATCACGAGCAGCTCGCGGCTCTCCAGCCACGCGCCGGCGACCGCGGTCACGATGTTGGTGACGCCCGGGCCGGCCGTGACGAGCGCGAACGCCTTGCCGGCGCCGCCCGCTTCGTTGAAGTACTCCACGGCGATCCCCGCGGCGACCTCGTGCACGACGGGCACGCACGTCATGCGGACGCGCACCGCGTCGAGCAGGTGCATGATGTTGCCGCCGGCGACGAAAAAGCAGTGCGTGTAGCCCAGCTCGACCAGCCAGTCGGCGAGCAGGTTGCTGTACTTCGTCACGGTCTCGGGCACGGCCGGGCCGTTTCGCGAACCCGCTCCGGCCCTCCCCGTGCTCGGCGCGGCCGCGCCGTCAGCGCTCGACGAGCGCCGGAAAGCCGAACGCCACCCACGCCGAGCTCGGCTCGCCCGTCGCGTCCGCGCCGAACGTGAGTGCCACCGAGCGGCCGGCGAACCGGCTCAAGTCGACGGCGTGCCGCTTCCAGTGGATGCCGCCGGCGTCCGCGAGCGGCAGCACGTCGTCGAACACGCGCGTGGTGGTGCGGCCGTCCTTGACCTCGACGAACGCGCGCGTCGGCGAGCCGTTCGGATACGGCCGGCCGGCGTAGAACGCCAGCGCCGCGCGGCGCGCGATCCGCGCCGGCGGATAGGTGTAGCGAAACCCCGCGATGACGGTCAGCGACTGGACCGCCCCGCTGGGCCCGGGCCACGGCATCACGAGCACGCCGCTGTGCGTCGGCGTCGACACCTCGCGGCGGTCGTTGATGCTGCCCTTGGGGAACGTCTCGATGAACGACAGCGCCGCGTGGTCGAACGGTGCCACCGGCGACTTCGCGGCGGCGAGCTCCGCCGCGGTCGGCGCCGCCACCCGCGCGATACCGCCCGCTTGCACCGACAGCACGTTCGCGGGCTTGGGATGCGCGTCGGTGACCTCGCGGACGAACACGATGGGCGTCCCGTCGAGCCCGTAGACGTTGGAGAAATACCCCTCGTAGAACACCCAGTGCGCGACGCTGGCCTCGCCGTGATCGGCGACGACGACCGGGTCGGCCGGATCGCTCACGGCCACGTCCCGGACGCCGGATGCGATCGCCATCGCGCGCATGAAAAAGACGTTGCTGATCTCGTAGCTGCGGTACCACAGCGCGCCCACGACGCTCGCCGCGAACACCGTCGCGGCGGCGCCGATCGCGAACCGCCGCGGCTCGACGTGCACGGCGGCGGCGGCGACCCCGATCAGGAAGATCGCGTCGGGCGCGTACAGCCACCGGAACTCCTGGCGTATCGTGACCGCGGTGCTCAGCAGCAGCGGGACGAACAGCGCGACGCCGATGACGGCGCCGCGCATCAGATCGGCACGGCGGTCGCGAACCGCGACGAACACGTACACGGCGAGCAGCGCTGCGGCCGGCACCGCGACGAGGAAACCCAGGAGATAGCCCTGCGCACCCGCCTCGGCGACGTCGAGCCCCGACAGATAGTTGGGGCCCGCGTTGAAGCCGAGCACGTTGGCGAGCGCCGCCGCGGTGAAGTGGACCCACTGCCACGGGTCGACCGCCATGAGCTGGCCGCCCGTGCCGACCAGCACGTGCTCGTGGAACAGCAGCCGTTTGATCGAGATGTTGAGCAGCGCCACGGCGACGGCGCCGCCCGCGACGATCCCCAGCGTCCGCGGCTGCGCGCGGCGGCGCGGGTGCAGCACCGCGCACGCCACGATGAACAAGCCCGTCACCAGGTAGCGTTCGTCGGTGAAGATCGCGAGCGCGTACCAGCCGACCATGCGCTGCAGGCGTTCGTAGCGGTCGAGCACGAACGCGTCGGCCGCGTCGCGCACGGCGAGCAGCAGCAGCAGCAGCGGGATGCTCTCGAGCAGCCCCTGCATCTGCATCACGTTGAAGTACGCGAACCGCGACACCATGAACGCGATCGCGCACGCCAGCGCGAGCGCCTCGTTCCGGCGCGTGAGGCGCAGCACGATCGCGGCGACGAGCACGGCGCTGATCGTCTCGATGATGATGTTCAGCAGCTCGTATCCGGCGAAGTTCCCGCGGAAGAGCGGGACGACCAGCGAGATCACGACGTTGAGCACCGGCCGGTACTTGTCGTTGGCCGACTCGGTGAGCGCCTGCGGGATCGTGCTCGCGGTCCGGCCGTGCAGCACGTTCCACGCGAGCCCCACGTCGTCGCCGACGAGGATGCCGTTCGGGATCGATGCGAACCAGAGCAGCGCCGTCGCGACGATGAGCAGCACGCCCACCGTGACGCGCGTGGACGGCTTCATGGCCGCGACGAACTGCGCCACGTTTCGCGAGACCGTCGTCGCCGTCATCGCGCGCTCGCGCGCTTGAGGATCAAGGCGAGACGGCGAACGTCGGGGCCGAGCCCCGCGTCTTTCGGTACGTACGACACCGTCATGCGCAGATGGACGCTCGCAACTCCGTCTTTGACGTCGGCCGGCGCCAGCGGGAACGAGATCGTGATGGGTTTTCCGGGCGCAACCGCGCGCGAAGCGGTGACCGTGCCGCGCGCGCCGACCAGCGATACGAGTTGGTGCTTGGTGACGAACGCACCGAGCTGCGGTTCGTACACGTCGAGCTGCAGCGTGCGCGCCGCCCCGTCCGCGGGCACCGCGAAACGCACGTCGGGCCCGGTCCAGCAGCACTCCTCGTCCGGTCCCGCGGGATAGACGCCGGTGACGGCGGAGCCCGTGACCCCCTGCGGGAGCTGCGTTGCCGCGGCGTTGCCGCTGCCGCCGCTCGCGCCGCCGCAGCCGCAGAGGACGGCGACGAGGACCGCGAGCGGAACGGCGAAGAGGTCGATCCTTCGGAAGGGCATCAGCAGAACGCCGCTCCCGAGGGCAGCAAACAGCACGCGCAACGCATAGGGAATCGTGTTACCCGCCCGTGAACGGGGTCCTATGCTCAACCGCGACAGCGATGTGGATTTTCGCCGGGCGTTCGACGAGCTCGTCGCCGAGCGCGACGGGCTCTTGCGCCAAGCGCACTTGCGCGCGGAAGCGATCGCGATCGCGACTGCCATCACCCGCAGCTTCGAACGCGGCGGCCGGATCTATTGGTTCGGCAACGGCGGCAGCGCGGCGGACGCGCAGCACCTGGCCGCCGAGTTCTCGGGCCGCTACCGGCGCGAACGGCCGTCGCTGCCGTCGGAAGCGCTGTCGACCAACTCGTCCGCCGTCACCGCGATCGGCAACGACTACGGCTACGACTTCGTGTTCGCGCGCCAGCTGGAGGGTTCGGCCCGTCCGGGCGACGTCGCGGTGGGCCTTACGACGAGCGGCAACTCCAAGAACGTCGTGCTGGGCCTCGAAGCGGCACGCGCGCGCGGCGCGGTCACGATCGCGTTCACCGGCAACGGCGGCGGCGGCGCCGCGCGCGCCGCGGACTTGGTGCTGCTGGGCCCGGACGGCTACGCGGCGCTGATCCAGGAAGTGCACATCACGATGGGCCACATCGTGTGCGATCTGGTGGAGCAGGCGCTCTTTCCGGGCGCCGTCACGCCCTGACCGAACGCACCGACGGGTGCACCGCGCGCTCGGGCGGCACGCCGCGCGCGTACAGCCGCCGCTCCGGCTCCGACGTCGTGAGCACGGCGAACATCTGGCACGGAGTCAGCGTCCCGGCGCGAATCGCCGCCTCGTCGAACGCTTGCACGCGGTCGATGAACGCGCGGTCCCACTCGCGCGCCGCGTCGAAGTTGTGGCCGAACGCGCGGTCGGTGAAGATCGTGATGACGTTGGAGAACCCGAGGAACAGCGCGAACTCGAAGCGCTCGAGCAGCAGCGGCATGATGTCCTGCGCGCGTATCCCCTCGAAGCCTTCGGTCGCGCAATCCCAGTTCTCGTACGTCTCTTCGTAGCGCTTGAGCGCGTGGTTGTAGCGGTACTGCGGCGGGAGCTCTTCCCAGAAGCGCTGCACCGCGTTCAGCGCCTCGGGCCAGCGCTGGTGGCCGTTGCGGCCGACGATGTCGGAGATCACGAAGTAGCCGCGCGGGTGCAGCGCGCCGCGCACCGCGTCGAACAGCCCCTCGAGGTTGACGACGTGGTGGAGCGAGTGGCTCGCCATCGCCGCGTGGTAGCGGTGCGTCGGCTCCCACGTGTTGAAGTCGGCTTGCGTGAACCGCAGATGCTGCGCGACGCCGGCGCGCTCGGCGGCTTCGCTGCCGCGGTCCAGCATCGCCTGGTTCAGCTCGAGGCATTCGATCGTGAAATCGCGCATCCCGCCGTCGCGCAGCAGCGTGGCGACGGCGATCTCGGTGTCGCAGTTTCCCGCGCCGATGCTGACGAACTCCGGCAGCACGGTGTCGCAGCGCGCCGCCGCTTCGGCGAGGTACCGCTGAAAAAACGCGTTCGGCGACGAGAAGCCGCACTCCAGGCACAGCGGGAGCAGATACGTGTGGCTCCAGTAGTGGAAGATGGCGGGCAGGTCGTGCACGTTGACGTTGTCGCGGTAGATCCGCTCCTCCGCCGCGACCCGCGCCGCATACCGTTCGTCCATCAGCGCAGCTTTCTCACGGCCATGACGATCATATCCCCGCCTAGGATTCCAAGCACCGGCGACCACAGCCGGATGATGTCGAACGAGCACCCCAGCGCGGTGAACCGCTCGCGCAGATCGAACTCCGAGAAGTCGCGGTAGACGAGGACGCCTTCACCGCGAATCGGATCCCGGTGGTATTCCGCGGTCTCCGCGTGCGCGATCGTTCCGTCGCCGCGCAGCGACGCGCGGATGCGGTCGTGGCGCAGCGTGAAGTAGAACGGGATGGAGAACACGTACCACCCGCCGGGCCGCAGCACGCGCACGATCTCGGCCTCCGCGGCCGGGGCGTCGGGAACGTGCTCCATGACGTCCTCGGTGATGACGAGGTCGAACGCCGCGTCGGCGAACGAGAGCTGCTGCAAGTCCTCGTGGCGCACGCCGCCGACGATCTCGCCCGGCCGGTACTGCGGCCCGAAATACTCCGATCCCGTCAGCGCGTCGCCCGCGTGGGCGCGCATCGCCTCGTAGAACGCGCCGCTCGTCTCCGCCATGTACACGCGCGCCGAGCGCGACGCGAGCTCGGCGCACGTCGCACGCACGGACGCGAGCGGGTGCCCCAGCACGGCCCACGACATCGTCGCGGCCATGGACCGCATGCGGCTCGACGAACCGGAACGCGCCGCCATCAGGTCTTCGCGAAAACTGTCGCCGAACAGGATGAACGTGTCGAGCTCGCCCGAGACGCTGCACACGCCGGCGGCGACGCGGCTGCGACGAAGCGCCTCGGACGCGACGTAGTCGGCCGCATAGTCGAACGCGGACGCGCGCTCGAGCCCCCACGACTCGTGGAAGACCTCGAAGTCAGCCGTCGCCGTCGTCACGCCACGTCTCCGCGCGCGCGGTCCACGACCGCACGCCGTTGGGGTCGAACTGGAAGTCCACGATCTGCCCGCCGGCTTTGCGCAGCTCGTCGGCGACCGCGGTGCGGCGCGTGAACGGCGTGCACACGAGCAAGTATCCGCCGCCGCCCGCGCCGAGCAGCTTGCCGCCCCACGCGCCCGCGCGCAGCGCCGCCGCGTAGAGCTCGTCGATGCGCGCGTTCGAGATCGAGCCGGAGAGCCGCTGCTTGTGCAGCCACGCTTCGTGGAGCTGCGTCCCGAACTGATCGATGCGGTCGGTCAGCAGCGTCGCTTTGAGCTGGTCGGTGAGGAGCTTGAGCTGCGCGAGCGAGTCGATGACGACGGCGTCGCTGTCCACCACGCCGCGCGTCTGGTCGGCGACGATGTGCGACGACATGCGCGTGCCGCCGGTGTAGCACAGCAGCAGGTGGTAGTGCAGCTCGTTGAGCGTCTGCTCCGTGAGGCGCAGCGGGTTGACCAGCACCTCGTCGCGGCGAAACTCCATGTAGTTGAACCCGCCGAACACGGCCGCGTACTGGTCCTGCAAGCCGCCGACGATCCCCAAGTCGTTCCGCTCGATCTCCACGGCCAGCGCGGCGAGGTCGTAGCGCGAAACGTCGCGCCCGCTCCAGCGGCCGAACGCGGCGCACAGCGCGACGACCATGGAAGACGACGAACCCAGTCCGCTGCCGGGCGGCGCGTCGCTGTGCACGAACACGTCCACGCCGTGCGCGTCGAACCGCTCGATGATCGCGTGGACGAGCGCGAGCTTCTCGTGGCGCGCGGTCGCCTCCGAACGGTCGTAGCGCACGCTCAAGCCGAAGTCGAGCGACCGGATGACGACGTCGTTGTCCTCGCGGTGCCGCAGCGTCACGTACGAGTACTTGTCGATCGTGCACGACAGCACGCAGCCGCCGAACCGTTCCGGATACGGCGGCACGTCGGTGCCGCCGCCGCAGAAGCTGATCCGCAGCGGCGCCTTCGCGCGCACCAGGTGCGCTCCGCGCGCCGTGACGCCCGGCTTCACGGCGCTTGCGATTCGGCTAGCCGGCATGCTGCAGATCCTGCGCGATACGCGCGACGTGCGCGCGCACGCCCGCGGCGTCGTCCGGCCGCACCAGCAGACCACGCACGCCCGCGCGCTCCGCAGCCTCCATGTCCGTCGCCTGGTCGCCGACGAAGTACGACCGCGGCAACTCCACCCCGAGCTCGCGGGCGGCGGCATCGAGCATCCCGGGCGCCGGTTTTCTGCAACCGCACCCGTCGTCCGGCGCATGCGGGCAGCAGTACCATGCGTCAAGCGGGAGCCCGCGCAGCTCGAGCTCGCGCACGACGTAGTCCATCAGCTCGCTCATGCCCGCGGCGGAGATGAGCCCGCGCCCGACGCAGCTCTGGTTCGACGCGACGACGACGGCGAACGCGTCGCGGTCGAGCGCGCGCAGCGCGGCGATGACGTCGTCGTTGATGACGACGTCCGCACGGGTCAGCGCGTACCCGTCGCGGATCCAGCGGTTGATCACGCCGTCGCGGTCCACGAACACCGCGCGTGCCGGTGCCGCACCGCCCGCACGGTGCCACGAAAGCACGGCGCGCCGCTACGCCCGGGCCAGCTCGGAACGGTTCACCTGCCGCCGTTTCGCGGCTTCCGCTACGATCGTGGTCAACCGCTCTTTGGCGCGGTCGGGGAGATACGGCGCGAGCTTCGCCGAGCTCGCGCCGGACATGCGCGACCACAGGATGCGGTCGGAGTACAGCCGCTTCACCGCGGCGGCGAACGCGGCCGGTTCGTCCGCGACGAGCGCGTCGCGGCCGTCGGTGAAGTCGAAGCCTTCCGCACCGATGGACGTCGTCACCACCGGCAGCCCGAACTCCAAGCTCTGCCCGATCTTGCCCTTGAGCCCCGCACCGTAGCGGAGCGGCGCGACGAACACGCGCGCGGCCTCGAAGTACGGCGCGACGTCGTGGATGAAGCCCGTGACGCGCACGCGAGGGTCCTGCGCGAGGCGCCACACGCGCTCGGACGGGTTCGAGCCGAGCAGCGTGACGACGAGCCCCGGGAAGTCGTCCCAGATCAGCGGCATGATCGCGTCGACGAGCCACTCGGCGGCGTCGACGTTCGGCACGTGGTTGTACCCGCCGATGAACAGCAGCCCGTCGGTCTCCTCGAAGCCGTGCGTGCGCGTGCGCGCGACGTGGATGTTCGGCAAGACCTCGACGTTGCGAATCCCCTCGGACTCCAGGATCCGTTTCTCGATGTCGGTGATGGCGAGCGTGACGTCGACGGCGCGCGCGATGTCGAGCTCGAGCTCCTTGGTGCGCGCCTGCGCGGCGTGGTCCGACGGCGTCGCGGCGTCGCCGCGCAGCTCCAGCTCGCGCGCCATGCGCACGTAGTGCAGGTCGTGCGTGTCGTAGACGACCGGCAGATCGGGCAGCGCTTCGAGGTGCTTGCGGTATTTCGAGAACACGTCCGGCCGCCCCGTCCACACCACGTCCGCGAGCGCGAGCGCGTCGCGCAGCCGCGCGTCGGGTGCCGGCCCGCCGGTGATGTGATACAGCACTTCGACGCCGAGCTGCTGGAGATCGTCGGTATACGGCTGCGACGCGTGAAAGTTGTCGGGCATGAAGATGACGTGCCAGCCGAGCTCGCGCAAGAGCCGGATGATGTGGAAGTTCTTGTTCGAGCCGGAGTCGTGGTCGGGCTCGGGCACGTAGTTGTCGATCATGACGACGGTGCGCGCGCCTTGCAGCCGGCGCGCGGCGCGCGGCGCCGAGCGCGGGTCGTTCGCGAGGTGCTGCGTCTCGAGCACGTCGCTCCACTTGCGCCGGAACTTGGGGAGGTTCAGCACTTGGTGGCGCTTGACGCCGGAGCCCGTATCGGTGCCGCCCGTGCCGCCTTCGCGGTGCACGACGACCGAGCGCGGCTGGTAGACGACGCGAAAGCCGGCGCGCCGGGCGGCGAAGCACAGGTCGCTGTCTTCGAAGTATGCGGGCGCGTAGCGCTCGTCGAAGCCGCCGAGCTGCTCGAACACCGACCGGCGCACCAGCAGTGCGGCGCCGGAGCAGTAGTCGGCGTCGCGGACGTACTCGTACGCGGGGTCGTCGGCCCGGCCGCCGCGCCCGTAGTTCCAGCCGCTCGCGTCGCGCCAGATCAGCCCGCCGGCTTCCTGCAAGGTTCCGTCGGGATAGATCAGCTTCGCGCCGACGACGCCCACCCGCGAATCGCCCTCCGCGGTGGACACCAGCGCGTCGAGCCAACCGGGCCGCACCAGCGTGTCGTTGTTGAGAAACACGAGGTAGTCGGCGTGCGACAGCTGCGCGGCGCGATTGCACGTCCGCAGGAAGCCAAGGTTTTCGCCGTTGCGCAGAAACGTGAGCCCGGGGACCGCCGCCAGCTCGCGCGCGACGTCGTCGGTCGAAGCGTCGTCGACCACGACGTACTCGGCACGCGCGGTCGCGGGCTGGTTCTCCGCCAGCGAACGCAAGCACGCGAGCGTCATCGCGGTGTCGTTGTAGACCGGGACGATCACCGTGACCAGCGGCCCGCTCGTCGCGCCGCCGGCGAGCGTGAAGCCGGCGGTAGGCCGGCCGTCTTCGCCGGGCGCATCGGTCGCCGGCAGCACGACCTCGTAGCGGATGACGGATCCGAGCGGGGGCGCGCTAGTGCGCGTCTCGAGCGCGCGCTCGAGCTCCGCGGCGTAGCGCTGCCAATCGGCGAGAACGTGCGGCGCGACCGCGGAGGGCGCAGCGTTGCGCCGTGCGGGGCCCGAACGCGGCGCGATACCGAGTAAAGCGCGGATCCGGCGTGCCAGGGCGGCGGAAAGACGCTGGATGTCGGAACCGGCTGATGCCACGCGCTCCAACTTCGACGGAGCGGCGCCGAGTTTACTGCCGTGCGGCCTAGGGCGGTTTGCGCCCGTTCGCCGAATACCGTGGGAATGGGAGCGAGCGGCGAAACGCCGGAACGGCGGCCGGCGGCGAGCGGCCGCCGCAAGCAGCGCGTGAAGCAGTACGAGACGACGGGCTCACGCACGATCGAAGAGCTGGACCCGAACTCCAGCTACGCGAAAGCGTACGCGCTGATCCCGGCCGGCTCGCGCGTGCTCGACCTCGGCTGCGGCGCGGGCGAGCTGGCGTCGTATCTCGCCGCCCGCGGCGACCGCGTCTGGGGCGTCGACATCAACGCCGCGGCGCTGGCCAGCGCGGCGGCGTCGTGCGTGGCGACGCGCGTCGCGGATCTGGAGACCGCCGACCTCGTCGACCTGTTCCCCGGCCTGCGCTTCGACGTCGTCGTGTTCGCCGACGTCCTCGAGCACGTCCGCGAGCCGTGGAACCTGCTGCAGGCGTCCCGCGCCGTGCTCGATACGGGCGGGCGCGTCGTCGCCTCCATCCCGAACTTCGCGCACGCCGCGGTTCGGCTCGCGGTCGTCAGCGGCTCGATGCCGTACCGCGGGCTCGGCATCCTCGACGACACGCACGTGCGGTTCTTCACGCTCAACGGCGTCGCGTCGCTGTTCGAGGAGAGCGGCTTCCGGCTTCAGGAGATCGCACGCACGACGCTCCCGTTCGGTCAGCCGTCCGAGCTGGTCCCGGACGTCCGGCTGCTGCAGGTCCCCGATGAAATCGAACGACACGTCCGCGAAGATCCCGAGAACGAGACGCTGCAGTTCGTCGTGCGCGCGGTGATGCTGCCGGGCGAGTGGGACATGGGCGCGCTGCGCGGGCGCTTGCACGACGTCGAAGCGCGCCTCGAAGAGCAGGCGATCGGCCTGCGCAACCTCCAGCGCGACCACGCCGCGACGCTCGCGCGGGCGGCGGACGCCGTCGCCCAGCGCGAGGCCGCCGAGGCGCGCGGACGCGATCTCGACGCCCAAGTCCGCGCGCTACGGGCGGCGCTCGACGGCGTCCGCCGCGAGCTCGCCGCGGCCGCGGCCGAACGCGACGACGCGCAAGCGCGGGCGGCGCGCGCCGCCGCCGACGAGGACGGGCGCGCCGGGGAGGCGCAGCTCGCCGCCGGACGGCACGCCGACCTCGAACGCGAGGCGGTCGCCGCGACCGCGGCGCTGTCGGCGGCGTACCGCGAGCGCGACGTCGCCGCGGCGGCGCTGGCAGCGGTGGAGCGCGAGCGCGACGATGCCCTGGCGGCGCTCGCGAACGATGCCGATGCCCGCCGCGCCCGCGCGGACGAGCTGGGCCGGGCGAGGACGGCGCTGCGCGAAGCGATCGAGCAGCGCGACGAGGCGCGGTCGGTCGTGCGCGACGCCCGTGAAAGCCTGCGCGCGCATCGCGAGGAGCTCGCTCGGCGGCTCGAGGCCGCGCAGCGCGACGCCGGCGAGCTGCAGGCCGCGCTGGAATCGGCGCAAGGCCGCGGACGCGCCCTCGCCGAGGAGCTCGCGCCGCTGCGCACGGCCCTCGACGCGGCGACGAAGGAGGCCGCGGAGCGGGCGGCCGCGGCGCAGACCGCGCACGAGCGGCTCGCCGCGCAGGAAGCACGCGACGCGGGGCTGCTCGCCGCCGCGGACGCGAACCGGGCGGCGCTCGAGAACGCGCTCGCCCACGCCAAGCTCGCGCTGCTGGGCGCGATCGAGGAGCGCCGCGAACGCGCCGCCGCCGCGCGCAACGCGCAGGAGCTCCTCGCTCGCCACGATGCGGACGCCGCGGCGATACGCGAGGCGCTTCGCTCGGCGACGGCCGAGCTCGAGCTGCGCCGGGAACGCGCGTGGCGCGAGGCGCTCGTGCAGCTCGCCGGCGAGCACGACACGCTCGCCGCGCAGGACGACGGCGCTCAGGTGTGGCGCAACGGCGCCGCTACGCGATGACCTCGAACGAGAACGCGTCGAAGACGACCGGTTCGGCGTCGTAGAGCGCGATCAGCTCCGCGCGGTGGAATCCGGCGCCGAGCGCGCCGGCGCGTACGACCGCCGAGAAACCGCTCGCGCGCAGCCCCTCGCACGCGGTCGCGGCGACGACGTCCTCGCGTTCGATCCCCCGCTGAACCGGGCCGTGCGCGATGCCGTCCACGACGAGCATCACGCGGCTGGGCATTTGACCGCCGGCCGGATCGCCCGCCCAGCCGGTGACGACGGCGCGTTCGCTCGCTGCGAGCCGCAGGTGCGAGCGTTCTTCGGCGACGCTCTGGTTGCCGTCCACCCGGCCCACGACGTCGATACGCCCGCGGACGCGAGGGGTCGTCTCGAACACGCGCGGCACCGCCCTGGCGGCGACCGAGACGCGCGCCTCGTCGCCGACGACGGCGGTGGCGTTGCCGACGATCGCGTGGACGCGCACCGAATGCTCGCCCGGGCCGAGCTCGTTCGCGGTGACCCGGATGCGAAATCCGTAGCGGGTGTCGTCCGTGCCGAACTGCGCCGCGACGTCAGGCCGCGGATAGCCGCTCATGCCGCGCAGGAGACGGTGCCCGTCGAGCTCGGCGTACGCCGACGTCGCCGGCTCGCCGTCCGGTGAAGCGGCCCAGCCGCGCACGATGAGCGCGCCGCCGGCCGGGACGGCGACCGAGGCTCCACCGCCCGCCGCTCCGTCCGCCGGCTCGACGCCGATCTCGTCGACGAAGCCGACGACGGCGCCGGCGACGACGCCGGGCGGAAAGCGGCGCATCGGCGCGACGACGTCCAGCGCGACCGCCAGCGGGATGCGGACGCGCGAGCCGTCCGGCCGCAGGCCGTGCAGCGCGACGGCGTGGGAGCCGGGAACCGCGTCGTCGAGCGCGAGCTCGACGCGAAATCCCACCGCGTCGGGCGCTCCGAAGATCGCGGCGACGTCGGGTCGCGGCTGATCGCACGGGCTCGACGCGCGCGCTCCGCCGACGCCGACTTCGACCGCGGCGAGCGCTTGCGCGCCTGCGTCGAGCGCCCAGCCGCGAAACACGACGCGGCCGTCGTTCGGCGCGACGGTCACGCGGCCGCCGAACTCGTCTTCGATCGAATCGACGACGGCGACCGCGGTTCGGTTCGGTGCCGGAGTGATGTGCCGCTCCACGATGCGCTGACGTTGTCCGCGCGCACGACGGCGTCCTTGAAGCCGAAGGTTCGATTCGGCGGCCGGGAAAAGAGCCCAGCGTGTGTCCGTGCTGCGATGGTGCGATCGAACCGCTGTGGGTCGTGCGTTCGTTTCAATATTATCGCTGCGAACGCTGCGAGTCGCTGATGATCGATCCGCGCGTGCTCGCCGAGATCGACGACGGGCGGTCGCGCCCGCGGCAGTACGATGCCGCGTACTTCGAAGAGGAGCGCGTCGCGGCGCTCGACCGTTCGTACGGCTCGTCGCTCGCGCGGTTCGCCGAGACGGTGCTCTACGCGCGCATTCCGATCCGCCGGTTCTTGGACGTGGGCACCGGTCACGGCTTCTTGCTCGATGCGCTGACGATGCATCTGCCGTCGCACCGCGAGAAGTTCTTCGGGATCGAGCTGTTCCCGCCGGCGGCGCGCAGCACGCATCCGAACTATATCGAGGGTAGTGCCGGCGACGCGCCGGGCACGTTCGACGCCGGCTGCTGCATCGAGGTGATCGAGCACCTCACGCCGGCGCAGCTCGCGCGCTTGCTCCGCGAGGTGGCGTCGCGCTCGAACCCCGGCGCGCTCTACATCATCAACTCGGGGCAGCCGCGCTACGTGCTCGATGACGATCCGGCGTATCTCGATCCCGACCGGCGCGGCCACATCTTCAGCTACTCGCTCGCGGCGATCGCCCGGCTCGCCGAACCGCTCGGGTTTCGCGTGCTTCCGCTGACCGGGAAGACGTGGGCGCTGCTGCTCGAGTACGACCGCATCGATCCTACGGCTCCTGCCGACCGCATCTGGTCGGCGCTACCGGAAAACCTGGCCCTGCTGAGCGATCCCGACCGCGGCACCGTGCTGCACATCCTCGGCTTGGAGACGGCGCGCGCGTACGGCTGAGCGCTTACGCCAGCACTTCGCCTTCGGGGACTTCGAGGATCGCCGTGTCCTCGACGTGCACGATGTCGTCCCAGCCGTAGCCGCACTTGGCGTACCATTCTTTGGTGGTGACCCAGTGGCGCAGCCCGTCGCGGATCAGGAACACCTTACGCCCTTGATCGGTCGGCGACGTGCCGCGCACGACGATCTCGCGCCGCGGGTTGCGCCGCGCGGCCCCGATGAGCTCCTCGCCGCGCACGTAGCCGCCGCCCGCCGGGATCGTCGCGAGATAGCGTTCCACGCCCTCCGCCGCCGGGCCGTCGAAGTGCACCATGCCGTGGTCGAGCCACACCACGCGCTCGCACGTGCGCAAGACGTACGCCATGTCGTGCGACACGACGACGATCGTGGAGTGCGCGTCCCAGAAGCGTTCCAGCCGTGCGGCGCACTTGCGCCGGAACCGCTCGTCGCCGACCGAGAGCACTTCGTCCAGCAGCAAGATGTCGGGCCGGAACTGCGTCGCGATCGCGAAGCCGAGCCGCGCCGCCATCCCCGACGACAGCGTCTTGGTGGGCTCGTCGCGCACTTCGGAGAGCTCCGCGAACTCCAGGATCCCCTCGATGTTCGCTTTCACTTCGTCTTCGTCGTGGCCGAGCAGCACGCCGTAGTACACGATGTTGTCGATGAGCGAGAGCTCCGGCTCGAAGCCGACGCCCAGCTCGATCAGCGGCGCGACGGTACCGTCGATGTGCACGGCGCCGCGCGTCGGGACGAGCACGTGCGCGATCACCTTGAGCAGCGTCGACTTGCCGCTGCCGTTGGGGCCGATCAGCGCGACC
Source organism: Candidatus Elarobacter sp. (assembly GCA_036403315.1). GTDB lineage: Bacteria > Vulcanimicrobiota > Vulcanimicrobiia > Vulcanimicrobiales > Vulcanimicrobiaceae > Vulcanimicrobium. The sequence continues at coordinate 34,015 of DASWRD010000128.1, forward strand.
TTCTCGCCGCGCTCGATCCGCGCGGCGACGCCGTCGAGCACCGTTCGCTTGCGGCCGCGCCGCATGCGCCCGCGCAGCAGGTCGAAGAACGTGCGCTTGAGGTCGTAGTGCAGCTCTTCCTGCGTGCGCCGCTGCAGCGTCACGTCACGCAGGTCGATCGCGGCGGGCACGCTCAGATCAAATCCATGAAGTCGCGGCGCGAGACGCGGAAGAACCACGCGCCGGCGGCGGCGAACACGACGCCGCCGAGCACCACCGCGAGGATGTGCGACGGGTGGATCGGCCCCCGCACGATCGTGACCTCACGCAGCGCCATGATCGCCTGGCCGAGCGGGTTGAGGTTGTACCACGGCCGGATGTGGACATCCACGACGTCGATCGGGTAGAACAGCGGGCTCGTGAGCCACAGGATGAAGCCCATGATCGCCCACAGGTGCGGCAGATCGCGAAAGAACACGAACAGCGTGGCGAGCAGCAGCGAGATCCCGCTCGTGAGCAGCACGACCGCGAGCAGGACGACGGGCACGAGCGCGACGCGCAGCGGATCGTGCGTGACCACGATCGAGATCACGAACACGATCGGGAACGTCGTCACGCCTTGCTGGAAGATGTTCGCCGCCACGGACGCGAGCGGGAAGATGATCGGCGGGAGCGCGATCTTGTTGAGCAGCGAGCCGTTGGCCACGACGGCGGGCAGCGCTTCGTTCGTCGCGTTCATGAAGAACGTGACGACGACCAAGCCCACGAACGCCGAGAGCACGTAGCGCGGCACCGAGCCGTCGTAGTACTTGCTGAACGCCGTTCCGAAGATCGCCGTGTAGACGGCCGTCATGAGCACGGGGTTGAAGAACGACCACAGGATCCCGAGCGCCGTGCCGCGGTAACGGACTTTGAGGGCGCGGAACGCGGAGATGCGAACGAGCTCGGTGCTGCGCCGGAGACTGCCCCTCACGGCGGGGTCGTAGAGTGCTGTAGCCATTCGAGAGAACGCCGCCGCGGTGGGCGACCAAGCTTTCCTAGTAGGGCGCGGGCGGGAAACGGTCCTCCCGCGACCGCCCGGCGAAGCATCAGAACCGCAGCGAGAAGTCCTCCGCTTCGCGGGTGAGATGCGGGCTGTAGTGCGGGTCGTCGCGGCTGTCGCAGCGCCAGCGCTCCTGCATGATCCCCCGCTCGCGCAGAAACCTTGCTTGCTTGTCGGGTCCGGCCTCGGCGCCGCGGCTCTTGGACTCGTGGTGCACGAGCACGACGTGCGGCAGGTACACGTTGCGCAGGCCGAGCGCTCCGAGCTTCAAGCAGAGGTCGACGTCGTTGAACGCGACCGCGAGCTCCTCGTCGAAGCCGCCGGCGCGTTCGAACACCTCGCGCCGCAGCATCAGACACGCCCCGGTCAACGCGGAGTAGTTGTTGACCGTTCGCAGGACGTTGAAGTATCCGCCCGCCTCGCCGTCGGCGTGCTTGTGCACATGCCCGGCGACCCCGCCGATCCCGGCGATCACGCCGGCGTGCTGGATCGTGCCGTCGGGGTAGAGCAGCTTGGGGCCGGCGGCGCCGATGCTGGGCCGCTGCACCTGCTCCGCCAGCGCTTCGAGCCAGTCCGGCGTCACCACCTCGGTGTCGTTGTTGAGAAACAGCAGGTACGTGCTCTTGCTTTTTTGCGCGGCGTGGTTGTTGATCGCCGCGAAGTTGAACGGAACGTCGTACCGTAGCACGCGCACGCGCGGCTGCGCCGCGCTCCAGCGCGCGAACGTTGCCAGCGACGCGGCGTCGGTCGAGCCGTTGTCGACGAGCACCACCTCGAAATCAGGATACGTGGGCCGCGCGAAGATCGAGCTCAAGCAGCGGTCGACGTCCGCGCCGTGATCGCGAGTCGGGATCACGATCGCGATCTTCTCGGGCCGGCGCAGCGCGTACCGCACGAGGTAGCTGCCGGGCTGCGCGAGCTGCTCGACGCGGCCGGGCTCGCCGCGCCGCGCGAGCGCTTCTTCGAGCGCGCGCCGGCCGGCTTCGTAGGCGTACGCTTTCGACGGCGCGCCGCTCGCCGCGGACTCGGGATGGATGCGCCAGTGGTAGAGCACGCGCGCGACGTGGCGGATGCGGTCCGTGCGCTCGGTGACGCGCAGCACCAGATCGTAGTCCTGGCTGCCCTCGAAGCCTTCGCGAAACCCGCCGAGCTCGTTCACCAGCGCGCGGCGGAACACGGAGAGGTGGCCGGTGTACATGCGCGCGAGCAGCGAGTCCGGCGACCACTCCGGCTTGAAGTACGGCTCGCTGCGGTGGCCGTCGTCGTCGAGCTTGTCTTCGTCGCTGTAGATGAAGTCCGCGTCGGGAAACTGGTTTACCGTCAGCGCGGCGTGGAAGAGCGCGTCGCGCGCGAGCTGGTCGTCGTGGTCGAGCAGCGCGACGTACTCGCCCGTCGCGAGCGCCAGCGCGCTGTTGCTCGCCGCGGCGATGTGCCCGTTGCGCTCGCGCAGCGCGAGCTTCACGCGGGCGTCGCGCGCGGCGTACTCCGCGAGCACGGCGCGGACGTGCGGCAGCGTGGACGCGTCGTCCGCCACGCACAGCTCCCAGTGCGGGTACAATTGCGCGAGCACGGAGTCGAGCGCCGCGCGCAGATAGCGCTCCGGCGGGTCGAACACCGGCACCAGCACGCTGATCACCGGCAGCCGCGGCAGCACCGCGACCGTCGCCTCGATCAGCCGCGCGTCCGCGGGACGGATGTCGTTGCGGCTGATCCACCGGTCGTAGCCGGTGCCGCGGCCCGCGGCGGGCTCGATCCGCTCGAGCACCACGTCGAACGGCGGCTGAGCCGCCGTCTTGTCGATGCCCGTGCGCCGCTTGAACGCGAACCACGCGTCGCGGAATCTCCAGAACTTGCTCGAGCGCGTGGAGATCAGCTCGTCGCGCAGCCGCTCCGCCGCGGTGCGCGTGCGCTCCGCGACCCGCACCACGGATTCGAGCCGCGCGGCCAGCTCGTTGCGCTCGGTTTCGCGCGCGAGCAGCTGCTCGCGCAGCCGCGCTTCGCGCTCGTCAGCGGGCGTGGAGATGGGACGGGCTCGCCGCGAGATCGTGGTACGTCACGCAGCCTTCGGCGAAGTAATGGCAGACCAGCGCACGGCGCGACGTGCCGACCCGCGCGCGCGGCGCGCCGCCGTGGATCAGGTTGCCGTGCCACAGCAGCAGATCGCCCTTGCGCGGCGCGAACGTCTGCGCTTGCAATCCGTGCTCCTCGATCAGCGCGGCGATGCGCGGCTCGTAGCGCTGCGCGTACGGCCCGTACCCTTCGTTGCGAAACGCGTCGGGCGAGATCGCGACGTCGTCGGCGAACACGTACGGCAGCCGGTGCGAGCCCGGGTAGTACACCAGCGGCCCCGAGTCGAGCGCGATGTCTTCGAACGCGAGCCACGACGCGGCCAGATAGCCCAGCGGGTACGTCGTCATGTGGATGGCGTCGGAGTGCGCGCGCTGTTCGCTGGCCTTGTGCCCCATGATCGTTTGAAACGGCAGCGCCTGCGCGCCCAGCAGCACCGACACGAGCTCCACCACGTCGGCGTCGCGCAGCATCGCGTCGATCTCCGGCACCGCCGTGTGCGCGTTGAGCGTGCGGCCGGGGAGCGGGTCCGCTTCGGTCGGCTCCGCGTCGGGCGTGAGCCGCCGTTCCGCGAGCGCGCGCTCGTACGCGAGCCACGCGGCGTCGATGCGGCCGTTCTCGACGAAGCCCGGGATCACGACGACGCCGTCGCGCAGCCACGCGCGCGCGAACGCCGCCTCCGTCGCGCTGAGCTCGCCGTGCGCGCGCTTGCGCTCGATGGCGGCCGCGGCCTCGGGCCGGTCCAGCCACGGGCGCGGTCCGGCGTCGGGAAACGCGGCCGCGCGAAAGTGCGTGACGGCGTCGCCGCCGAGCGGCCGGTCGGGGACGACGGGCCGGAAGCGCGGCCGCGGCGCCGCGCCGATGAGCCGCGCGACGAGAGCGTTCATGGCGCCGCTGCTTTCGACCGCGGCACCGGCGGAATCTCTTGGGACGGCGGCGCGAGGCGCGCGGGGCGCCGGTAATCGCCGCGCGCGAGCCATTTCTCGATCAGCACGTACAGCACGATGAACAGGTACCGGCTGCCCATCTCCTTGATCTTGAGCTTCGATACGCCGTGCTTGCGGTTGTACCAGTTGGTCGGCACCACCGTCCACGAGTACCCGCGCACGATGGCCTTGAGCGGCAGCTCCACGGTGATGTTGAAGTGGTGCGAGAGGATCGGCCGCAGCCCGTCGATCACGTCGCGCCGGTAGCACTTGAACGCGTTGGTCACGTCGTTGTACCGGATGCCGAACATCAGCGCGACGACGGCGTTCGCGAACCGGTTCAGCAGCAGCTTGGGGAACGGGTAGCCGACCACCCGCGCTGGGCGCGCGAAGCGCGTGCCGAAGGCGCAGTCGTAGCCGTCCTCGATCGCGCGCCAGTACGCCACGACGTCGGCGGGGTCGTCGGACGCATCCGCCATCACGATGCACACGGCGTCGCCGCGGAATGCGTCCAAACCGGTGTGGATCGCGTTCCCGAAACCCTTCGCGCGCAGGTTCGGCACGCACCGCACCGCGGGCAGCGAACGCGCGGCGGTTGCGACGGCGGCCGCGGTACCGTCGTCGGAATGATCGTCCACCACCACGATCTCGAACGCGACGCCGTCCGCGGCGAGCCGCCGCGCGAGCGCGGCGACGGTGCCGCCGATGGAGCCCTCCTCGTTCTGCGCGGGGATGACGACCGAGAGCAGCATCTACGCGGGCGCGCCCTGCGCGCGCGCCTCCGCGGCCCAGCGCTCCGCGTTCTTCTCGAAGATCTCGGTCAGCAGCGCGACGAGGTCGTAGCGCTGCTCCCAGCCCGGGTAGTGCGCCTTGAACTTCGCCATGTCGCTGATGTACCACACGTGGTCGCCCGCGCGGTTCGCATCCGTGTACGCCCAGTCGAGCTTGCGGCCCGCGACGGTCTCGCAGAGCGCGATCGCTTCGAGCATCGAGCAGTTCGAGAACCGCGTGCCGCCGACGTTGTACACCTCGCCGCAGCGCGGCGCGCGGAACACGTGGTCGAACGCGTCGATCAAGTCGCGCGCGTGGATGTTGTCGCGCACCTGCTTGCCCTTGTAGCCGAACACCGTGTACGGCAGCCCCGTCGCGGTGCAGCGCATCAAGTACGCCAGAAACCCGTGCAGCTTGGTGCCCGAATGGTTCGGGCCCGTCAGGCAGCCGCCGCGCACCACAGTCGTGGGCAGCCCGAAGTAGCGCCCGTACTCCTGCACGAGCACGTCCGCGGCGATCTTCGACGCACCGAACAGCGAGTGCATCGACCGGTCGATGCGCATCGTCTCGTCGACGCCTTCCCACGCCGGGTGCGAGCGCTCGAGCTCCCAGCGCGTGGCGAGCTCCACCAGCGGCAGCTCGTTCGGCGCGTCCCCGTAGACCTTGTTGGTCGAGGTGAAGATGAACACCGCGGCGGGGCAGTGCTTGCGCACCGCTTCGAGCATCACCAGCGTGCCGTTCGCGTTAACGGTGAAGTCGGTGTGCGGGTCGCTCGCCGCCCAGTCGTGCGACGGCTGCGCGGCGGCGTGGATCACGAGCGCGACGCGCGTGCCGTACCCCGCGAACAGCGCATCGACCGCCGCGGCGTCGCGGATGTCGGCGTCGACGTGCCGGTACTGCGCGGGATAGCTCGCTTCGAGCGCTCGGCGGTTCCATTGCGTCGACGCGTCGTCGCCGAAGAACGCGCGCCGCAGGTCGTTGTCGATCCCGACGATCTCGTGGCCGCGCTCGGCGAAATACGCGACGGCCTCCGAGCCGATCAGGCCGGCTGATCCCGTGACGACGACGACGGACATGGTGGTGTGTTCAGACTCCTTGCGGCGCGCCGGTTTACGACCACAGCGGCGCGACGAGGCGTTCGTTCGCGCGGATCCAGTCGAAGATCGCCGCCAGCGTCTCGCGCGGTGACTTGACGGGGCGCCACCCCGTGTCCGCGCTCACGCGAGCGTTGTCGGTGACGTAGACGCGGACGTCGGAGGGGCGGTTCTCCGCGACGCGCGCGATGTCCACTCGGTTGCCCGTGATCTCCTCGCACAGCGCGGTCGTCTCGAGCAGCGACAAGCTCGACGCCGGGCCGCCGCCCACGTTGTAGACGTGGTGCGGCAGCGCCGCGATCCCGTCGATCTGGCGCAGCACCAGGTCGCCCAGCTCGTCGACGGAGACGACGTCGCGGACTTGCTTGCCCGCGCCGCCGTAGCCGATGTACGCCAGTGCTTTTTTGAAGTAATGGCGCCCCATCCACAGCGCGAACACGCCTTGGTCGACCTTGCCCATCTGCCACGGGCCCGCGATCACGCCGCACCGGTCGATCACGTAGCGCAAGCCGTACATGTCCGCGTACTCGGCGAGCAGCAGCTCGCAGGCGAGCTTCGTCGCGCCGTACATCGAGCGCGCGCCGTCCAGCGGGAACGCCTCGCCGATCCCGGCCGCGCTCACGCCCGGCTGCGCCTGCGCCGCGGCGAGCGCGAACCGGCTCGCGGTCTCCTCGAACGCGATCGCGTCCAGCGCGGCGACCGGATAGACGCGGCTCGTCGAAAGGAAGACGACGTCGGCGGCGTCCCGCCGCGCGACCTCGAGCAGGTTGACGGTGCCGACCAGGTTCGTGTCGATCACCCCGGCCGGACCGCCGTCGTACGCGGCGAGGATCGCGGGCTCGGCCGAGCAGTCCACCAGCAGGTCGAAGCGCAGCCCGGGAAACGCCAGGTCGTCGGGCCGGCGGATGTCGGCGTGGACGAACTCGACGCGCGCGGCGGCCAGCCGCGGGAGATTCCACTCCGAGCCGCGCCGCTTCAGGCTGTCGGCGGCGACGATGCGCGCGCCGGGGTAGCGGTCGCGCAGGCGCAGCGCCAGGTTGGAGCCGACGAAACCGGCGCCGCCGGCGACCAGGACGGTGGAGGGCATGCCCCGCGTTCATAGTCCCTCGGCCGGAGGGCGCCCTTCGAGCGAGGCGAACGGCCGGGCGGTGACCGTGCCCCGTCCGATGCGCTTGACCGTCACCGCGCTGGGGCTGCTGCTCGCCGTGGTGTGGGGTCTCTCGCTCGCGCAGCCGCCGCTGCCCACGTCGGTGGGGCTGGACGAATCGTGGCGCATCGGGCTCACGCTTGCGACCGAGCAGGGCCTGCGGTTCGGGCAGGACGTCGTGTTCACGTTCGGCCCGCTGGGCTTCGCGCTGCAAGGCGTGCCCGATCCGGCGCTGGCCGTCGCGACCGCGTGCGTCACCGCGCTGCTCGCCGCGGTGGCGGCCGCGGGCCTGTGGAGCGCGGTCGCGGGCCGCGCCGGGATCCCGCTCAAGCTCGCCGTGGTCGCGATCGTCGTCTTCGTCGCGACGAACGTGTCGCTCGACTACGCCGCGCTCTTCGGCGTGCTCGCGCTGCTCGTGCGCGCCGGCCGGTACCCCGCGGCGGCGCCGCTCGTCGGGCTCGTCGTCGGCGTCGTCGGGCTCGTCGGTTTGCTTTCGAAGTACACGCTGGGCGTCGATGCGCTCGCCGCCGCCGCCGCGGTGTGGTTGGTGGGTGCCGTGCGCGGCCCGCGCCGGCTCCGGCGCGCCGTGCTGATCGCGGCGGGCGTGTGCGCGGCGATCGTCGTGGTGGGGCTCGCCGTCGCGTTCGGGTTCTCGCCGGCGGCGCTCGGCGCGTACGCGCGCAGCGCGGCCGCGATCTCGGGCGGCTACTCCGCCGGGATGGAGCTGCGCGGCCCGCGGCTTCAGATCGCCGTCGCGCTCGCGGTCGGTGCGGCGATCGCCGCGCTCGCGTTCCTCGCGGTGCGCGAGCGCAAGCCCGCGCCCGCGCTGATGGCCTGCGTCGTGATGTTCCTCGCGTGGAAGCACGGCTTCGTGCGCCAGGACGGGCACATTCTGTACTTCTTCGATACGGCCGCCGTCGTCGCGCCGCTGCTCGCGGTGAGCCTGCGCCGCAACGCCGCGGCGGCGCTGGGCGCCGCGACGACGGTGCTCGCGTTCGGCGCGCTGGTGTGGGCGCAGCTGCTCGTGTTCAACGCCGTCTCGCCGTTCTTCCATCCCGCTCGCGTCGCGCGAGGCGCGGCGTTTCTGATGCAGCCGCGCCGCGTCGCCGCGGAACTAGCCGCGCAGAGCGACGCGTCGCTCGCGGCGGACCGGCTCCCGAAAGCGATCCGCGACCGCATCGGGACGGCGACCGTGGACGTGCTGCCGTGGGAGACGGCGATCGTTCGCGCGGGCGCGCTGCACTGGGCGCCGCTGCCGGTGTTCCAGGCGTACAGCGCGTACACGCCGGCGCTCGACGCGCTCAACCGCGACGCGCTCGTCGCGCGCGGTGCGGCGTACACGCTGTACGACTACATCTCGATCGACCACCGCTATCCGTTCGGCGACGCGCCCGCGACGACGACGGAGCTGCTGTGCCGCTACGCCGTCGCCGCGCCCGACGTGCAGACCGAAGGGAACCGCAGCTACGTGCTGCTGCGGCGCGCGGCGGCCGCGCACTGCGACGCCGAGCCCGCGGGGCGCGCGGACCGCGTCGCGATCAACGTGCCGGTCGCGGTGCCGCCGGCGCGCTCGCCGGATGAGTTCGTCGTCGCGTCGTTCGCGCTGCGCCCCACGTTGCTCACGAAGCTGCGCACGGCGCTGTGGCGCGGGCCCGACACGTTTCTGCTCGCGCGCTTCGCCGACGGCTCGCAGATCGAATACCGCACGGTCGCCGCCACGCTGCC
>DASWRD010000129.1:0-40032 GCA_036403315.1 Candidatus Elarobacter sp.
CCGGCGCCTGCTGTTCGAGCAGCAGGGCGTTCGTCGAGAGTGCGATATCGTCGATCCCGGGGATCGCCGCGATCAGCGCGACGAGCTGATCGAGGTCGCGGCGGATCAGCGGCTCGCCGCCGGTGAGGCGGATGCTGCGCACGCCGATGCTCGCGGCCGCGCGCACGATGCTCACGATCTCCTCGTAGCTGAGGATGTCGGGCTTGGCGATCCACGGCAAGCCCGCTTCCGGCATGCAGTAGACGCAGCGCAAGTTGCAGCGGTCGGTCACCGAGACGCGCAGGTACGTGATCGGCCGCCGAAAGGCGTCGACCAGCGGCTGAGCCACCGCCTCGATGAGATCGATCATCGTGGCTTGAGTTCGGCCCATGTCATGCTGAGCCTGTCGAAGCATGCGCCACGATCATGGCTACCGGCACTGGCTACGGCTCGGGGACGCATGTGGCGCGGTCGTGGCGCACCCTTCGACAGGCTCAGGGTGACATTGGGCGCGGGTCACCATCGGCCCGACGCCCCGGATTTAGTCTTTGAAGACCGCGTCGTTGACGGGGACGTTGATCTTGTAGTTCGCGAACGTCGAGCTGATGTCGGCGTTGTAGTGCGGGATGTCGACCTTGCCCGTCTGCGCCTTGACCAGGTAGTTGCCGCCGATCTGATCGTACGTGTTCGTGAACTTGATCGAGCCGCCGTCGTCCTTGTAGAAGTACGTCATCTCGCTGACGGTCGCCGTCTTGTCGTCGACCTTGACGTCCACGTGGTCGATGCGGCCGTTCTTCTTGCGCACGAGCTTGAACATGGCGACCGAGCCGTCGTCGCTGTTCTTGGTGACTTCGTACAGCTTGGGCCAGTCCGAGGGCGGCTCCATCTGGCCGACCACCTTCTTGAGCTGACCGGCGAGCGCGGGCACCGACTGGAACTGGACGGCGTTCTTGTCGGGCTTCTTGTAGAACGCTTTGCCCTCGAGCGTCGGGCTGAGGTACGGGAACGTGTTCATCTTGATCGCGACGGTGACGTCGGCTTGATACGTGTTGAGCCCGTTGTTCACGCGCTGCATACGCGTGTAGAGATCGTCCTGCGCGGAGGCGGAGAGCGACGGGACGGCGAGCGCGGCGAACGCGGCTGCGATCAGGGATGCAAAAATACGGCGGTTCGGCTTCATGGCTTCGCATGGTTGAACGCCGCCGCGGGTCCCAACGGTTCCAGCGCGGCGGTCACTTCCTCGGCGACCGCCGGGTCGGTCTCGGTGCCGGCGGCCGACCGCAATGCCGCAAAGGCCTGGGGGGACGCGATGCGGCCGAGCGCCCATGCCGCATGACCGCGCACGAGCGGGCTCGGATCGTCGCGCAGCGCCTCGGCGAGCGCCGGCACGTCGGCCCGGTCGAGGCCGTTGCCCAGAGCGACGGCCGCGTTGCGGCGCAGGACGGCGGCGCCCCGCCAGCCCATCGCGGTTCGCCGGACGTTCTCGAAGGCGGCGCCGCGGACGCGGAGCAGCGCGTGGAGATCCGGCGCCGCGGCCTCATCGTCGAGGGGCGCAAAGGCTGCATTGCCCGCGCGGCCGGCCTGTACGCTGGGCGGGCACGCGTCGTTGCAGAGGTCGCAGCCCCAGACCCACGTGCCGACCAGCGAGCGCAACGCGCGCGGGATAGCGTCACGGCGCTGGGTGAGATCGCTTATGCAGCGCGTCGCATCCATCGTGCCGTCGCCGCGCAAGGCGCCGGTCGGGCAGACGTCGACGCAGCGCGTGCACGCGCCGCAGGACGCACGCAGCGGCGGATCCGGTTCGAGCTCCAGCGTGGTGACGATCTCGCCGAGGAACACCGCGGAGCCGAGCCCCTTGACGATGAGGCTCGTGTGCTTGCCGACCCACCCCAGCCCGGCGCGCGCGGCGAACGCGCGCTCCGCGAGCGGCGCGGTGTCGCAGACGACGCGTGTCATGGGGCGTCCGCCTTGCGCCGCATCGGCGGGCGCTAGCGCTTCGATACGCGCGGCGATCTCGCGCAACGTCGACTGCATGCGGCGATGATAGTCGGACGACCACGCATACGCCGACACGCGCCCCCGCCCGCGCCGCTCGCGCGGCACGGGCGTCGCATACGGTACGGCGATGCAGACGACGCTGCGCGCGCCGGGAAGGAGCGTCGTGGGATCGCTTGCGGCGCTCGCGTAAGCGTCATCGTACGACCACGTCGCCACATCACCGCGCGCGATCGCGGCGCGCATGCGGTCGCGATTGGGCGCGTCGGCGCCCGCGCCGGCGATGCGCACCGCAGCCGCGCCGTTCGCACGCGCAATTGCTTTGACCGCCGCGGCAAGCTCCGCGGCGTCAGAGCGTCGGCAGGCCTCCACGGCGGCGTTTTACCGGGAAGGCTTCGTCGATCGCGGCGATCTCCGCAGCCTCCAGGCGCAGGTCGCCTGCGGCGGCGTTCTCCTCAACGTGCTCGATCGTCGAGGATTTCGGGATCACGAAATTGATCGGTTGGCGGGTCAGGAAGGCGAGGATCACCGCGTGCGGCGTCACGCCGTGCTTGCGCGCGATCCCCTCGATGACGCGCGCGCCGGGGCGGTCGGTCCAATCGCCGCGCCCGAACGGGGTGTAGCCGACGATCGCGATGCCGTGCTCGCGGCAATATTCCATCTCGTGCCCTTCGGCCGTGCGTTCGCCGAGGTGATACAGGATCTGGTTGCACGCGATCGGTTCCGTCTCGAGCGCGGTGCGCGCTTCTTCGAGGTCGGTCACCTCGAAGTTGCTGACGCCCAGCGCGCGCGTCTTGCCGTCGCGGACCAGCTTCTCCAGCGCGCGCATCGTCTCGCCGAGCGGCACGCTGCCGCGCCAGTGCAGCAGGTAGCAGTCGAGATAGTCGACCCGCATCCGTTTGAGCGACGCCTCGCACGCGCGGATGGTGCCGTCGTACGTCGCGTTCGACGGCAGCACTTTGGAGACGAGGAAGAGCTGCTCGCGCGGCAGGCCCGCGATCGCTTCGCCGACGAGGCGCTCCGCGGCGCCGTCGCCGTACATCTCCGCGGTGTCGACGTGCACCATCCCGAGCTCGATGCCACGCCGCAGCGCGCGCTTCGCGTCGTCGGCGCGCGCGCCGCGCGTCGGCACGTTCCAGGTGCCCTGGCCCACGACCGGCACGTCGCGGCCCGTCGGTCCGAACCGGCGAGCGATCACGCGGAGCGTGACTCCGTCATGGCAGCTGATCCTCGGGCACGGCGGCGTCCTTGGCGGACAGCCGCGGCTCGCTCGTCAGCGGCCATGCGATACCGATGCGCGGATTGCGCCACGACACCGCACCTTCTTGCGCCGCGTCGTAGGGGACGCTGTTCTTGTAGTGCACGACGACGTCGTCGTCGAGCGCCAGAAATCCGTGCGCGAAGCCGGCCGGCACGAAAAGCTGCTTGTGGTTGCGGTCGGTCAGCTCGAAGCTCTCCCACTGCAAGTACGTCGGCGACTCGCGGCGCAGGTCGACGATGACGTCGAAGATGCTGCCGCGCAAGCACTGCACGAGCTTCGCCATGCGGAGATCGTAGTGCAGACCGCGCAGCACGTTGCGCGCCGAACGCGACGACGAGTCCTGCGCGAAACGAATGTCGAGACCGAGCGCGGCATACTTCGGGTCCGACCACGTCTCTTTGAAGAGACCGCGGTCGTCCTCGTACACGTCGGGGATGAAGACGCGCGCTTCGGCGAACTTCGTCGGAAACACCTGGATCAGTTGGAGCCGCCCTTCGTGAGGATCTCGACGAGCCGTAGCCCGAGCTTGTACTGCGCGGCCCAGTCGGACGGCGCCAGTGCCTTCGCTTCGGCGCGCGCGGACGCAAAGCCCGGGATCGCGTCGAGAGCGTCGGAGCTTGCGACCGCCCCGAGCAGCGCCGCAGCGGTTTTTGCATCGCGCACGATCATCGCGTTGTACGGTATCTGCGCCGCGGCAAAGGCGGTCGCCGCGCGCGTCGCCCGATCGGTGGGCGGGCCGAACACCGCGCCGAGCAGCCGCGTCTGCGCCGCCTGGAGCTCGGCGAAATCCACGCCGGCGGCGCCGCGCAGCTTGACGCGCACGTCGTCGGCGTCCCGTGCGCGCTCCGGGGCGACGACACGCAGCCGCGCGACATAGTCGTCGATGAAGCGCTGAACGTCCGCTTGGACCAGCCAGAAACCGGGCGCGTCGCTAAGCTCGCGGACCGTAGCCGCCGCGATGCCGAGCGCCGCGTCGCCCGCTGGTCCGTCGGCGTACGCCGGCGTCGCGAACGGCGGCGGCGGCAGCGCCGCATCGACCGCGGCGACGAGATCGTATGCGAACTTTCGCCCGCCCGGCGGCAGCCGCGCATGCCGCTGATACGCAATCCCGCCCACGACGCCCGGCTTCGAATCGAGCGTGGCGCCGCCGCGGATCGGACCGATGTCGACGGCGAACGTGCCCGCCGGGATCCGTGCGCTCCGATCCGCGAGGTCGCCGACCGGGCCGCCCATCGCCAGCGTTTCGAGGATCGGCGCACCGCGCGCCGCCGGCAGCAGAACGTCTTCCACGCCGGCGTCGAAGAGTGCCGCGGCGCGCGCGTCTTCCTTCCACATCTGCTCGGTGCTCTGCACGTTGTTGAACCAATCGAGCGCGAAATCCATCGCTTCGCGGTCGCCGTCGGTGACGAACGCACGCAGTCCCGTCGCGGGATGCGCTCCGATGTGCGGTACGGTCTTGTAGTCGCTGTCCGCGCGGCCGTGGCGCTGCAGGAACGCATCGACGTCGACGAGGCAGCGCGCGTGCAGCAACGCGATCCCGCACGCGCGCGGATCGCGCATGAGCAGCACGCCGCGGCCGGCGGTTCGGCCGCGCTCGATCGCGTCGCGGTCATCAGCGGACGCCCGCTGCGGCAGCAGCGCGACGGTCGCAGCGGCGATCAGCGCGATCGCGAGCGGCGGGAGCTTAGAACAGATCGAACGCGGCGTCACGGGCGGCAAGCGCGAGCAGGCCATCACGCAGATGATAGACCCTGCCGAACCCCGCCTCCTTGAGGCGTTCGGCGGCCCAGCGCGACTTCGTGCCCACGCGGCACGCGACGACGTACGTCTTCGCGGTGTCGAGCTCGTGCATCCGTGCCTCCAGCACGGTCGCGGGGATCGCGATCGCGCCGGGGACGTCGCCGAGGGCGCGCTCGTGCGGATCGCGCACGTCGAGCAGCACGGCACCCGCGCCGAGCACTTCGTCGAACGCGTCGAGATCGAGCTCGGGGACCGTGCTCGGCGGCGCGGTCCGGTCCGGGATGCTGCCGACCTCGGTGATGGACGGCGCTTCGCCGCACAGCGGACACGCCGGATCGCGCGCGATGCGCACGTCGCGCACGCGCGCGTCGAGCGCATCGATGAGCAGCAGCCGCCCGACCAGCGGCGTCCCGATGCCGAGGATCAGCTTGATCGTCTCGTTGGCTTGAAACGTGCCGACCATCCCCGCGAGCACACCGAGCACGCCGCCTTCGCTGCACGACGGCACGAGATGCTCGGGCGGCGGCTCCGGATACAGACAGCGGTAACACGGGCCGCCTGGTGCGCCGAACACCGAGAGCTGACCGTCGAACCGGAAGATCGCGCCGTGCACGTCGGGCTTGCCTTCGAGCACGCACGCGTCGTTGACGAGATAGCGCGTCGAGAACGTGTCGCTGCCGTCCACGACGACGTCGACGATGCGCACCAGCTCGCGCGCGTTGCTCGCGGTGAAGCGTGTCGCGAGCGCGTCGATCGCGATCTGCGGGTTGAGCGCGCGCAGGCGCTCCGCGGCGCGATGCGCCTTGGATTCGCCGACGTCGGCGGTATCGTACAAGATCTGGCGCTGCAAGTTCGTCACGTCGACGGTATCGTCGTCGATCACGACCATCCGGCCGACGCCCGCGGCGGCGAGGTACGCGAGCACCGGCGAGCCCAGCCCGCCGGCTCCGATCACCAGCACGCGCGCGCGCGCCAGCCGTTCCTGGCCCGCGAGCCCCACCTCGGGGATCAAGAGATGCCGGCTGTACCGCCGCAGATCGCCGCGCCCGGCCATCGTCTCCATCAGGAGGTGATCTCAGAACCCGTTGCCGCTCTCACGGTCCTTAGAGCGGGGCGTCGATCAACGGGGTTGCGTTCGCATCCGGCGGCGGCGCGGCGGCGCGCGGGTGCAGCGCGTTGAGCCATTGCAGAACGGCCGTGCGGCTGTTGTCGCCGGCGAACGTGTGATCGCTGCCGACCGTCGCGAACGTCTTCGGTTCGAATGCGCGGTCGTACAGCTCGCTCACCGACGCGCGCGACACCATGCCGTCGCGCTCCGCCGCGATGAAGAGCACCGGCCGTCCGGCAAGCCGCGGCAGCGCTTCGTCGACGAGCGGCGTCCATTCGTGCGCGATCTCTTGCAGGGTCAGGCCGTCGACATACGACGAGCGGAGGTCGACGACGCCGCGCGCGGCGAGCGCGTCCAGCACCGACGGGCGGCCGTAACCGGTCGCGATCGAGATCGCGCCCGCGAGCGATTCGTCGCGGCCCGCGACGCAGAGCGCGGTCGTCGCGCCCATGCTGTGGCCGACGGCGTACACGGTGCTCGCGCCGCGGTCGCGCGCGAACCGCACGACCGCTTCCATCGCGTCGAAGAGGTCGTGCACGCTGCGCAGGCGCCCGCCGCTCGCGCCGAGTTTGTGGCCCGGGAAGTCCAACGAGAATACGCCGAAGCCGTGGCTCGCGAGGAACGCGCACAACCCGTCGAGGTTTTGCTTCGAGCTGGAGTAGCCGTGTCCGACGACCAGCGTGACGTCGCGCGCGCGCCGCGGCTCGTACTCGAGGACTGCGATCGAGTTGGGTGGCGCACCCTTCGACAAGCTCAGGGTGACATCGGCGTTTGTCGTGGCATCGATCTCGATGCGGTGCAGAACGACGTTCACGGCGGGGTGTTCGCGATCCAGGCGGCGTCGCCGTCTCGATAGATCTCGCGCTTCCATACGTCGACGCGCGTCTTGAGGGCGTCGATCGCGTAGCGGCAGGCGTCGAAGGCCGCGCCTCGGTGCGGCGCGGCGACGACGACCGCGACGGACGGTTCGCCCAGCTCCACCCGGCCCGTTCGGTGCACCATCGCGATGCCGAGCGGGCCGAAGCGCGCGCGCGTCTCGCCTGCAATCTTCTCCATCTCCGAGACGGCCAGCGAATCGTATGCTTCGTATTCCAGCGCCGCGACCGGGCGCGGATCGTCGGCGGACGTTTCGCGCGTGGTTCCGAGGAACGTCACGACGGCGCCGTACGCGTCCGTCTTCACCGCACGCTCCAGCGCGGCGACGTCGAGCGGGTCCGCCGACAGTGCGATCATCATTCCGCCACAGCCGCGAACGTCGAGATCATCGTGTCCGCCCGAACGCGGCGCTCATCCGCCGCCGACCGGCGGCAGCAGCGCGATCTCGTCGCCTTCGCGCACGAGCGTATTTCCATCGACGAGCTCGCCGTTGCGCGCGAAGCGCGTCGACGCGCGCAGGCCCGCGAGCTGCGGTGCATCGGCCGCGAGCTGCGCCCACAAGCCGTCGATCGCCGTGCCATCCGCTACGGCAACACGACGTTCCCCAAAGCCCAGCAGCTCGCGCAGCCGTGCGAACGCGAGCACGCGCGCCGTCACGAGCGTCTCCGTCACACGCCGCCGATGTCGGTCGTGTAGCCGTGTTCTTTCAGCCACGCGCGCGAGTCGTCGTGCAGGCCCAGCAGGTCGAGGCGGTTGCAGGTCAGCTTGTGCACGAGCACTTCCCAGAAGTGGCGGTCCTGGCCGTACACGTCGTCCGGGATCTGGTTGTGCTTGCGCGTGAACTCACGCAATGCTTCCCAATCGCGCTGCGCGAGCAAAGTGCGCAGCTCGTTGTCGTACTGCGGGCTCGGCGCGGCGGGCTGCATGGTCATGCCGACTTGCGTTCGCGCGGCGCGCAGAACCGCTCGATCGCGAGCGCGACTCCGTCGCGGTCGTTCGGGGCTGTCACGTGGCGGACGGATTGGCGCACCTCCGGCAGCGCGTTGCCCATCGCGACACCGATGCCGGCCCAGCGCATCATCGGCACGTCGTTGCGCGAGTCGCCGATCGCGAGCACGCGTTCGGCCGGCACGCCGAAATCGGCACAGAGTTGGGCGAGCGCGTTCTTCTTGCTGGCGTTGCGGTTGAGCACCGCGCACTCGACGAAGTCCAGCCACGTCTCGTAGCGGAAGCTCAGCGGCAGGTCGCCGAACTCGCGCTGCATGCGCTCGACCGACTCGGCGCCCAAGAAGCGGATGAACGTCGGCGCTTCGGTGAGGATCTCGGCCAGCGACGGCGCTTCGTACCAGCCCGGGCCGCGCATGTCGTCCATGTAGACGTGCGAGCCCTGCAGGCGGTAGAACGCCTCGCCGACGTAGATCGCGACCGCGAGCCCTTCGCGCTCGGCGAACTGCACCATGTCCTTGGCATGCTGCAGCGGGACGGGCACGTGCAGCAGCGTCTTGTTCGCCCCGAAATCCTTGGTCAGCGCGCCGTGGCAGCAGATCACGGGCAAGTTCAGCCCGAGCTCTTTGGAGACGCGAATCGGCGTGTCGACGCCGCGCCCCGTCACCAGGACGACGCGGATGCCCGCCAGGAGCGTTTCCTTGATGGCGGCGCGGTTGCGTGCGCTAATGGTCTCGTCCGGGGCGAGCAGCGTTCCGTCGAGGTCCAGCGCGATGAGGTCGATGTTCGGTGTGGGCGGCATTCTTGTAGATCTTCGGCCGGTACGGTACCCCGCTGAGGTCCCCGGGATGCGTCCTGGTGCTCGCTAGGATGCGCAACGGCCGACCCGTCGAATACGTTGACGGCACATGCGCACCTCCATAGCGGTCCTCGCGCTCGCCGTTGCGAGCACCGTGCCCGCGTTCGCGCAACCGGCTCAGCGGTGTTCGCACGAGTCGTTTCCCGTGGGCGGCCAGGCCGTCGCCGTGACCGTATGCGCAGGCGCGCCGAACAGCGGCAAGACCGTCGCCGTCACCGAGACGTTCAAGAACGCCTCGACGTCGTTCAACCACACCACGTCGGTGGAAGTGCTCCCGGGCGCGGCCACCTCGCGCGCCGTCGACGACGTCTCCCTGGCGCCGCTCGGCTTGCAGTTCACGCTGCACATCACGCTGGCGTACCGCGAGGCCGGCGTCGTCATCGAGCACGCGCTGCTCCTGCCCGGCGCGGTCCCGCTGAAATAGCCCCGCCGCGCCGCGCAACCGCGCCGCGGCGGACCGGTTCTAGGGCACAGAAATGCGGTGTCGACGCTACTGATGTCCTGTACCAGCGTGGCCCCGGAGCTCGACGCGATCGGTCGTGCCCGGTACGTCACGGACCACTTACCACCCGGCCTTTTCCGGGTCCCGGACGGCGCCGACAGCGCGGTCCCCTGGCGCGTCTCCCCCGAGCCCTTCCCGCTGGCTCCCAAGACCGCCGCCGCGATCGAGTCGCTCGGCAACGACCTGCTCGCTTTCTACCGGGCGCTCAACGCCCTCTACCTGCGCAGCGCGCGCGGCACCGCGCCGGCGTTCATCGCCGAAGAGCTCGACCGCGGTAAGCCCGAGCAGATCGTCAAGCTCGCGCGGCAGAACCGTTTCAAGCAAGACGTCCCGCGCGTCATCCGGCCCGACCTCATTTTGACCGATGACGGCTACATCGCGAGCGAGCTGGACAGCGTCCCGGGCGGGATGGGGTTCACCACCGCGCTCGCGCGCACGTACTGCGAGGTCGGCAGCGACAGCATCGGCGGCGTCGACGGGATCCCCCAGCGCTTCGCCGAGATGCTCGCGTCGGTCGCGGCGAAGGAGCACCCGACCGCCGCCGTGGTCGTGAGCGCGGAGTCGAACGACTACCGCCCCGAGATGTCTTGGCTGGCGACGCGCGTGAACGCGCTGGGGCTGGCCGACGTCATCGTCTGCGCGCCGGCGGACGTCGTGTTCACCGAGGACGCGCTCTTCGTGCGCCAAGCCGACGGCCGTGAAGCGAAGATCGACGTTCTGTATCGCAACTTCGAGCTGTTCGACCTGCTCAACATCTCCAAGCAAGAGCTGATCCTGTACGCCGCGCGCCACAACCGCGTGCGCATCACGCCTCCGCCCAAAGCGCACTTCGAGGAGAAGTCGACGTTCGCGCTGTTCCACCACCCGGGGCTGCGCCCGTACTGGCGCAGCGAGCTCGGGCCGGTGCTCGACGAACGGCTGCTCGGAATCTTCCCGCGCACGTGGATCGTCGACCCGCGACCGCTTCCGTGGCAAGCCGCGATCGTGGACCTCACCGCCAACGGCGTGCCGGTGCACGACTGGTCGCAGCTCGAGGAGCTGGGTAAGAGCGAGCGCGACTACGTGCTCAAACCGTCCGGTTTCAGCGAGCTCGCGTGGGGTTCCAAAGGGGTCAAGGTCGCCAACGATCTCACCCGCGAAGAGTGGCGCGCCGCGCTGCAGCAAGCACGTGAATCGTTCGACCATACGCCGTACATCTTGCAGCGCTTCCACAAGGGCAAGCGCGTGCGCGTGCCGTTTCTCTCGACATCCACCGGCGAGATCAAGGTGATGGACGGACGCGTGCGGCTGTGCCCGTACTACTTCGTGGTCGGTGACGAGACGCGGCTGGGCGGGATCCTCGCCACCGTCGCGCCGGCCGACAAGCGTCTGATCCACGGGATGAGCGATGCGATCATGGCCTCGTGCCGGATCGCGGACGACGGCTTCTGAGCAAGAAAGAGGACGAGACCGCGGCCCAGCGCCGCATGCGCAACCGCCACCGGCTGATGTCGTTCGGGAGCGCGCTGGTCGTCGGCATCGTCATCTTCTTCGCGGTGCCCACGTGGCTGCACGGCGCGACGCGTTTCGTCGCGGCATATGACGGCGCGGTCCTCACGCTGCTCGGGTTTTTCTGGATCGTCGGGCTGCACGTCGATCCGCGGCTGACGCGCGCGCGCGCCGCGCTCGACGATCCGGGCCGCAATACGGTGCTGCTGATCGTGCTCGGGACGGTCGTCGTCGGGCTGGTTGCCGCCGTGGCGATCATCGGCCACGGGCCGCAGGTCAAGACGGGTTCCGAGAAGTGGGCGGCGTACGCGCTCGGCGTGCTCGCGATCGCGGCGGGCTGGTTCGTGGTGCACACCGTCTACACGTTTCGCTACGCGCACCTGTTCTGGTTCGATGAGGACCAGGACGGTGAGCCCGGCGGCTTCGTGTTTCCAGGCACCGAAGACCCCTCCGACTACGACTTCGCGTACTTCTCGTTTTGCATCGGCACGTCGTTCGCGGTGTCCGACCCGCAAGTCACCGAGACGCGCATCCGCCGCGAGGTAATGGTCCACTCGATCATCTCGTTCGCGTACAACTCCGTGATCGTGGGCATGGTGATCAACCTATTCGCCGGCATCTTCGCAACATCGAACGGCGGCGGAAAGTAATCCGCATGCTTTTGTCATGCTGACATGAGTTACGGCAGCGCGTCGAGGATTGCGTCGATGTCGTCCGGGGTGTTGTGGCCGTGCGGGGCGACGCGGATGCCGGTGGGGCGGAACGTCGTGCAGATCTTTGCTTCGTTGAGGCGTTTGCCCAGCGCGACCGGATCGACGCCGTCGCGGCGGAACAGTACGATGCAGGATTTCACGTCGTCGCGCGAGCGGTCGCCCACGATCGTGTAGCCGCGCGACTGGAGGCCCGCTACGAGCCGGTCGGTCAGCGCGAGCACGTGCGCGCCGATGCGGTCGATGCCGGCGTTCGCGAGGAGCTCGATGGACGTCGCCAGCGAGAGCGCGCCCAGAAAGTTCGGCGTGCCGCCTTCGTAGCGCGATGCGTCGGGCGCGGGGGCTTGCGTGTAGTCCAGAAAGTCCCAGATGTCCGCGTAGGAGCGCCAGCCAGGCATGCGCAGCGCGACGCGGTCGAGCAGGTTGGCGCGCAGCCACAGAAAGCTCACGCCTTGCAGCGCCATGAGCCACTTCGCACCGCCGGCGTAGATCGCGTCGACGTCCGTCGCGTTCGCGTCGAGCGGGAACGCGCCGAGCCCCTGGATCGCGTCGACGACGAACAGCGCGCCGTGCGCGTGCGCCACCTCCGCCAGCGCCGCGAGATCGTGGCGGTAGCCGTCGTCGAACGTCACCCACGACACCGCGACGACCTTCGTCCGCGACGAGATGTAGCGGCGCAGCACGTCGGGCGTCATGCGCTCTTGCGGCGCGCCGATCAGCGTCACCGTGACGCCGCGCTCGCGCAGCGCGAGCCACGGATAGGCGTTCGCTCCGAACTCGTTCGCGCCGGTGATCACCTCGTCGCCGGCGCCGAGGTCGAGCCCCTGCGCGATAACCGTCGCACCATCGCCGGTGTTGCGCAGCAGCGCGATCTCCTCGCCGCGGCCGCCGACGAGCGCGGCGATGCGGCGCCGGTAGTCGGGTACCGCGGCCTCGCGCGACCAGGTTCCGAGCACGCCGCGCGCGGCATGGTCGTCGATCATCGCGTGCAGCGCGTCGCGCGTCGCCACCGGCAGCACGCCGACCGCGGCGTGGTTGACGTAGACGAGCCCCGGCGCGAGCGCGAACGCCTCCCGCGCCAGCGGCGCCGCCATCGCAAGCTTGTCCTGAGCTTGTCGAAGGATCAAATCGCGCTGTTCACCGAGATGTCGGCTTGCGTCTGCGCGGCGTTCACGTGCAGCTTGGCCTTTGCGATTTGGGTGATGAACGTCTCGAGCGGCACGTACCAGTCGCCGTTGCGCTTGAACGTCTGGCCGCGCATCGTCACGGCGCCCTGGTTGATGAGCGCGGTGCGGCTGCCCTCCGTGAAGCGGCCCGTGATGCCGTGGATGGTCACCACCACCGCGTTGCCCTGAAACGTCAGCAATCCGTCGAACGATTTGATCAGCGGAACCACGTCGGCGTACACGACGCCGTTGCGCAGGACGGCGACGCCGCCGGCACGGTCGACCGGCCGCCCGTCGAGCGTCAGCTTCACGTCGCGGTCCGCGGCGAGCGCGGACGTGGTCGGCGCCAGGAGCGCGATCCCGAGGGCCAGGGCGGTCAGCAATCTTTTCACGAGTAGACGTCCTTGGTGTGCCAGGCGATGTTCTGGGCTCGGTCGCCCACCCGCTCGACGATCGAGACCACGAAGAGCAAGAGGGTGCCTGCCGGTACCGTACCCGGATCGCGCTGCATCTCCGCTTGGAGCGCTTCGATCCCGTTGCGGTAGAGGGTGTCGACCTCGTCGTCCCGCTCGATAACGTCGTCCGCGAGCGCGGCGTCTCCCTCGCGGTAGGCGCGCATCACGTCCTGCAGCATCTCGTAGGCCAGGTTGGCGATACGCCCCACCTCGACGCTCGCCGGGCGGACCGCCACGTCGGACAGCTTGATCGCGTTCTTCGCGATGTCGACGGCATAGTCGCCGATCCGCTCGAGGTCGGTGACGATCTGGAGCATCCCCGCGATGTGGCGCAGCTCACCCGCCACCGGCTGCTGCTTCCAGATCAGCTCGATGCACGCGGTCTCGACGCGGCGGCGCGTGTCGTCGATCTCGTCGTCACCGGCGACGACGTGGCCGGCCAGAATGACGTCGCGCCGTTCGAGCGCTTGCATCGCGGAGCGAATGGCGTCGGAGACGAGCGCGCCCAACCGGACGACGTCGAGGCGCGTGTTCTCCAGCGCCTGGTGGTAGGCGGTTCGCATGGCATCCTCACCATAGCAGAGGGAGGGCCGGACTCAAAGCCCGCCGTACGGCGGGCGGCCATGGACACCATCCTCGTCGAGCGCGACGGCGCCGTTGCGACCGTCACGCTCAACCGGCCCGCCGTCTTAAATGCTCTTAACCTTCAGATGCTCGACGAGCTGAGCGCCGCGTTCGCGCAGCTCGCCGCCGACGACGCGCTGCGCGCGGTGATCCTCACCGGCGCCGGCGCGAAGGCGTTCGCGGCCGGCGCTGACATCGGGCAGCTCAACGCGCTGCCCGACGCGCGCGCCGGCGAAGCGCAGGCGCGCAAAGGCCAGGCGCTCACACGCGCGCTCGAACGGTTGCGCGTGCCGGTGATCGCGGCGGTCAACGGTTTCGCGCTCGGTGGCGGCTGCGAGCTCGCGCTCGCGTGCGACATTCGCATCGCGAGCGAGAACGCGAAGTTCGGCCAGCCCGAGGTGAACCTCGGCATCCTGCCCGGCTACGGCGGCACGCAGCGCACGACGCGGCTGCTCGGCGAAGGCGCCGCGATGTACATGTGTCTGACCGGCGAGATGGTCGACGCGCAGGAAGCGCTGCGCATCGGGCTCGTGCAGAAAGTCGTGCCGCTGGACGGTCTGCTCGCCGAGGCGCAGCGCATCGCGGGACTGATCGCGGGGAAAGCGCCGCTCGCGATCGCGGCGACGAAGCGCGCGGTCAACGAAGGCGCGTCGCTGCCGCTCGACGACGCGCTCGCGCTCGAAGCGCTGTTGTTCGGCCAGTGCGTGACGACGGCGGATTTCAAAGAAGGCTCGCGCGCGTTCCTCGACAAGCGCAAGGCCGAATTCACGGGGCGCTAGGCTACAGGTTCGCGGTCTTCACCGCGGCGCCGTACTTTTTGACCGCGTCCGACATCTCGCTTTCGATGTCGGGGTTGAAACCGGACCAGCTCGCGCGCACGCGACCGGCTGCGTCGATCGCGACCAGCGTTGGATAACCGGTCACGCCGAACGCGTGCGCGACCGTCATGTCGGGGTCGAGCACGACGTGGTCCATCTTCAGCTTGGCGGCGTACTGCCGCACGAGCCACACCGGCTCGCCGACGTCGACCGACACAACGTCGATCTCCGGATGGCGGCGGTGAAACCGCTGCACCAGCGGGATCGCGTCTTTGCACGGGCCGCACCACGTCGTCCAGAACTCGAGGAACACGAGCCGCCCGCGGCGGCGCTCGAGGTCGAACCGGCCGCCGTCGAGGGCCGCCAGCGAGACCGGCGGAGCCTGGACGACGTCGCGGTGCAAGCGCGGCAGGATGCCCAGCCGGACGATCGCGGCGAGGACGACGATGACGGCGAGGACGTCGAGCCCGCGCGAGAGGCGTAGCCGCAGCGGGTGCATCGCCCCGCGGGTTCCTGCGCAGGGAAAGGGCCCCCTGCGACCGCATCCCACGGACGATGCCACCGAGCCGCGCGCCGTCCGCCTCCATCGACGCGCGCACCCTTCCCGCCCAGAACAGAAGCGCGCGGATCTTCGAAACCTTCGATAAGCTGCCGGTCGGCGGCATCCTCGAGCTCAACGAGGAGAGCGATCCGCGCTCGCTGCGCAACGAGTTCCAGCAGTACCGGCCGGGCCGTTTTTCTTGGGACGCGCGCAACCTCGGCAGCGGCCGCTGGACGATCCGGCTCGAGCGTATCGACGAGCGCGCGGACACGGCGACGTTCCTGTCGCACACGGCACCGTTCGCCAACGCCAAGCAGTCGACGATCAACGAGCTCGCGACGGTCGCGACGGAGCGCTCGTACCGCACGGGCGAGACCATCTTCGACGAAGGCGAGATGTGGCCGTATCTCGGCTTCGTTCGCAGCGGCAAAGTGGTGTACACGCTGCTCTCGCCCGACGGGAAGACGCACGCGCTGGGCGAGCGTCTCACGCACGATCCGCTCAACGAGTCGGGCACGTTCGACGGCGGCGGCGCGACGACGCGCGCGGAGTCGCTCACCGACTGCACGATCGTGCTCGTGCCGTCCGAAGCCGTGCTGCACGCGGTGCGCAACGACAGCGAGCTCGCGCTCGGATTTCTGGCGGCGTCGTCGCAAGCGCGCCGCCGGTCGATCGACACGATCGCCGATTTGGCGTTCGCGCACGTTTTGCAGCGCGTCGCCAAGTTCTTGATGTCGTACGCGCCCGCGACCACGGGGATGGCGCCCGGCTTGCCGGGCGTCGAGAACCTGTCGCAAGCGCAGATCGCCGCCGCGGCCGGCACCGTGCGCGACATGGCCGCGCGGGCGCTGATCCGCCTCAAGAACGCGCAGGCCGTCCAGCTCGACCGCGGGCGCGTCCGCGCGATCGACCGGATGCGCTTGGAAGCCTTTGCGCACGGGGTGCAGGCGCCTCCGGTTTAATACGGAGAAGAGGCTCGCGATGCGACGCCTCTCCTTCACCATCGCAGCGGTGCTTCTCGCTGCGTCCCCCGTCTTTGCCGCGGGCACGAAGCTCGCGTATCCCGACGCGCCGCGCGGCACCGTGTCCGACACGTTCTTCGGAACGGCGGTCGCGGATCCGTACCGCTGGATGGAAGACGTGGACGCACCGCAGACCGCCGCCTGGGTGAAAGCGGAAGGCGACCTCACGCGCTCGTACCTCGACGCGATCCCGCAGCGCAGCGCGATCCGCGACGCGTACCGCAAGCTCATCGACTACCAGAAAGTCAGCGCGCCCTATCACCAAGGACCGTGGTGGTTCTTCTCGCGCAACACCGGGCTGCAGAACCAGAGCGTGACGTTCGTGCGCCGCGGCGAGCACGGCACGCCGCGCGTGCTGCTCGATCCGAACAAGCTCGCGACTGACGGGACCGTCGCGCTCGCGGGCTCGTCGCTCACGCACGACGGCAGCTTGATGGCGTACGCGACGCAGTCGTCGGGCGCCGACTGGCAGACGTGGCACGTCAAGAACGTCGCCACCGGCCGCGACTTGCCCGACGTCATCCGATGGAGCAAGTTCTCCGGCGCCGCGTGGACCGGCAACACCGGCTTCTACTACGAAGCGTACGACCCGCCCAAACCCGGCGCCGGCAACGCGACGCTGAGCGCGCTCGGTGCGCAGAAGATGTACTTCCACCGCCTCGGCACGCCGCAGTCCGCGGACCGGCTCGTGTACAAGGCGCCCGCCGATCAGTTCATGAGCATCGGGCGCACCGAGGACCAGCGCTACGACTACCTGTTCTTTTCGAAAGGCGACGGTAACAGCTTCGCCTGGAAGCGCGCGAGCGCACCTGAGGCGGCATTCAAACAGCTCTTCGCCCTCGACCCCAACGTCAACTACGGTCCCGTCGGCGATGACGGCTCGCGCGTCTACGTGCAGACGAACCTGCACGCGCCGCGCGGCCGCCTCGCGTGGCTCGATCTCACCGACCCGTCGCACGCGCTGCACGACATCGTCCCGCAATCCGCCGATCCGATGGAAGGCGTCTCGCTGCTGGGCAACCGCTTCTACGTGTCGTACCTGCACGATGCGCACTCGCTCGTGAAGATCTATGCGCTCGACGGCAAGCAAGTCGACACGATCGCCCTACCGGGGATCGGCAGCGGCGGCGAGCCGGGCGGGCACCGCACCGACCGCATCACGTACTACGGCTTCACGTCGTACACGTTTCCGACCACGATCTACCGCTACGACACGGTGACGGGCAAGAGCACCGTCGCGATCCGCCCGAAGATCGCGTTCGACCCGAGCCCGTTCGTCACCGAGCAGATCTTCACCACGTCGAAGGACGGCACGCGCATCCCCGTGTTCGTGACGCGCCGCAAGGACATCAAGCTCGACGGTTCGACGCCCACGATCCTGTACGGATACGGCGGGTTCAACATCTCGCTGACGCCGTCGTTCTCGGCGTCGATCGCGCTGTGGCTACGGATGGGCGGCGCGTACGCCGTCGCGACGCTGCGCGGCGGCGCCGAGTACGGCGACGCGTGGCACGACGGCGGGCGGCTGGCCAACAAGCAGCACGTGTTCGACGACTACATCGCCGCTGCGCAGATGCTCATCGACACCAAGATCACGTCGACGCCGAAGCTCGCGGCGAACGGCGGCTCGAACGGCGGCCTGCTGGTAGGCGCGGCGATCGTCCAGCGGCCTGATCTGTTCGGCGCGGCGATCCCCGAGGTCGGCGTCCTCGACATGCTGCGCTTTCAGAAATTCACGGTCGGCAAGGCGTGGATCAGCGACTACGGCTCCGCCGACGCGTCGGCCGACCAGTTCAAGTACCTGTACGCCTACTCGCCGTATCACAACGTCAAGGACGGGGCCGTGTACCCGCCGACGATGGTGATGACGTCGGACCACGACGACCGCGTGTTCCCGGCGCACTCGTTCAAGTTCGCGGCGGCGCTCCAGCACGCGCAAGCCGGCGACGCGCCCGTGCTGCTTCGCGTGGAATCAAAGGCCGGTCACGGCGGCGGCCGCCCGACCGACAAGATCATCGACGACGTGGCGGACCGGTTCGCGTTCCTGATCAAGACGCTGAACTTCACGCCGTCGGTGTAGCCAGGAAGCGGCTAGGCGCCGCTCTCGGGTGTCATTTCGAACGTGGTGCTTTGGCTCTGCGTCATCAGGCGTGGGACGGCACGGCGGCGAGCGCGGGTTCGCGCAGCGCGAGCTGCACGGTCACCGGGACACCGCTGAGGACCGCGTTGCCCGTCAGGTCGTCGAGGCGGTCGGGGTCGGTGAGGTCATTCAAGCTCGCGCCCGGTTTTTGTGCCGCGACCGTTTGGCGGATGCCTGCGCGCGCATGGCCGAAGCCGTGCGGCAAGCTGACCACGCCGGGCATGAGCGCGTCCGTGAGCTCGGCCGGAACCGTCACCGCGCCGACCGCCGAGCGAATCTCGACGCTGTCACCGTTCGCGATGCCGCGTGCGTGCGCGTCGAGCGGGTTGATCATCAGCGTGCAGCGGTCCGGACCGCGCATCAGGCGCGGCGCGTTGTGCATCCACGAGTTGTTGCTGCGAAGTTGCCGCCGGCCGATCACGACGAGCTCCGCGACCGGGGCGGCAAACTCGGATTCGAGCCGGGCGAGATCGGCAACGAATGCGGGCGGTGCGAGCTTCACGCGCGCGTCGGCGGTGAGCAGGCGCCGCGGCAAGCACGGCTGCATCGGACCGTAGTCCACGCCGTGCGGGTGCGCGCGCAGCTCGTCGACGCTCGTGGCGTACGCGCCGGCGCGCAGGCCGGCGTCGATGCGTTCGCGCGGGTTCTTACCGGTCTTGCCCGTCATCCGCAAGCGCAGCGCTTCGAAGATCTGCCAGTCGAAACGCTGCTCCGGCGCGATGTCGAACAGCGGTTCGCTGTAGCGCGCGGTGTTGCGCACCGCGAAGTGGTGGAAGATCACGTCGTAGTGCTCGACTTCGAGACCGGTAGCGGGCGGGAGGACGACGTCGGCGTGACGCGTCGTCTCGTTGAGATACGGATCGACGCTGACCATGAAGTCCAGCGCGCTCAGCGCGGCGTCGACCTTCGTGCCGTTCGGCGTCGACAGCACCGGATTGCCCGCGACCGTGACGAGCGCGCGCACCTGGCCCGGGCCCGGGACGAGCATCTCGTCGGCCATCGTCGCGACCGGGAACTCTCCGTCGAACTCCGCCAGGCCGCGGACGCGCGAGCGCCAGCGGCCCGCGAAGGTCTTGCCGGGCTCGGCTTGCTGCAGCAGATCGAACGCCGGGCGCGGCCACATCATCCCGCCGGGTTCGTCGAGGTTGCCGGTGATCGCGTTGAGCGCGTTGATCAGCCATTGGCACAATCCGCCGAACGCCTGCGTGGACAAGCCGACCCGCCCGTATGCCACCGCGCGCTCCGCAGCGGCGAACTCGAGCGCGATACGGCGGATCGTTTCTGCCGGGATCCCCGTCCGCTGCGCGACGCGTTCCGCCGGAAACGCGCGTGCCGCCGCGCGCAGGTCGTCGCTGCCGTCGGTGAAAGCAGCGAGCCGGCCGAGATTCGCGCTGCCCGCTTCGAAGATCGCGTCGATGATCGCGAGCAAGAACAGCGCGTCGGCGCCCGGGCGGATGAAATGGTGCTCGTCGGCGACGTCGGCCGTCTCGGTGCGGCGCGGATCGAGCAGGATCACGCGGCCGCGCGCCTGCACGCCTTTCATGCGCGCGCGCATGCCGGGCGCCGTCATGATGCTGCCGTTCGAAGCGAGCGGGTTCGCGCCCATGACGAGAAAATAGTTCGTGCGGTCGATGTCGGGGATCGGCAGCATCAGCGGATGGCCGAACATCTCGACCGCGGCGCGGTGGTGCGGCAGCTGGTCGACGCTCGTCGCGCTGAAGCGGTTGCGCGTGCGCAGCGCGCGCAAGAATCCGCCGGCGCTCAGCGTCGTGCCGCTGTTGTGCACGTTGGGGTTGCCGAGGTAGATCGCGACGGCGTCGTCGCCGTGCGCGGCGACGACGGCCTTGAGGCGGTTCACGACGAGATCGTACGCGTCGTCCCACGCGATCGGTTCCCAGCGGTCGCCCACGCGGCGGACCGGCGTCTTGAGGCGGTCCGGATCCGCGTGGAGGTCGATCAGCGCGTTGCCCTTGGGGCAGATGTGGCCGTGCGAGAGCGGGTCGAGCGGATCGCCGCGCAGATCCGTGATCGCGCCGCCGGCGACCGTGATCTCGAGGCCGCAGATCGCCTCGCACAGGTTGCAGGCGCGGAAGTGCTTGCCGTCCCGAATCGCCGTCATCCGCAGCACTTCGCGGCGGCGACGACGTTCTCCGTCGGTGGAGCGGCAATCGCGAAGGTTTCCGCGGCTTCCGCATAAGACGCTCGGCGATGAGACGAGCGCGAGCGATCGTCGGCAGTTGTCTGATCCTGCTCGCGTTCGGCATCGGCGGCGCACGCGCGAACGCGCCGGCGCCGGTTCGAACCGATCCGCTGCCTGCCGTCGCGGTCGTGCCGCAGCCGCGCTACATCGTCGTCGTCGACCGCGCGTTCGTGTGGCCGGCTCACGTGCGAATCCGCGCGCTGAATCCATCCGAACGCGCGATCGCCGGGCTGTTACGCGCGTACCTCGCACACAACGGCGTCACCGCGACCCTCGGCGATGCGGGCTTGGGCTGCTGCGAAGTGCTTCTCCACACCGGCGGCTCCGACCGCCGCTTCGGCGCCGACGGTTACGCGATCGCCGTCAGCCCGTCGCAGATCAGTATCGTAGCGAACAAGCCAAACGGGCTCTTCTACGCGCTGCAAACGCTCGACCAGATGTCCGAGCGGTCGGGTGGGGTGCTTCGGTCGCGTGCGGGCACGATCATGGATTGGCCCGCGTACCCTTGGCGTGGGATCCACCTCGACGTGGCGCGGCATTTCTTCTCCGTGCGCACCATCGAGCGGTACGTCGAGGTGGCCGCGCACTACAAGCTCAACGTATTTCACTGGCACCTCACCGACGACCAGGCGTGGCGCCTGCAGAGCAGCCGGTATCCCGGGCTCACCGCGGGGGGCCCGTCGTATTCCCGCGCGGACGTTCGCGAGGTCGTCGCGTATGCGGCGCACCGGTACGTCACGGTGGTGCCGGAGATCGACCTGCCCGCGCACGCCGGCGCGGCGCTGCGCGCGTATCCGCGACTGCGATGCGCGCATGACACGCTGTGCACGAACGCCGCGGGCCTCGCGTTCGCGCGTGACGTGCTCGGCGACGCGATGGCGGACTTTCCCTCGCCGTACCTGCACGCCGGCGGCGACGAAGTCCCCATGCCCGCACTCGCGTCGCAGCCGCGGTTCACGCGCGACGTCGAACGCTTCGTCGAATCGCACGGCCGGCGCTTCGCCGCTTGGGACGACGTGCTCACGAACGCGCTTTCGCCGCGCGCGCTCCTGACCGTGTGGACGTCAGAGGGGCGCGCCGTCGCC
This sequence comes from Candidatus Elarobacter sp., assembly GCA_036403315.1. Lineage (GTDB taxonomy): Bacteria > Vulcanimicrobiota > Vulcanimicrobiia > Vulcanimicrobiales > Vulcanimicrobiaceae > Vulcanimicrobium. Next base: position 21,515 of record DASWRD010000129.1, read on the forward strand.
GCGGTGCGGCACGGCAACGACGTGGTGCTTGCGACGGGCGCGCTGCACTTCGACAGCGTGCAGGGCGACGCGGCGCAGGAACCGCGCGGAACCCCGCACACCGCGACGCTGGAGCAAATGTACGACTATGCCGTCACACCGCGCGGGCTATCCCCCGCTGAAACGAAGCACGTCCTCGGCGCGCAGGCGGACATGTGGACGGAGCGCATCGCTACCGCGGACCATCTTTTCTACATGCTTTTGCCGCGCGCGCTCGCGCACGCGGAGAACGCCTGGACGCCGCGTTCGCGCAAGAGCTGGGAGTCGTTCGTCGCGCGGCTGCCGGCGCAATTCGCTTGGCTGGACGCGCACGGCTACGCCTTTCGCATCCCGAACGCGGCGTTCGCCGTCACCGGCGGCCGGACGGCGTTCGAAGCGGTGCCGGGTCACGTGCAATCCGTGCGGGCGTGGACCGTCGCGCCCGCGGTCAACGTCATGCTGAGCGTGCCGCTGGGCGGCGCCGTCATCCGGTACACGACGGACGGCACCGTGCCGACGGCGTCAGCGCGAATCTATCGCACGCCGTTCAGCGTGCGCGTCGGAGGCGCTCCCCTCGTGCTGCGCGCGGCGCCATTTTTTCACGGCCGTGCGGGTGCCGTCAGCGAGTGCGCGATCTCGCGTGTCACCGCAGCGGCGCTGCGCACGCACCGCGGCGCATCAAAATCCTGGAGCGCGCTCGTCTCACCCTGATGTGTGAGACGATATCGCACTCAGGTTTTTAGCGCGCGCCGTTTCGACGGCGCGGACTCGATCGTAACGACGTTGTCGGGCGGCGCGTCGTCCGCGGAGAGCGTGCCGTAGCGCGCCTTGTAGTACGTGTCACGCAGGTGCCCCAGCTTCATGTCGCGCGCGATCGGCTCGTCGTCGCCGCGGTAGATCGTTACGCCGCGGAACAGCAGGACGTACGCACCGAGCCGCAGGCGCTTCCAGTCCGACACGGTCCAGCCGTTGGGCGCCATGACGGGATAGTCGTACGGCGGCAGGTCGTCCTTCGCCGCGCCGAGCCGTTCGAACGACACGCGAAAGCCCTCCCGCTGGAAGATCTGTTCCTGCAGCTCCGTGACGCTCAGACCGGGCCGGCGTGCCATCAGCGGCTCAGAGCGTTTCCTTGCCGATGCCGCCGTGGAGCTGCTCGTCGATCTCCGCCTTGCAGCCCGCGTGCCCGCAGCCGCAGGTGATGATCGCCGGATCGCGGCCGTCCGGCGAGTCGCAGTACGGGCTGCACACCGCGTCCGCCAGGGGGACCTTGCAGAGGCACGCGAGGTTGTCGCACCGCTTCGAATCGTCGTTCATGCCCGACCCTTTCCCCAAGAGGCGGCCGGTCGAACGCCGGGCGGCTATGCCGCCGCGAGCACGGCGCCGGTTTCATGATCGACGCGATAGCTTTCGGATCGATCACCGTCACGGTGTTCGAGCCGTAGTTGCTCAGAAAGATGGTCGAACCGCTGCGCGTTTGCGTGAACTGCCGCGGAAATTTTCCGACGTGAAACCGGCCTGCGATCGCATGCGAACGCGCGTCGACGACGACCACCTCCTGATCCCCGGCTCGCCCCTGCCCGAAGCGATTGCTGTTGCCGGCGAGCACGTAGTTTCCGTCAGGCGTCACGCACACCGGCACGGGCGCGGCGCCGAGCGGGATCTCGGCGAGCTTTGCGGTCGCATCCCCCGCGATCAGCTTCGCCGTCGAGAACGCGAGCACGGCGTTCGACGCGCGCGCGGTGACCCACAGCGTCGTGCCGTCCGGGGCGAGCGCCGCCCGCACCGGATGGCATCCGGCGACGACGTCGGACACGATAGCGTGATCCGGGTCGGCCGCCGCCTTCGCGACGTCGATCGTGACGACCGAGCCGGGTGATTCGTCGGCAGCGTCCGGTCGCGGGGCACCTTCCGGTTTGCAGGTCTTCACGTACGCATACCGTTTCAGCGCCGACTGGACCGTGGCGAAGAGGTACTTGCCGTCGCGCGAGAAGACGAGCGCCACCGGCGCGTTGCCGATGAGAAATTCGGCGGCGATGCTGTCGTGCGCGAAGTGCGACGACCGCAGCTTTCGCAGATCGATGACCGTCAGCTTCGCGGTCTGCTCTTCGCTGATGAAGGCGTAGCGGTCGTCCGGCGACACCGCGGCGTACACCGCGCCGCCGTCGTCGCCGGGGACGTCCTCGATATAGCCCAGCAGCGGATCGCCCTTTCCGCTCACCGCCCGGCGCACGTCGATGAACGCGATGAAGTTGTCGTCGGGGACGATCAGCATGCTCTCGTCGTGCGTCATCGCCATGATGGTCGGCTGGCTTTCGAGCGCGATCATGCGCGCGAGGCGGTAGCGTCCGGCGGCGCACGTGAGCACCGCGATCCCGTTCTGCTGCCGCGGATTGGTCGCGTTGAGCGACACGAAGACCGTCTTCTCGTCGGCCGTCGCGACGGCGGAGAAAGGCGCACCCGGAACGGCGACGTCGTAGAGCGAGGCCGTCCCGCACTTCTGCGCCGCGACCGGCGCGGCGGCGCTCGCGTGCGGGCCGCTCCACGCGAGGAGTGCTGCAACGGCGGCGGCAGCGCGCAACGATGCATGGCGGCGAGCGAAATCAGTCATATCGTGCGAATCACGTTACCGGCGCCGTTCGCGTGTCCCTTCGCGCGGCAGGCGCCCCGCGGTGGCGTCTGATACGCTGTGCGCACCGTGCGCAGCGTTCACGCCAAAGCGCGGTTCACGGCGAGCTGACGCCGGCTACGGTGTGTGCGCGAGGGCGGCGGCGTCCCATCGCGCGGTGCGCGTGCCTGCGTCGTAACCGCTGCGCAAGAACGTCAGCAGCGCCGCCTCCGGATCATCCGCGGTTCGGACCGCGTCGTACGGCAAGATGCCCATGTGGCCGCTGCCCGACGGCACCCACACTGCGCCGGCTGGCGCGAGCGTCATCGTCGTGAGGTCCGCGGGCTCGGGCGCCGTGTACGTATAGTACGCCGGGGCGGGCGCGTTCGCGTCGCCGGGCCAGAAGCCGAACGCGATCACCTCGTGCGAGTAGGCTTCGCGCTGCACCGGATCGGTTTTCGACGGGCCGTCCGCACGCCGCCCGGAATACCGCCCCAGCGCGAGATCGAAGCCGTGCCAGAAGAGCTGCACCGGGCCCTGTTTGCCGGCGAAATCCGAGGCGAACCGTTCGAAGACGGTCGTCGTCCACGCGATCGCATCGGAGAACCGGCGCACCGCCGCGGTGTCGTACGCGTGGTTTTCGCGATCGTCCGCAAACGGCGTCGACTGGCCCGGGAACCCGTACGGTTTCGCGACGATCGGCACGTCGATCGCGAAGCGGCGCAGCGCGGCGCGCAGCGATGTGTAGAACTCCGCGACCGACAGACCGTCGTGAAGTGAGAACGTTTGCGGCTCGCTCGCAGTGCTCGCGCGCACGACGGCGTGGTGCTGCGCCAGGTCGAGCTCGATGTCGAAGAACGTGTCCCCGGACTGCAGGAGCTGCGTCTTGACGCCGCGCGCCGTGGGCCGCAGCGTGCAGTTCCACCAATGGTTGCGCAGCGCGGTCGACCGCAGCGCGATCTTCCCGACGATCTGGCACCAGAGGTGCAGCGTGGTCTTCGTCGGCTCCCAGCCGGCAAACGGAAGGGGCTCGAGCAGCGCGGACGTCATCACCGGCTCCGACTAGGATGCAATGGCTGAAGTTTCGTACCGCCGTCGGCGCCGCGGCGGCGTTGCGCCGTGGCTGAGATATCCATCATCAGGACGCACGGCGCGATCGCTCGTCGAAACTCCTCAGCGGTTCCCGCCGGCGCTCAGCGCGCGAATCCCGAAACCGAACGCGGTGCCGAGCGCAGCGGGGATCAACGCGAGCGCGGTCGACCACGGATGCGTGGGCGGGATGCGCGGCTCGACACCGAGCAGCGGACCGATCACGAGCGAAAGCGGGATCGCCGCAGCGGTCCCCACGAGCCACAGCGGCGCGAGCGAGGGCGTGCGAAACGTGAGCAGCGCCGCCATCAGGATGATGAGCATGACCGACGGCTGCGGCTCCGTGGCCGGCAAGTCGATACCGCCGATGAGAACGTCGCCCGCGATGAAGATCGCCAGGGAGATAAGGGTGCTGCTCACGGTGCCTCCCGAGTAACTTTATATCGCAAAGTTACACCATTTCAGACCGCTCGTCAAGCTCGGCGTCGCTTGCCAATGCCGGGCGTTAGGCGCATCGTAGTGGGGGCGTGCGAGCGGTTTCTTCGAGCGCCGCGTGCCCGGAGTGGAGTAGCCTATGAACCGCGCACGCGTTCTCGGCGCACTCGGCGCGCTCGGCGCCGCTGCCGTCGCGGGCCGGCCGTCGCCCGCGCCCGCGCAATTGAGCTCGTCCGTGCGGCTGCGCATCTACGGCCCCGCCCGCAGAATGATGGGACCCGACAAGCTGCCGCACGTGGCGTACGTGCCGTCGGAGTTCGAGGTCGAAGCGAATCGCCTCATCACCGTGACGGTTGTCAACGAGGACCACGAATATCATACGATGACGTGTCCGGGTCTGGCGATCGACCAAGAGATGATGGCCGCGGACATGGACGCGCGCGGCAAGATCGTCCCGGTGAAGACCACCTTCACGTTCAGCGCCGCACAATCGGGCGTGTACCGCTGGTTCTGCCGCTACGCTTGCGATCAGCAGTCGCACATGTGGGCGATGGGCGCCGGCTACACCGGGCGCGGCAAAGAAGGCTTCATGTCGGGCCGCATCATCGTGATCTGACGATCGCGTCGGCGCGTCGCAGCGACGGATTGCGCCACGCCCACAACGCGACGACCGCAAGGGTTCCGGCGCCGCCGAGCACGACGGCGGGGACCGCGCCGATGAATGCGGCGAGCGTGCCGGACTCGAACTCGCCGAGCTCGTTGCTCGCGACGATGAACACGCCTTCGACGGCGGTGACGCGACCGCGCATCGCGTCGGGCGTGCCGAGCGCGATCAGCGCGTCGCGGATCGCCATACTCACCATGTCGGCCGCGCCCGCGATCGCTAGCGCGGGGATCGCGACCCACAGCGACGTCGATAATCCGAAGACGACGGTTGCCGCGCCGAAGCACGCGACCGCGGCGAGCAGCCGCGGGCCGGCGTAGCGATGGATCGGCCGGCGCGCCAGCACCAGCGCGCACAGCGCGGTGCCGAGCGCGACCGACGCCCGCAGCGCGCCGAAACCCGCAGGCCCGACATGAAACACCTGCGCGGCGTAGATCGGCAGCAGCGCGGTCGCGCCGCCGAAGAGCACCGCGAACAAATCGAGCGTGATCGCGCCTGAGAGCACCGGCTTGCCGCGTAGGAATTGCAGGCCGGCGAAGACGTCGCGCCATGCAACGCCGCCGTCCGACGGCACGTTGCGCGCCATCGGGATGCTCAGGACGGCGACCGCGCCCACCGCGAACGCGGCCATCGCGGTGCCGTAAGCAGGCACGGAGCCGAGCGCGACGAGGACGCCGCCCGCCGCGGGGCCGCCGATTCGCACCATGTCGCGAACCGCCGACGCGGCGGACGTCGCGCGCATGTACTCGCCCGGCGAAACGATCGCGGGGAGCAGCGACGCCGCCGCGGGGTAGCGAAACGCGCGCGCAGTGCCCGAGACGACGAGCACCGCGAGCACGATGCCCAGGGCGCCGGGGCCGTGCCGCTCCGACAGCGGGATCAGCGCGGCGCAGACCGCGATCTGCGTGACGAAGGTCGCCGCGACGATGACGCGCCGGTCGACGCGATCCGCGACCAGCCCGGTGACGGGCGCGAGCACGAGCGACGGGGTGAACAGCACGAGCCCGACCAAGCCGAGGTCGAACGCGCTGTGCCGAACGGAATACACTTGCCACGCGATCGCGACGCTTTGGACTTGCACCGCGAAATCGAACGCGAGGTAGGCGGCGAGGTAGAGCCGCCAGGGCAGGCCTAGACCGATTCGAGCTCCGCGGTCTCGGTGTCGTGCTGCGCGTCGAACGCGGCGCGCTTCGACTTCGCCGCGGCGTCGGCGAGCGACGGCGCCGAAGCCGTGGCGACGGCGACCGCGACGGCCGTCTTCGATGCCGCCAGCGCTTCGATGCCCTTCTTCACCGAGCCGAGCGCGCCGCTGAGGCGCACGTCGAGGTCGGTGAGCACCTGCGCGGCGTACGCGTCGGCGCCGCCGCGCACGCGCGCGGCCTTCTCTTCGGCCTCGCGCAGCACGATGTCGGCGGTCGCACGCGCGCGCCGCACGATCTCGTGGTCGTCGATCAGCTGCGTCTGCTGCGTGGACGCCTCGGTGACGATCGCTTGCGCCTTCTGCTGCGCGTCGCGGACGAGCTGGTCGCCGTTCTTCGCGATCGTGCGCGCGCGCCCGACTTCGTCGGGCAGCGAGCTGCGCAATTTTTCGATCAGCTCGAGGATTTTCTCTTCGCTCACGACGCGGTAGCCGAACAGCAGGACGGTGCCTTGTTTCACGGTCGCTTCGAGCTTGTCGATCACACGGTAGACGGACATCGAGGGCCTCCTGGCGCTAGCGTTCGGGCGGACGGGGAGCGGGGCGTTTGGCCTGCATTACCTGCAGGACGGCGGGCGGGACGTACTTTGCGACGTCGGCGCCGAGGCTGTAGACTTCCTTGACGAGCGTCGAGCTGACGAACGACCAGCGCGGATCGCTGGGCAAGAACACCGTGTCGACGGCCGACAGCGAGCGGTTCATCAGCGCCGTCGACATCTCGCCTTCGAAATCCGACACGACGCGCAAACCTTTGACGATGACCGTCGCGCCGCGGCCGCGCACGAAGTCCGCGAGCAGCCCGCGGAAATGCGTTACCTCGACGTTCGCGAGGTGCGCCACCGACGCGGTGATCATCGCCTCGCGCTCCGGCAGCGTGAACAGCGGCTCGCGCTTCTGCGGGTTGACGACGACGGCGACCATGACGTGGTCGAAGATCGCGGCGGCACGCTCGATCACGTCGAGATGGCCGCGCGTCATCGGATCGAACGAGCCCGGATAGATCGCCGAATGGCCGGCCTGCGGTGCGCCGGGTACGCCGTTCACGCCGCCTCCGCGAGCGGTCGCAGGAACGCGAGCGCCACCTCGCCGTAGCGCTCCGCGCGTTCCACCTGCATCGCGGGATCCGCCGGCGCCGGCTCGCGCGAGGAATGTTCGAAGACGACGGTCGACTCGGCGTCGATCGCACGGCGTTCGCGCAGCGTGCTCATCGCTGCGGCGGGGTATGGCTGCGAGTACGGCGGATCGGCGAAGACGAGATCGTAGCGGCCGGCGACGGCGCGAACGGCGCGCTCCACCGGCGCCGCGATCACATCGACCTGCTCTGCGACGCCGAGCGCGCTCGCCGCGGCGCGCAGCGCGTCCGCGGTCGGACGGTGCTTCTCGACGAACGTGACGTGCGCCGCACCGCGCGAGAGCGACTCGAAGCCGAGCGCGCCGCTGCCGGCGAAGAGGTCGAGGACGCGGGCGGCGTCGACGCGCGCGCCGAGGATGGAGAACAAGGCTTCTTTCACGCGAGCCGGAGTCGGTCGCACCGCGCGCCCGGGCGGTGTCGGAACACGCCGGCTGCGCAGCGTGCCCCCGGTGATCGTAAGCGTCCCCATAGAGTTATGGGGCGATGGTGTTCTCCGCCAGCTTGGTGAGCTCCCGCAACGCCGAGATGGTCAGTGTCGGCGTGGGGACATCCTGTGGATAACTCTGGTTTTCCCAGTTGAACCACACCGCGCGCAAGCCCGCGGCCAGTGCGCCGGCCACGTCACCGCGCGCGTTGTCGCCGACGTACCACACGCGCTCGCGCGGGACGGCGAGCGCTGCGACGAGGGCGTCGAACGGCGCGCGCGCCGGCTTGACCGCGCCGATCGCGTCGCTGACGAGGATCGTCATGCCGAGCGAATCGTCGCCGAGCGCGCGCGCGATCTTCTTCTGCTGCAGCGGCGTCCAGCCGTTGGTGAGGATGGCTGCCGGTACCGCGCGCGCGCGCAGCGTCGCGAGAACGTCGCGCGCGCCGTCGATCGGGCGCATGAGCTCATCGACCAGATCGTAGCAGTGCTGCTGCCAGCGCGCGCTGTGCGCGGATGCGGGATCGGCTTGGATCGCGCTCGCGAAGCGCGCGATCATCTGGTCCATCGTCGTGATGCCCGCGCGGAAGGCGGCGAGGATGTCTTCGAGACGTTTGCGCGCCGCGTCGTCGTGCGGATCCAGTGGATGACCCAGCTCGTTAGCGTAGGCGTAGAGTGCTCTGCGCTCGAGACCGTTGTCGACGCCGAGCGTATGATCGAAGTCGAAGCCGATGGCGATGCGAGGCATGAATGTCAAGGGCGCTTCTTCTCCCTCCGAAACGAGCTACCTCGGCCCGCGATTTTTGGGGAATATGGTGATCGAAAGCTAGCGAGGGAGGATGAGCTGATGCCGCGCGACGGGCACGTTTTCAGTGCGAAGGAACACCGGCAAGTCGAGCACATCAAGGCGAGCGAAGAGCAGCGCGGCCTGTCCGCGGCCGAGGCCGAAGGCGTCGGTTACGCGACGGTCGTGAAACATGGTGGCGCGAAGCACCAGTATACCGCCAAGGAAAAACGCCAAGCGGAGCACATCGCCGAGAGCGAAGAGCAGCGCGGCGTCTCGGCGGCCGAAGCGAAGAGCATCGCCTACGCCACCGTGAACGCGAAGAAGGGCAGCGCGAAGAAGTCTAAACGGTAACCAGCATCGCTCGGGCGGATGCGTTCTCGTCGAGGAGCGCCAGCAGCGGAACGTGCTCCGGCTCGCGAAGATCCGGGTCGCGTGCGACGATCGCGTCGGCAGCTTCTTTGGCTTTCATGTAGAGCGCGAAGTCATCGATGATGTTGCCGATCGTGTCGGCGTCGCCGGCTTGGGCGGTGCCCGCGAGCTCGCCGGCTTTGCGCAGGCGCAAGTCGGCTTCCGCGATCTCGAACCCGTCGGTCGTTTCTTCGAGCACGTGCAGGCGCTCGACTTCGAGAAAGTCGTCGGCGGGCACCAGGATGCAGAACGACTCCGCCGCGCCGCGCCCGACGCGGCCCCGCAACTGGTGCAACTGGGCGAGGCCGTAACGCTGCGCGTCGAGCACGACCATCACGGCGGCGTTCGGCACGTCGACGCCGACTTCGACGACGGTGGTCGCGACGAGAACGTCGGTCTCGCCGCGCTTGAACCGGTCCATCACCGCCTGCTTTTCCTTGGATGCCATGCGGCCGTGGACGAGGTCGACACGCAGCTCGGGGAAGACTTTGTCCTTCAACCGCAGCGCTTCTTCGACCGCGGTGATCAGGGGCGGTAGGGCGGCCCGCTTTCTCGCGGCCTCGCCGTCCTCGGGATCCGGTTCGGCGACGTCGATAGCGGAGGCGACGACGTAGGCCTGGCGCCCCAGCTCGACGTTCTTGCGCACGAAGTCGTAGACTTCGTGCTTGCGGCTGTCGCGGACGACGAACGTGCGGATCGGCGTGCGGCCCGGCGGGAGCTCGTCGATGATCGAGATGTCCATGTCGGCGTAGCGCGTCTGCGCGAGCGTGCGCGGGATCGGCGTCGCCGTCATCGCGAGCGTGTGCGGCGCAATGCTCTTCTCGCGCAGCGTCCTGCGCTGGTTGACGCCGAAACGGTGCTGCTCGTCGATCACGATCAGGCCGAGGTCCTTGAAGGCGACGCTCTCCGTGAGCAGCGCGTGCGTGCCGACGGCCAGCGCGGCTTCGCCCGACGCGATGCGTCCTTCCGCGCGGCGGCGGTCGCGCGCGCCCTGCGAGCCGAACACCGCTTCCACCGTCACGCCGAACGGGAGCAGCAGCGGCGCGAGCTTCGCGGCGTGCTGCGCGGCGAGGATCTCGGTCGGCGCCATCAGCGCGGACTGCACGCCGCCTTTGTACGCGAGCACGATGGCCGCGGCGGCGACGAGCGTCTTGCCGCTGCCCACGTCACCTTGCAGCAGGCGGTTCATCGGCGCGGTGCGCGCCATGTCCGCCCAGATGCGGTCGATGACGCGCCGCTGCGCCGCGGTCGGCGCGAACGGCAGCTCGGCGGTGAAGGCGTCCCATATACCGCCGGGTACCGTCAGCGCGTGCGCGCCGCCGGCGGCTTCGCGACGCGCGCGCTTGAGCGCCGCGGCGAGCGCGATCGAGAAGAAATCGTCGAAGACGATGCGTTCGCGCGCACGCTTGATCGCGTCGGGATCGCGCGGCGCGTGCACGTCGCGCCACGCGCGCGCCAGCGGCGGGAAACCGAACTGCCGCACGAGCGACGGCGGCAGCGCGTCCGCATGCTGCGCGACGAGCCGGTCGAGGTTCTTGGCGATCGCGTTGCGGATCGTGCGCGTCGGTAATTCTTTCGTTGCGGCGTAGATCGGGACGATCTCGCCTTCGTAGCGTTCGTTTTCGCGCAGCAGCTTGTGGCTGGTGACGTTGATCTCCGGCAGCAGGCCCGTTCGCGTGACGCGGCCGGCGACGAACAGCTTGTCGCCCGCGGAAAATTTTCCGAGCAGGTAGGCGCGGCCGAACAGCTTCGCCTCGATGCGGCCGGTGTCGTCGGCGAGCACGACGGTGACCAGCGCCAGCCGGCCTTTGCGTTCCTTGACGTGGAGCACGGTGCCGACGACGATGGCTTCGCCTTCCTGCAGCGCGGCGATCGGGATCGGCTCGCGCCAGTCGCGGTACGCGCGCGGCACGTGGCGCAGCAGATCGTCGGGCGCGCGCACGCCAAGCTCCTCGAACTTCGCGGCGGTCTCCGGCCCGATGCCGGCGAGCGACGCTAGTCCGTGGGTTTGGCGCGCCGCGATAGCTCCGCTCCCACGTCGTCGAGCGACACGCCGCGCTCCGCGAGCAGCACGAGGGCGTGGTACAGCAGGTCGGCCGTCTCCCACACCAGCTCGCCGCGGTCGGCGTTCTTCGCGGCGATGACGACTTCGGTCGCTTCTTCGCCGATCTTCTTGCCGATGCGGTCGACGCCGCCCGCGAACAGCTTCGCCGTGTACGAGCCTTCGACCGGATGCGCCTTGCGCGACTGGATCGTGCGCGCGAGCGCGGAGACGGCGGTGGCGAACCCGGCGCCTTCCGGCGCGGTCTCCGCGCCGTCGAGCGGGATCGTCGTCGCGAAGCACGACGCGGCGCCGGTGTGGCACGCGGGGCCGTTCGGGATCACGCGGTAGAGCAGCGCGTCGGTATCGCAGTCGACGGACACCGACACGACGCGCTGCGTGTTGCCCGACGTCGCGCCCTTGTTCCACAGCTCGTTGCGCGAGCGGCTCCACAGCCACGTCGAGCGCGTCGCGACCGTTCGTTCGAGCGCGTCGCGGTTGGCATACGCGAGCGTCAGCACCGCGCCCGTCGTCGCATCGGCGATCACGACCGGTGCGAGCCCGTTCGCGTCCCAGCGAACGTCCGGCAGCGCGCTCATACCGGCACGGTCTCGCGGCGCACGACGATGCCCTCGCCCGCGAGCGCGTCCTTGAGATCGCCGATGGCGAGCTCGGCGTAGTGGAACAGCGACGCGGCGAGCGCGGCGTCCGCATCCGCTTCGCGAAAGACGTCGATGAAATGCTGCACGGTACCCGCGCCGCCCGATGCGATCACCGGCAGGTTGCACGCGTCTCGGATCGCGCGCAGCAGCGGGATGTCGAAACCGGCGCGCGTACCGTCGCGGTCGATCGAGGTGACCAGCAGCTCGCCGGCGCCCAGACGTTCGCACTCGCTCGCCCACGCGATCGCGTCGCGGCCCGTGGGGGTACGGCCGCCGTCGACGACGACCTCGAATCCGGACGCCGCGTTCGGGCTGCGGCGCGCATCGATCGCGACGACGACGCACTGCGCGCCGAAGCGGCGCGACGACGCGCGAACGATGTCCGGATCGCGCACGGCCGCGGAGTTCACGCTGACCTTGTCACAGCCCGCGCGCAGCAGATCGTTCACGTGCTCGACGCCCGCGACGCCGCCGCCGACCGCGAACGGGATCGTCAGCTCCGCGGCGACGGCGCGCACGACGGCGAGCGTCGCGCGGCGGCCTTCGACGGTCGCGGTGATGTCGAGGAACACGAGCTCGTCCGCCCCTTCGGCTTCGTAGCGCCGGGCGAGCTCGACCGGATCGCCGGCATCGCTGAGATCGACGAAGCGCACGCCTTTGACGACGCGGCCTTCTTTTATGTCCAGACACGGAACGATGCGGCGAGCCAGCACGACTCTGGGCCTTTCGCCACGCAGGCTGCTTCTTCTTCGGAGCACTCGGAACGCTAAGGCGTCGTGCGGCCGCCCATCGCGTTGACCGCCGTGACGGCGCTGGTGTCGTCCTGCACCACGCGCAGCGCCAGGATCGCGAGATCGTCCTGCACGCCGCCGCTGTACGCCGCCGCGGATGCGACCAGCAGATCGCACAGTGCTTGCGGATCGACGGGCGCATCGCGCAGGATCGCCTCGACGCGGTCGTCGCCGAGCATCTCGCCGTCGGCGCTGCGCGCTTCGCTCAGACCGTCGGTCGCGAGCACGACGACGTCACCGAGCGCGAGCGCCGTCGTCTCCGTCTCGTACGGCTCGTCGCGGTCGAGCCCGATGATCGATCCGGTCGGCGCGAGGCGCTCGATCAGCGTGCCGCGGCGCACGTACGCGGTGCCGTGGCCGGCGTTCGTATAAAGCAGCGTCTGCGTACGCGCGTCGAACGCCCCCAGAAACAGCACGACGAACACGGACGGATCGTCGAACGTTTCGAGAAAAAGCTGGTTGAAGCGCGTGACGACGTCGGCCGGATCACGCGCGCCGGCGGCCAGCGCACGAATCGCGTACTGCGCGAACGCGGCGTGGCGCGCCGCTTCGATGCCCTTGCCGCTGGCGTCCGCGACGAGGAACCAGCCGAAGTCGGGCCCGGCGCGCCAGGCGTCCAGCACATCGCCGCCGATCAGGGCTTCGCGTGTCGCCGATGCGTATGCCGTGCCGATCTGCGTGCGCGCGAGCCGGTGGCCGCCGACGCGCAGCGTTCGCTGAAGCGCGTCGACGAGGATCTGCTCCTGAGTTAGGCGGGCCACGGCCGTCGCTCGGCCGATCGCATACCACAGCGCCACGATCGCGAACAACGTGACGAACCCGGCGCTGATCGCGACGGTCGCGTTGATGCGGCGCCGCAGCGACCGTTGCACGCGATCGCTCGCGGCGGCTAGCTCGCTGCGCAGTTCCGCGGCGTCGCTACTCATCCGGTCGGTGAGGTACTTCCCGTTCGCTTGCTCGGTATATGCATTGGCCGAGTTCGGATCGGTGAGCAGCGGGCGAGCCACCTCGTTCTCCCAGGTGCGGTGGCGGGCACGCATGTCTTCGACGGTAGCGGTGCCGGTAGGGATCTCCGCGGTGCGCAGGCGCTTCTCCAGGTCGACGGCCTGCTTGTCGAAGGCGGGGTTCGGCGGCTGGGTCTCGTCCAGGAACAGCGGGTTGTGCGTCGCGAGGTAGCCGCGCAGCGAGGTCTCTTCGGCGAGCTGGATGCGCAGCAGCGCGTCGAGGTCGGAGCGCGCGTCGGCGAGCCGAACTTGCGAGCCCGACGCGGCATCGAGCTGGCGAACGCCGATCAGCGGGCCGGCGATCGCGGTCGCGAGGAACGCCGCGACCAGCAGAACGATTGGAGGCGACGCCCAGAATCGAACTGGGGGTGGAGCTTTTGCAGAGCTCTGCCTTACCACTTGGCTACGTCGCCGGCGTCGTTGGAGCGGGTGGCGAGAATCGAACTCGCGCATCAACCTTGGGAAGGTCGCAGGCTGCCATTACATCACACCCGCGCCGGGCGAGGTCCCCGCGTTCGGCCGTGCGAGAGAGATTCCTCGCGAGCGCGGACGAGCCGCCCGCCGAAGGCGGGGCGGCCCGGACGAACCAGGATCGGCGGGCACGCGGGAAACCGAAGGCGGCCAGAACCAGGGGAAAGCCACGTCCGGCATTCTTACGACACCACCGCCGAGGGCCTTTCTGCTCGCCCCTGCGACGTGCGGCCGCGCACATGCGGCCGCACGCTCGGTGGCCCAGCGCCGAGAAACACCGCGCCGTACGGGTACGTTGAAGAGGCTATGAAACGAATCGTCGCGACGCTCCTCGGAATCGGGCTTCTCGCCGCGGCCGGCGCGTCGCCGGCGCTCGCGCAGAGCACGGACCAGGTCGAGATGCAGATCGGCCAACAAGAGTACCAGGCGCTCCAGCAAAAGGGCGAAATTCTCACGAGCTCGCCGTACTACGCCGTGCTCAACCCGATCGCGCAGCAAATCAAACGCGTCGCCGACCCGCAGTATTTTCATCCGTTCCAATTCATCCTCGTGCACGAAACGGCGCCGAACGCGTTCGCGGTGCCGGGCGGCAACGTCTACGTCACCGACTCGCTGATGAAGTTCGTCCAAAACCGCGAAGAGCTGGCCGGCGTGCTCTGCCACGAGACGGCGCACGACATCCACCACGACGTGCTGCACCTCTACCAGAAGTCGCAGAAGGCCGCGACGGTCTACACGATCGGCGACATCCTCGCGAACATCGCGACCGGCGGCCGCGCGTCGCGCACGATCGATACGGTCGCGAACCTGGGCTTCTCGCTCCAGTCGGCGACGTTCTCGCGCGACGTCGAGTCCGCGGCTGACAAGAAAGGCGCCGAGACGTGCGCCGAAGCCGGCTCCAACCCGTGGGGCATGGTGTGGCTCTTCCAGCAGTTCGAAAAAGCCGACACCGGCGGCCGTATGGAGATGCTCTCCGATCACCCGACCGACCAGCACCGCATCGACGACCTCCAGCGCCTGTTCGCCTCGAACCCCGCGCTCTACGGCCGCTACGCGTCGAGTACCGCGTACGCGACGCCGCTCGGCCAGTCGCCGCGCGCGACGTCCGCGTCGGCGGCGCACACGACGACCGCATACCGCCGCGTGACGAAAAAGCCGAAAGGCATGTTCCCGCCGGGCTCGGGCTACAAGTACTAGTCGTCACCGCACGAGCAAGAAGCCGGCACGCGAAGGGCCGGTTTTCTTGCTGCATTCTCGTTCTTTTTCGGAGACTATCGCTTGCGTCCGAGCCGACTGCTGATTCACCCGCTTCGTCTCGCCATCCGCACGCTCGGAGCGATCGCGTTCACCGCGCTCGTCGCGACGTCGCTTCCAAACGCATACACCGGAGCGCACGCGGCGTCGCCCGTCGCGAACGTCCCCGCGATCGACACGACGAACTTCGACCCGGCGTGCAAGCCGTGCGATGATTTCTATCAGTTCGCCACGGGCGGCTGGGCGAAGCGCACGGCGCTGCCGGCGGGGCGCCCGCGCTGGGGCGGCTTCGACGAGCTTCAGCAGCGCAACCGCGACGAGCTGCACACGATCCTCGAAAACGCTGCGAAGGTCGCGAACGCACCCGCCGGCAGCGACACGCAAAAGCTCGGATCATTCTACCGCGCGTGCATGGATACCGACGCGATCGAGAAGGCGGGCGCCGCGCCGCTGGCGCCGCTGCTGAGCGCGATCGACGCCGCGCACGACGTGCCGTCGCTCGTCGGCACCATCGGCACGCTGCAGCGCGACGGCGTCGACGCGGGCGTGCCGTTCTCGGCCCGCCCCGACACCAAGGACTCTTCGAAACAGATCGCCGCACTGTCGTTCGGCGGCCTGGGTTTGCCCGACCGCGACTACTACTTCAACGAAGGCGAGCGCGCCGCCGCGATCCGCACCGCGTACAAGACGTACGTGACGACGCAGCTCGAGAACCTCGGCGACGACGCAGCCAAAGCACCCGCCGAAGCGGACGCCGTGATCGCGCTGGAAACCGCGCTGGCCAAAGCGACGCCCAAGCGCGCCGACCTGCGCGATCCGTACAAGTCGTACAACCCCACCCCGGTCGCGAAGCTCGCGGCGCTCGCGCCGCACATCGCGTGGAAGTCGCTCTTCGCGGCCTACAACCCGCCGCCGTTCGACACCGTCAACGTCGCCGTGCCGGCGTACCTGACCGCGTACGACGAACAGCTCGCCGCGACGCCGGTCGCCACGTGGAAGACGTACTTGCGCTTCCACGTCGCCGACACGTACGCGGGCACGCTTCCCAAGCGGTTCGAGGACGCGAGCTTCGCGTTCCGCAGCGGCGTGCTGCTCGGCGTGAAAGAACAGCTGCGGCGCTGGCAGCGCTGCGCGACGTCGAGCGACGCCGCGCTGCGCGACGTGCTCGGCAAATCCTACGTCGCCGCGGCGTTCCCCCCGTCGGCGAAAGCGCGCGCGAAGTCGCTCGTCGACAACCTGCAGGCCGTGCTGCACGACGACATCGGCACGCTCACATGGATGAGCGCGCCCACGAAGGAACGCGCCCGCGAAAAGCTCGCGGCGTTCACCAAGAAGATCGGCTATCCCGACAAGTGGGAGGACTTCTCCACCTTGCAGATCGGCAACGGCCCGTACGCGAGCAACATCGTGGCGGTGCGCCGCTGGAACAGCGCGCGCACGATCGCGCGCATCGGCACGCCGACCGACCGCGCGCGCTGGGGCATGACGCCGCCGACGGTCAACGCGTACTACAGCCCCAGCAACAACGAGATCGTGTTCCCGGCCGGCATCCTGGGCCCGCCGTTCTTCAACGCGACCGCCGACGACGCGGTGAACTACGGCGCGATCGGCGCCGTGATCGGCCACGAGATGACGCACGGCTTCGACGACCAAGGCCGCCAGTACGACGCGAAGGGCAACCTCAACGATTGGTGGCAGCCCTCCGACGCTGCGGCGTTCAAGACGAAGGCGCAGTGCATCGTCGACGAGTTCGACGCGTTCGAGCCCGCGCCGGGCGCGCACGAGAACGGCCGGCTCGTGCAAGGCGAAGCGGTCGCGGACCTCGGCGGCCTGACGATCGCATACAAAGCCTTCGAACGCACCCCGCAAGCAAAAGCGCACCAGCGCATCGACGGCTACACGCCGGAGCAGCGCTTCTTCCTAGCGTACGCGCAAGTCTGGCGCTCGATCGCGACGGAAGGCTACATCCGCCAAATCGCAGCGACGAACGAACACCCGTGGGACAAGTACCGCGTACTGGGCACGCTGTCGAACATGCCGGAGTTCCAAGCCGCGTTCAAATGCGCCGCAACGGACAAGATGGTGCGCAAGGACCGCTGCCAGATCTGGTAGCCTCCGCGGCCAACCTCGCTACACGAATCGCCGCACGAACGTCAGCGCGGTCTCGGCCACCTCGCGCCAGCCGCTGTCGATCGTCAGCGCGTGCCCGCGGTTGGGGATCTCCACGATCTCCGTGACACCCGGATTGTGCTGCTGGTGCTTGAAGGACGCGTTCGCGATCGCCCACGGCACGACGTGGTCCTTCTCGCCGGACACGATCAGCAGCGGCCCGCGGTCGGGGTTGTCGTCGACCTTCGCTTCGGTCCACGGATTCAAATTCGCGGTCGCGGCTTGAAACAGCGGCACGCCGGACGCAGGCACCGCGAACGTGTCGTAGAGCTCCTTGGCCTCGTCCTCACTCACCGCGTTCGCAAAACCGTAGCGAAACTGCTCGTACGTGAGCGGCACCGCACGGTTGCGATTCGCAGGGTTGCCGAGCACGGGCCACGCGGATTTCAATGAGGAGATCGGCAACGGCAGCACGCCGCGGAACGGCGCCGCATCGATCGCGACCGTCGCCGCCGCCAAACCCCGGCCCGCAAGAATTTGCGCGAGCAATCCACCGAACGAGTGCCCGATGATCGCCGGCTTCTTGCGCAGCCCGCGGATGATCTCGGCGAAGTGGTCTGCAACCTGGCCGACGGTCTTGTGCGCGAAAACGTCGGGCTTCGCGTTCGCCTCGGCGACAGTGTCCGGATCGTCCGGCCACCCCGGCGTCAACGCCGTGTAACCGGCTTCTTCGAACAGCGCCGCCCAGCGGTCCCAACTGCTCGGCAGCAGCCACAGACCGTGCACGAACACGACCGGCTGCCGTCCCGTCGCATTCGCACGTTCGACCTGGTGCGCCTCATGCTCCACGATCGTGCCGGCTCGGGCGGGCTCGTTGACGCCGGTGACAGTACTCATGTCGTCCCCCTCGAGAGCCGCATCACACAGCGCTCGTCGCGCGCGGCTTCGGCACGAACCCGCCGAACGACTTCTCGCCACGCCGGCGCATGGCGGTTAGCCGCCATGAACGCCGTCCATCGTCCCGCTCCACGGCTCGATCGGCGGCGGATTGCGATACACCGATCGCGGCGGAAATCGCCATCGCGTCAACCTTTTCCGGCATTCACCGGGGACCCCGACAACACTCCCGCCACGCCGATCAGTACGCCGACGATCACGCCCGCGATCGCAAAGCCGATCCCCCAGTTGCGCCACGCGTTCTGCACCAAAACGAACTGCGCATCGCCGGTGAAATGCCGGCTGGTCGCGGCCACTTCGTTTCCTTTGAGGCCGTACGCGATCGCCATGCCGAAGGCGGCGAGCCCCACGAACGGGATGCAACACAGCACGAGGTACAAGACGCCGCGCCCGATCCGGCCGTGGTTCATCAGCCAGAACGGGCACAGCAAGAACGCGCCCCAGTTCCACATACCGGCGTATCGCAAAC
>DASWRD010000130.1:0-1927 GCA_036403315.1 Candidatus Elarobacter sp.
AGATCTCGTAGCGGTAGCCGACGTTGCGGTGATCGTCGTCGAACTCTTCGTGCCGCACCTCGAGCCCCAGCGCGCGGCAGCGTTTGGTGAAGACGCGCGCGCCCACGTCGAGCGCGTACTCGTCCTTGCGTCCGCAGTCCAAATATCGCAAGCGCAGGCGTTCGAGCGCCGCGCGTCCGTCTGCGACGCGCTCGCACGGATCGTACGCGAGCCAGCGCGCGAACACGTCGTCGCGAATCTCGCCGGTGTGCTCGTCCCACGGCAGGTCGATCGCCCAGCGCTGCTTCGCGCGCGGCGAGTACGCGGCGGCGTAGCCGAGCATCTCGATCGTTTCGTAGAAATGCTGCGGGCGCTTCGGGCGGCGCTCGAACTCGGCGACGAACGCCGCGATGGAGCCGAACTCTTCGAGCACGCGCTGCGCGGTGGGAAATCCGCGCAGGCACGCATAGCGGTAATACGTATCGCCGCTGTGCGACGCGAAGGCCGCGAACGTGCCCGGGTGCGCGAGCACGAGGTGCAGCGAGCCGAAGCCGCCCGACGACTTGCCGAACACCGCGCGCCCGCCTTCGCGCGCGATCGTGCGGTAGTTCGCGTCGACGTGGCCGATCACGTCGCGCACCGTGTAGGTGGCGTAGTCGCCGTTATGGACCGAGTCGACATACTGCGAGCCGCCCAGGCGCGTGTTGCCGTCGACGATCGCCAGGATCGCGGGAGGCATGCGGCCGCCGGCGACGAGCCGGTCGATCCACTGCACGACGCTGGTCTCCCACGGGCGCGTGGAGAGGAGCGCGCCGACATCGCCGGTGTAGCCGTGCAGGCAGTACAGAACCGGGTAGCGCTGCGACCCCTCGGGGTCGTAGCCCGGCGGTACGTACACCGCGACCGGGCGCAGGGAGGGATCGCCGAGCGCGTTGTCGCGCAGCGCCGGGCTGTCGATGAAATCGATCCGCAGCGTTCCGCGCAGACCTTGGAGTTGCGAGAGTTCGTTCACGGGACGGCGAAAGGCGTTCGAATGATTCGAGGCGTGGGCCTGCGTTCGGCGGTCGCGATCAACGTCGCCACGATGGTCGGCGCCGGCCCGTTCATCACGCTGCCGCTGGTGGTCGCGGCCCTGCACGGCTCCGTCTCGTCCGTCGCGTGGCTCGGCGGCGCGCTGATCGCGCTGTGCGACGGCCTGGTGTGGGCAGAGCTCGCGTCGCGCTATCCGCGCAGCGGCGGGACGTATGCATATCTGCGCGAGGCGTTCGACCCGCGCCGCGCCGGGCGGCTCTTCGCGTTTTTGTTCGTGTGGCAGTTCTTGTTCTGGGCGCCGCTCGTGATCGCGTCGGGTTACATCGGCTTCGCGCAGTACGCCGCGTATCTCGTGCCGGCGATCGCGGGGCCTGTGCCGACGCACCTGCTCGCCGCCGCGGTCGGCATCGTGACGCTCGCGGCGCTGTACCGCGCGATCCCGCAGGTCGCGCGCACCGCGCTCGTGCTCGGCGGCGTCGCGCTCGTGACGCTGCTCGCCGTCGCGCTCGCCGGCCTGACGCACCCGCATGCGCCGCTCGCGCAGACGCTGCCGGCGACGTTCTCGTTCGGTGTGGCGTTGCCCGCCCTCGGTGCCGCGCTCGTGATCACGCTCTACGACTACGGCGGCTATGCCGACGTGTGCGCGCTCGGCGACGAGGTCGTCGCCGCGTCACGAACGATCCCGCGCGCGATCATCATCTCCGTGCTCGCGGTCGCGGCGGCGTACGTGCTGCTCAATGCCGGCGTCGTCTCCGCGCTCGCCCCGAAAGAGATCGCCGCGTCGAGCACCGTCGCGTCGCTGGTCGCGGAGCGCGCGTTCGGCACGCCCTTCGCGATCGCCGTGACGATCGCCGTGCTCGTTACCGCGTTCGGGTCCACGTACGGGTTGCTGCTCGCTGCCGCACGCGTGCCGTAT
>DASWRD010000131.1:0-78624 GCA_036403315.1 Candidatus Elarobacter sp.
TGTAACTTACTGTAATAGCTGTTACATTGCACGTAGCAATCATTACAGGAAGCGGCGGGAGGGCGCACGAGTGGACTGGCTTCTCTTCGTGCACTCGCTGCCCGGCCAAAACGGCGCCCTGCGCATCAGCGTCTGGCGGAGCCTCCAGGCCGCGGGCGCCGGGAGCCTGCGCGACGGCGTCTCGATCTTGCCGGAACGACCGGAGTTTGCGGACGCGTTTGCCGGCCTGCGCCGTAACATCGTCGCGTCGGGCGGCACCGCACACGTTCTCCGCATCCCTACCGGAGCCGAGCCCGCCGACGCCGAGCTTCGCCTGCTTTTCGATCGTGCGAAAGACTATGCCGACCTCATCGCCGGTGTCGAACGAACGCTGTCAGCGCTCGGTGAGTCCTCCGAATCCGACGCGCGCCGAAATCTGCGCCAACACTCGCGGGAACTCGCGCGCATCGAAGCGATGGATTTTTTCGGGAGCGACGGTCGCGACCGCGCGCAGGCGCTCGTCGCATCGCTGACCGATTCCATCGCGAAGACGTTCTCGCCGGATGAACCCGTCGCCGTCAGCGCCGTGATCCCGCGGCTTCGGCTCGACGAGTTCCGGCGCCGCGTGTGGGTGACGCGACCGCGCATGTGGGTGGACCGCGTCGCCAGCGCATGGCTCATCCGCCGGTTCGTCGATCCCGATGCGACGTTTCAGTGGCTGGACGACTTCCGCAACGCGCCGCCGGATGCAGTCGGCTTCGATTACGACGGTGCGACGTTCACCCACGTCGACGATCGCACGACGTTCGAAGTAATCGCAGCGTCGTTCGGATTCGCGGAGAACGCAGCGCTTGCGCGGATCGGCGGAATCGTTCACGCGCTCGACATCGGCGGCCCAACGGTTCCCGAGGCGGCCGGATTCGAGGCGGTCTTGGCGGGCACGCGCGACCGTTCGCGCGACGACAGAGAGCTTCTTTCGAAGATGGGAGACGTACTCGATGCGTTCTACGACGCGTTTGCAAACGATGTTTCGTCGCCTGCGCGCTGACTTTCCCGTGCTGCATATGTCCGTTTGTGCGGTCGTGTTGGCGGCCGCAGCGTGCGCTGCCGCCGCGCCGCGCCGCACTGAGGCGCCGTTGCCGGTGCGCATCGTGGCGGACGTGCCGCTTGACGGGCAGTCGCGCCGCTTCGAAGCGCAGAGTTTCGATGCGACGACCGGCATGCTCTTCATCGCGGACTTCGCCGGCGGCCGGGTGGTGGTGTTCGACACGAAGACGAACCGCGTTGCCAAGATCGTTCGCGATCTGCCGACGGCGCGAGGGATCCTCGCGGTGCCGGAGCTCCACCGCGTGTTCGTCTCGGAACCGGGCGCGATCGAAGTCGCCGCCATCGACGCAACGACGTACGAAGTCGTCGCGCGCTTTACGGCCGGACGTTACCCCAGCGCGATGGCGTGGGATCCGGTTCGCCGCAAGCTCTACGTCTCGGACGTGATCGGCCAAGGCGTAACGGCGATCGACACGCGGAACAACACGCGCACCGCGATGATCCCGCTCGGAGGCGAGCCCGGCAACGTCCAATTCGACCGCGGCGAGAACCTGATCTACGTGAACGTGAAAACAACCAACGAGCTCGTCGCGATCGACCCGGCCTTGGATGCCGTCGTCGCTCGCTATCCCCTTGCCGGATGCGCGGGCAACGTCGGACTGCTCATCGACGATCGCAACGCGCTGGCCTATGTCGCGTGCCGCGAAAACGCACGGCTCGTGGCGTTCGACTTGCGCTCGCACCGTCAACGCGAATCCAAGCCCACCGGCGCCGAGCCCGACGCGCTGGCCTGGGACGCCGCGACGTCGCTGCTCTACGTCGCGTGCGAGCGCGGCACGGTGTCGATATTCTCAACCAGTGGAAGGCGGCTCCGCAAGGTGGCGCAAGGCGCGCTCGCCGATGACGCGCATAGCGTCGCGGTCGACTCGGCGACGCATCGCGCATACTTCGTCTTGCACGACGCCGCCGGCCGGCCGGTGATCCGCGTAACGCGCAGAGGGGCGGCGCCCGGCGCGAATTGACGCCCCCGTACTGTGGGGCCGCCGGTCACGGCGCCGCCGGCGGCCCTCGTGAGCTTGGATGTGTCGCGCTGGAAGCCCGGGCTGTCGCCCAAGAAAACTCGCGAACCAGTCTCCACACGGTGCACAGGAGTGACCTACGATACTGTGGATAAGGACCGCAACCCGCGCGGCGATCCATCCGTACCGTCGGCCGGAGGCTCGGCGCGCGCCCCACGGCGCTCCCGTGCGATCGAGCGGCGACCGGTGCCCTTTCCGTCGAATTCCTGCTGCTTGGCGCACCAAACGCCACTTCTGAGCGAAATCTCTACGAATCCGTCGGGGCCTGTGGACGGCCGGCAGAGCGAGCTGCCGTGCCACGAGTGCGCTTTTCGCCCAACCGCGAGGCAATTGATAACCGCTCTCAACTATGTCGCAAACGGCACGCCGTTCGCGTTCGCAGGGGTTCACGCGACGGCTCCCGCATCCGGTCCGTCGGTATGAAGAAGCCTCTCGTTCTCGCGTGCGCTCTGGCGCTCGTCCTCGGCGGCTGCGCGAAATCATCGGACAGCTCCAGCTCGTCGAGCTCGTCGACCACGACGACCGTCGCCAGCCCGGCCGCGTCGGGCGGCGCTCCGGCGTCGGGCAGCAAGACGATCGGCGTCTCGATCCAGAACCGCGAGGCGCAGTTCTACCAGGACATGGAGTCCGGGATGAAGGCCGAGGCGGCCAAGTTCGGCTACACCGTGACCGTCGTCGACGCCGCGCGCGACAACGCCAAGCAGCAGAGTCAGGTCGAGGACTTCATCTCCCAAAAGGTCGCCGCGATCGTGCTCACGCCGTACGACTCGCAAGCCATCGGCAGCGCGATCGTCGAAGCGAACAAGTCGAACATCCCCGTGTTCACGGCCGACATCGCGAGCGCGTCCAAGGACGGCAAGGTGGTGTCGCACATCGCCAGCGACAACGTCCAGGGCGGCCGGGAGGCCGGCAAGCTCATGTGCGCGGCGCTGCCCGGTCACGTCGGCACGATCGCGATCATCGACGAGCCCGAAGTGACGTCGGTCCAAGACCGCGTGAAGGGCTTCAAAGAGGGCCTCAAGGCGTGCCCGGGCGTGACGATCGTCTCGGACATCGACGGCGGCGGCGAGCGCGCGAAGGCCTCGTCCTCCATGGAAGACATCTTGCAGTCGCACAAGGACCTCAAGGGCGTCTTCGGGATCAACGACGACTCGGCACTCGGCGCAGCGAAAGCGATCGAGGGCGCGGGCCTGAAAGGAAAGATCATCGTGATCGGCTACGACGCCGCGCCCGAGGCGCGCACGGCGATCGCGAACGGCTCGATGTACGGCGACGCGATCCAGCATCCCGATCAGATCGGCGCGAGGACCATCGACGCGATCCACGACTACTTCAGCGGCAAGACGCCCGCGCCGAAGATCGCGGTCCCGGTCGGCACCTACACCAAGGCCGACGCCGGCAAGTAACCGCGGCGTGCCGGGCCCGTTGCTCACGATGCGCGACATCGTGAAGACGTTCCCCGGCGTGCGCGCGCTCGACGGCGTCACGTTCGACGTCAGCGCGGGCGAAGTGCACGCGCTCGTCGGCGAGAACGGCGCCGGCAAGTCGACGCTGATGAAGATCCTCGCCGGCGCGCAGCCCGCGGATTCCGGTGAGATCACGATCGACGGAAAAACCGTCGCGATCGACGGGCCGAAGACCGCCGAACGGCTCGGCATCGGCATGATCTACCAAGAGTTCAACCTCGTCCCCGATCTCGGGGTGATCGAGAACATCGTACTCGGTGTCGAGCCGCGCCGCGGCATCTTCTTGGACCGCGTCGCCGCCGCCGCCGAGGCCGCGAAGGTGCTCGGCGAGCTCGGGATCGCACTCCCGCTCGACCGCAAGGCGCGCCGACTGTCCGTCGCGCAGCAGCAACTAACCGAGATTGCGAAGTGCCTCGTGCGCAAGGCGCGGCTGATCGTGATGGACGAGCCGACCGCCGCGCTCACGGAGCGCGAGATCGTCGCGCTGTTCGCGCTGATCGCGAAATTGAAGGCGCAGGGCGTCGCGATCGTCTACATCTCGCACCGGCTCGAGGAGCTGCCGCGCATCGCGGACCGCGTCACGGTGCTGCGCGACGGCAAGGCCGTGGAGACGCGCCCGATGGCGCAGATGCCGCCCGACGACCTGATCCGCTTGATGGTGGGGCGCGCGCTCGAGAACCATTTTCCGGAGTTGCCGCCGGTGGCGCCCGATGCGGAAGTCGTGCTGGACGTGCGCGGCATCAGCGCGGCGAGCGGCGTGCGCGTGAACGACGTCGCGTTTGCGGTGCACGCGGGCGAGATCGTCGGGCTGGCGGGGCTCGTCGGTGCGGGACGAACGGAGATCGTGCGCGCGATCGCGGGCGCGGACGTTCCGACCAAGGGCGAGATTCGCATCGCCGGCGAGCGCGTCGTGGTACGTTCCCCGCGCAGCGCGATCGCGGCCGGCATCGCGCTGATCACCGAGGACCGCAAGGCGCAAGGGCTCGTGCTCGGCATGACCGTTCGCGAGAACACGACGCTGGCGCACCTCGACCAGTTCGAGCGCGGCATTATCATCGACAAGCCGGCGGAGACGTCCGTGGCGAACGCGGAGATCGCCGAACTGCGCATCCGCACGCCGTCGGCGGAGCAGACCGTGCGAAACCTCTCCGGCGGCAACCAGCAGAAGGTCGTGCTCGCGAAGTGGCTGATCGGCCACGCGCGCGTCTTCTTGTTCGACGAGCCGACGCGCGGGATCGACGTCGGCGCAAAAGCCGAGATCTACGCGCTGATGGTCGAGTTGCTGAAGCACGGCGCGGCGATCGTGATGGTGTCGAGCGAGCTGCCCGAGGTGCTGGGCATGTCGCACCGCGTGCTCGTGGTGCGCGGCGGCGAGATTCGCGCGGACTTCGCGCGCGCCGACGCGACGCCGGACAAGGTGATCGCGATCGCGACGGGCGTGGCGGCGTAGATGTCCGACGCGAAGGTTCCCCAGCCCGCGGAGAAGGCCCAGGTCAAGGCCGAGCTCACCGCGCGCGCCGGTGACGTCGCCGCGAAGAACCGCCGCGCGGCGACGCTTCGCGCGGCAGGTATCGTCGTGGGGTTCGTGGTGCTGCTGTACGTCGTCAACGTGCTCGCGCACGGCGATTTTTTGCGGCCCGGCAACATCACCAACGTGCTGCGGCAGATCACGGTCAACGCGATCATGGGCGTCGGGCAGACCTTCGTGATCATCACCGCCGGCATCGACTTGTCGGTCGGCTCGCTGATCGCGCTGACGGGCGTCGTCATGGCGCAGGTCGCGAACGCGCTGCCGTTCGGCGGCGCCGGCAACTTCGCCGTGACGCTGGTTGCCGGCCTCGCGGTCGGCTGTGCGGCGGGCTACATCAACGCGCTGCCGGTCGTGCGGCTGGGTTTGCCGCCGTTCATCACCACGCTGGCGATGATGCAGGTCGCGCGCGGGCTCGCATTCATCCTCGCGCACGGCCAGCCGATCCCGCTGAAGAACAGCGCGCCGTTCGCCTGGCTCGGTACGGGATATTTGTTCCCCGGTGCGTTCGGGCTGCCGGGGATCCCGTTCGCCGTGCTCGTCATGGCCGTGGTCGCGATCGTGTTTTCCGTGCTGCTCGGGCGCACGGCCTACGGCCGCTACGTCCTCGCGCTCGGCGGCAACGAGGAAGCGGCGCGGCTCGCCGGCGTCGACACCGTCCGCGTGAAAACGCTCGTGTACGTGATCTCGGGCGGCTGCGCGGCGGTGGCGGGGCTGCTGCTGATGTCGCGCTTCGCCTCGGGCGCGCCGCAAAACGGGACGGGCTACGAGCTGCAGGCGATCGCCGCCGTCGTCGTCGGCGGCACCTCGCTGATGGGCGGCCGCGGTACCATCATCGGGACGTTCTTCGGCGCGCTGCTGATCGGCGTGCTCTACAACGTGATGAACCTGCTGCACGTGGAGTCGTACACGCAGCTCATCGTGCTCGGCGCCGTGATCCTGCTCGCGGTCGTGCTGGACGAACTGCGCAAGCGGTACCTCGCGGCGCGCTGAGCGGGGGAAGTCGGCCGCGCCTGGGGAATGGTCCCTCATGCAACCCCTCGACCTAACCAGGCGCCCCCCGCGCGGCCCGCGCGAGATCCTAGCCGGCATCGCGTTCATGCCGCGGACGATCGACAAGCTGCGCGCCGAGATGCCGGGCGGCAACATGGGGCGGTACCTCAACCGCCCCGACGGCATGAGCGCCGTCATGTGCAAGCGGATCGGCGTCGACATGGACGAACTGCGCGCGGTCGTCGCCTCCGCCGCGGACGAAGACGAGGTGGCGGCGTGGCTTCGCGAGCGCGTCAGCCCCGAGCTTGCCGCGGAGACGACCGCGAAGCTGCCGACCTTTTCGATGGACCGGCTTCCACCGGAGTTCCAGGAGCGCGTCCGCGAAAACCATCCGGTGCTTGCGCAGCGCCCGGAGCTGTTGACCTTTTTCGAGATCTTCGAAGCCGACGACGCAGCGGCGTTCCCGTCCGGCCGTTGATCTAGCCGCGATAGATGCTTAAGGATGACGGAATGACTTGGAAGAAAAACAACAACGTAAAATACCACCTCGAGGATGCGGATAATTTCTGCGGAGCCGCCTCGCTGATGATGATACTGGGCTCGAAGCTGCCCAATCTACCTGTGGTCAAGCAAGGAAGCTCTTTTCCGTTGATGCACGAGATTTCGTGTCCGAGCAATTTGCCGAGCTGCGCCTTTGCCGTGTCGCCCGACGCACTCGCGCAGGGTCTCGAGCACTTCCGAGGGACGCTCAGCGCGTCGTTCCACGAGCGCATCGCGAGCAATGCGCACGACATGGCGTCGAACGTCGTCGCTGCGATCTATGCGAACGATCCTATCCCGCCGGCTGTTCTACGGGACGGCTGCGGCCATTGGGTGGTCGTCTGCGACGTCGAGACCGACACCGAGCCCGTCCAGGGCCAAGACTTCAGCATCAACAAGTTCTTCGTCAACGTTCCCGCGCTCGGGCCATCGCCGGTCAACCATTCCGCGAGCGATGTCTGCGGCAACGCGAGCGGGTTCGGTGCGACCGGTATCGTCTCGATGTACGGCTGGTTGCACGATTTCCGGCCGTGTGCCAAACTCCGCGGGGTCGCCGGCGTTTTCAGCGACCGCACCGCTCACATCGGGACGTTGAAGCGGCCTGCGCGGGACGACTTAGCGCTGATGCGGCGCCACGAAGGACGAGCCCGCGCGGTCACAAACGCCGACGAGGCTTCGAGCGCGGCGAAGTCCGGTGCGATCCAGCTCGATCCGGACCACTTCGACGAAAAGACGATCGCTGAAACGCCGCACCTCGTTCAGCGTATCGACCGCGTCGATGAGTATTATTATTTGGTCCGCGTGCGGAACGACCGATACGGCGCCGATGCGTCGGTCAGGCTGGACGCTCGCAACGGTGAGCCGATGGAAATGTCGTTCGATCCCGCGTCATGCGAGATTGCAACGCCGGAACAGGTTGCCGCGGAGCTGGAGGGAGATCCCCGAGATCGTTGCGGCCATGCGTTTGATTTCGGGGGAGCGGCGCCCTCGGTTGAGCCAGTTCTGGCTTGGCGGCCGTCGCGCGAGTCGTTCAGCCCGTTCTCGCCGTTTCATCGCATCGTCTACGGCGACCGCGTACTGTACCGCGACTGCAACGGCATGCTTCACGAATCGCTCACGCCTTTACCCATCGGCGCCTAACGGCGGACACGGCCCCTCGACGAACGACGACGTCCCGGAGTCGTAGCGCAGGGACAAGCAAGTACGGTTTTCGTCCAAGGAGACGATGGTTACATTCTCGGGGATCCGGCGGACGACCGTGCCGGGCGCCGCGGCCGGTGCGAGCCACACGTAGATCCTCGGTGCCGGCGCGAACTCCGCGTTGAGCCCCGTCGGCAGAACGATGGCGTTCAACGGTACGCGCAAGGTTTCGCCGTTGATCGACCGCGGCTGCGTCAGCCCCGCGGTCACCGACGACGGTGCGGAATTCGTCAACTCATACCGGCCGCGAGCCGACATCGACGGCTGCAGACGGCAAAGGCGAGCCCCATCGAACCGGTACAGTTGACACGGCACCGCCGGATAGGCCTCCGCGTCGATGTGGATTGGCCTTCCCGGCTCCGGCGACGCGTGGGTCGCGTACAAACCATAGGACGTCTCGTCCCACATGAGACGGGTTTCGCCGGGCAGCGCGAAACCCCAGATGACGGATGGAGCCGCCGTACCGGGCGGCTTTGCTACGACGGGCACGTTCCCGTAGGCGCGGCCTGTAAGGGCGTCTCGCTCGAATGTGATGACCACGATGTAGCGTCGAGCCATCGAACGCGGGCCCTCCTCGACAAGGAACACGCAGCGCGGAGCCACTATCGGTCTCCGCACCGGTTCCGAGATCGTCCGGTGTTCAGGTTACTCGACGGTTACTGTGCCAGAGGTGCGGTTTGGGAGGCACTGCGGCCGACCTCGCGCGATTCATCGCGACGAATAGGCCTCGCATTCTATCGGTTTGGGGTCCGCCGGGCTATCTGAAGGCCGAATTTCTTCACGCATATGAGCAGCACGCAGGTCCGGTGATGCTTTGCGAGCTCGGCGCCGAGCGGAACTCCAGCGACCTCGCCCGGCCGATCCTCGACGTGCTCGTCGAAAAGGATCGCTCTCGGGCGATGAGGCTCGCCGTCGACCGTCTCTCTCTGCGGCCGTCGGAAGTCGTCACGAATTCACGCGACGCGCTCCGTCGCGAGTGGACCCGCAGCGCGCACAATTACCTCTTCGCACTGCGCGACCCGGTGGGTGCCCTCCTCAGCCCGACCGGGGCGGACCTCGTGGCAGAACTGATCGCGACGCTACCGTCCTCGCGAACGTTGGCGCTCGTGACCCGGGCACCGTTGCCGCCCGCGCTTCAACAAGCGATGGCGCGAGAGGAGTTCGCAATCATCGGCCCGGCCGAGCTCGCCCTCGCGGAGAGAACGGTGTCGGAGTTGGCGGAAAACGCGGGGGTTGCGCGATCGACGGCGGACGCGATCTACGAGACGACGCAGGGCTGGCCGCTGGCCTCGCTGCTCATGATCGACCTGGAGCGCCGAGACCACGACCCCGCGCTGTGTGCCGAGGCTGCTACGGTACCGCGTGATTTGCTGCTGAGCTTTCTCGTGCATCGAACGATCGCGAGGCTCAAGGGACTGTTGCGCGACGCGGTCGCGGTCGCGGCGCTTCGACCGGGGCTCACCCATCCCGAGCTCGTCCGCATCCTCGGCGACGACGTCGACGACTTCCTGTGGACGCAATTGTCGGCGTTCCCATTTGTCGAGCGGGACGCCGGCGGTGTCCGCGTCCACCCCGAAGTGGTGCGGCTGCTGCGCGTCCGCTTCGCGGCGCTCATGAAGTCCTCGTACGAGCGGATCCTTCACGTGCTCACCGGCGAAGGAGACTACGTCGAGGCGGCGCGCCTCGCGCTCGACATGGACGACGTCGAGAACGCTGCGGCGATCATCGACGCCGCGCCGCCGTACATGGCCGCGCCGATTCGGGTGTACGACTACGAGCGCATCATCGACCGGCTGGACCGCGCCTTGATCACGCGGTACCCGAATCTGTGGATCGCCACGATTCCGTTTCGGAACTTCGCCGTCGACCGGAAAGCCTTCATACGGGAAGCCGAGACGGTCTACTACTGCATGCCTCCCAGCGCCACGCCGGATCAGCGTGCGGCGGTCACGCTGATCTTGGCGTCAGCCTATGCGAACGCCGGGCGATCCGACGAGAGCGACCGTCTCGTGGAGGACTCCCTAGGCGGCTTTGCGCGCGACAGCGCCTCAGCCCGCGCCACGATCCTCAACTTCGTCGCCTCGATGCGCGGCATCGAAGGGCGCTTTCGCGATGCGCGCGCCCTCGCGGCCGAGGCTGCGGCACTGGCAAGCGACGACTTCGGGCAGAACCTGACGCTGCAGTACATCGACGCGCACGAAGCGACGTACCGTGGAAAGATCGACCGGATCGTCGTGATCTTCGACGAGTTGATCCGCCGGCAGCAGCGAGACGACATGCCGCTCTACCTGGCGCTGACGGCGTGCAACGCGGCATTTCATACATGGGCGAACGGCGACGACGCCGACTTCGCGCGCTACGTCGACATACTCGGCGATGCGCTCACGCCTGGTATCGAACGCGGTTTTGCTTCGCTCGTCGACAATGCGCGCGGGCGGCAGGCGCAAGTCGACGAGGAATTCCCTTTTCCCGTGGCACGCGCGATCGCACACCTCTTTCGCCTCGGTAATGCGCCCGACCACGCGACGGCGCTCGACGCGGCGCGGTGCGCGGCCCGCGCGGCGGACCTCCGAGGAGACCCGTACGTCCAGATCCTCGCACACGTTGCCGTGTATCTACTGGATCACCGGTCCCGGCAACTGGAGGCCGACATCCTGAGAACGATCGTCGCACCGATGGAGGCGCCCGAGCTCAAGTACGCGCTCGACGGCGTCCTCAACGGCGGCCACGCCGGCATCCTCGAACCGTTCGTGAAACAGCGCGTGCAGCGCGAGCGGCATCCGAGCGAAGCCAAGCTCGTCGTCGAGTTGCTCGCAGGCGCGGTCACGCTCGGCGGAGTTCCCATCCGGCTGAGCGACAAAGAGTTCGAGCTCCTGGCACTGCTGGCGTCGACGTCGGGGACCTGTTCGCGAAACCGTATCGGCGAGGCGTTATGGGAACATCTCGATCCCGAAGAGTGGTCCAACAACCTGAAGGTGACGCTTTCGCGGCTGCGCGCAAAATTGGGTATTCGTGACGCTGTGATCGTGTCGAACTCCGCGTACCGGCTGTCTCCGCTCATCGAGGTCGATCTGCGCAGCGTCGAGGCGATCGTCCGTCAACACCAATCCGGCGCGCTCGATCCAAAGCTGCGAACGATCGCGTCGGCGGCGTTGGGGGCGTATCGCGGCGGGGCGATCGCGCGGTACGAGCGGTACCCATGGATGCACGGTCTGATCGCCCGCATCGACGAGATGGTGTGCACGCTGGGGACGATGCTCGCGACCGATGCGTTGCGCGACGGAAGGCTTGACGAGGCGTTGTCGCTGACGCGTGAGATCCAGGCAGTCGACCAGTACTACGAGGCGGCGTGCGAGACCGCGATCAACGTTCATCGAGCGCGCGGCGACGTCGACGCGGCCCGGCGCGAGTTTCGTCGCTACGCCACGGCGCTCGCGAACGAGCTCGGCGCAACACCTTCGCTGCGCCTCGCCGAGCTCGTTCGCGCGCCGGGATGAACGCTACGGAATGTTCGCGCCTCCGATCGGTCCGACCGAGCTTCCGCCTTGCAGATCGGTCCATTCGATCGAAGCAGTCTTGACGTTCGACACGTCGAAGCCCGGCGGGAACGGTATGGTCACGAAGAAAATTCGGTCGTTCTGGTTCGTCACCGACCGGCTCACCTTGACCGTCGTGATCGTCGGGATCAGCACGTCGAGTGCTTTTGCGTCGCCTTCGCCTTCGTCGGCCTCTTCGCGCTGAGCGACCGCGTCGGTGCGCTGCTCCAGCACCAGCGTTGCGGCGACCGGGCTCGTGAGCTCGAGCGATAGATCGATGGGCCGCCCCGAATACACCGCACCGGGGGCAAGGAACACCAAGGGCGCCGGCCCGTTCTGAACCTCGATCTCCTGGTAATCGAGCGTGACGCTCTCGACCTCGCCGGTGCCGGCGGCATAGGTACTCGGTCCGGCCTTGTTGACGATGATTGCAAACGCTTTTGCCGTCGGTACGACATGGCAGAAGAGCGGGAAGCCGACGTAGTTCGCGACAGGCGGCGAGCCGCCGCGAACTACGTTCCCGAAGCCCGAGAGCGAAATTTGATCGATCGTGATCCTCATTGCCTATACCACCTCGTCATTGAGCGAATCAGACGTGCGCCGTCACCGGGAAATCGCGACCCGATTCCGCGGTGTGCGCCGGAAGAGAAGCTACGTACCGTGCGACGACGTCGTGCGCGATCTCCCCCGCGTGCCGGGCGATCACCGCGAGTGCCTGCGGGTTCCGCTGGATCGCCGTGCACGCGTGACAAATGGAAGCAAAGCTCCCGAGCCGCACTTCCGGGTCCTTTCTGGTGACGAACTCCGCGATGCCCACGGGCCCGTCGACGTGAAGCCACATCTGAAGCAGCGCGTTTGGGCTTTCGCGAAGGACGACGTCGAGCGGCCGCTCGGCGACGGAACCGATCTGCAAGTCGGCGAGCTCTTCGTTCGGGAAGCCGCAGCACGCCGTGAGCTGCATGCGCGGCGTCACGGTGATGACGTTGAGCACGTGAGCGCACGCACCACGCGCTCTCGATCCGCCGCCGTCCTCGAGCAGCCGCTCGTGGCTCAGCTCGGCGGAACCTCGGCCCCCCGCGTCGGGGATCCAAGGGTCGTGGACGATGCACAGCGAGCCCTTCTCGACCAGATCGGCCAGCGAGCCCCGGATCTCGGCGTCATCGTAATCCGACTGATCGCAGGTCTCGACGGTGATGCGCGTTCTGATGCCGAACGACGCGGCCGCTCGTGCCGCAATCACCACGCGCTCGACCGGAACGTAACGCTGATGGAACGTTCCCGTCGAGAACAGGAGCTCGTCGAGGCCGGCCAGGAAAAGCGGTTCGACGCGGCGTCGAGCGGCTTGCGCGTTCACCGCCCAGTACGCATTGGAGACCGCGCGCGTCTCGAAACCGAGCTCGTGCGCGTGCGCGACGAGCGAAACGAGATCGCGCCCGAGCAAAAAGCATTCGCCGCCGGTGAAGCCGATGCGGCGGATCGACGCCACGCGCTTCGCCTCGTCGATGAGGCCGTGCAAGCGCGGCAAGGGAATCGCGTCCTCTGCCGTCGGGCTGCACCCGAAGCAGCAGTGATCGCACGCCGCGGTACAGCGGCGCGTCGTGATGAGCGCCAAGGTGTGAGGTTCAGCGATCATCGAGCGACATCCAGCGCGGCCGCCAGGCCCATGTCGTCGGTGACGAGGCAGTCGAGCGGGCCCGAGAAATCGTCATCGCGTCCGCCGGCGACGGCCGGCACCACGTAGAGCACGATTTGCTTTCCGCGCGTGTACGGCGCGGATACCGGAAACGTGCCGTAGTGAGTCCCGCCGAACACGAAAGTAATCGTTTTCAGAACGTCTTCAGCCTTACGCCGCGTGGCAAGCTGCGTCACCGATGCGACGCACCGGGCGACGTTCGGATCATGGCTTCGCGTCCAAGTATCATCGGTCATTGTCGTACCCCTGCTCACGATGATTCTCGAACGCGCCGGTTACAAGACGGTTACTGCATGAGTCTCCGGCGCTGCCAGTCGCCGCCGTCGAGGCGCAGCGTGGTGATCGCGCCGCGCACGAGCCAGCTGGCGGTCCACCCAAAGGGCACGGCCCACAAGCCGAAGTGCAAGAGGCGGATGCCGCTCCAGATACCTACGACGGCCACGATGGTCGTCACGATACCCATCACCATCACGAAGCGCGTGTCGCCCGCGCCGCGGATCGGCGCGAGCACCGTCATCGCGTAGCCTTTGAGCGGCAGCGTTACACCCACGTGGACGGCCAGCGGCCACGCGGCCAGCGACGCGAGCGCCGGGCTCAGCGTGCACACCGCCGCGAGCGGCCAAGCGAGGCCCGCGAAGATCGCTCCGACGATCAGGCACACGAGCACGCCGTAGCGCGTCGCGTCGCGCTGAAACGTTTTCGCGCCCGCGTAGTCGCGCGCGCCGATGCGCTGCCCGAGCACCACCTCAGACGCGTCGCCGAGCGCACCGGGCAGCGCCCACGTCACGTCGCTGACGAGCGACATCGCGCGAAACGCCGCGACGGATTCCGTGCCGTACGGCGCGAGCAGCCCGATCGTCACCGGCTCGGGCGCGATCTGCAGCGTCAGAAACACGAACTCCGGCCAACTGATCGATGCCGTTTGCGCGACGAGCCGCCGGTCGACGGAACGCGAGGAGAAGATGCCGAGGTCCGGCCGTTTCACCGTGACGCGCACCATGAATGCGAGGCCGACGAGCTCCGCGATCAGCGACGACAGCCCCGCGCCGGTGAGACCGAACGCGTGGTGCGTGACGGCGCCGAGCGCGAGCACGAACACGAGCGGCACGTGGACCGCGTTGATCACGAGCAGTAAATGCAGCGTGGGCTTCGACTCGCCCGCGGTTGCGAACGCGACGGCGAGCATGCCGCTGCACACCATCGGGATCAAGCACGCGCACCGGAGCATCAGGTAGTGCGCGGACGCATCGAGCGGCGCGCCGGCGGGCAGGATCGCGTGCAGCAGCGGCCGCGCGGCGACCGTCGACGCGAGCGCCGCGAACAGCGCGATCGCCAGCGGCGCGACGATCGCGGCGCGTACGATCGCGCCGTACCGCGCGCTTTCGCCGGCGCCGATCGCTTGCGCGCCGGCGATGCGCACGCCGCTCCCGAACGCGAACAGACCGATGCC
Source organism: Candidatus Elarobacter sp. (assembly GCA_036403315.1). GTDB lineage: Bacteria > Vulcanimicrobiota > Vulcanimicrobiia > Vulcanimicrobiales > Vulcanimicrobiaceae > Vulcanimicrobium. The sequence goes on from DASWRD010000131.1 coordinate 14,512, forward strand.
CAGGACCATGAACACGCCGACGGCGCCGGTGATCCCCGCGAGCGCGGCGGTGCCCAGCGCGCCGATGGCGATCGTGTCGACGATGCCGAGCAGCTGGTCCCCCACCATCGCCAGCGCGTTGGGCGGTCGCGAGGCGCCGCAGCGCGGCACCCGCGTCGCGGTGCTCGATCGCGCCGATGGCCATCGGAGCTAGCGGATCCGGATCAGCGTTCGCTGCAGCGCGTAGAGGAGGCGTTCCGCCTCTTCGACTTCCTTGAGCATCGACCGGCCGCGGAAGCTGGGGATCGCGTCCGTGATCTCGTCGACCGCGTCCGCGAGCTCGCGCCGGTCGATGCGCGTGCCGGCGGCCTCGAACTCGGTGATCTTCTGCAGCTCCATCGTCGCGTACTTGAGCGCGGTTTTCGCGCGCTCCAGATCGTTGTTCGACTCGGTGAACGCCTTGAGCGCCGCGCGGTACGCGCGCATCGCTTCGGCGTAATCGCGCTTGCGCGTCGCGAGCATCCCGGCCAGCGTCTCCGAGTAGCCGACGTCCACCGTGGACTTCGACTTGCCGAACGTGCGCGCCAGCACCTCACGCGCGTCCGCCTCGATCGTGCTGCGGCGCTCCTGCTCCGCGCTGTTCGGCGCGCCGGCCTTTGATTTCGCGGCGGCGGCCGCGGACGGCGGCTGCTGCAAGGCGGGATCGGCGGGCACGACAGGCCCTTCGCCCAGCAGCGAGCGGAGCTCGCCGACCACTTCCAGCGCGGTCTGATAACGGCGATCCGGTTCTTTTTCGATCAGCTTGAGGATCACGCGCTCGATCTCGGCAGGGACCGCCCGATTGACGCTGCGCGGCGGCGGCGGGGGCTCGTTGACGTGCCCGAAGATGACCGCGACGAGGTCGTCGGACTCGCTCTTGAACGGCAGCGCGCCGGTGAACGTCTCGTACAGCATGATGCCGACCGAATAGAGGTCGCTGCGCGCGTCCGCCGTCTTGCCGAGAAAACGCTCCGGCGGAAGATACGCGATCGTGCCGACGATCTCGCCTGCGCTCGACGCGCTGGACATGTCGCTCGTGCGCCGCGCGAGCCCGAAGTCCATCACCTTGACCGCGCCGTTGGGCAGCACCATCACGTTGGCGGGCTTGACGTCGCGGTGCACCACACCGCTGTCGTGGGCGTACGACAGCGCTTCGAGGATCTCGATGTAGTGCCGGATCGCGGTGTGCACGGTGAGCTCGTGCGCCGGCACAGAGCCCAGCGTGCGGCCTTCGACGAGCTCCATGACGATGTACGACCACCCGTCGTCGCGGCCCGCGTCGTACACCGCGACGACGTTGCGATGGTTGAGCCGCGCCATGGAGCGCGCTTCGCGCAGGAACCGGTCGCGCTCGCCGTCGTCGCGCTCGGTGAGCACTTTGATCGCGACGTCGCGGTCGAGCACCACGTCGGCGCCGCGATAGACGTCGGCCATGCCGCCGCGCCCGATCATCGCGTCCACGCGATACCGTTCGGCAAGGGTCTTCCCTGCCAGCGACGTCATGCGAACGCCCCGCGGTGCAGCGTCGCGCGCCCGCGGTCGAACGTCACGACGTCGAAGCGCGCGTGCGCGCGCGGGGCCGCGACCTGCAGCCAGTCGCTTGCGATTGCGCGAAGCGTCGCGCGCTTGCGCGCATCGACGGCGCCCGCGGCACTGCCGAACGCCGCGGTGGCGCGCGCCTTGACCTCGACGAAGACGACGGTGTCGCCGTCGCGCGCGATGATGTCGATCTCGCCGCCGGGCAGCCGCACGTTGCGCCCGACGATGCGATACCCGTGTGCCTCGAGCAGCGACGCGGCGGCGTCCTCGCCGGCGCGACCGCGCGCCGCGCCGTTCACGCCTGCACGACGGCTTCGGCCGCGTCGTCGCCGAGCTCGCCCTGCGCGATCGCATCCTCGTCGGCGAGCGCTTCGGAGTCGGCGACGAACTCCGCCATCCCCGGCAGCGCGTCCCACGCGGCGCGCACGCGCCAGAACGCGCGCCGGTGCTCGGCGCACGGGCCGTGCGCGTTGAGCGCGGCGATGTGCTGCGGCGACGCATAGCCCTTGTGCTGCGCGAACCCGTATTCCGGATACCGGTCGTGCAGCGCGACCAGCAAGCCGTCGCGATGCACTTTCGCGACGATCGACGCGGCAGCGACCGTGGCGCACTTCGCGTCGCCCTTGATCACGGGCAGCTGCACGCCGGTCCACGTCTTGATGCGCACGGCGTCGGTCAGCAAGTACTCCGGCGCGACGTGAAGCGCGGCAAGCGCACGCTCCATCGCGAGGATGCTCGCCCAGTAGATGTTGATCCGGTCGATCTCCTCGACCGTCGCCTCGCCGATCGCCCACGCGACGCACGCGGACTTGATCTCCACCGCAAGCGACTCACGCAGCTCGGGCGGGACTTGCTTGGAGTCGTTGAGCCCGCGCAGGCGCAACGGCCCGTCGGTGACCACGCACGCGGCCACGACCGGACCGGCGAGGGGGCCGCGGCCGACCTCGTCGATGCCGCCGACGAGCCGGTAGCCCGACGCGCGCGCGCGCTCCTCGAATTCGTGCAGCCGGTCGAGCCGGCGGCGCTCGCGCTGCGTGGCGTTGCGCTTCTTGCGCCTCTTGTCCGCGGCGGTGCTCACGACGCGCGCTCCGGGCGTTCGAACGTGATCCGCCCGAACTTGCCGTCGTTGAAGTCTTTCAGATACGCTCCGGCCGCGTTGTGCAGGTCCACGTCGCCGCCCCGCCGCGCGAAGCCGCGCGCACGCGCGAACGTCTCGAGGCCGGGGACGTCGGATTGCGGCCGGTTGGCGCGCGACCACGCCGCGAAGCGCCCGACGACGTCTTCGGGGTCGAAGCGCGCACGCGGCAGCGCGCCGGTCAAAGCGAGCTGCCACTGCGCTTCCGGCGTAGCGATCTTCGGAACGAGAATTCCCGGCGTGTCCATCACTTCGAGTTTCGGCGCGACACGGAACCACTGCAGCGAACGCGTGACCCCGGCTTTGTCCTCGGCCTTCGCCGCCGTGCGGCGCAGCAGGGCGTTGATGATCGAGGATTTGCCGGTGTTCGGGATGCCCACCACCATCGCCCGCGTGGTGCCGTGCTCGGCGACGAGCGCGGCGAGCTCCACCGCGATGCGCTTCACCGAGCCTTGATCCTTGCCGTTCACCGCGATCGCGGTCCGTCCGTGCGCATGATGCCACGCCAGCCATTCACGCGTCGCGTGCGGGTCGGCAAGGTCCTCGCGCCCCAGGATCACCAGCCGCGGCTTGCGCGCGGCCAGCCGGTCCAGCGCCGGATTCGACGACGCGCGCGGCAGCCGCGCGTCGAGCACCTCGACGAGCACGTCGACGATCGCGAGCCGCTCACCGAGCTTGCGCATCGCGGTCGCCATGTGGCCGGGGTACCACTGAATGGTCGCCTGCTGCGACGGGCGCTCCGCGGCAACACTGTCCTCGTTTTCTTCGTTCGGCATCAGATGCGGCGGGGCGGCCAGATGCCGACGAGCGCTTTGCCGACGACGTCGGCGTCCTGCAGCACGCCCCACGTGCGGGAGTCGTCACTCTCCGCGCGGTTGTCGCCCAGCACGTAGTAGGCGTGCGGCGGCACGGTCACGACCGCGGCGCTGCGCCGGTCGTTGAAGCGCACGTATGGTTCGGCGAGCGGGCGGCCGTCGATGCTCACGACGCCGTCACGCACCTCGACGCGTTCGCCCGGAAGCCCGACGATGCGCTTGATGTACGTCTCGGGATTAGGCGCGTCGTGGCGAAAGGCGACCACGTCGCCGCGGCGGATCGCGCCGAGCTTGTACGCCAGCGTGTTGATGAGAACGAGCTCGCCGGCGTGGACGCGCGGTTCCATCGAAAGACCGTCGACCGGCGACGTTCGCATGAAGAACGCCGCTGCGATCAGGAGCAGCACCGTGAGCTGCGCCGACAGCGACACGACGGTCCGCGGCTTTACCACGGACCGGTATGTTCGCTTCCGCTAGTGCAGAATCCTGATGCGGTTCAAAGGCCAGAACAAAAGGAACGCGTGGCCGGTGAACGAGGCTTTCTCGCCCTTGCGCGGACCGCTCTGGAACGTGCCGCCCGTTTGCGCGCAGCCCCACACGTGCGAGTCCTGCGAGTTCTGGCGGTTGTCGCCGAACATGATGTAGCAGTCGTCGGGGAGCCGGTCCGGCGCGGTCCACTTCTCGCGCGGCGGGATGTTCGCCATCGCGGGATCGAGCGGCTGGCCCTCGACGTAGATCCCGTAGTTCTTGACCTCGAGCTCGTAGTTCTGCTTGTCCTCGATGTACGGCTCCGCCATCGCGACGCCGTTGCGGTACACGGTGCCGTTGTGCACGCGCAGCTGATCGCCCGGTAGCCCGATCGTGCGCTTGATGAAGTCGTTGGAGCTGATCATCGGCGGCGGAAATACGACGATGTCGCCTTCGTGCGGCTTCGTGAAGCGGTACTCGAACTCGTTCACGAGCAAGACGTCATGGACGAGCAGCGTCGGCTCCATCGACAAGCTCGGGATGAAGAACGTCCGCACGACGAACGTGATGAGGAACAGTGCGACGAGCCCGGCCACGATGAACGCATCGAGGTACTCGCGGATCACCGTGCGCGCCGACGGACCTTTGCTGCCCTCGTCGACGCCGGGCCCGGCCGGCACGCGGTCGGCGCGAATGCTGATCGCCACGCGCACGATCGCGAAGACCGCGATGAGCGCGAGCAGTTCGAGCGGAGTCACGGGAAGACCGCCTTACTTGGCGGTCTTGCGCTCCGCTTTGCGGTCGACTTTGCGCTCCTTGATGCGCGCAGCCTTACCGACCTTGTCGCTCAAGTAGTAGAGGCGCGAGCGGCGGACGATGCCGCGCTTGGAGACTTCGATCCGGTCGACGCGCGGGCTGTGCAGCAGGAACGAGCGCTCGACGCCGACGCCGTGGGCCACGCGCCGGACGGTGATCGTCTCGGCGAGGCCGCCGTCCTGGCGGACGGTCACGACGCCTTCGAACATCTGAATGCGCTCTTTGCCGCCCTCGACGACCTTGGAGTAGACCTTGACGGTGTCGCCCGGACGGAAGTCCGGGACGGACGGCTTCTCCTGTTCCTTCTGGATCAGGTCGAGTACGTTCATGACAGCTCTCTGACGAACAGCGAAAGCGCCGCACGGGGGCGGCGGGCAACCCCGGTAGTGTACCACGAGGCCCCTACCCGGGCAAGGGCGGCCGGTTCCGGGTAGTGGTCCCTTTTGAATCCGACCCCGCACCCCGCTCGGAGCCGAAGCCGTCCTAGAAGGCGGAGGCCGGGTCGAACTGGACGTTGACGTTCGCGGACGCCGTGCTGGCCTGTTTCATGGAATCACCCCCTCTCTACCGGCGGCGCGAGTCGTGCGCGAGCCGCTGGTCGATCTTGTCGAGCCGCCGCTCGATGGCAGCGAAATGCTCGGTCGGGGGAAAGCCGGTTCCCATCGCGAGGAAGCGCACGTCAACGTGGAGCGCGTCGGCGAGGCGAATGCCGAGCATCATGCTTGGCGTTCGTATGTCGCCGCTCTCGAATTGCCGGATCGAGCTTTCGGAGACGCCGACGACCATCGCGAGCCCGGCAACCGTGAAGCCCTGCTCGTTCCGCAGGCGCTTCAGGCGCTCGGCGAAGGTCTCCACCTAGGGGTTGTCGCGGCGCTCGGACGGCGGCACCGTCTTGCCGAAACCGATGTAATCCGGGTGCACGCCGAACACCTCAGCGAGCCCGAGGCCGTGTGCCAAGGTCGGCTGCGAGCCGCGCTCAATGCGCCGGATCGTGGACGGCGCAACGCACAAAATCTCGGCTAGGTGCCGGACCGTCCAGCCCTGCCGCTCGCGCAGGCGCCGCACCCGCTGCCCGATGCTTTCGAAGCCCATGCGGCGACGTTAGCAAACCGCGTTCGTAGTGTGGTAACGCAGGCGGGAGCGTCCGCTACGACGCTCCCGCTGGAGCGGTTTCGCCTACACCCCGGCGTGGTCCGACTGTACCAGACGGAATGTGTAGTCTCCGCTCACAGAATGTGTTAGGCTCGGAGCATGCCAAAGCGCTCAAGCAAACCGGCGGACGTGAACCGGCTGGCCGCCGCGATCGTCGGCGAGGCGACGGACGAAACGCCGGTCGCCCCGCTGCGCGAGAAGGACCCCGCCGCCGTGGCGTTAGGGCGTCGTGGTGGGCTCAAGGGCGGCGCGGCTCGGGCGGCGTCCCTCTCAGCCGAGGATCGGAAGCGGATCGCCACAGACGCCGCTCGGACCCGGTGGGGACCGCCGAAACCCGATGGTGTAGAATAGGTGGAGAGAGAGGGATTCGAACCCCCGGGGGCCGCTCTTAACTGACCCCGGTCGGACCTACGCCGACTGCCTTAAACCGCTCGGCCATCTCTCCAAATCCCGAGCACCATCGCGATCGGTGCTCGGGATTTTTTCACCCGCTATCTTCGTCCGGGTCGGTCGGTACCGCGCCTAAAGCCGAATACTCTTCGCTTGACTGTAGCAATCCGTACAGCTTAAGGTCCGCATCAAACCATTCGCTATGTTCTGACGCGAATGCGGAATGCGTGAGAATGATTGCGTCTAGCAGTGGACCTTGATCGCGCTCCGAAATGATCTTGAAGTTATCAAGGTATTGTTGCCACGAAAAAGCCTTGCCCCCGCGAAGCGTGTCAACCAATGCACGATGGCGGATACGAGATTCGACCGCCTCAAGCGCTAAGTGAATCATCATTTCCTGAGGGTCAACAAACATTTCGCGCGCCGATTTTTTACGCGGCCGAGGCTGCTTCGGCGCGGCCTTCTTCGTCGCCTTACGCGCCGGACTTCCGCCTGTCGCAGAGTGTTCGGGCATGCTTATGCGGCTCGTGCCCCATCGATTGCACGAGCCTCCGCACGAGCCGCAATCGCGGCCCTATCGGCATTGACAGGCGCGGTTTTTGCGCGACCGGAAACGACGTTGCAGGAAGCAAAGAACAGGTGCGCCCGGCTCATGTAATGCGCGGGTGTGAACAAATTGTCGATATTGATCTCATGGCCGAGCGCCCGCGCGAAAGTCCGAAGCGTGCCAATGCCGCACTTTTCAAACCCCCCGTTTTCGAGTTTCGCAACGTACGCTTGGGTAAAGCCGAGCTTGGCGGCAAGTCCTGCCTGCGTCAACCCAGCCTTCTCGCGAAGGTCGACCATCCGGTCGCACAGCTCAAGCTCCAAATCCGCCGTCGCCAGACGCTCTCGCGCGTCGGCATCCTGAGCATATTCGTTGATTGTTTCAAGGACGGACTTGGCCATTATTCTTCCTCATTCGTTAGAGTATAATTTTTCGCGGCGAGCGCGAGCGCCGCGTAGGACGCGAGGCGACGGTTTCCGTGACTGTCGTCATTCTTGACGAAACCGCCGATGCACCAGATGATTGCATTCTTCCCGTAGACGAACAGCAGTCGTAAGTTGCCGTCGGAGGCGGCGAGCTTCGCCTCGAAGAGATGGTCGACATATGTCGGTTTGATTCGGAACTGAGATTTACTGAGAGTCGAGAGTCGACGGAGCAGCGCGAACGCTTTTTCACGAAAGCGCTCGGGGAGGGCTCGGACCTCCGCCTCGGCATCGTGATTCGGTAGCTTGAGCCACCTGATATCGAGGACAGCGGTTGACGGGACAATTGGCGGCGGCACCCCCTTCCACTTACCCACATTATCACCTACAAGTTATATTATCGGTAGAAGATTGTCCACCCCTAGACCGGGATGTGACCAGTAAATTTAATGTACAAGGCAACCCGGCCTCCCCGCTTGACAATGCCTGAGCGCTCAAGCATAATAGGATTATGAACCGCCTCTCGCTGGACGACCGCGCCCGCATCCTCTCCGCCCTGGTCGAGGGGAACAGCATCCGCGCGACCTGCCGGATGGTGGGCGTGGACAAGAAAACCGTCCTGCGGCTCTTGGCCTCGGTCGGAGACGCCTGCGGCGCGTTCCTGGACGACACGATGCGCGGGCTCCCATGCCGCCGCATCCAAGCCGACGAGATTTGGAGCTTCTGCTCGGCCAAGCAGCGCAACGTCCCGATCGAGAAGCGGACCGATCCGAACTACGGCAGCATGTGGACCTGGATCGCGATCGACCCCGATACGAAGCTCGTTGTGTCCTACATGCTCGGCAAGCGGGATCCATTCTGCGCTCGCGTTTTCATCCGCGACCTCTCGGAGCGCCTGGCGAATCGGATTCAGTTGACGACGGACGGCCTGAGCATGTACGTCGGCGCGGTCGAAGAAGCGTTCGGCGATCAGATCGACTACGCCATGCTAATCAAAGTGTACGGGCGCGAAGGCGAGGACGGGAATCCCGAGACGCGCTACAGCCCCGCGCAGGTCACGTCAACGCGCGCGGTCGTCGTACTCGGCGACCCAGACGAGTCGCACGTTTCCACCTCACACGTCGAACGGCAGAACCTGTCGATCCGCATGGGGATGCGGCGGTTCACGCGGCTAACGAACGCATTCTCGCGCAAGGCGATGAACCTAGACCGCGCGCTCGCGCTCCATTTCGTCTACTACAATTTCGCACGCAAACATCAGACGCTCAAGACGACGCCGGCCATCAAGGCCGGGATCGCGGACCACGTTTGGACGTTGCAAGAAATCGCGCAGCTCGCAGACGGCATGAGACTAACCGCCGCCGCTTAAGCGCTCAGGGTTTCTCCGGCGGAAGCTCCTTGCCAGAGGACGCCATTGCGTCGTCCAAATTCATCAACCCGAATCGAAGCAAGATACGTCCAAATGCTTGACGCGAAAGGCGGCGCCTTTCGCGCTCACGCTCGAAGTATTTGTCGTCGTCCGGGGTGAGTGGGACTTGCACCTCCCGCTCGTCTTTTCGGCGGCTCATTCGGGACCGCAATCATAGCGAGCCAAGGCGTCCAGGACAAGTACGAGAAAGTCCTGGACTAGTACAGGAAAGTCCCGGACTCACAGCGTAGAGGGTTCGCCAAGGCGCGAATCGACGAGGGAGGGCCAACCCTCCCCGCCAAGCACGCAGACCCCCCAAAACGAAGAGCCGCCGGTGCATCTACACCGACGGCTCGGGTTCGGGGAAACTTGGTGCCCCGGGAGAGAGTCGAACTCTCAATTGGCCGGATTTCGAGTCCGGTGCCGTGTCCACATGGCAACCGGGGCATCAGGCGAGGGCGGGGTCCGAAAGGGCCTCGCCCTCCGTTATAACCTTGAGGTTATACCTCTTTCAGGCGTTTCCTTGCGGTCGTTTCCTCTTGGCCCCGACCACATCTTGCGCCTGTCCATATTCTACCCTACTAGTTCTTGTGTAGGAAGCGCCTCCGCCGAGCCGTGACCGCCGCGCGGATTGCGACCCGCTCAGCCTCCTGCTCGGCTAGGTCCTCGGCCGCCTGGGCGAATGAGGTGCGCTGCCCACGGTCCACGTCCTCACGCGTCTGGACCTGGAGCTTCCCGCGCCGCTTGCCGAGGCGATCGCGGGCCACCAGCACGTCAAGGCGCTCCCCGGCCTCCAAGAGCGCGGCGACCTCCTGGAGCTTCACCAGGGCCGCGAGCGGCAGCGTGGCGATTCTCTTTGAAAGTAACTTTCGTATGCGCTCGGCATGGGCCGCTTCGTCATACCTCGGGCTTCTCGGAGTCGGCATCCGCCGATCGTAACTCAGTTACGGATGCTTGACCGCTCACGCTCTGTAAAGACTGAAAAGGGACCACTACCCGGTTCCGGGCCGTCGCCCTCGCGCGCGACTGCTCGCGGCGCCATTCTGCGATTTTGGCGTGGTCGCCGCTCAGGAGGACCGGGGGGACGTCGACGCCCCGAAACCGCGGCGGGCGGGTGTAGGCCGGGTGGTCCAGCTCCGCGCCCGTCCAGGATTCTGAGGCGGCCGATTCCGCGTCGATCGCGCCCGGGATGAGGCGGACCGTCGCGTCGAGGAAGGCCATCGCCGCCAGCTCGCCGCCCGTCAGGACGAACTCGCCCAGCGAGACTTCCTCGACCGGGTAGAGCTCGCGCAGGCGCTCGTCCACGCCCTCGTAGTGGCCGCAGATCAGGATCAGGCGATCCAGATCGGACCACGCCGCCGCGTCGGCTTGGCGGAAGACCGGGCCGCTTGCCGAGGTCAGGACGATGCGGCGGCGTTCGTCCGGCGGCGCTGCGGCCAGGATCGCGTCGAGGGTGCGGGCGAGGGGCTCGATGCGGAGCACCATGCCCGGGCCGCCGCCGTAGGGGCGCTCGTCGGCGCGCTCGCGGCCTTCGAGCGCGTCGAGCAGGTCGTGCATCCGCACGTCGACCAGGCCACGCTCGACCGCGCGGCCGACGATCGACAGCCCGATGACCGGTGCGAACATCTCCGGGAAGAGCGAGACGACGTCGACGTGCAAGACCCCCACGTGGCGTTCTTCGACCGTCTGCGTCGTCTGGTCCCGGGGCGGCCGCCGTTGGGGCCGTTCGCGCACGGCGCGCGCGAGCTCGAGCGCGGGCGGCTCGACCGCGCGGAGGCCGCGTTCGACGAGGCGCTCCCGCTCGCGCGGACGGCGGCGGAGGTCGCCGCGGTCCGCAACAAGCGCGCGGTCATCGCGATCCACCGGCGCGACCGCGAGCTCGCGATCGCCGAGCTGATCGCCGCGCTCGAAGCCGATCAGCGGTGCGCGGCGGCGATCACGACGATCGGCAACCTGCTGCTCGAAGACGGCCACGTGGACGACGCGGTCGCGCACTTCGAGTACGCGATCCTCGTCGACGAAAACTACGGGCCGGCATACCACAACTTGGGCGTCGCGTTCCACCGCAGCGGCCGGCGCGGCGAGGCGGTGCGCATGCTGCGGAAGGCGACCCGGCTCGAAGGGCGCATCAGACGCTCGTGACCGACGGCGAGCAGCTGCGGCTCGATTCCGATCTCGTCAAGGTGCTGCGCGCCGGCGTGACGCACGCGCTCGCGCACGGCGCGGAGTTCGTCGCGCCGCCGCATTTATTGCTCGGATTGCTCGCGGATCCGGTGGTCGGCCCGGCGATCGCGCCGCTCGTGCCGCGCGAAAAAATAGACAAAGCCGCGGCGGACGGCGAGGTCAAGCCGCCGCAGCTAGCTGACGTCGCAGAAGAACCGCACGCGGACGATGACGCCCCGTTCGTTCGCTACGATTCGCTGGCGTTTCGCTCGCAGGACGGCACGCGCACGCTGTACCTCGACGCGGAATCGTTCCGGCTTTTCATCGAAGGCGCGCGCCGCGCGGTCGGCGTGTACCGCGCGAAGCATCTCGTGTACGGTTTCACGGCCGAAGCGGTCAAAGACCGCGATCTGCTCAGCTTGTTCGGCGCCGATCCGCAGGGCGTGAGCAAAGCCGTCGAAGGGCTGTAGTCGCCGGTACCGCGTCGTCGCGGCGCGAACGGCTACGGCGTTTGCGTGCCGATCGCGTCGACCGTGCGAATGTCTTCCAGGTAGCTGAACAGCTGCGGCAGCGTGATCGTCTCGAGCTCGCCGCGCGCCTTGATCGTGTCGCCGTCCTCGCCTTCGTCGCGCAGGTAGCAGCGCGACTCCACGCCGCCCGCGCCCTCGCTCAGAAACGAGACCGCGAAGCCTTTGCCCAGCGTGTCGTCGTAGATGCGCATCGCGGCGGGATTGAGGATCTCGATCGAGTGCGACGCGTTGTTCGCGTCAAAGATCGTAATCGTCAAATAATCCTGGTTGACGATCTCGATCGAGCCGACGACGAAGGTGTTCTTGGCCGAGAAGAACTCGTGCCCTCGCTTGTTGCGCGAGCTCACTTCGTAGAAGACGCGGTGCGCGACAAACCGGTTGAGAATCTTCCAAAGCGTGGCCATCGACGCCAAGGTCTCGGTCCGGTTGCCGCGGGTGTAGATGATCTTCAGGGCGTGGGGCCGGCCTTCGGTGATCTCCGCGCGCGCCGCCTAATCGCACCTCGCGGGGCATGACGCGTTGCACGGGACCGGGAAGAAACCCTCCGCCCTCCGACCCGCTCAGGATGACCAATGCTATCGATCCCCGACATGGCGGTGCTCGGCGCCGCCGCCCTCCTGTTCTTCGGCCCCGAACAGCTTCCGCGCGTCGCGCGCAAGGCGGGGAACGTCATGCGGGAGATCCAGAACACGTCGCAGTCCTTCATCCGCGAGCTCGAGCGCGCCGCGGACGTCGAGGACGCCAAGGACGTGAAGCCGTACGAGCCGCCGCCGTACGAGCCGGCTCCCTACGATGCCGCCGCAGACGACGCAACCGCGTACGACGCGACGGCATACGAACCGCCGCACTACGACACGTCGCAGTACGAACCGGCCGCGCCGGACCCGGAGGCGCCGGGGTCCGAGCCGCATAGCGACCCGCTGGTCGCAAGCGAAAAGCTGGCCGAGCCGCGGCCGGCGCTCGACCTGCAGACGCCCGAGACCGGCGGGGCGCCCTCATCGACCGCAGAGGCGCCGCCAGAGGCCGATCACACGCCGCACCTCTAACCGCGTCTCGGCATAGGGCGGGATCCCGCCGTAGCGGTCGACCGCGCCCGCGCCCGCGTTGTACGCCGCGATCGCACGCGAGTACCGCTCCGGCGGCGGCAGCTGCCGGTATCGCGCCAGCAGGCCGGCGAGGTGCGTCACCGTCCCGTGGAGGTTCGCCTCCGCGTCGTCAGGATCGACGCCGAGCCCGGCCGCCGTCGCGGGCATGAGCTGTCCGAGGCCGCGCGCGCCCGCGGGCGACACCGCGTGCGGATCCCAGGCCGACTCCACCGCGACCAACGCGACGACCAGCCGTGCGTCGATCCGCACGGCGTCGGACTCGGCGACGACGCGGGCCGCCAGCCGCGTCGCGTGCGCGTCGTCGAGTGCGGGATCGAACGCCCGCAAGGCCGCGGCGTACGCTACGAGCACCGACGCGAAGAAAGGGCCGAGCACACGAGAACCGGTGCCCGCCCCTTCAGAGATTAGTGGTGCCGGACCGAGCGCAGCGTGATCAAGCCCAGCCCGGATTGTCGTTGCGAGGTCGGACCCGGGGGCCCCACGCGAAGCGTGGGGGGCGCGCAGCCTAGGGCGGAGCGCCTTTACAGATTGAAGTTCGAGCGCAGCTCGCTGATGCGGGATTCGAGCGCGCCGCGGACTTGGCGGTGGAGGCGCTCTTTTTGCTCGTCGGGGAGGCGCTGGTAGACGAGGTAGCCGGCGGCCGAAAGAATTCCACCGAGGACGCCCACGAGGACGGTCCGCCCCGCGTCGGAGTTCGCAGCGGGGTCGCCGGCCTTGTTCTGGAGCTCGCCATTGACGGGTTTGGTCGTGTCGTGCATCGTGGGATTCCTTTCGACGCGGGTGTACCCGAAATCCCCACGCGTTACGTGCCTTCGGCTTCCGGCTCGCGAACGCAGCGGATCGCCCCGCGGTACTGCTTCGCGATTTGCTCGATCGCGAGCTCCGCGGTCGCGACGATCGCGCGCACGTCGTCGCGGTCGCGAGCGTCCGTGGGCCAGCGCATCAGCAGGTCGCCGGTGCGGCGGTGCCCGCTCACCTCGACGTGCGCGACGTCCGTCAGCCCCGCCCAGGCGGCCTGGAGCAGCGCCGACACGGCGGCGCAGGCGACGTCCTCGCCCGGCTGGCCCTGGCCCGCGTGTCCCGTGGAAAAAACAGAAGACAGCCGGTCACGGCTGTCCCTGCGAAAACGGACCTCGAGCATGGCCTCAGAGGGCGATCTTGTCGATCCGGATCTCGGCGAACCGCTGGCGGTGCCCGTTGAGCTTGCGGACGCGCTTCTTGGACTTGTAGCGGAACACCAGGATCTTCTTGTCCTTGGCTTGGCGCAGCACCGTGCCGGTCACCGTCGCGCCGCTCACGAGCGGGCTTCCGATCGACACGTCGTCGCCGTTCGCGGCGAGGACGATGCGGTCGAACGTCACCGACGAACCGACTTCGGTCTCGATGAGATCGGTCCGGATGACATCGCCTTCGGACACGCGGAACTGCTTGCCGCCGGTCTCAACGATCGCGTACATAACCTGGGAACTTTATCACGCGGCCGGGTGGATCGTCAACGCGACATGTCGTGTCTCACGGTCTACAGGCTCACCCCGCCGCCCGAGGGCTTACCGTGCCGACTGCCGACCCGTCGCTCGCTCCCGCGCGTTCCACCATCCCGCTCACGCTCCGGCTGAACGGTCGCGAGGCCACGTTCGTGGTCGAACCGCAGGTTACGCTGCTCGACTTGCTGCGCGACCGCGCCGGACTCGAAGGTACGAAGAAAGGGTGCGACCGCGGCCAGTGCGGCGCGTGCACGGTGCTCGTGAACGGTCGCCGGACGCTTTCCTGCTTGGCGCTCGCCCTGCCGCATGCCGGTGACGACATCACGACCATCGAGGGCCTGGCCGACGGCGACGTGCTGCACCCCGTGCAGGCGGCGTTCGTGGAGCACGACGCGTTCCAGTGCGGGTTCTGCACGCCGGGACAGATTCTGTCGGCGGTCGCCGTGATCGCCGAAGGCCGCGCGCACGGCGACGACGCGATCCGCGAGGCGATGAGCGGCAACGTCTGCCGCTGCGGCGCCTATCCGAACATCGTCGCCGCGATCGCCGCGGTGCAGGGAGCACGCTGATGCGCACGCGAGGAGCGCGCTGATGCGCGGGTTCGAGTACGTCGTCGCCGACTCGGCCGCGTCGGCGCGCACGCTCGCGCGCGAGGTCGACGGCTCGCGCTTCTACGCCGGCGGCACCACGCTGGTCGATCTCATGAAGAGCGACGTGGAGCGGCCGCGGCGCGTCGTCGACATCTCGCGGCTGCCGCTGGCATCGGTCGAGCGGCGCGGCGACGTGGTGCGCATCGGCGCGCTCGCGCGCAACAGCGACGTCGCATACGACCCGCTGGTCGCGGAGAACTTTCCCGCGGTGTCCGAAGCGCTGCTGAGCGGCGCGTCCGGGCAGATTCGCAACGCGGCGACGGTCGGCGGCAATTTGCTGCAGCGCACGCGCTGCACCTATTTTCGCGAGACGCGCTGGCGCTGCAACAAGCGCGAGCCCGGATCGGGCTGCGACGCGCTGGGCGGATTCAACCGCAGCCATGCGGTGCTCGGCACCAGCGACGCGTGCATCGCGACGTATCCCGGCGACTTTGCCGTCGCGCTTGCGGCGCTGTCGGCGAACGTCGTGGTCGAAGGCGAGCGCGGTGAGCGCACGATCGCGCTCGACGACTTCTACCTGCTGCCCGGCGACCGTCCGGACCGCGAGACGGCGGTCGCGCCGGGCGAGCTGATCACGGCGGTCGAGCTGCACGTCGAGCCGCTGCACGCGCGCTCGCGCTACCTCAAGCTGCGCGACCGCGCGTCGTTCGAGTTCGCGCTCGTCTCCGTGGCGTGCGCGGTCGAGATGGACGGCGGCCGGATTGCCCAAGCGCGGATCGCGCTCGGCGGCGTGGGGACGGTGCCGTGGCGCGCGCGCGACGCGGAGAGCGCGCTCGCCGGCACCGCGCCGGACGACGGTGCGTTCCGCCGCGCGGCCGACGCCGCGCTTGACGGCGCAAAGCCGCGAGCGCACAACGGCTTCAAGATCGAGCTCGCCGAACGCGCGATCGTTCGCGCGCTGCGCACGGTGTGCGGAGGTGCGGCATGACCGTTACCGCGGAACGTCCCGCGACCAAAGGATTCATCGGGCAGCCGATCGACCGCGTCGATGGGCGCGCGAAGGTCACCGGCGCGGCGCGCTACGCCGCCGACGCGCCGGTCGACGCGCCGCTGTTCGCCGTGATCGTGCAGTCCACGATCGCGCGCGGCCGGATGACGGCGATCGACGAGACCGCGACGCGCGCGGTCCCAGGCGTGGTCGAGGTGGTGACGTACAAGAACGCGCCGCGTGTGCCCACGCTGCCGTTCGACTTCATGGTGCCCGTTCAGGAAGAGCTCGCGCCGCTGCAGACCGACGAGATCCATTATGACGGTCAGCATGTGGCCGCCGTCGTCGGCACGACGTTCGAAGCGGCGCGCGAAGGCGCCGCACTGCTGCGCATCGCGTACGAGCAGCGTGACGCCGAGCTGACGATCGACGACGCGCACCAAGTCGATCTGCCTGCGCAGTGGTTCGGCAGCGATATCCAGCCCCGGCGCGGCGAACCGGAAGCCGCCTTCGAGGCGAGCGAGGTGCGGATCGACGCCACGTACGTGACGCCGCTGGAGAACCACAACCCGCTCGAGCCGTCGGTGACCGTCGCGGAGTGGCGTGACGGTGATCTGATCGTGCACGACTCGACGCAGTGGGTGCGCGGGACGCGCGCCGCGCTCGCCAAGCACTTCGCGCTGGACGAGGAGCGCGTGCACGTGATCGCGCCGTTCCTGGGCGGCGGGTTCGGCTGCAAGGGATTCTTCTGGCCCCACGCCGCGATCGCTGCGATGGCGGCGAAGCTCACGAACCGGCCGGTGAAGCTCGTGCTCACGCGCGAGCAGATGTTCACCTCGTGCGGCCGCCGCAGCTCCACGCGCCAGCACCTGCGCGTCGGTGCGTCGCGCGACGGCCGGCTGAAGTCGGTGCTGCACGACGTCATCGGCGAATCTTCGCGCGTCGGGATGTTCGTCGAATCGGCCGGCGGCGTCACGGAGATGCTGTACGACGTGCCCAACGTCGCGATCACGCACCGCGTCGCGCGGCTCGACGTTGCGACGCCGACGGCGATGCGCGCGCCCGGCGAGGCGCCGGGGTCGTACGCGCTCGGGAGCGCGCTCGACGAGCTCGCGTACGCGTGCGGCCTGGATCCGCTCGACGTGCTGCGCCGCAACCACGCCGGGACCGATCCGTCGAACGGCCTGCCCTTCTCGTCGAAGCACTTGCTCGCGTGTTACGAGCGCGGCGCCGAAGCGTTCGGCTGGAGCACGCGGACTCACGCTCCGCGCTCCATGCGCGAAAACGGCGAGCTGATCGGCTGGGGCGTCGCGACCGCGACCTATCCGGCGATGCGCGCACCGGCCCAGGCGCGCGTGACGATCGGGGCGGACGGGACGATCGACGTCGCCACCGCGACGCACGATCTCGGCACGGGGATGTACACCATCCTCGCGCAGATCGCGGCCGACGCGCTCGGCGTGCACCCGGACGCCGTTCGCGTGCGCATCGGCGACTCGCAGTTCCCGAACGCGCCGGTCGCGGGCGGCTCGATGAGCTCCGCGAGCGTCGGCCCCGCGGTGCAGGACGCCGCGCAGCGCGCGTACCGCGAAGCGCTCGCCGTCGCGATCTCGTCGGGCGCGTCGCCGCTGCACGGCCTCACCGGCGACGCCGTCGAGGCGCGCGACGGCATGCTGCGCGCGAAGGACGACCCGTCCCGCGCGATCCCGTACGCCGACGTTGTGAAGCTCGCCGAAACCGGTGCGATCGAGGTGCTCGGCGGCGCGGCGCCGGGCGACGAGGACGAGAAATTCTCGTTCCACTCGTTCGGCGCGCAGTTCGTGGAGGTGCGCTTCGACGAAGAGCTCGCGCGGCTGCGCGTCTCGCGCGCGCTCGGCGTGTTCGACTGCGGGCGCATCCTCAACGCCAAGACGGCGCGCTCGCAGATGATCGGCGGCATCACCTGGGGGATCGGGATGGCGCTGTTCGAGGAGACCGTGCGCGACGGCCGCTTCGGCGCCGTCGTCACGAACAACCTCGCGGACTACCACGTCCCCGTGAACGCCGACATCCCGAACATCGAAGTCGAATTCGTTGAAGAACCCGATTACAACCTCAACTCGCTCGGTGCGCGCGGCATCGGCGAGATCGGGATCACCGGCGTCGCCGCCGCCATCGCGAACGCGGTGTACCACGCGACCGGCGTGCGCGTGCGCGACCTGCCGATCGTGCCCGAGAAGCTCCTCGGATCGGCCGCGGTCTAGGGGCGTTGCGAATCGAACGCGTGCGAACGGTCGTGCTCGCCGGCGGCCGTTCGCAGCGCATGGGCTTCGACAAGCTCGTCGCGCCGTTCGCGGGCGAGCCGCTCGCGCGCCGCGTCGCGCGCGCATTGGCGGAGCTCGAGCCGGTCTTCGTCGCCACGCCGGCCGTCGCCGGCGTCATCGCCGGGATATCCGGCGTGCAGATCATCGTCACGGCGCCGACGGCCGGACCGGGCGCGACGCTCGCGCTCGCGCATACGGTTGTTCCGCCGGAATTCTTTCTCGCGGTGCTGCCGTGCGACGTGCCGTTCGTCGACGCGGGGCGCGTTCGGGCGTTCGTCGCGCGGGTGCCCGGCGGCGCGGATCTGGCATGGCCCGTCGTCGGCGAGACGCCGGGCCATCCCGTGATCTGGTCGCCGAAGGCCCGCGCCCGCATCGCGGCGCTGCGGCCGGACGAGCCGCCGCTCCGCCTCCGCGGCGACCCGGCGCTGCGCGCCGTCGCGCTGCACGAGCGCGACGACGCCTACGTGACCGACGTGGACACGCCTGACGCCTGGGACGCCGCGTCGGCACGCGCGGCGCGCGGGTGACCGAGCCGGTTCAGCTGCCCTTCAAGGAATCGTTCAACGCGATGATGCGATCGATCAGCCCGTGGCCGGGGAAATCCGCCATGATCACGCCGACGCGCTTCTTGAAGTCTTTGCCGAGCCGTTCGTACGTGAGCACGTCGGTGCCCTCGTACGCGATCGTGCAGATACCGATCGCGCAGTTCACGCGCGGAAAGTCGTGCCAGCTCTTCCAGCCGGGGCTGGTGCGGCCCGTGGCGAGCCGCGGCGCCGACGTTCCGGGGCTGGAATGGCCGCTCGCGACGAAGTATGGAAACGAGCCGCCCGCAGCGCTCAGGTAGTTCATGTACGTCGTCGGCTGCGTATCGTTGTTCGCCTTCGCGAGCTGGGCTTTCACGCTCTTCCATTTGTCGTACAGGTCCGCGTTGCTGTTCAGGTGCCAGTCGTCTTGAATGTCGAACGACTTGTACGGGATCCCGTACCGCTCCTCGGCTTTGAACTTCTGCAACACGACGATCCGGCCGCGGATGTCCTTCAACTTCGGGTTGTCGGACGAGCCGTCGTAGAAATAATCTT
Organism: Candidatus Elarobacter sp.; assembly: GCA_036403315.1. Lineage (GTDB taxonomy): Bacteria > Vulcanimicrobiota > Vulcanimicrobiia > Vulcanimicrobiales > Vulcanimicrobiaceae > Vulcanimicrobium. The sequence goes on from DASWRD010000131.1 coordinate 33,465, forward strand.
TGTACTTCTCCCAATAGAAGTGCTTGAAGGTGCTCTCGAACGATTCGCTCGTGAGGAACGGTGAGGACGCTTCCGTCAACCTCATCAGCACCGCCTCACCGGGATTGTTCACGAGAAAGGCGACGACGGTGCTCAGAACCTCGCTGAATTTGGCGAACTGCGGGACGTAGCCGTGATTGACCTCGAAGCCGTCCGCTACGTGCCAGAGGCGGATGTCGAGCGCGCGTATGCCGGACTGCAGTTGCTTGTCGAGCGGCATCGTCTGCGCCTGAGCGATGTCGCCGCCGTAGAACGACATCGTGTCGTGCGTGCCGGGGATCGACAGTTGGCCGAGCACGACCTCGCCCGACAGCGCCGTCATCCAGCGGGGATTCGAGGTCTTCGCGCCTTCGTCGTGCGAGTAACCCGAGCTCTTGTGCGCCGCCGCCGGCACCGCCAGCGACGCGAGGATGAACGAAACCGCGGCCGCGGATAGCGCGGCGCGCCTGATAGCTAACAGCATGTCTTCCACCTCGTAAAAAAAACGATGTAGCCGATATGCTGCGACTATAGAGTCATGCCGACGACGATGTCAAGCATCGTCGCGTGCCGCCTTATGCCATGCTGTCGCTGAACGGAAGCTGTCGCACGCGCTTGCCGATCGCTTTGAAGATCGCGTTGCCGATCGCCGGCGCGATCGGCGGCGTGCCGAGCTCGCCGATCCCGGTCGGTTTCGCGGTGCTCTTTACGACGTAGGTCTCGATCCTCGGCGCCTCGGGCATGCGCAGCACGGTGTAGTCGTAGAAATTGTTCTGGTCGACCTTGCCGTCGGTAAACGTGATCTTCGCCGTCATCGCCATCGCCATGCCGTAGTTGATCGCGCCTTCGAGCTGCGCCGCGACGATGTCGGGATGCACGACGACGCCGCAGTCGGCGGCCATCACGGCGCGGTGGACCTTCACGTCCTTGCCCTTCACCGTCACCTCGGCGACGAGCGCGCCGAGGCTGCCGCCCCACTCGCACACGGCAAGCCCTTGCGACGCGCCGACGGTCTGCGGATGCCCCCAGCCGGCTTTCTGCGCGGCGAGCTGCAGCACGCTGCGCATGCGCGCGCCTTTCTTGGGGTCGAGCAGCGCGAGGCGGAACGCGAGCGGATCCTTGCCCGCCGCGTGCGCGAGCTCGTCGACGAACGACTCCGTCACGAACGAGTTCCAGTTCGCGCCCGGCGCGCGCATGAAGCCGACCGGGATGCCCGGCTCGAAGTCCGCGTAGACCACGTGCGACGTGCCGAACGCGTAGTACTCCGGCGCGACGGAGTCGACCGCCGTGAAGTCGACGCCGTTCTTCATCATCGGCGGCGCCCAGCGCTTGACGATCGACGGCGATCCGACGCGATGCTCCCACGCGGTGACGCGACCGTCCGCGCCGAGCTTCGCGCGCACGACGTTGACGCTCATCGGCCGGTAGAAGTCGTTCTTCATGTCGTCTTCACGCCGCCACGTCACCTTGACGGGCTTCTTTACGGCCTTCGAGATCTCGACCGCGTCGACGACGTAGTCCGCGTCGAGCCGGCGCCCGAAGGCGCCGCCGAGGAACGTCGTGTGGATCGTCACCTTGTCGGCGGCCAAGCCGGTGATCTTGACCGCGGCGTCGCGCGAGCGCGTCTGCACCTGGGTGGGCGCCCACACCTCGACCGCGTCGGCGCGCACGTCCGCCGTCGCGTTCATCGGCTCCATCGCGGCGTGCGCGAGAAACGGGCCGCGGTAAACGGCTTCGACGGCGCGACCGGGCGCTTTGTCCACGTCGCCCTGTTTGCCGGCGTCGACGCCGGCCGTGCGCGCCGCTTTCTCGGCGTCCGCGAACATCTTCGCGGTGCTCACGTGCGCGGCGGGACCGTCGTTCTTCCACGTCACCTTGAGCGCGTCGCGCCCTTGCATCGCGGCCCACGTGTTCTTTGCGACGACGGCGACGCCGCTGGTGATCTTGACGACGTCGAACACCCCTGCGACCTTGCGCGCGGCGCTGTCATCGACCGTGTCGACGGTGCCGCCGAACGTCGGCGCCTTGAGCACGTTCGCGTACACCATGTCGGGCACGGTCACGTCGATGCCGTAAATCGCCGTCGCGCGGACCTTCGCATCGAGATCGAGCCGCTTGGGCGACGTGCCGATGAGCGTGAACTGCGAGGCGTCCTTGAGCTTCACGTCCTTCGGCGGCGTTTGCGCTCCCGCCGCGACGGCCAAGTCGGCGTACGCCGCGGTGCGCTTGCCGCCCGTGTCGACGACGCTGCCGTCCTTGGTGGTAAGGGTGGACGCGTCGACGCCCCACTGCTTCGCGGCCGCCGCGATCAGCATCGCGCGCGCCGCCGCGCCCGCGCCGCGCATCACCAGGTACATGTCGGCGATGCTGGTGCTGCCGCCGGTCGTCATGTCCTTGAACACGGGGTCCGCGTACTCGTCGTGCGCGGGTGCGATCTGCACGCGAACGCGGTCGAACGGGACGTCCAGCTCCTCCGCGACGAGCATGGGCAGGCCGGTGTACACGCCCTGGCCCATCTCGCTCTTGTTGATGAGGACCGCGACGGTGCCGTCGGTGCGAACGTGCACCCACGCGTTGGGGGCGAACGTCACGCTCGGCTCGGGTGAGGGCTGGTAGTCGGGCACTTGCTCCGGATGCCGCTGGCACGCCGCGAGCGCGAGCCCGGCGCCGAACGCGGCGCTGGTGCGCAGGAAGAGCTCGCGCCGCATCAGCTCAGCGCCCCGGCGCGCTTGATCGCGGCTTTGATGCGCGCATAGGTCCCACAACGGCAGATGTTGCCGCCCATCGCGGAGTCGATCTCCGCATCGCTCGGCGTCTTCGACTTGGCCAGCAGCGCCGCGGCCGACATCATCTGGCCCGACTGGCAGTAGCCGCATTGCGGCACCGCAGCCTCGACCCACGCCTTCTGCACGGGGTGGCTGCCGTCGGGCGACAGGCCCTCGACGGTGGTGATCTTCTTCCCGGTCGCGTCCGACACGGCGGTCACGCACGAGCGGACGGGGTTTCCGTCGAGGTGGACGGTGCACGCGCCGCACTGCGCGACGCCGCAGCCGAACTTCGTCCCGGTCATCCCGACGACGTCGCGGATCACCCAGAGCAGCGGCATCTCGCCGGGCACGTCGACGTCGTGCGCGACGCCGTTGATGGTCAAGCTAGGCACGTCGGACCCTCCCTGCTCGCAGGGGACCCGCCGCGTGGTTTAGGCGGTTGCGGCCGCCGCGACCAATGCCGGGCCGTCGTCCAGGCGCAGCGTGAGGCACTTCGCGCCGCCGCCCGCCGCGTGAAACTCGGAGAGGTCGCTGCGGCACACGCTGTAGCCGGCGTCGTGCAGCCGTTCGCGCAAACGCCGCGTGCACTCGTGCATGATGACGGCGTCGCCGATCTCGACCGCATTGCACGCGAGGTGCAGCGCATCGTCCGCCGACACTTCGATCAGCCAGCCCGGTTCGATCGCCCGCCGCAGCAGTGTCTGCGCGTGCGGCGAGAACGCGTCCATGTACGCCATCACGTGTCCGCTGGACAGCGGGCAGAGCACGGTGTCGAGATGGTGGAAACGCTCGTCGACGAGCAGCAGCGGCAGCACGCGGCAGCCGACGATCTCTTGCAGCTGCAGCGTCGCGCCGCGTTCGGTGCGCCAGCCGTAGCCGGCATACAGCAGCGGCCGCACGCGGTCGAAAAGCGCGTCGCCCGCGCCCTCGAAGTACGTCTGCCGCAGGAACGTCGTCGCGTAGCCCGCGCGCGCGAGCGCGGCGCGGTACACCGGCTGCTCGCGGCGGCGCGCGGCGTGCCGGAAGCTGGAGACGATCGCGAGGTTGTCGACCATCAATGCCGCGTTGGCCGTGAACACGAGGTCGGGCGTGCGCGCTTGGCCGTCGATCCGCACGAATTCCACGTCGCCGACGCAGCCGGCGAGCTCCACGAACCGCGCCCATTGGCGCTGCGCGTCCGCCGTCGCGTCGTCGTGGCCGGGCGGGCAGACCAAGAACCTCGTCGCCATGATGGACCGATGCTAGCGTGAAGCGCGGCTGCTGTCGTTCGACAAACGGTGCGGCGCCGGGCGGTGGCGTGCCACGGTCGTGGGTACGGCACCGGTATGGAACGCGACACGAGCACCGAGCAGCAGGGCGACTACAAGAACGCGCTCCCCTCGGAGGTCACCGACCATCCCGACTCGGGGATGCCGCGCCAGCTGCGCACGCAGGCCGACGACGAGGGCCCGCTGAGCCGCCGCGAAGCGGACGTCGCGGGGATCTCTCAGACCCCCGAGGTCGTCTACGGCGAAAGCGACGAGGACCAGAACCGCGACGACCAGCGCGACGCGCACCACGGTTCATCCTAAGCTTGTCGAAGGGCGCCCCGGACGAACACGTCTAGGTTCGCGCGAAGTCAGACGTCGTCGACGAAGACGTCCTCGTTCTCGATGCGGACGGTGTATGTTTGCAGCGGGACGACCGCCGGCAGCGTGAGCGCCCGGCCCGTCGTCACGTCGAACAGCGCGCCGTGGCGCGGGCACATGATGCGGCAGCCCTGCAGCTCACCTTGATCGAGCGGGCCGCCGTCGTGCGTGCAGACGTCCTCGATCGCGTACAGGTCGCCGTCCACGTTGCACAACAGGACCTCGACGCCGTCGACCACGACGCGCTTCGTCGCTCCGGGCGGTATGTCGTGAAGTTTGGCGACCGGCTGGGGCACGCGGCGTCGTTCGCGAAGGGCATCGCATGACCCGTTCCGCATCGATTCTCCTCGCGCTCACGGCAGCGCTGTCCATCGCGCTGCCGCTCGCGCCGTCGCGTCCCGCCGTTGCCGCGACGACCATGTCGTACAAACCGGTCGTCGCGAAGACTGCCGCCGCGACGACCGTCACGCTGCCCGACGGCTTGAAGTACACCGAGCTCAAAGCCGGTACGGGCGCGATACCGCGCGCCGGTCAAACGGCGATCGTGCACTACACGGGCACGTTTCCCGGCGGCAAGAAGTTCGACAGCTCGCGCGACCGCGGTCAGCCGTTCCAGTTCGTGCTCGGACGGCGCAAGGTGATCAAATGCTGGGACGAGGCCGTCGCGACGATGCGCGTCGGCGCGCGGCGCAAGCTCGTGTGCCCGCCGCAGCTCGCGTACGGTCAACGCGGCTACCCGGGAGCGATCCCGCCGAACGCGACGCTGAACTTCGACGTCGAGCTGCTCGGCGTGCGGTGATGCGCCGCGGCCGTCAGCAGACGGGGCCGCGCGCCAAATTCTCGACCGGCAGCACCGTGAACGTGAAGCCGGGACCCAGCGTGATGTTGCGGCCCCACCGCACCATGTTCACGCCCGACATCACCAAGCCGGGAACCGGCAGCGGCACGTGCGACGCGGCTTTGTTGAGCAGCGGCTCGGACGGCGTCCACATCACCGGCAGCGTCGGGTTCATCGTGACGGGGACGCGCTCGGATGCGCCGCTCGCCTTCTTGACGACGATATAGCGCGGCTCGAGCGAGAGCATCCCGTCGTGGTTGTGGCGTCCGGCGGAGCTCGCCGCGCGAATGATGCCGTAGCCGGGCGTGCCGGCCGGCACGGGCGTCCCGTCGTCCAATTGCGTGCTCTCGGCGACTTTGAACCTGAACGCCGCCCCGCTGCGAGCGCTGCCTGAGAACACGGTGTCGACCATCTCGCTGGGGATGGACCAGGCGCAGAGCTTCGCCGCTGCCGCGGGCGACGGTGCCAGCGAGCCTGCGGTGAGGGCGCCTGCCAAGGCGAGGAGCAGTCGAGCGCGCACGTCCACGTTGTTCCCCGAACGGCGCTGATTTCGACTTCCGTTTTCGGACCGCGTCCGTTCAGGACGCGGGAGGGGTTCGGTCGGGTTTACCCGACCGAGCCCTCCATCTCCATCTTGATGAGGCGGTTCAATTCCACCGCGTACTCCATCGGCAGCTCCTTGACGAAGAAGTCGAAGAAGCCGTTGACGATCATCGCGGTCGCGTCCGCCTCGGTGAGCCCGCGGCTCATCGCGTAGAAGAGCTGCTCCTCGCCGATCTTCGAGACCGATGCTTCGTGCTCGACCGTCGAACGCTGCTCGTCGATCTTCATCGTCGGCTTGGTGTCGGACGACGACTTGTCGTCCATGATGAGCGCGTCGCACTTCACGCGCGTCTTCGCGCCGACGGCGCCCGCGTGGATCTCGACGAGGCCGCGATACGTCGTCTTGCCGCCGTGCGCGGTGACCGACTTGTTCGTGACGACCGACGTGGTGTTCGGCGCCGCGTGGATCACCTTCGCGCCGGCGTCCTGGTGCTGGCCTTCGCCCGCAAATGCGGCGGACAGGATCTCGCCGCGCGCACCTTCGCCCATCAGGTAGATGGCCGGATACTTCATCGTCAGGCGCGAGCCGATGTTGCCGTCGACCCACTCGACGGTCGCGTTCTTGTACGCGACGGCGCGCTTGGTGACGAGGTTGTAGATGTTGCGGTACCAGTTCTGGATCGTCGTGTAGCGGATCGACGCGCCTTCCATGGCGATCAGCTCGACGACGGCCGAGTGCAGCGACGCGGTGGAGAACTGCGGCGCGGTGCAACCCTCGATGTAGTGGACCTTCGAGCCTTCGTCGGCGATGATCAGCGTGCGCTCGAACTGGCCCATGTTCTCGGTGTTGATCCGGAAGTAGGCCTGCAGCGGCATCTTCACTTCGATGCCTTTGGGCACGTACACGAACGAGCCGCCCGACCACACGGCCGAGTTGAGCGCGGCGAACTTGTTGTCTTGGACCGGGATGACGGTCGCCAGATACTTCTGGACGATCTCGGGATACTCGCGCAGCGCGGTGTCCATGTCGCAGAAGATCACGCCGTCTTTTTCGAGCGCCTCGATGACGGAGTGGTACACGACTTCGGATTCGTACTGCGCCGAGACGCCGGATAGGAACTTGCGCTCCGCTTCCGGGATGCCGAGCCGGTCGAACGTGCGCTTGATGTCGTCCGGCACGTCGTCCCAGTTCTGTTCGGTCTTCTCACCCGCTTTGACGAAGTAGCGGATGTTGTCGAAGTCGATCTCGTTGAGCAGCGCGCTGTCGCCCCACGTCGGCATCGGCTTGGACCGGAACACGTCGTACGCTTTGAGGCGGAAGTCGCGCATCCAGGCCGGCTCGTTCTTCATCGACGAGATGCGCTCGACGATCTCGCGGTTCAGGCCCTTGTCGGACTTGAACGCGTACGTGTCCTCGGGGTCGTGGAAACCGTGTCGGTATTCCTCGATGAGCGATTCGGTGGTGGCGGCCATGGGTCTCCCAGCGTATCGGCCCTCGGCGGGCCGGTCAAGATAATCCAGATTTATCTGTACTATCTAACCCGCCACAGGCCTGCACCGTGGCGCTCGGCGGCCCAGTTCGGGCGCATCAGGAGGCGGCGGCGCCAAGATAGATCAGCCTGACTTTGGGCGCGACCGCGGCGAGGAGCGTCTCGGTGACGGCTCGCTGGCTCGCTTCGTGCCGCAGGTGCCCAAGCGCCGGCTCGGACGCCTCGACGAGCACCGCCTCTTCGATCGCGTCGTAGGATCCGCTCGCCAGCGCAAGCGCGATGAGCGCGCCCTGCAACGGGGCGAGCCCCGGGTTGAAGGCGGCAGTCTCGGCGTACCGGCCTTCATAGACCGACCCGTCCGTCGTCCGCAGCGCCACGCCGGCATACGTTCCGCTGTAGGGCGCGTACGCCGCCGCGGCGGCGGCGAGCGCCGCGGCGGTGGCCGTGCGGGCGCCGATCGCGTCGGAGAGCGGTTCTGCGAGCCGCAGCGCGTGGGTCGCCGGCTGCATGAGCCCGCCCCGGATGCCGAGGTCGCGCGGCCCGAACGCCGACGGCAGCAGCGCGGCGAGCGTCGTCGGCGCGTGGCCGGGCATCAGCACCCGGAGTTCGCCGGCGGTCGTCAGCTCGTTGAGGAACTGGCGGCAGTACCCGCACGGCGCCGCCGTCGACGCGATCAGCGTGACGCCGGATTCACCGCGGACCCACGCGTTGTAGACGGCCGCCTGCTCCGCGTGAACCGTGAAGCTCAGCGACTGCCCGGGAAACTCCAGGTTCGCGCCCGCGTACAGCGCGCCCGACAGTCCCACCGCGATCGCGCCCACGCGAAAGTTCGAGATCGGCGGGCTCGTGTACGTTTCGGCCCAAGGCAGCAGCTCGAGCACGAGCTGCTCGAGCTCCAGCGCCCGCTCGGCGATGCGCGCTTGCACATCGGCGGCGTTGAGAAAGGGCGGGCGGACAGGATCGGCGCGCATCGCCTGGGGCCTTCGACGTCCGGCGCGCGCTTCAGGCCGTGGATAAAAGCTATTTACAAGGGACCCCCCGGGGGGTACGATAGGCGACGGACTTCATGGACCCCGTGCTCGTTATGGGTATGGGGTTCCGATGGTTCGAGGGGGACGGCGCGCCCAACGCGCCATCGCAGTGGAACGCCCGTTCGGTCCAAAGGAGACCGCGCCGGCAAGAGTCTGCTGAAAGGTCGACAGCGAGACGGTGTACCGCACGCGCTGGACGACGCGCCTGGAGGTGGGATTCTCCCAACCGAAAGCTCCCGAGGAGACCTAAATAATTGAAAGCACTCGGTACGCACATCGTCTGCGAGCTGTCCGGCTGTGACGCAGCCAAGCTCACCGACGTCGACGCGGTCCGTACGATGATGGAGAATGCCGCGCGAGCGGCCAACGCGTCCATCGTGACGACGGCTTTCCACCGCTTCCAGCCCCAAGGGGTTTCCGGAGTGGTGGTGATCGAGGAGTCGCACCTGTCCATCCACACGTGGCCGGAGACCGGTTACGCCGCGATGGACTTCTACACGTGCGGCGACCACACCGATCCCTGGGCGGCGTGTGAATACGCCGCGGAGGCGCTCGACGCCAAGACCATGCTGACCACCGAGGTGAAACGGGGGATCGAAGCCGGCCACAACCGCTTCACCCACGTCGTCACCACCGAGCTCGACACCCGCGAGTTGCTGGCCACGGCCTAGAAGCTCTATCCTCGGGAAACCCGGCTCTGAGAGACCCCGAAGCCCGCCGTGAGAACGGCGGGCTTCTTTCGTTGGAAGGGCATGGCGTTCGCTCGGGAAACCCGACGGGCGCCATGCCGAAGACCGAGCACTATCAATGGTACACGGAGCAGTTCGGACCGACCGAACTGCACGCACACGCGATCGAGGAGACGTACTTCGCGGGCCGCACGCCGTTCCAATCGGTCGCGGTGCTGCGCACGCCGGTGTTCGGCAAGATGCTGGTGCTCGACGGCGATACGCAGTCGTCGCAAGCGGACGAGAAGATCTATCACGAGACGCTCGTGCATCCGGCGATGGCGTCGGTGGATGATCGCAGCGAGATCCTGATCCTCGGCGGCGGCGAGGGCGCAACGCTGCGCGAGGTGCTCCGCGATCCGTCGGTGCGGCGCTGCACGATGATCGACATCGACGGCGAGGTCGTGGAGCTCTGCAAGAAGTATTTGCCCGAGTGGTCCGACGGCGCGTACGACGATCCGCGCGCCCGCGTGATCATCGGCGACGCGCTGAAGTTCATCAAGGAAGACGGAGATCGCTACGGCGTCGTCATCAGCGACCTCACCGAGCCGCTGCCGGACTCGCCGTCGTTCCCGCTGTTCAACGGCGAGGTCTTTCGCGACATCAAGGCGCGGCTCGCGCCGGGCGGCGTGTATGTGCTCCAAGCATCGACGGCCGGCTTTCACAACATGGCGCTGCACGCGAAGATGGCGCGATCGCTGCGCGCGCACTTCACGCACGTGCGGAGCTTCTACGCGCATGTCCCGGCATTCGACAATGATTGGGCATTCATCGCGTGCAGCGACGAGGTCGACGTCGCGACGATTGCACCGTCCCGCATCGGCGAATACGTCCGCGCGCTCCGCGGCGAAAATTTCTTCTACGACGCCGAGACGCACCGGCGTTTGTGCGCCCTCCCGCTGTACGTCCGCCGCGAGCTCGCGAAGGACGGCGACGTCTTCGCCTGAACCTGGGTCACCATGACCGAGATCAACGGCACGCTTCGCCGCACCGCGCTCTACGATGCACATCTTGCGCTCGGGGCGCGGATCGTGCCGTTCGGCGGGTTCGAGATGCCGGTGCAGTATGCGGGCATCCTCAAGGAGCACGAGGCGGTTCGCAAGCGAGCCGGCTTGTTCGACCTCTCGCACATGGCGCAGATCGACCTTCGCGGCGCCGACGTCGGCGTGTGGGCCGAGTCGCTGACCGTCAACAAGGTCGCGAACATGAAGCCCGGCCAGGCGCGCTACAACATCTTCACCAACGAGCACGGCGGCGCGCACGACGACGTAATCTTCTACCGGCTGGGCGAGGACCGCTGGCTGCTCGTCGTCAACGCCGGCAACGCGGGCAAGATGTGGGCGCACGTCAGCGGCAACGTCGCCGGCGACGTCAAGGCGACGAATCTCCACGGCGAGCGCGCGCTCATCGCGATCCAAGGCCCGCGCTCGGTGGAGTGGCTGCAGCCGTACGTCGAAGCCGACCTCGCTTCGATGAAATATTACGCCTGCGCCGAGACGCGCGTGAAGGGCGCGCGCGAACCGGTCGTCATCGCTCGCACCGGTTACACGGGCGAGGACGGTTTCGAGATCTTTCTGCCGTCCGACGAAGCGACGGGCGTGTGGGATTCGCTGCTTGCCGAAAACCGCGAGGGCGGTCTGGAAGCGTGCGGGCTCGGCGCGCGCGACGTGCTGCGGCTCGAAGCGGGGATGCCGCTGTACGGTCACGAGATGACCGAAGAGATCACGCCCCTTCAGGCCGGGATCGCGTGGGCGATCAAGTTCGACAAGCCGGAGTTTCGCGGCCGCGACGCGCTGCTCGCGCAGCGCGACGCCGGCGACTACGCGCGCATCGTCGGGCTCACGATGGAGGGCCGCGTCCCTGCGCGCGCCGGTTACCCGGTGTTCGCCGGCGGACAGCGCGCCGGCGAGATTCGCAGCGGCTCGTTCGGACCCGCGGTCGGCAAGAACATCGCGACCGCGCTGGTGGAGCCATCCGCCGCGGCGGAGGGGACGGCGCTGGAAGTCGAAGTTCGCGGCACGCGCCATCCCGGCGTCGTCGTCCCGGTCCAGTTCTACAAGCGCCCGAAGGCGACGTAACGGGGAGGTTCCGCCGCGTCGAAGGCACTACCATGAGCGACGAGATGGCGAACGTACCGGCAGGGCTGCTGTACAGCAAAGAGCACGAGTGGGTGAAGCTCGACGGCGACGTCGCGACGGTCGGCATCACCGACTATGCGCAGAGCTCGCTGGGCGACATCGTCTACGTCGAGCTGCCGCGCGTCGGCGCGGGCCTGACGCAGTTCGGCAGCATCGGGGTCGTCGAGTCGGTCAAAGCCGTGTCCGACATCTTCACGCCGGTCGGCGGCGAGGTGGTCGGGATCAACGACGGGCTCGAGAACGACCCGGCCGCGGTCAACCGCGATCCGTACGGCGACGGCTGGTTCTACAAGGTGCAGCTCGCCGACGTGAGCCAGACCGGCGATCTCCTGACACCCGAGCAGTACGAGCAGCTGATCGCCGCTTCGTAGCTGCGAGGAAGAAACACGTGTACACGCCCCATACCGATCGCGACATCGAAGCGATGCTGCGCGTCATCGGCGTCGATTCGCTCGACGATCTCGTCCGCGTGCCCGACGCGGTCGCGCTGCGCCACCCCGTCGAAGTGACCCCGCAGCTCAGCGAGATCGAGATCGCCGAACGCTTCGCGCGCCACGCGGCGCGCACGACCGCCGGCGATTACACGTCGTTTCTCGGCGCGGGCGCGTACCGCCACTACGTCCCGCCGGTCGTCGGCGCGATCGCGATGCGCGGCGAGTTCCTGACGTCGTACACGCCGTACCAGGCCGAGGTCTCGCAAGGCTATCTGCAAGCGATCTACGAGTGGCAGACGTACATCGCGCTGCTCACTGGGCTCGACGTCGCGAACGCATCGGTGTACGACGGCGCGACCGCGCTCGCCGAAGGCGTGATCATGGCGGTCAACGCGACGGGTCGCAAAGGCGTGCTCGTGTCGAACGCCGTGCACCCGAACTACCGCGCGGTGCTGCGAACGTATGCCGAAGGGCTGGAGCTCCACGTCGACGAGCTGCCGTACGGCGGCGACGGGCGCACCGATCTGTCGTCGCTCGAAGCCGCGCTCGCGGATCAGCGCTACGCCGCCGTCGTCGTGCAGTCGCCGAACTTCTTCGGCGCGGTCGACGCGCTGCCCGCGGGCGTCGCCGGCGCGATCAAGGCGACGAAGACGGTCGTGATCGGCGTCGTCGCGGAGGCGATGTCGCTCGCGGCGCTCGCGGCGCCCGCGTCCTGGGGCGTGGAGATTTGCGTCGGCGAAGCGCAGTCGTTCGGCAACGCCATCGCGTACGGCGGGCCGCACGTCGGGTTCATCGCCGCGACCACGGCGCATCTGCGGCGCATCCCCGGCCGGCTCGTCGGCAAGTCGGTCGACACCGCCGGCAAGACCGCGTACGTGCTGACGCTGCAAGCGCGCGAGCAGCACATCCGCCGCGAGAAAGCCACCTCGAACATCTGCACCAACCAGGCGCACTGCGCGCTGTGCGCGACGGTGTACCTGGCCGCGATGGGCAAGACGGGGCTGCGCGACTGCGCCGCGCTCAACGTTGCGCGCAGCAACGAGCTGCGCGACAAGGTCACCGCGCTCACCGGCTTCGCCGCGCGCTTCGAAGGGACACCGACGTTCAACGAAGTCGTCGTGCGCGTCCCGGGCCGCGCCGCCGCCGTGCTCGCGACGCTCGAAGAGAAGAACATCCTCGGCGGCGTCGACCTCGGCCGGTTCTATCCCGAATTGGAAGACTGCATCCTCATGACGGCGACGGAGCTCACGTCGAGCGCCGACGTCGACCGCCTCGTCACCGCGCTCTCGGAGATCCCCGTTCGTGCCGCTGCCGGCGTTTGATACCCCGCTGATCTTCGACACCGGCCAGGACGGCCGCGCGAACTGCTATCTTCCGGCAGGCCCTGCGCTCGATACGCTGCTGCCCAAAGACGCGCTGCGCGACGACTTGCCGCTGCCGGACAACAGCGAGCTCGACGTCGTGCGGCACTTCACGCGGCTCTCGCAGAAGTCGTTCGGGATCGACACCGTGTTCTATCCGCTCGGCTCGTGCACGATGAAGTACAACCCGCGCATCAACGACGCGATGGCGAACATCCCCGCGCTGCGCGACGTGCATCCGTTCGCGCCCGACCATGCGGCGCAAGGCGCGCTCGCGGTGATGTGGGAGCTGGAGCGCGCGCTGGCGTCGCTGTTCGGCATGGCGGCGTTCTCATTGAATCCCGCGGCCGGCGCGCACGCGGAGCTTGCCGCGCTGCTCATCGCCAAGGCGTACTTCAAGAAGAAGGGCGAGCCGCAGCGCAACGTCGTGATCGTGCCGGACACCGCGCACGGCACCAACCCCGCGTCGGCGGCGATGGTCGGCTTCAAGGTGCTCTCGCTCAAGTCCGACGCGCATGGCCGCGTGGATCCTGACGAGATGCGCAAAGTCGTCGGCCCCGACACCGCGGTGTGCATGATGACGAACCCGAACACGCTGGGACTGTTCGAGCCGCGCATCCACGAAGTGTCGGACGTCGTGCACGAAGCCGGCGGGCTGATGTACTACGACGGCGCGAACGCGAACGCGCTGATGGGCAACACGCGCCCGGGCGACATGGGCTTCGACTTGATGCACCTCAACCTGCACAAGACGTTCACGATCCCGCACGGCGGCGGCGGCGCGGGCGCGGGCCCGGTCGGCGTCGCACAGCATCTGCTCGACTTCTTGCCGACGCCGGTGGTGCGCGCGTACGACGCCGGCGGCAAGGACGTCGATGCAAGCGGGTGGCGCGAGAGCGCCGAGCTCACGTTCGCGCTCGACTTCGAGCGCCCGGACTCCATCGGGCCCATGCGCTCGTTCTGGTCGAACTTCGCGCACATGGTGCGCGCGCTGGCGTACACCTACGCCAACGGCGCCGACGGGCTGACGACGGTTTCGAAGCTCGCGGTGCTGAACGCGAATTACATCCGCGCCTCGATCCGCGACGTCGTCGACATCCCGTACGACGAGATCAACCGGCACGAGTTCGTCGCGTCGGCGCAGTCGCTCAAGCGCGAGACCGGCGTGCGTGCGCTCGACATCGGCAAGGCGCTGCTCGACCGCGGCTACCACGCGCCGACGGTCTATTTCCCGCTGATCGTCCCCGAGTGCTTGATGATCGAGCCGACCGAGACCGAGTCGAAGGAGACGCTCGACGCGTTCATCGCGGACTTCCGCGACATCATCGCAACGGCGAAGTCGGATCCCGAGAAGGTGCTCGAGACGCCGGTCAACACGGCGGTCGGGCGCATCGACGAGACGCGCGCCGCGCGCCAGCCCGATCTGCGGTGGCGCCCGGCGGCGGCGAAAGAAACCGGCTAGCGGATCAGCGGCAGCTGCGGGCGATCGGCAAGAACGTCCGCGCGGCCTGGTTCTCGCTCGCGGCGACGGCGGCGGCCATCTGGCCGCTCCAGTCGTTGATCGACGCCTTGTCGGCCAGCGCGATGCGGCCGTTGAGCAGCGGCATCCCGGGCGGTGCCGTCAGCGACGGCATGGGCGCCGGCGGTGCTTGCGCGTCCATGTTGACCGGGATGTTGCGGCCCTTGAACGCGTTCGAGTCTTCCATGCCGTGCTTCGCCACGACGTTGCGCTCGCGCATCACGAACTCCTGAAGCTGGTTCGCGCGCGCCTGCTGCGTGTTGTAGAGCTGCTGGAGCTGCGCTTTTTCCGCGACGACCACGGGATCGGTCGTGTCCTTGAAACGCGGATCGCCGAGCGCTTTGTTCAAGACGAGCGTGTGGTTGAGGATCGCGGTCGCGTCGGCGTCGAGCTTCGCGAGCGCGGACGTGCGGAAGATGTCGTTGTTGTGCTCGGGATCGTCCGCGAAGTCGATGTACTGCGGCAGCCGCGCGCGCGTCTCCGCGAAGCGAATGTCGGCGCGGCGCGCGGCCGCGAACGACGGGATGATCAGGTCGCGCATGGCGGCGCACGCCGGCGTCGCGGCGCGCACGCGCCCGATCTCGGGCAGCGTCGAAGCCGGCGCGGGGGTTTCGGTGCCGAACGGCTGCAGCGTTCCGATCGCAAAGGGCGTTGGCTTCGGCGTGGGGGCCGCGGCGAACGCGATCGCGAGCGCCGCGGTGGTGGCGAGGACGTGGGGCATCGCCGCTATTTTCGCGGAGGCCGGGAGAGACGCCTCGGGAAGCAGGCGGCATGGATCGCGCGGTGACCGCGGACGCCGAGCTCGACGCGCTGCTCGCCGAGGACTGGCGCGATTTCCGCCGCCGTCACCCGATCGCGGCATCGCTCGACGGCGACCGTTCGGCCGGCGAGCGGTGGGACGACCAGTCCGAGACGGCGCTCGCCGACGAAGCCGAGCATCGCCGCGCGGTCCTCGGCCGGCTCGACGCAATTCCGCGCGACGCGCTGAGCGAAGCGCCCCGCCTCAACCGCGACCTGTACGCGGGCCAGGTGCAGGACGCGCTGCGCGGCTACGAGCTCGGCACGCATCTGTTCGCGCTCGACCCGCGCGACGGCGTGCAGACGTACCCGCACTACGCCGAGCAGCTCCCTTTCGACAGCACGGCCGATTACGAGCGTTGGCTCAAGCGGCTCGACGCGTACCCGCGCGCGGTCGCCGACGCGATCGCGCTGCTGCGCGAGGCCGTCGCGCGCAAGCTGCTGTGGCCGCGCGCATCGATGGAGCGTTTGCCGCCGCAGCTCGACCGGCTCGTCACCGAGCCGGAGCGTTCGCCGTTCTACGCACCGTTTGCGCGCATCCCCGCATCGGTTCGCGCAGCGGACGCCGCCGCGCTGCGCGAACGCGCGCGCGCCGCCGTCGCCGAGCGCGTCAACCCGGCGCTGCGCGAGCTGCGCGCGTTTCTCGTCGGCGTCTACCTGCCGGCGGCGCCCGAGCAGGCGGGGCTGACGCACGTCCCCGGCGGCGACGCGCTGTACGCCTACTTCGCGCGCACCTTCACCACCACCGAGCTCACGCCCGACGCGATCCACGAGCTCGGGCTGCGCGAGGTCGGGCGCATTCGCGCCGAGATGGAAGCGCTCGCGCCGCAGACCGGCTACCGCGGTTCGCTGCAGGACGTCTTCGCGCAGCTGCGCGCCGATCCGGCGAACTATTACCGCACGCCGCAGGAGCTGCTGCACGCGTATCGCGCGATCGCGAAGCGCATCGATCCCGAGCTCGTGCGCCTGTTTCGCACGCTGCCGCGGCTGCCGTACGGCGTCGTGCCCGTCCCGGACGCGCTCGCACCGGACACGACGACGGCGTACTACTATCCGGGCGCGCTCGACGGCTCGCGCGCCGGCTCGTACTACGTGAACTTGTATCGGCCCGAGCAGCGCCCGATCTACGAGATGATGGTGCTGTCGCTGCACGAGTGCGTACCCGGCCACCATTTACAGATCGCGCTCGCGCAGGAGCTGCACGGGTTGCCGGACTTCCGGCGCGCGACGCTCGCGTACACCGCGTACGTGGAAGGCTGGGGCCTGTACGCCGAGTCGCTCGGCGACGACATGGGTTTGTACGACGACGCGAAGTCGAAGTTCGGCGCGCTGACGTATCAGATGTGGCGCGCGGTGCGCCTCGTCGTCGACACCGGGATCCACGCGCGAGGCTGGTCGCGGCAGCGCGCGACCGATTATTTTCTGGACAACGCCGCCAAGACGCGGCTCGACGTGGACAACGAGATCGACCGCTACATCACCACGCCCGGCCAGGCGCTCGCGTACAAGATCGGCGAGCTGAAGCTGCGCGACCTGCGCGCACGCGCGCAGACGCGGCTCGGCGCAAGCTTCGACGTCCGCGACTTCCACGAGGTGGTTCTGCAGCAAGGTGCGCTGCCGCTCGACGTGCTGGAACGCCGGGTCGACGGCTGGCTCGCCGCTGCTCCCGCAGATCGAACCGATCTTTGACGAACCCTCGCGGAGAATGCGGAGTCGGCGTCGTATGAGCCCGACATGGCCAGGCGCCCTACGCCGACCCTTACCGAGGCGGAATATCGCCTCATGAATATTCTTTGGGACCTCGGCAGTGCTACCGTGGCCGACATCCACGCGCGCCTGGACGACCGGCCCATCGCGTACACCACCGTGCTGTCGACCCTGACGATCTTGGAGCGCAAAGCCTACGTCCGCCACACCACCCGCGGCAAGGCCAACGTCTACAAGCCGCGCGTCGAGCGCGACGCCGCCCGCCGGACCGTCGTCGACAACGTCCTCGCGACGTTCTTCGAGGGCTCGCCGCGCGCGCTGATGCTCAACCTGCTCGCGTCCGAGCGGCTGAGCCCGGACGAGGAACGGCGCCTGCGCACGCTCCTCGAGGCCGAAGGCTGAACGCGGTCGTCGCGGCGCTCGCCGGGCTCGCCGCGATCGTCGCCAGCATCCCGCTCGCCTTCGGCGCGCTGATCGCGGCGCGGCCGTTCGCGCGCGCCGCCGACCGCTACCGCATCGTCGCGGCCGGATTTCTCGCCGCCGCCTTCGTGGGACCGCTCGCGCTCGCGGCCGCGGCGTTGCGCACCGCGCCGGAAGCGGCGCCGGCGGCCGGCGCTGCGGTCGCCGACGTGCTGCGGCTTCTCGCGGGCCCCGCGCTCGTGCTCGCGGCCGTCGTTGCGGGCGCGCTGATGTTCGGTCTCGCCTGCGACGTCATCCGGCTGCGCCGCGTGAAGCGGCGCGCGGTGCCGCTCGGCTCCGCCGCGGTGCGGAACGCCCGCATCGGCCTGTCGGCCACCGTGACGACCCCGACCGCGATCGGCTACCTCCATCCCGCCGTGGTGCTGCCCGACGGCTTTCGCGCCCGGGTCGACGAGCGCGAGTGGGACGCCGTCCTCGCGCACGAGTGCGCGCACCTCGCCCGCGGCGACGACTGGGCGAAAGCGCTGCAGAGCGCGCTGCTGCGGCTGGGCTGGTGGATCCCCGGCTTGTGGGTGCTTTCGCGCGCGCTCGACCTCGAGCGCGAGCTCGCGAGCGACGAGCGCGCCGCGTGCGAGACCGGCCCGCGCCGGTACGCCGCGTGCCTCCTGCGCCTGGCCACCGACCGTGCCGACGCCGTGGCCCCCGCGCTGTGGGCGCGGCGCTCGCACGTCGCGATTCGGGTCGAGCGCCTCGTGCGGCCCACGCCGCAGCGCGGCCCCGTCGTGCGCGCCGTCGCGCTGGGCGCGTTCACCGCGGCCGCGTTCGCCGTCGTCTCCGCCGCCGTGCTGGCCGTCCCGGGGACGGGCGCCCGCGCCGTTGCCGCGGCCACGCACCGCGCGCCGGCCGCGGTCGCGCACGCACCCGTGCGCCACCCGGCTGCCCGGATCGCGGAACGCGTTCGCCGCGCGAAGATCGCGCCGCGTCCGAAGACCGTCGCCTATACCGCGCCCGCCGCGCTCGCCTCGGGCGGCATCGCCCCGGCGGCGCTCCTCGCCGCCGGCGCCGTCGCCGAACGCGCGCCGGTCAACGAGCGTGCGCTGCCGCGCATGCTCGCGACGGGAGCGCAGCGCGCGGTCGCTCGCGTGCAGGCCGAGATGCCTGCTCGCACGCGACCCGCCGGCCGCCCGGCCGCGATCCGCCCGGAGCTCGGTCCCACCGAGACGCTGGCGTTCGTGGCGCCGCATCGCAAGTGCCGCACGTGCTTCGGCCCGCTGCGTTCGCCCGACGACGTGTCGGAGCAGACGTTCGTGGCGAGCAAGCCGATGGCGGCGACAAGCGCCGGCGCGGCGGCCATCATCGCGGACGACCCCACGGCCGGGCCGGTCGACCTCGGCTCTGGCCTGATCTGGTACCGTCTGCCGGCCCGCGTCCAAGGCCCGTAAACCTTCGAACCGGCGGTTCGTCCTCTTGGGACCTCGCGCTATACTAGAGAAAACCAGCCCGACGTCGGGCTGTCACTGTCTCCGGGGACAACCATGCGGATCAAGTACGAAGTCTCCGCCGGCGGGCTCGTGCTGCGGCGGAACGGAAACTCGTTGGAGGCTCTGCTCATCGGGCGGGGCGAGCCGCGTGTTTGGTCGCTCCCGAAGGGCCACGTGGAGGCCAAGGAGACGCACGAGCAGGCCGCCCTGCGCGAAGTGCGCGAGGAGACGGGCTGCTGGGCCGAGATCCTCTCGAAGCTGTCGGACATCTCGTACTGGTTCTACCTGAACCGCACCAAGCACAAGAAGTCGGTCCACTTCTACCTGATGCGCTACCTGTCGGGCGACACGGCCAACCACGACCACGAAGTGGACGAGGCGCGCTGGTTCGAGATCAAGGCGGCCAAGAAAGCGCTCAAGTACGTCAACGAGAAGCGCCTGGTCGACCTCGGGCTGGAATGGCTGGAGCAGGACGGCAGCGGCATCTTCGAACCGGAGACGGTCACCGTGGCGCAGTCGGTCGGGGACTCCAGCGCCTGAGTTCGTTGAGCCCTCCTGCTGAATCGGAAAACGGCGGCCTGCGCGTCTCCGTCGACGTCTTCGACGGCCCGCTCGACCTGCTGCTGAACCTGGTCAAAGAGCGCCAGCTCGACATCGCGACGGTGCCCCTCGCGCTCGTCGCCGACCAGTATCTCGCGTACATCCAGGCGATGGACGCGCTCGACGTGGAGCTCGCCGCCGACTACCTCGTCGTCGCGGCGACGCTGGTGTTCCTGAAGTCGAAGGCGCTGCTCCCCCCGATCCCCATCGAGCTGGCCGGCGACGCCGAGGAGTCCGCCGAGGCGATCGAGGCACGGCTCCGCGAGCGGCTGATCGCGTACTCGAAATACCGCGACGCCGGCCAGGAGCTCAAGGGCCGGGCGGCCGAGGCCGCCGCGTACTTCCTGCGCCCCGACGGCGGTGATCCCAGCGCCGATTTCGTCCAGCGCTACCGGATCGACGCGTCGAAGCTGGCCGGCGCGCTCGCCGCGGCGCTGCGCGCCGCGAAGCCCGAGAAGCGCACGATCGTGCGGGAGCGCGTGTCGCTCAACGAGCAGATGGACGTGGTCACGCGCGCCGTGCGCCGCGCCGGGCGCGCCTCGTTCTTCGGGCTGTGCGCCGGGCTCGACCGCATCGCGATCATCGTCACCTTCCTCGCCGTCCTCGAGCTGGTCCGCCGCGAGCGCATCCGCGTCGCGCAGGACGCCGCGTTCGGGGACATCGAGCTCCTCGCCGTCCCCGAAGAAGACCGTGCAGCCTGAACTCGTCGATACCGGCAAGCTGCAGCGCGACCTCGAAGCGCTGCTCTTCGTCGCCTCCGAAGCGCTTTCGATCCCGAAGCTCGCCAAGCTGACGGGCGCGGAGGAGAGCGACGTCTCGCTTGCGCTCCAGAAGATCGACGAGGAGTTCGCGCACCGCGGCATCGCGCTGCGCGAGATCGCCGGGGGCTACCGTTTCGCGAGCGCGCCGAGCGCGCGCGAGGCCGTCGAGGCGTACCTGATGCCGCCCAAGACGAACCTGTCGCCGGCGGCGCTGGAGACGCTGGCGATCGTCGCCTACACGCAGCCTACGACCAAGGGTGACATCGAAGGCATCCGCGGCGTGTCGGCGGACTCGGTCATCGCGACGCTGGTCGACCGCCGCTTTCTGACGGAGTCCGGGCGCAAGGACGTCCCCGGCCGGCCGATCCTCTACAAGACCACGCCGGACTTCCTCGAGGCCTTCGGCTTGCGCTCGCTCGACGAGCTGCCGCCGGTGGACGTCGACGGCACAACCCCCGTCGAGCTGGCGCTCGCCTTGCCGATTCGGACGATCCTGGCCCCCCACGAGGGCGAGACGGCGCTCGAGGCAACCCCGGCCGATCAGGCCGTGGTCCTAGACTTCGAAGCGGAAGCAGAGAACCGCAACGAGACGCCGGTCGAGACGACCGCTGCGCAAGAAACGGAGCCACAACCATCACCCGTCTAGCGGGCGCGCCACCGGCGAGCCCACCATCCGAGATCGCGCCCGCCGATGTGTGGGCGCAGATCGACAAGAACTGCCAGCGCGTCGCGCTGCTCCACGAGCTCATCCAACCGGGCGAGCAATTCTCCCTCACCGACGGCCAAAAGGAAGCGGTCGAAAAGCTGACCGCCGGGCTCGACGAGGGCAAGTTCGAGTTCTTGCTCAAGGCGCCGACCGGCTCCGGCAAGACCGAGGTGATGCTGCGCGTCGCCGTGGACACGATCCTCGCAACCGGCGGCTACATCACGATCCTCGCGCCGACGCGCGACCTGATCCGCCAGCACGTCACCTACTTCAGCGACCGGCTCGAAGGCACGGGCATCGGCGTCGGCCAGATCCACGGCGGCGCCGCGCCCGGCGAGCGCCGCGCCGTCGAAGCGGGCGTGGAGAGCGGCGCGATCAGCGTCGTCGTCGGCTCCGCGATGATGCTCACCATCGACCGCCATTGGGAGATCCTCGACAAGAGCGACCTGCTCATCGTCGACGACGTCAACGCGTTCGACGAGCGCGAGCACCTGCGGCTGCTGCAGGACCTCGACTGCCCGATGCTGTTCGCGACGGCGACGCCCGACGAGCTGCGGCGGTTCCTCGAACGCATCGGCGCGATGGACAACGTCATCGCGATGAAGGGCATGCCGTTCGACGTGCTGCCGACCAAGATCCACAAGGTCGAAGG
The DNA here is from genome assembly GCA_036403315.1 of Candidatus Elarobacter sp. Classification (GTDB taxonomy): domain Bacteria; phylum Vulcanimicrobiota; class Vulcanimicrobiia; order Vulcanimicrobiales; family Vulcanimicrobiaceae; genus Vulcanimicrobium. Next base: position 55,086 of record DASWRD010000131.1, read on the forward strand.
CGTCTGGGGCGAGCCACCGGCGGAACAGCTGTCGCGCGCCGACGGTCTCATCAAAGATCATCTCGCACGCGGGTCGCGCATCTTCGTCATCGGCCGCACGCGCGGCGACGTGCCGCGCCTCGCGGAACGTTTGGAGAACACGTACGACATCGACGTCGAGCAATTGCGCGGCGACATGGCGGACACCGAAGAGCAAGGCCGCCGCCACCGCCGCAAAGGCGTGCGCGTCAACGAGGTCGGCACGCGCATCGAGATGATGAACAGCTTCCGCGGCAAAGCGCCCGCGGTGCTCGCGGCGACGAATCTCATCGGCAGCGGCATCGACATCCCCGCCGCGGACTTGATCGTCATCACCGACTCCGACGCGTTCGGCGAGTCGGAGGTCGAGCAGCTCATCGGCCGGGTCGGCCGGCGCGAGCGGCCGTCCGACGCGGTGCTGCTCACGGGCACGACGTTCGAGAAGAACCCGTCGCGCGCGATGGCGTCGCCCAAGGCGAAGAGCTTCATGCCGCGCGGGACGCGCGCGCGCCAGTTCAACTACGGCCGCCGCTGACGGGATGCGGCTCGGTACGCACGTCCGCGTCGGCGCGGGGTACGACGCGGCGGTGGCGTACGCGCAAAAGCTCGGCTGCCGCGCGCTGCAGTTCTTCGCCGGTAACCCGAAGACGTATCGCGTCGGCGGCATCGATACGCCCGCCCTGCAGCGTTTCGCGAAGGCGCGCGCCGCCGCCGGCATCACGCCCGCGGCCATCCACACGTCGTATTTGATCAACCTCGCGAGCGAGGACTCCAAGACCGTCGCAAGCTCGCTGAAGCTGCTCAAGAACGACTTGAAGATCGCGGCGGCGGGCGACATCGCATACGTCAACACGCACCTCGGCTCGTACGGCAAGCGCGACCGCAAGGACGGCTTCGCGTGCGTGGTCGAGGCGCTCGAAGGCGCGCTCGTCGGGATCCATCCGGACGTCGCGCTGGTGATCGAGAACAGCGCCGGCGCGGGGCAGCTCTGCGGCGGGACGATCGAAGAGCTGGGCGCGCTGCTGCGCGCGGCCGGACGGCACGACAACCTGCGGTTCTGCCTCGACACCGCGCACACGTGGGCCGCCGGCTACGCGATCGACACGAAGGACGCCGTCGACCGCTTCTTCGAGCTCGTCGACCGCGAGCTCGGGCTCGACCGCGTCGTGATGTTCCATTTCAACGACACGGAGATCGAGCTGGGCGGTCATCGCGACCGCCACTGGCACATCGGTGAAGGACGCATCGGGATCGAAGGGTTCCGGGCCATCGTCGCGCATCCGGGGGTCCAAGGGAAAGTCGCGATCCTCGAGACGCCGGGTGAAGAGGAAGACGACCTTCGCAATTTCCGCACCATGCAAACCGTGCTCGAAGGTGTCGCCGCATGACGGCCGTGCCGAAGGGAAGATCATGAGCGAAGCCCCCGAGCGCAGCGAAGCCCCCGAGCGCCGCAGCGCCAAGCGCATCGCGATCCGGCTGCCCGTCGTCTACCGCGGACCGGACGGCGCGCCCAAGCACGGCACGACCGAGAACGTGTCGCGGCGCGGCATGCTGCTCGTCGCGCAGGAAGCGGCACCCGACGGCACGCGACTGCGCGTCGCAGTGACCGGGCTCGACGGCCGCGAGCGCGAGATCATGGCGGAAGTGGTGCGCTCCACGCCGGACGGCCGCGTCGCGGTGTCGATCGCGGAGAGCGACGGCGCGGAGATCGACGCGATCGTCGACTCGGAGGACGCTCCGCCGGCGCAGTAGCCGGCGCATCCTCGCGGACTGCTTGCAATGATCGTGCACTTCGATCTCGATGCGTTCTATGCGTCGGTCGCGCAGCGCGACGATCCGGCGCTGCGCGGTGTGCCGCTCGCGATCTCGGGATCGTCGCGGCGCGCGGTCGTGCTCACGGCGTCGTACGAGGCGCGACCGTTCGGCGTGCGCTCCGCGATGCCGCTGTACCGCGCGCTCGAGCTGTGCCCGCGGCTCGTCGTCGCGCCGCCGAACTTCGTCGCGTACCGCGACAGCTCCGACCGCGTGTTCGCGATCTTCGAAGACGGCGCGCGCGCGGTCGAAGGCCTGTCGCTCGACGAAGCGTTCGTCGCGCTGCCGGACGCGGAGCTCGACGAGGCCGTCGCGTTCGCGCAGCGCGTGCGCGCGCGCATCCGCGACGAGGTCGGGCTGACGGCGAGCGCCGGCGTCGCGAGCGGCAAGATGGTGGCGAAGATCGCGAGCGATCTCAACAAGCCCGACGGTTTGACGATCGTAGCGCCGGGGACGGAAGCGGCGTTTCTCGCACCGATGCCGGTCGGGCGGCTGTGGGGGATCGGGCCGAAGACGCAGCCGCGGCTGGAGGCGGCCGGCATTCGCACGGTCGGCGACGTCGCCGCGCTCGACGACCGGCGGCTGTACGATCTGTTCGGGCGCGGCGGCGCGTTCTACCGCGATCTCGCGCGCGGTATCGACGACCGCGAGGTCGACCCGTCGCGCGAGCGCAAGTCGATCTCCACCGAAGAGACGTTCGAGTACGACGAGCGCGATGAAGCGCGCATCCTCGCGCTGCTGCGCGTGCAGGCCGACGAGCTCGCGCGCGATTTACAGGCGAAGGCGCTGCGCGCGTCCACCGTCGGCGTGAAGATCAAGAAGGCCGACCACACCGTCACGGGCCGCCAAACGTCGCTGGCGGTCGCGACCAACGACGCCGACGCGATCCACGACGCGGCGGTGTGGTGCTGGCAGCGCGCTGGCCTGTACGGCGTGCCGATCCGCCTGCTCGGCACGCGCGTCGCCTCGCTCACCGACGAGGAGTCGCGCGAGCTGCGGCTGTTTTAGAAGAAGGCCTTGTGCGCGGCAGGAAGCCGCAACCGAGCGCGTGGAGGTAGCGGTCCGACCTTCTTCGGGGGTGTCTCGATGACGCAGTTGCTCACGATCGCCGGCGGCGTGATGAGCGTCTACATCTTGCTCGCGCTGATCACGTCGCACGTGTGCGAGTGGATCTCCGCGCTCACCAACCAGCGCGGCAATCTGCTCCAGCGCGCGATCGTCGTGCTGCTCGGCGGAACGCACCGCGATCCGAAACGGGACGCGGCGACCAAAGAGCTCGTCGACCACCTCTACGATCATCCGCTGATGGGAAATCTCGGTGCGTCGAAGTCGCGCCTGCCGAGCTACATCCCGGCACGCACATTTTCCATCTCGCTGGTCGCGTCGTTGCGCGATTACACGGCCGCGCTCGCGGCGAACCCCGCCGCGCCCGCGGAAGCGGTCGGGATGCCACCGCCGTTCTCGGCGCCGGACGTGCTGCTCGCCGACCTGAAAGCCCGCATCACGGCGCTGCCCGACTCGACGCTCAAGAGCACGCTCGTCACCGTCTTGCAGGGGACGAAAGACGATTACGACGCCGCGCTCGCTGCGATCGACCGCTGGTTCGACGCGCAGATGGACCGCGTGTCGGGGGCGTACAAGCGCTGGAGCGGCCTCGTGCAGAGCATGGTCGCGCTCATCGTGGTCGCGGCGCTCAACAGCGACACCTTGACGCTCGTCACGCAGCTGCACCAGGCGGGGGATCTGTCGTCGGTCGTCACCGCGGCGCAATCCGCCGGCACGCAGAATACGGCACCGCTCGTCAACGCGCTCGCCGCATCGGGCGTGACTGTCGGATGGCCTGTGCTGCCCGAGGGCGGCGACTGGCTTCTCAAGATCGCCGGGCTCGCGATCACGTGGCTCGCGGTGCTGATGGGCGCGCCGTTCTGGTTCGATCTCCTGAAGCAGATCGTGCCGGTCCGGCTCGCCGGCGTGAAGCCGGTGACCAGCGCCGTCGAAGCCGGCGGCGACAAACAGGCGAAGCCCGTCGTCCCGCCCGCTTAGACGTGGTCCGTGCTCCAGCAAAAGTCGGCGTTCTCGCGCCGCTCCGTTGCGCGGGCGCGGAAGGCTGCGCGGAAGCGCGCGCTCAGCGGCAGCACCATCGCAATGGCGTCCTTGCGCGCGCGCACCGCGCCGCGCGGCAGCGCGTCGCGCGCGACCGCCGGCGGCAGCCAGCCGCGGACCGTGCGCAAATCGCCCGCGCCCGCGCGCAGCAGCGGCGCGATCAGCGGCGCGTCGTCATCGCGCACGAACGCGAGCTCGTCCACGACGAACGCGTCGGCCGCGGGGATGCGCCGTCCGGTCACGTAGGCCGCAAGCGCGCGGCCGCGCCGCACGCCCAAGCGCACGAGCTGTGCGGCGTGCTCGCGCGACGCCGCACGCAGCCGCTGCCACTCCCAGTCCAGCGGCGTGCGCACGAACGCGAACGGCCGCCGCGCGTCGAGCGCGGCGAACGCGCGCCGCAGCGCCGTCGCGTCGGCGTCGCCGAGCGCGGCGACCGCGATGCGCTCGGACGGTAACGCGTCGGCGCGCAGCGCGATCGTGCGCGACGGCAGCGCGACGAAGCCGAGCCGCTCGTAGAACAGCGGATGCACGTCGCTGAACAGGTACGCAAGGTCCGTGCCCGCGTCGCGCTCGGCGTCGAGGAACGCGCCGAGCAGCGCCGTCGCGTAGCCGCGCCCGCGCAGCTCCTCCGGTGTGAACACCGCGCCGATCCCGGCGGCTTTGTACGCGCGCTCGCCGCACCGCAGCGCGCGCTCGTAGCGCTTGCAGGACGCGACGAGCTCGCCGTTCACGCGCAGGCCGAGCGTGCGGAAGCGGCGCTTCCCCCACCCGCTGTTCGCCGTTGCGAGAAACTCGCCGGCGTATTCGTCGAACGACCGCGCGCCCGCCCAGAGCGCGCTCGAATGCGGCAGCACGTCGCGCACGTAGTCGTCCGGCGCGACGACGTCGAGCCGGATCGTGTGCGCCGATCGTCCGCCGGTCATCGAACCGTCGTCCGACGACGGGTTCGCGCAGCCCTTCGTGCTACACGAATGCGAGCGTCGGGTAGGTTCCGCCGAGAACGTCACTCGGGTTGCGGCCGAGCCACTTCTCGATCACGGTGGCATACACGGCGCGAAAGTCCGTCGAGAATTTCAGGTCGCCGCGGTCGAGGTCGGTCAGCGACGGGTGCTCGCCGTACACGCCCCCCCTTCACGCCGCCGCCGGCGATGAACAGCGGCATCGCCGTGCCGTGATCGGTGCCGTTCGACGCGTTCTGCGACACGCGGCGGCCGAACTCGCTGAACGTCATCGTCAGCACCTTCTTGTCGAGACCGTGCGCCGCGAGATCTTCGTAGAATGACAACAGCCCGTCGCCGAGATAGCCAAGGAGACGGTCTTGCTGCGTGCGCTGGCCCGCGTGCGTGTCGAACGAGCCGAGCGACACGAACACGATCTTCGAGCCGGCGGTCGAGCCGATCAGCTTCGCCGCGAGCGCGAGCTGCTGCGCGAAGCCGTTGGGCGCGTACGCCGCCTTGTTCGTGAACTCCGCCGTCTGCTTACGGAGTACGTCGCCGCCGTGGTACGCGTCGCGCGCGGTCTGCGCGATCAGCGACAGGTACGGCGACTGGCCTGCCTTCGCGCCGTCGTACAGCACGCCGGCGCTCTGCTTGGACGCGAGGTCGCGGCCGGTGTTGTACGCGAACGCGTTGAGCGCGCCGATCGCAGGCACCTCCACGTGCGACGCGACGAGCGCCGCGGGCAGCGTGTCGCCCAGCGACACCGCTTCGAACAGCGATGCCGGCTTCGCGGTGCCGGAGAAGCGCCGGTCCAGATAGCGCCCGAGCCAGCCGTACTGCTGCGGGCGGTCCGGCGACGCCGTCTCCCAGATCTGCGTCGCCTCGAAGTGCGAGCGGCTGGGATTGGGATAGCCGACGCCTTGCACCACCGCGACGCGGCCCTGTTTGTAGAGCTCGTTCAAGCCTTTGAGCGCGGGGTTGAAGCCGATGCGGTCGTTGAGTTTGAGCACTTGCGTCTCAGGCACGTGGATCGCGGGGCGCACGCGGTGGTACGCGTCGTCGCTCCACGGCACGACCGTGTTCAGCCCGTCGTTGCCGCCGCCGAGCTGCACGACCACCAGCACGTTGTCGGGATCGACGCCGTTCGCGAACGGCGGCAGCAGCAGCGGCGAACCCGCCGCGACCTGTGCCAGCACGCCGCTCGCGTTGCCGCCCAGGAACGCGACCGAAAGCGCTGAGGTGACGAAAGTCTTGCGTAGCATCGCGTCCTTCGATCAGTCGAGCTGGTTCACGGGGAGGTTGAGCGCCAGCGCGAGCGCGCCGCGGATCTTGTCCTGGTAGTTCTCGGGGCCGAACGGCAGCGGGTTCTGCGTCGCCGCGCTCATGGCCGCGTTCGGTGTCTGCGAGCTCAGGTACGCGACCAGCGTCGCACGCACATCCGACGTGACGTCGTCTTGCGCCACGCCGCCCACGATCGTCTGCGCGACCTTCGCCGCGTCCATACCTGTGCGCCGCACGATGTCGTCGGGCGAGATGTTCGGCGCCGGGACGGCGGCGACGCCGTTCTTGCCCGGCGCGGTCTGGGCCATGAGCCCGTTGACGAAGTTGAAGCGCGCGAGCATGGTCGAGGTGTTGATCCACGCGGGCCCGCCGTCCCAGCCCTTCACGCTCGGCGGGTTCAACGGCTCCTGCCCCATGCGCGCGAGCTGGTAGATGAGATTCGGCGGAACCGTCGTTGCGCCGATGTAGCGCAGCGTCCCGATCGCGAGCTCGATCGGCGACTTCGGGATCGCGCGATACGCGCGCGGCGAGAAGAAGACGTTCGAGCGTAGGATCGTGCCGACCGTCTTCGCGACGTCGAAACCGGACAGCGCGTACGTCTGCGACAGACCTTCGATCAGCTCCGGCTCGGGATCGCTGTAGACGAAGAACTCGAGCAGCTTGCGCGCTAGGAAGCGCTGGTGCACGGGCTGCGCGACGACGATGGCGACGACGTCGTCCGCATCGAGCCGGCCGCTCTTGCCGAGGACCGTCTTGATGCCGTCGTCGTGGCGGGCCGGCACGAACGCTGCCTGCTGGTTCTTGTCGAGCGTCCAGCCGGTGAATGCGCGCGCCGCTTCCTTGACGTCGTCCTCGGTGTAGTTCCCGAGCCCGAGCGCGAACAGCTCCATCACCTCGCGCGCGTAGTTCTCGTTGGGGTGCGCCTTCGCGTTCGCGCGGTTGTCCAGCCAGATCAGCATCGCCGGATCGCGCGTCGTTGCGGACAGCAGCACGGGGAAGCGCGCGAGCGCGAGCTGCCGGAACAGGTTGATCTGCGCGACCATGTACTGCGGCTGCACCTTGCCGACCGCCGTTGCGAAGTGCCCGTGCCAGAACAGCGTCATCTTCTCGGCGAGCGGGCGGTTCGTGCGCAGCATGCGGTCGAGCCACCACAGCTGCGCCGCCTGGCGAGCCTTCTTCGGATCGTAGAGGACCACCGGATCGGGATAGAGCGGAAAGTCCGCTTCGGGCGATATCGGATGCAGCAGCGAATCGACCGCGCCGCTCGGGCCGAGCGAAGCGACCCGCGCGACGTCGGCGGCGGACCCGCCGAAGCCGGCGCGCCGCAGCAGATGCGCGGCGTGGCGGTTGCTGAACCTACCGGCATACGGCGCCAGCGGCGCGGGATCGAGCGCGCCCGGCGGGCGGAAACCGACCTGCGGATCGGTGGACGTGTCGAGCTTTGGCGGCAGCACGGTACCCTGCGAACGTCGTGAGCGTCACCATCATCTCGGCGCGCTCTTCGGCCCGCTCGGAGCCAGGTAAAACTTCGCCGGCGCTTGCGAAAACGCCGCGTCGGTACTCTGTGAGTGAGCTCGCTTCGGCCGCCACGAGGCGGAAACAGGCGGGACACGAATTGGCCATGCGGAGGCGCGACACTGCGATGAGTGAGATGGAACAACGCGACATCCAGATACGGCCGATCACCGTGGCCCAATATCATCACATGCTCGAAGTCGGGATCGTCTACGAGCGCGAGCCGGTCGAGTTGCTCGACGGCCAGCTGATCGCGATAGCGCCCGAAGGTCCGCGCCACCGCAGTGTCATCACGGCGCTGAACGAGTTGCTGGTTCAGCGATTCGCCGGTCGCGCCATCGTATGCCCGGGCAATCCGGTCGAGCTCGACGACACGTCCGAACCGCAGCCCGATTTCACGCTCGTCCACCGGCACCACGACTGGTACGTGAGCGGACATCCGCGCCCGCCGGACGTCTTTTTGGTCGTCGAAGTGTCGTTGTCGACGCTCGCCTACGACCGCGGCCGGAAGCTGCGCGCGTACGCTCGCAACGGAATCGCCGAGGTATGGATCGTGAACGTCGCGCAGCGCGAAGTCGAAGTGCATACCGATCCGCACGAACTCGGCTATTCTGCCAAGCTGGTCGTCGACCACGGCGGCACGGTCGCGCCGCGCGCGTTTCCCAACGACGCGATCCCCGTCGCCTCGTTCTTGCCTTAGCGGGCGTTCGTCAGCAGCGTCTGGATCTCGCTCGCGAGCTCGGGCGCGGCCACGCCGCGCGTCGGCCGGCCGCTCGCCGTGATCGTCACGGAGACATCCGCGCGGCCCATCGCCGCCGCCAACAGCCGCCGCTGTTCGCGCACGTACGCGGCGCGCGGCTTGGCGTGGTGCTCGTACCAGGTGAACTTCGCGGTGCGCGCGGCCACCGAGTCGCCGACGCTGTCCTTCGGGATCATGCCGTATGTCGTGCTGAACAAGAACGCGTCCGGCACGTAGTACGGCGGAAACGATCCCGCGCTCGCGCCGACGACGAAGACGTGGTCGAATCGGCGCCCCAGCACGCGTTCGACCGCCGCTACGACGACGGCATCGTCGCGCCCGTCGATGAGCTCCGGCCCGTGATCCGCGGCGGCGAGCCGTTCGCAGTACGCGAGCGCGGCCGCGAGATCGTCGAACGGATGGCGCGCGGCGTACGCGCCGATCAGCAATATCAGCCGCTCGATCAGCGTCGCGCGCAAGCGCGTTCGTGCAGGCGGCTCACCGGCGCGCGGCAGCAGCAAACCGCCGTCTTCGACGATGGCGCGCGCGGCCGCCGCGACGCCGGCCGCGCGCAGCCATTCGCACCAGCGCGTGCGCCGCGCGCGAAACGCGACGAGGCGTTCGCGCGCGACGTCCGACAGATCGGCGTCGCGCTCGCCGCGCAGCACGTTCGTGCCGAGACGCAGATCGCGCTTGGTGTCCCAGCGGCGGTCGGTGTCCGACTCGCTCGCCGGCAGCGCGAAGAGCGCCGGCTGCGGGTTGGCGGGCTCGCCGCACAGGATCGCGAGCGACGCGTCGGACAGCCGCAGCATCGGCGTCTGCAGCGCGCGCAGCGTCCAGACGTGGTGGAACGGGTCGACCGCCGTCCACAGCAGCGCGAGCGCGTCCCGCACGCCGGCGCGTTCGAACAGCGCCGGATCGCCGGCGAGCGCCACCGGCACGTCGCGCGCGGTCAGCGCGCGCTCGTAGTCGGCGAGCGTGCGCAGCGTGCGGTGCAGCACCGCGACGCGTCCCGGCGCCGTGCCCGCGCCGATGAGGGCGGCGACGCGCGCCGCGACCTCGTCCACCTCGGCCGCGCGGTCGCCCGCGCGCAGCACGCGCACCGCGTCGCCGGGCGGAACGGGGCGCGCGGGATCCGCATCGATCGTGCCGCGCATCACCGCGAGGATCTGCGGCTGCAGCGTGCGCGGCGCGAGCGGGACCGTCGTGGCGGCGCGGCCGAAGATGCGCTCGGGGCGCGCGCCCGCGAACGTCTGCGTCGCGGCGTCGAGGTCGCCGGCGACGGCGACGCCGTCGAGCGCGTCCCCGAAGAGCGCGCGCAAGAAGCGCAGCGCGGCGGACGACAGATCGTGCGCGTCGTCGACGAACGCGACCCGCAGCCGGCGCCGCAGCGCCCGCCCGATCGCGGGGTGGTTCTCGAGCAGCCGCGTCGCTTCGGCGAGCGCGTCGCTCGCGGTGAGGCAGCCGCGCCGCACGAGCTCGTTCACGTACGCGCGGTAGAGGCGCGCGAGGATCTTCGCGAGGTCGAGCTCGCGTTTGCGCTGGCGGTCGAGCTCCGACGCGCCGACGGCGAGCGATGCGCGGTGCTCGTCTTTCGTCGCCGACACGAGCGCGGGCGACGTGAGGTTGGGCGGGTTGGCGTAGAACGTCGTCGCACCGCGCTGCGCCACCGCAAGGAACGACGCGTCGTCGATCCCGCTGTCGCGCAGCTTACGGATCAGCCGCAGCGCCGCGTCGGCAAAACGCGCCGGCGTGCGCAGCCCGGCGATCTCCGGATCGACGTCGGTGCCCAGCCAGTCGCTCCACTCCGCGGAGAACAGCGGCGCGGCGGCGCGCTCGAAGATCTCCTCGGCGTCGAGCGGGTCGACCACTTCGAGATCGAGCGCGAGCCCGGTTTCGAGCGGGTGCGCGCGCAGCAGCTCGAACGCGAGCGCATCGAGCGTCGCGCCGCGCACGGCGATCCCCGTCGTCTCGGCGATGCGCGCGGCGAGCGAGCGCGCGCCGTCGTCGCGCGCGGCGGTGACGATCGCCGCTTCCGCGAGCGCGGGTTCAGCGGCGACGAGCGCCGCGAACCGCCGCACGAGCGCTTGCGTCTTCCCGCTGGTCGGCGGCCCGGTGAACGCGAGCAGCCCGTGCTCGGCGGGCAGCGCGAGCGCGCGCTCGAGCGCGAGGACGCTGACTTCGGGCTTCACCGGCCGAAGCGCTCCTCGAGCGCGAGCGGGCGTTCGCGGCACGCCTGCGCGTACGCGCAGTAGCGGCACGCGGCGGGATCGTCCGTCGCTGGGAACGCGTGCAGAGTACCCGCCGACAGCTCCGCGGCGAGCGCGATCATGCGTTCGCGCGCGCGCTCCAGCTCCGCGACCGCGATCTCGCCGGTCGCACCGCGGCTGCGCGGCGCGCGCGACGTCGTCACGACTTCCAGCTCGACGGGCGCGACGTCGAGCAGCGCGTCCTTGAGCGGCACGAGCGCGAGCCGCGACACCACGTCGCCCGCGGCGGTACGCGCCCAATAGTAGAACGGCAGCTGAAACTCGCGAAACGCGCGCACGTCTTCCAAGTACTCGTCGGCGCTGGTGGCGATCGAGCCGGTCTTGTAGTCGACGACCGTCACCGTGCCGCTGCGGTCGTCGCGGTCGAGGCGGTCGATGTAGCCGATGAAGCGATGACCACCCAGCTCGACGTCGGCTTGCGTCTCGCAGCCGATCACTTCGAACGGCGCGCGGCGCGCGCGCTCGAGCAGCCACGACAGATACTTTTTCGCCGTGCGCCGAGCGCGGCGCTTCTGCAGCTCGAACTCGACGGGCGCGTCGAAACGCGTGCGGTGGCGGTCGAACGCCGCGACGACGCAATAGTCGAGCACTTGCGCGAGCATCGCGCCGTCACCGTCGGCGAAGCGCGTGTGCGCCGCATGAAAGTCTTCCAGCGCGGCGTGGAACGCGATGCCGTAGAACGACGCGGACGAGCCGCGGTCCTCGACCGCCGCGCACGCATAGCGGAACCACCATTTGCGCGCGCACTCGGCGTACGTGTTGAGCGAAGACGCGCTGAAGGAGAGCTTGCGCGTGACGACCGGTACGGCCGGCTCGTCCGCGACGGGTGCGGCGGGCGCGACGTCCGCGATCGCCGCCGACCGCGGCACGGCGCTCGAAAGCTCCGCTTCGATCTCGGCGATGAGATCGCGCGCCTCCCACGGCTCCGCGAACGCGCGCGCCGCATCGAAGTCCCGCGCCACGCGCTCGAGCGCGGCGCGCGCGGCCGCATCGTCGAGCGGAAACGCGCTGAAGATCGCCGCGAGCACGGTCTGCGCGGAGGCGTCCGGCGCCTTGTACGCCGCGGTTACCGTCGCGAGCCCGTGCGCGAAACGGTTCGCATCCGCGACGGCCCCCTTCGCGATCACGTCGAGCAAGTTCGCCCGCTCGCCGGCCGTCGCGAGCAGCGTGCGCGCGTCGTCGGGGCGGACGCCGCTCTGCGGTGCGAGCACCGTGCGGCGCGCGTCGGCGTCGCCCTGCGAAGCCGCGTACCGGAGCAGCGCGACGACACCGTCGATCGCGCGCAGGTCGAGCGGCGGCGGGCCGGGCTCACCGAGCTGGACCACCTCCAGCGCGAGCCCCGCCTCGGCGGCGAGCCGTCGCCACGCGAACGCATCGTCGTCGCTCGCGACGAGCGCCGCGTCGATGCACAGCGTCTCGCCGGCTTGCGCGGGCTGCGCGGCGACGGCGTGGCGCAGCGCGCTGCGCACGTCGAGCGCGTCCGCGAACGCGACCAGCGTGCGCACGTGCTGAGCGAGCGACTCGAACGGCGCGGGGACCGCGTCGCGGTCGATCGAGTCGAGCACGCGTCCCGCGAACGACGGGCTCGTGCGCAGGTGCGGCGCGAGCGCGGCGTCCTCGTGCGTCGCCGCGATCCGGCGGACGACCGCGCGCCGCTCGCCCTCGCCGAGCACCCGCCGGCGAACCAGCCGCGAGAGGAACGCGGCCGGCGCGAGCGCTTCGCCGAGACCGTCCTGCGAAAGGACGGGCAGCCGGCGTTCGTCGACGAGGAGCACGCACCCGAGTTCGGGGCGCGGGCGCGGCCCGCCCCCGGCGTGCGCCGGGGCGTGCGGAGATTGTGGACGGACGTGGAATCGGTGGATCGATGAGACGGCTTATCGTCGGGGTGTCGGGAGCGAGCGGAAGCGCTTATGCGTTCACCGCGCTGCGCGTCCTGCGCGGGATCCCCGACGTCGAGACGCACCTCGTGCTCTCGCAGCAAGCGCGCCGCACGATCGAGCTGGAGACCGACACGACGGCCGACGAGTTGGAAAAGCTGGCCGACGTCGTGCACCGCGACGGCGATCTGGGGGCCTCGATCTCATCGGGCTCGTTCAAGACCGACGGCATGCTCGTGATCCCGTGCTCGATCAAGAGCGCGTCGGCGATCGCCTACGGGTTCAACGCGAACTTGCTCGCGCGCGCCGCGGACGTGTGCCTCAAGGAGAAGCGCCGCGTCGTGCTCGTGGTTCGCGAGACGCCGCTCCACTTGGGCCACCTGCGCACGCTGACGCAGCTCGCGGAGCTGGGCGCGGTCATCCTGCCGCCGGTACCCGGCATGTATGCGCGGCCGAAGAGCGTCGACGACATCGTCGCGCACACGGTCGGCAAAGCGCTCGACCAATTCGGCATCGACGCGAAGCTGTTCGCCCGCTGGGACGGCGCGTAGCGCCGCTCAGCGCGAGGTCAGCGTGAACGTCGCCGGGAGCGAGTTCTTCACGCCCGGCTGCACGATCACGGTGTAGACGCCGTACGGGCGGTCGGATTCCACGGCGACCTTGAGCTGCGCGACGCCGTTGGTGATCGCAACCTTGTAGGTGTTCGGCGTGGAGTCGTAGCGCTCGTCCACGTCCTTGCCATCGTTCGGCTGATCCGTCGACGTGAAGCTGCAGCCCGCGCACGTGAAGTGTACGCGCCGGCTGCCGCCTTCGCGCGGCCAGCCGGCGATGCGGACCGTGAGCGGCGCGGGGAACTCGGTGACGTACTTCGGCGCGGCGGGCTCCGCGAACGCGTGCGCAGTCTGACGATCGCCCGACACGATCTCGGTCCGCAGCATCACCACGGGCGCCGGCGGCTTCGCTTTCGCGTGCGGCGCAGGACGTGCCGTGGGCGTCGCGTGCGCGAGCGAAGCCTGCAGGGCGAACGCGAGAACCACGGCGGCGAGCGCGAGTCGCATCATCCTCGCGAACGCGCGTCGGCGCGCGAAGGTTGCCGCTACGCGACCGCCGAGCTTCCGGCCGCGACGGCTTCGTCGGCGCGCCAGGCGACGCGCGGCGGGATGAGCCGCACGTCGATGCGCGCGGCGTGCTCGCGCGCCAGCGCGATGAGCCCGGCGATGGTGGCGTCGGACAGCGGCGTCGGGTCGAGCCCGAGCGCGCGCAGGTTCGAGTTCACGCAGTTGTAGTAGTGCGACTCGCGCTCGACGCGCGGGTTCGCCACGTGCGCGATCTCGCAGGCGAGGCCGTGCTCGCGCGCGACGCGCGCCACGCGCTCGGCGAGCTCGTCGACGCCGAACATCTCCGTGAACTGGTTGAACACGCGGTACTCCCCCTCGCGCGCCGGGTGCTCCAGGGCGATGTCGATGCAGCGCACGGTGTCGCGGATGTCGAGGAAGCTGCGCTGCTGGCCGCCCGTGCCGTACACGGTGAGCGGATGGCCGAGCGCGGCCTGCACGCAGAAGCGGTTGAGCACGGTGCCGAAGATGTGGTCGTAGTCGTAGCGGTTGGCGAGCGCGGGCGACAGCGCCGTTTGATCCGTCGCGGTGCCGTATACGACGCCTTGGTTGAGGTCGGTCGCACGCAGACCCCAGACGCGGCACGCGAAGAAGATCTGGTCGCTGTCGCTCACCTTCGTGAGATGGTAGAACGAGCCGGGCTGCTTCGGAAACGGCAGCGTGTCGGTGCGGCCGTTGTGCTCGATGGTGATGAAGCCTTCCTCGACGTCGATGTTCGGCGTGCCGTACTCGCCCATCGTCCCGAGCTTGACCAGGTGCGCGTGCGGCGCGTGCTCGTGCAGCGCCCAGAGCACGTTCATGTTGCCGACGGTGTTGTTGAGGTGCGTGCGCACGGCATGCTCGCGGTCGATCATCGAGAACGGCGCGCTGCGCTGCTGCCCGAAGTGCACCACCGCGGCGGGCGCGGTGTCGCGCACGATCCGGCACAGCGCGTCGTAGTCCGTGACGTCGGCTTCTTCGAACCGGATCGTGCGGCCGGTGAGGCGCGACCACTCGTCGATGCGGCGGCGCGTCGACGCGATCGGCACCAGCGAGTCGAGACCGTGCTCGCGGTCCCACGCGCGCCGAACGAGGCTGTCCACGATGGTCACCTCGTGTCCGCGAACCGACAAGTACAGCGACGTCGCCCACCCGCAGTAGCCGTCGCCGCCGATGACCAGGACCTTCATCACGCCGCTCCCCGAAAGATGTCGAACAACCGCTCGACGTGCGTGCCGAGCCGATAGCGTTCCGCGTGCGACCGTGCCGTCGCCGCGAGGCCGGACCACGCCGGCTCGTCCAGCACGGTGCCGATGGCGGACGCGAGCGCGCGCTCGTCGCCGCGCCGCACCGCGATCCCCGCGCCGCCGATCCAATCGCCGATGCCGCCGACGCGGTATGCGACGGCGGGCCGGCCGCGCGCTTGCGCTTCGATGCCGACGAGGCCGAACGGCTCGGGCCACAGCGACGGCACCGCGACCGCGTCGGCGTCGTCGATCGCGGCGCGCAGCTCGCTCGCCGCGAGGCGTCCGCGCCACGTGACGGCGACGCCGTCGCGTTCGGCTTGCGCACGCGCGTCGCGCTCCTCCGCGTCGCCTTCGCCTGCGACGACCAGCCGCGGCCGCTCGGGATCCGGAAGCTGCGCGAGCGCGCCCAGCAGCGAGCGCAAGCCTTTGCGCGGCGTCAGCCGCGACGCGAACAGCAGGGTGCGCGCGCGCGGACGCGCGGCGGGTCGTGCGGCGTAGGCGGCATCGGGCAGCGGCGGCGGCGTGATCGCGATGCGCGCGGCGTCGATGCCGTTGGCGACACACGTCGCGCGCATGTGCTCGCTCGACACCAGGATGCCGTCGGCCTGCGCGAGCCGGTCGCGCACCGCTTCGCGGTCGGCGATGCGCCGAAACGACGACGGCCGGGGGCCGTGCACGCACCCGCGCACGATCGTGGCGCCCCGGCACGCGCCGCCCATCGCGGCGGTGCAGGTCGCTTCGAACTGCGGGTAGACGCGGTCGCCCGTCGGGCAGAACGCGCGGTGATCGTGGATGCGCGCGATCCAGCGCGGCGCGTTCGCCCGCACCGCGTCGAGCACCGCCGTATCGAAGACGCTCGCCGTGACGACGACGTCGGGCCGCTCGCGGATCAGCTCGCCGGCGACCGCGCGCGCCGCATCGGCCGACGGCGCACCGTGTTCGTCGGACCAGGCGAGCGCGCGCGCCTCGATCTCCGGCGGTGCGCCGCCGCCGGAAATGTCGCGCGCGAGCAAGCGGACGCGCGTTCCCTGTGCCGCCAAGGCGGGCAGCACGGTTTCCCAATAGCGCTCAGCGCCACCGGCGTCACCGACCCGGTCGCACAGCACCATGATGGCGCGCATACGGCGGTCCTACCCGGCTCGGCTGAGACGAGGCTGAGAGAGAGCGTCCGCGCGCGACTTCTCAGCCGCGCTTAATCAGAAGCAGGACGCGCGGCGCGATTACGTTCGGTGCTCCCACCGTACCGTCGGCGGTGCGCAGCGACAGCGCGGCGTTCGGGCCGCTTGCGAGGATCACGGCGCGCTCGAACGCGTCGGCGCCGAACGCGCCGGGCTGCGAGCGCAATTCTTTGGCGAGATCGACGAGCGCGATCGCCGTGGTCGCGATGATGAACGTGCGCTGGCCCGCGTACGCGAGCACGACGCGCGGCAGCTCGGCGGTATCGGAGCCGAACGCCGGGATCACGCCGCCCGGCGCGATCACGTACGGACCGGCGCCCGTCACGGCGGCTTCGCCAAGCGGCGCCGTCACGTCGCCGCCCCCCGTCAGTGCGACGGTCACGAGGGCGTCGTCCGACGGCACGGCCGCGATCCGCGCGGTGAACTGATCGCTGCCGAGGTTCGCGACCACGGCGCACACGCGTCCGCCGAAGACGGGGCCGATGAACGCGAACACGGTCACGCGCCCGATCCCGCCGAGCGTGGTCTCCCGCGCGGCGCACGCCCCGGGACCCTCCGCCGCCGAGCCGCCGGGCGGCGTTTGCGCCGACGCGGGCGCGGCCAGCAAAAGAACGAGCGCGGCGGCGGTCACGAAACGCATCGGTCCGGAAACGCACGCTGTCGCGAACACGTTCGTTTTCAGGCTACGAAGCGAACCGCGCGTTCGCGCGCGCGACGTCCTCGACGCGGTCGACGTTGAGCGCGATCTGCGGCTGCGTGCAGCGAATCGCGCCGACGCGAGCGTTCAGCAGGCGCGACGCGCGCGTCTCGGCCTGCT
The DNA here is from genome assembly GCA_036403315.1 of Candidatus Elarobacter sp. Lineage (GTDB taxonomy): Bacteria > Vulcanimicrobiota > Vulcanimicrobiia > Vulcanimicrobiales > Vulcanimicrobiaceae > Vulcanimicrobium. The sequence goes on from DASWRD010000131.1 coordinate 71,975, forward strand.
CGATGGCGAGGCGGCCGACGGCGAAACGCGCGAGCACGTCCCAGCCGAAGAGGCCGGCGAGCCGCCACGGCGACTTGCGCGCGTCGCCGAGCGCGTGCATGAACGTGTTGAGCCGCGGCAGCACGCGCGACCGCAGGGCGACGACCCCGCCGCCGCAGTACCGCCCGTCGCGCAGGCGAGCCCAGGTGTGCGGAAACTCCGGATAGACCGCGTCGTGATGGCGCCGTTCCAGGCACGCGTACGCGACGTCGAGGTCGCGCGCGAGGACCGCGTCGACGAACTCGTCGACGGCAGCGGCGTCGAGCGCGGGAAGATCCGACGCGACCACGATCACGAGCGCGTCTTCGGTGAAGCCCGCCATCCCGGAGCGCAGGCTCTCGAGCATCCGCGGACCGTCGCCGCGCACCTCGCTCGCGTTCGCGAGCGCGGGATGCGCGGCCGCCGACGGCGGCGCGACGGCGACGATGCGATCGATGCGCGACGACGCGCGCAAGCCCATGATCGTGCGCTGCACGAGCGGTACGCCGCCGACGCGCACGAACGCCTTGTTCGGCGCACCCGGCTCGAGCGCCGCGACCGCGTCCGCGGCGCCGCCGGCCAGGACGATCGCGTCTAGCGCCATGCGCCGCTCGCGGCGAACGGGACGACGTGGATCGCCGCGCCGTCCGGCGCGCGCAGCCGCGGCGCGAACGAAAGCGCGGACGCCTCATCGGCGAACAGCGCGAAGCACGCGCTGCCCGAACCGGACAGCATCGCGCGGTGCGGCGCGCCTGCGTCGTCGAGCGCGCGCAGCACCGCGCCGACCGCAGGATATGCGTCGCGCACAACCGGCGTGAAGTCGTTGGTCAGCGCCGCGAGCACCGCGGCGTAGTCGGCGCGCTGCAGCGCTTCGCCGCAGCGTACCGACGCCGAGTCGCTGCGCGCGCGCGTCGGCGCCGGATGGATCGCGCGCGCGGCGTCGAGCGCCGCGTAGGCGGATGCGGTGGCGACGTGCACGCCGGGCACGACGAGCACCAGCCACCACGGCGGAGGCGCGCCCAGCGCCGTGACGCGCTCGCCCGTGCCTTCGACCAATGCGGGGCCGTCGACCAGAAAGAACGGAACGTCGGAGCCGAGCGCGCGTGCGTCCGCGACCCAGTCGCGCGCGCCGGCGTCGCCGAACGCACCGCGCATCGCGGCGTGCAGCACGCCGGCGGCGTCGCTCGATCCGCCGCCGAGGCCGGCGCCGACCGGCACGCGCTTGCGCAGCGTCACCGCGACGGGCGCGCGCGCGAGCCCCACCTGCGCGAACGCGCGCGCAACGAGGTTGTCCGGGCCGAGCGACGGCGGCTCGCACGCGAACGCGAACGCGTCGCTCGGTGCGAAGACGAGCTCGTCGGCGAGCGCGATGGGCACCATGACGCTGCGCAGCGTGTGGTAGCCGTCGGGGCGCCGCGCGAGGATCTCCAGCGTGAGGTTGATCTTCGCGGGGGCTGCGAGCGAGCGAACTTCCACCAGCGCGGCGTTTCGAGGAGGCCGCCGCCGTCGCCCTCCGGTAGAGAGACGGCGCGTGGGACCGACCTTTGATGCGCAACGGAACGAGTTCAGCGCGTACGTGCTCCGCGAGGAGCAGACTCCGTTCGGGCTGACCCTCGGCAACTTCAAGACGTTCGCGACCTCGACGCCCAAAGGCGGCATTCGCGGGCTGTGGGACGCCGATACCGACCAGATCATCTTCGGCGCGCATCAGATCGCGTATCGCGCGGGCGGCGAGACGCTGTTCCCGCACCAGATCACGCGCCAGTTCACGTTCCTGCCGTACGCGCAGATCGCCGAGTTCGGAATCGCTCCCGATCTCCACGTCAGGGAGACGTTCTTCGTGCCGCACGGCCCGCTGCACGACCGCGTCGTGTCGTTCGTCGTCGACGTCACGGTGCACAACGCGTCGGCGGCGCCCGCGCACGTGCAGATCTTTCCGTGGGCGCTGCTGATCGGCCAGCGCTTCTACGGCGAGCCGGAGAAGCACGTGCGCGCGAGCACGGGCGACCGCTTCATCCGCTCGTTCGGTGAAGAATCAGGCGGTGTCCGGTGGTGGGGCGGTTCGCGCACGCCGCACACGGTCGCCGTCGCGCTGCGCGAGCAGACGCTGCTGCAGGGGATGATGCACGGCACGCTCAACGAGACCGCGCACCTCGGCGAGATCACGCCGCGCCTGGCGGAGTTCGCGTCGAGCCGTATCTTCGGCGCCTTCGAGTACCGCATCGAGGTGCCGCCGGGCGGCCGCGAGTCGCTGCGGCTCGCCGTCGTCTACAACAAAGGCGGCGACGACAAGACGAAGCCGGTGCTGGAACAGCTGCTGCGCGATCCCGACGCGCTGCCGGCGACCGAGCGCTACTACGCCGAGAAGCTGGCCGACGCGCGCCTGCTCACGCCGTCGCCGCTGATCAACCGCGGCGTGACGTGGGCGAAAGTCAACATGCTGCGCGTCGTCAAGGAATACCCGCAGGGGTGGGGCTCCACCAATTCGCCGCCGTCGGACATCCTCGTGTCGCGGGACACGTCGTGGTTCGTGCACGGCTACGACTACTTCATGCCGCAGTTCTCGCGCGACGCGATCGAGCTGTTCAACCGCTTCGTGGAGCCGAACGGACAGGTGGTGGAGTACGTGCGCGGCGTGAACGGGTTCTCGACGTTCTACGACCTCAACGTCAACGACGACACGCCGCTGCACATCATCGCGATCCTCCACCACTACAACGCCACGCTCGACGATGCGTGGCTGCGCGGCGTGTTCCCGCTGGTGGTGAGGATCGCCGAGTACATGCTCACGCAGCGCGACGCGAACGGCCTGCTGTTCTGCAAGGCCGGCGGCGAGGACATGTTCGGCATCACGTCGTGGCGCAACATCATCCCGCTCTACAAGCTCGACGGCGCCGTCACGGAGATCAACGCCGAGGCGTACTTCGCGCTCGAAGCGACGGCGCGGCTCGCCGCGATCGTCAACGATTCCGCGGCGTGGGAGCGCTTCTCGAACGAAGCGACCGCGCTGCGCGAGGCGATGCTCGCGAAGCTGTTCAACAGCGACACGTCGGCGTTCGTGCTGAACTACGACGTCGACGGCAACTACCAGGACAACTTCACGGCCGACGAAGTGTTCCCGGTGCTGTTCGAGGTCGCGGAGCCCGCCGTGCGCAAGGCGATCCTCAAGCGCTTGATGGAACCCGACTTCACCACGCCCGTCGGCCTGCGCACGATCTCGACCGCCGACTCGTGGTACTTTCCGTCGCACGGCTTCGGCCTCTTGGGCGGGGTGTGGCCCGATCTCACGCTGTGGTTCGCGGTCGCGCTCGCGCGCAACGGCGCGTACCACGAAGCCGCGCACTGGCTCGAGGTGATCTACGAGACGATGGAAGCCGGCGCGCCGCGCAACACGGTGCCGGGCCAGTTCGGCGAGTGGTTCGACGGCGGCTCGCTGACGAACCGCGGGATGTACCTGTCGCCGTGGACCGGCGCGAAGTACCTGTGGGCGGTCGCCGAGACGGTGTGCGGGCTGGACGGCTACCGCACCAGCGGGCGCCCGCACATCGCGCCGCTCCTGCCCGCGGACTGGACGTGGACGGCGGCGGTGCGCGTGCACTGGGGCGGGCGACGACACAGCTACGTGATCGACGCCGAGCGGAAGATCATCGTCGGCGACATGGACTTCGCGTCGGCCGACGAGCCGTACCGCGTGTACTTCGCGGGCACGGACATCTCCGACGAGATCCGGACGTCGCCGGTCGAGGTCGGGGCCGTCGGCTTCGAGGACGGGCGCGGCGGCATCGTGATCTACCTCTGCAACGACCGCGCGGCCGCGCGTGAGGTCACGGTCGACTTTCGCGGCGACACGTTCCGCCGCAGCGTGGAGCCCGGCCGCATGCTCGAGATCCGGATCGGCGAACCGGTGCTGGTCGACGCGATGCCCACGCACGAGCCGCGAGAGGCCGGCGCCCCCGTCGGTTAGAAGCCACGGCGCCGTGCCGCCAAGCCGCCGCCCCGGGCTCTCCGCGCTTCTGGTCGGGGGCGCCCTCGTGCTCCTCGTCTCCATCCTGATCGGCCAGAAGCTGGGCGACCGGGTGCTGCTGCAAACGGAGCGGCGCGTGCCGATCATCGGGTCCGGCGTGACACCCGTCCCCGGCGCCGGCGGCGACACGACGGTGCACGGCGAGCTGAAGAACTGGAAGCGGCTCCAGGTCGTGTCGGTCGCGACCGACCCGGCGTTTCCGGACCCGCGCGTGACCGCGCCGCCGCGGCCGACGCAGGCGCCGTACACGCCGCCGCCCTACCGTGCGACGCCGATCCCGGTCCCGACGTTCAAGCCCGTGGCGCCGGGGCGCTCGCTCTACACCTCGCCGCCGCTGCCGATCCCGCTGGTGTCCCACGAGCCCGGCGCGACCGAGACCGAGCCGCCGACCCTGTCGCCCGAGGAGCGCGCGAACGTCGCGCCGTCGGTCGGGGCCACCCGGCCGCCGTAGGACTCATTGGTCCTATTGTCTGCATTGCTAGCGCTCAATTTGGGCAGGACAATGGGGCGGATATGAACGGACAGTCGCAGCAAACGGGTACGGACACGGTCAAGCGCGGTCTCGCGCAGATGCTCAAGGGCGGCGTGATCATGGACGTCGTCACGCCCGAGCAGGCCAAGGTCGCCGAAGAGGCGGGCGCGGTCGCCGTGATGGCGCTCGAACGCATCCCGGCCGACATTCGCGCCGACGGCGGCGTCGCGCGGATGAGCCATCCGGCGCTGATCGAGCGCATCATGAAGGCCGTCACGATCCCCGTCATGGCCAAGGTGCGGATCGGCCACATCGGTGAGGCGCGCCAGCTTCAAGCGCTGGGCGTCGACTACATCGACGAGTCCGAGGTCCTGACGCCGGCCGACGATCTCTTCCACCTCGACAAGGCGCCGTACACGGTGCCGTTCGTCTGCGGCGCGCGCGATCTGGGCGAGGCGCTGCGCCGCATCGCCGAAGGCGCGGCGATGATTCGCAGCAAGGGCGAGGCAGGCTCGGGCAACATCGTCGAGGCCGTGCGCCACATGCGCGCGATCCGCGACGGTATCGCGACGCTCGCGGCCGTGCCGAAAGAGGAGCTCGTGGCACGCGCGCGCGATCTCGGCGCGCCGCTCGAATTGGTGCGCGAGATCGCGACCAATAAGAAACTGCCCGTCGTGCTGTTCTGCGCGGGCGGCGTCTCGACGCCCGCGGACGCCGCGCTCATGATGGAGCTCGGCGCCGAAGGCATCTTCGTGGGCAGCGGCATCTTCAAATCGACGAACCCGGCCGCGTTCGCGCGCGCGATCGTCGACGCGACGACGCACTGGCAGGACGCGGACGTCGTACTCAAAGCACACACGTCGATTCCCGAAGAGGCGAAGGCGATGGAAGGCCTGGACATTCGCCAGCTCGCGGATCACCAGCTCCTGGCGTCGCGCGGAAATTAGCAACCGCGTCGGAGTTCTCGCCCTTCAGGGTGACGTCGTCGAACACGTGCACGCGCTCGAGCGCGCGGGCGCGAACGTCGTCGAGGTGCGAACGCCGGACGACCTTGCGCGCGTCGACGCCCTCGTCGTCCCCGGCGGCGAGTCGACGACGGTGATCCGCTTACTCGACCGCTTCGGCCTCACCGAGCCGATCAAAGCGCGCGTCGCCGACGGGATGCCGTTCTGGGGGACGTGCATGGGGATGATCGTCGCGGCGCACGACGTCGCCGACATCGACCAGCCGACGCTGGACCTGCTCGACGTCACCGTTCGCCGCAACGCCTTCGGCCGCCAGGTCGACTCGGCCGAAGTCCCCCTCGCAATCCCCGCGCTGGGCGCGGAGCCGTTCCCGGCGATCTTCATCCGCGCGCCGTGGATCGAGCGCACCGGCCCCGAGGTCGAGACGCTGGCCGAGCGCGACGGCCACGGCGTGATGGTCCGCCAGAAGAACGTCTTGGGCACGTCGTTCCATCCGGAGCTGACCGGCGACGACCGCGTCCACGGCTACTTCCTCGAGATGATCTGACGGACGGCCCGGCCTGGCCGCGCACGAGGTGAAGGCCCGGCGCCGAAGCGAATGGCCCGGGATGCCGACGACCGGCGCCCGCGCCCAAAGGCTCAGGCCAGCCGATTGGAACGACTCGTGCAGTCCGTTCCGGCGCGGCCCCATGTCGTTCTCGAGAAGCGAGGCACTCTAGTGGCTCGCTTCTTGCATAGCGGTGCGCGCTCGTGACCGACGTTCTCGTTTTGAACTTCACGTACGAAGCGCTCAACATCACGTCGTTTCAGCGCGCCGTGAAGCTGCTTTTCTCCGGCAAGGCCGAGATGGTCCACCGCCGCGACGACGTCATCAAGTCGACGTCGCTGGAGATGAAGCTGCCGTCGATCATTCGGATGCTGTACTACATCAAGCGCCCGATGCAAAAAGTCGCGCTGACGAAAAAGAACGTGCTGCTCCGCGACGACTACACGTGCCAGTACTGCCAGCTCAAAGGCGAGCGCATGATGACCGTCGACCACGTGCTGCCCAAGAGCAAAGGCGGCCCGTCGACCTGGGAAAACCTGGTGTGCGCGTGCATGCGCTGCAACAACCGCAAGAACAACCGCACGCCCGAGCACGCGAACATGAAGCTCAAGCGCAAGCCCAAGG
>DASWRD010000132.1:0-28741 GCA_036403315.1 Candidatus Elarobacter sp.
GAGGCCGGCCCGGTCGAGCACGGTGATCCGCCCCCGGGCGTACTCCACCAGCCCCAGCCCCCGGAAGTGCTGGAGCACGGCCGTCACCCCGTTCCGCTGGACGCCGAGCATCATCGCCAGGTACTCGTGCGTCAGCGGCAGCACATCCGCCCCGACGCGGTCGTGCGTCATCAGCAGCCACCGCGCGCATTGGGCCTCGACACGGTGCTTGGCGTTGCACGCGGCCAACTGCTGCACGTTGAACAGCGTCGCGGTGACGCTGCGGCGCATGAGCCGCGCGAACGCACCGTTGTCGTCCATGCGCTCGCGAAAGCGCGGCAGCGTCATCCGGGCGACATCGCCCGAAACTTGGCAGAACGAGCCGCGGCGCGCGGTATCGGACTCGAGCGCGGCGTCCGTCTCCATGAAGCCTTCGCGCCCGATCGTGCCCACTTCGATCGCGTCACCGCTGCGCAGCGTCGCAACGATGGATATGACCGCGTCGATCGGGAAATCGACGTGGTGCCTTGGGCCGCCGTACGGCGCGAGCCACCGGCGCGCGGGGAGGGCGACGATCTCGATGTCGCTGCCCAGGCCGGGACCGTCATCGCTCGAGAGTGCGTCAAGCAGGTGGTTTCCGGAAATGTAGGATCGACTCATCGAACGACCGCTTTCAGGAGACTCGGCGGTCCCACGTAGCACGGGCACTAGCAAACGAGTCTAGCACAATTGCCTCAGGAAACGTGGTACGCTACCGTACCCCCGGTCAAGGCGACGGCGAATTCGTCCGCGAAGCGCGCGCGATGATGCGCTGGTCGTCGATCGTGCTGCCGGTCGTCGCGTTCGTCGCGTTCGGATTCGTTTTGCCGGTCGGCGTGCTGGCGTTTCTGCTCGCGCACTACGAACGGCCGTACGGGTTGGACCGCGCGGCGATGGAGACGCCGCGCAGCGCGCTCGGCGGCAACCCGGTCGTCGTGCGACCGGCGTCGGGCGTCTTCGACGTGATCGCCGACGGCGGCAAGACGGCCGTGTACGCCGACGGCAGCACGGCTACCATCGTGCGTACGGCGCGTCCCAGCCAGATCATCGAAAAGTATGGATCGTCGCTCAACGAGCGCAGGTCGAGATCATCGACGGCCGGTGGCTTCACGCAGCGCGACGGCACGCTGGCGGACGGGCGTGTCGCACGAACGTTCGGGCTCGACGGGACCGTGTTCGCGTTCGTCGCACCGTCGCCGCGCGCGCTCGACCGCCTGGTGGCGCAAAGCGCGCTGCGGCGCAACGCCAAGCACGATGTCGGCAACACCGTGCTGGACGGTCATTCCGGCGCGGCGATCCTCGTGGGGCTCGGATGGTTCGCGATCGTATCGCTGCTGGCGATCGTGGCGATCCTTCGCGCCGTGACGAGCACCGGACCATCGCCGCAGCGCTTGCCGTGGTACCAGCGGCCGAAGTAAGTCAGGCCGCTACGCGCGGCTGAAGAACGGCGTGCCGGCGAGGCCGTTGATCACGAACTGCACGGCGAGCGCGGCGAGGATGATGCCGAGCAGGCGCGTGACGACGTGGATGCCGGTCTTGCCGATGATGCGCTGCAGATACGGCGCGGCGCTCATACAGAGCCACGTGACGGCGAGCGCCGTCGCATAGGCGAGGAACACGATGAGCACGCGCATCTCGTCGCCGCGCGTGAGGCCGCTGAGCAGCAGCACGGTCGCGATGGTACCGGGGCCGGCGATCATCGGGATCGCGAGCGGAAACACCGCCGGGTTGTCGGCGTCGCGCGCCTCGCGCGTCTCTTCCTTCGTCTGCTTGGCGCCGGTCGGCCGCGCGAACAGCATGTCGATCGCGATGAGGAACAGCAGGATGCCGCCGGCGATCGTGAACGCGGGCAGCGTGATCCCGAGGTATCCCAGCAGCGGCCGCCCGATCAGGCCCATCACGAGGATCACGCCCGCCGCCACCAAGACGGCTTCGTTGATGATGCGGCGGCGGCGCTGCGGCGCGTTCGCCGTGGCGACGATCGTCAGCGGGATCATGCCGACCGGGTCGATGATCGTGATCGCGGTGGCAAACGCCGTCGCCGCGAACTGAACGTCCACCACGGGATCAGCGCGCGGGTGCGGGCGCCATCAGACGTCGATCGCGCCGGTGACGACGTGCGTCAGCGAGATGGCGCCGATCTCCAGCGTCATCGTCGCCTCGAGCTCTTCCCCGCCGCGCAGCGTGCCGGCTTCGAACGCCTCGCGGACCTTCTTCTCGATCGCGCGCTGCGACGTGACCCCGACCTCTTTGAGGAACTTGCGAACGGAGATGTTCAGGCGGTCCTCGTCCATGCGATGGCTCCGATCTGTGGGCGTTGCGAAGGGCCGGTTTGCAAAACATCCCGGTCGAACGTCGGATTCGCCGGGATGCTGCGTGAAATTGGTGGAGCTGCCGGGGAGCCGCCCCCCGGGTCCGAAAAGCCGGACCGCCGCTTTCTCCAGGCTCAGCACCGATTTTGTCTTGAGCGCGCCAGCTTCTCGGTACAGGAATCAGACGCGCCGCAGTTCCGGTTGAGTTTCGGGCGCTTCTCGGAACGTTCTCCGCACCCTAGCCGAACTTGTTGACCGCCTGGAGGACGGCAACGGCGACCTCCTCCGGACGGTGACTGTTAGCCTAAGTTAGGTCTAAGCAGCCATTGCGTAGTTGTTGTTCGCGTATAAACGCTTGTGATCGTTTTAGGAGGGCTCACAACTCCGCCTGCTTACGTCGGCCTCGGATCTCCCCGTCGAGACTACTCAGCCCCTCGAGCGAGTCCATCCTGGACCAGCAAGGAGTATAACACGCCGGAAAAGCGCGGGGTTACGCCGGCTCACGGCCTTTGCGGGTGCACCATCGCGGTCTCGCGCTCGCCCGCCTCCTCGATCTGCGGGTCGAGCCGCAGGCCGAAGCCGTCGGCGAGCCGGGTGAAGTACATGAAAAGCCCCACGACGTGCGCGACCTCGAGCAGCGCCTGGTCGTCGAAGCCGAGGTCGCGCAGCGGCTGCCACGACTCGTTCATCATGCGCGTCGGGGTGGCGCTCAGCGTCTCGGCGACCTCGCACAGCGCGCGCTGCCGCGGCGTCAGCGACGCGACGTCGCGCCACGCTTTCCGCTTGATCGCCGCGACCAGCACCGGGTCCGCTTGTTCGACACGCAGAAACTCTGCGTGAGACTGCGTTCAATAGTTGCAGTCTTGCGCGGCCGACGCGACCGCCGCGATCATCTCGCGCTCCGCGCGCGTGAGGTCGCCGGGCGCGAACATGATCTCGCGAAATAGATCGCCCATCTTCGGGGCGATACGCTTGTGCGCCGAGCGCAGCCGCGCCATGCCGGGGATGAAGCCGAAATCGTACGGGTGCGGGCGCGTGCCGTAGCCCTGAGCGCGCATCTCGTCGTCGGTGGGCAGCGCGATGAACGCGTCGTCGCTGCTCATGGGATGATCGTCTGTCGAACGGCGGGCGTCCAGCGGTCGCCGTCGACGCCTTGCGCGACGGCTTCGAACTCGCGGTACAGCTTCACGGGATCGCGCATCTCGCTGATCGTACCCGTCCAGCTCGCGGCCGGCGGCAGCACGAGGTTGCCGTAGCCGAACATTCGCCCGAAGACGCCTTGCCACATCGTCGTGCCGGCGAGCGCGGTGTTGCTGAGCGGCGTGACGCGCCGCCCGAACAGGCCCTCGACCACGAACACGCGCCGGTTCGTCGTAACGACGCGAAAACCGAGATACCGCATCAGCCGCCCGACCACCGAGAACGCTTCGCGCAGCAGCAGCAAGCCGGCGACACCGAGCGCGGCGGTGCGCGCGACACCGGTCAGCAGCGGCACCGCGACGTGGTGACCATGCACGACCGGATGCTGCTCCCAGCCCAGCGCCGTGAGAAGCGCGGCGACGATCACGATTGCGTGGACGACGGGCCTCACGAAGATCACCGGATGCGGCGAGCTCGCGAACGTGACGGCTTCGGTCGGCAGCAGCATCCCCGACAGCTCCGCGGGCGTTCCCGGCGGCGGCGCCGGCATCGCGGTCGCGACAGGCCCGCCCACAACGACGCGCGGCATCCCTTTGGTGTCGTCTTCCACCGTCGGCGCGTCCGGCGCCGCAAAGCGCGACTCGCGTTGCGCCGGAAGGTTGGAAGCGGGGTCGTCAGGTCGCATGCATTCCCTCGGTCGGAGGGAACGCTGTTCACCGCGGCAACACGCCGTTCCGCCGCGCACCAGCATGCGCGGGCCCGGTCGCTGTTCACAGTTCTTTCACCCCTTCCGGGAAACCGAAGGGCATGGTAGTCACAGCAACGCGACCGGACCGGCGCGACCGGCCCCTCCTCTTCACCGGAGTCGCCGTGGCCGCCGCGGTGACTGCGGCCGCGACCGCCGCGACGCTCGACAGCATCGCGCACCTGCACATGATGACCGATCAGCTGGCAGCGGTCGGTCAGAAGCTCACGAGCCTCGACGCAATGAGCCACAAGCTCGACCGCTTGACACCGATGCAGCACCGGCTCGAGATGGTCGACGCGCGTCTCGTCGGCGTTCAGCGCACGCTCGACCGCACCAACGGCAAGCTCGACGCGACGAACGCGCACCTCGGCAGCGCGCTCGTTCGGCTGGGATCCACGCAAGCGAAGCTCGGCGACATGGACCGGCAGCTCCGCGGAATGTCCGGCGCGATGCGCACGCTGGACGGCGACCTGCGCAGCATGCGCGGCGACATCCACGTGATGGCGCACAAGATCGGCGGCTCGTTCTTGTTCCGCGGCGTCAAGTAGGCGCGCGGCCGTTGCGCCGCAGCAGCTCCGCGAGCTCGCGCTTGATCTTCGTCACCAGCGCGGTGCCCGCGTAGATCAGCCCCGTGTAGAGCTGCACCACGGTCGCGCCGGCGACCAGCTTCGCGTACGCGTCCGCGCCGCTCGCGACCCCGCCGACGCCGATCAGCGGCACCGCGCCGCCCGTGAGCTCGCGCACGCGCGCGAGGAGCGCGGTCGACGGCCCGAGCAGCGGCGCGCCCGACAAGCCGCCCGCTTCGGTCGCGTGCGGCCCGTGCAAACCGGCCGGGCGCGCGCGCGTGGTGTTCGACACGACGATCCCGTCGATGCGCGCGGCGAGCAGCGTCGAGACGAGTCGCTGCAGCAGCGCATCGTCGACGTCGGGCGATAATTTCGCGACGAAACGCGGGCGCCCGGCGCCGCTCCACGGCACGGCGGCGAGCCGCGCGAGCAGGTCGGCGAGCTGCGGCGGGTCCTGGAACACCTGACCGTTCGCGGTGTTCGGGCACGAGACGTCGAGCGTGAGATAGTCGGCGTACGGCGCGAACCGCTGCGCGAGCTGAACGAAATCGTTCGCCGGATCGGCGCTGTCCGCGTTCGAGGCGAGGTTGATCCCGAACCCGATGTCCGGACGGCCTTTGCGTTTCAAGCGCGCTTCGAGCGCGTCCGCGCCTTCGTTCGGAAAACCCATGCGGTTGATCACCGCGCCGTCGTCGGGCAGCCGGAACACGCGCGGGCGCGGGTTGCCGCGCTGCGCGAGCGGCGTCACGCCGCCGATCTCGACGAAGCCGAAGCCGTGCGCGCCCATGCGCTCGTAGACGCGGCCGTTCTTGTCGAACCCGGCGGCGACACCGATCGGGTTCGACAGCTTGCGCCCGAACAGCGTCGTCGCGAGCACGGGATCGTCGTCGCGCGGCTGGCCCGGCACGACGTTGAGCTCCAGCGCGCACATCGTCAGCTCGTGCGCGTCCTCGGGATCGAGCATGTGCAGAAACGGCTTCGCGTAGGTGTACGGATCGAACACGAACCTACGCAACCCCGAGCGGCGCGAAATGGCTCCACGAATCGGTCACCGCGCCGCCGATCCGCATCCCGATCGCGCTCGGCCGCCCGCCGACGACGAAGCACGTCGTCAGCTCCTCGCCGTCGATCTCGCTGTCGTCCGCGCGGCGCACGCGCCGCCGAGGTGCGCGCACGTAGCGCTGGAACACGACGGGCTGCTGCGCGATCGACGGCACGGCGCGCTCGCCGCGCGCAACCTCCGCGCCCGCCGCATCCAGCACGGCCACGCCGATGCCTTCGCGCCCGAGCACGGGCTTGCGCACGTACGCCGTGCCGTCCTCGGGCCGATCGAGATACGTCGGCAAGAACACGCGCGCGATCGCGTCGCGCTCGCCGGCGTCGAAGAACTCGCCACGCTCGTACAACCCCCAAATCAGCGCTTGCGCAGCCTTCGACTGCAGCAGCAGCGCCGACGGCGGGTTGATCAGCCGGCACGCGCCGCGCGCGACGGCGTCGAACAACGCGCCGCCGTCGCGGTCCGCGGCGAAGTGCTCGAGCGGATAGCAGCGATAGAGCACGTCCAGCGGCCCGTTCGCATCGCAGACGACGCCGTCTTCGACGGCGAGCTCGTGCACCGGCACGAACACGACCTCCGCCGCGGCGTGCGCGGCGAGCACGTCGCGCAGCAGATACGCGGTGCCGACGTCTTCGCGATAGACGTTCGTCGCGACGACGCCGATGCGCGCGCTCGGGCCGAGCGGCCCCAGCGCCGCGGCGAGCGCATCACCCAGCCGCGCTAATTCGCCGTCGTTCGGATCGCGCAATCCCGCGGCGCGCGCGCGAATGCCGTTCTCCACGAACGACTCGACGATGAAGAACGGCGTCTCGGCGTTCAGCTCGACGACGCGGTAAGCGCCGCCCTCGCGCAAGAAATCGAAGCGTGCGACGAGCGACTCGCCCGCGCGCTCGTCGCGCAGCCGCACGACGTCGTACGCCGCCGCCGGGATCCCCAGCGCGTGCAAACCTTCATCCGGAAGCGCGCGCAGCAGCGGTGCGACGCGGGCGTAGATCGCCCACGCATCGCGCGCGGCGGCGCGGATCGCGCCGACCTCCGCCGCATCGAGCACGACGGCGTCGGGCAGCGCATAGTGATGGCCTTCGAAGCGCTCCCAGAACGCGACCGGCTCAGCCGCCGCCGCCGTGCGCCCCCGCCCCACCGAAGCCGCCGTGCGCGCCGCGGCCGCCCTTCGCGCCCTTATTGCTGAAGCGCCGCGAGCTCGCAGCCGCCGCGGCACCGGCGACCGCGCCGGCGTGCAAGCCGCCGCTGTGGTACCAGTGATGCGTCCAGTGCGAATGCGACGTCGTGTGCGACGATCGCGGCGTGGGCGTCGGCGACGGCGACCCCCACGCCTCGTCCGGCTTCGCGGACGCGGCGCCCCAACCGTCGAGTGCCAGCACCGCGAGCGCGATGCTCAACAGCTTCTGCGTCTTCTCCATGTCGTCAGCGCCTCGGCCTTTCCACGCCGCGCGTGAGCATCGACAAGATCCATGAGACGATCGACATGACGAGCGCGCCCCAGAACGCCGGCCAGAAGCCGTCGACCCTGAGCCCGACGTTCAGCGCGCCGACCAGCCAGAACAAAAGCGCGTTGATGACCAGCGTGAAGAGCCCGAGCGTAAGCAGCTCCAGCGGCAGGCTGAGCACGATGAGGATCGGCCGCAAGATCGCGTTGACGATGCCTAGGATGAGCGCGGCGATCAGCGCCCCGGTGAGCCCGTCGACGTGGATCCCGCCTACGACCTTCGTGACCAGGATCAGCGCGAGCGCGTTGACGACCAACCGGACCAGAAAGCCCATGCCGACGCCTACCCGCCCAGCGCGGCCTTCACCTGCGACGCGAGCGCCGCCGTCATCCCTTTCACCGCGGCGATCTCGTCGACGGGCGCGCGTTTGATCGCGCCGACCGAGCCGAACGCCGTGATCAGGCGCTTCTTGCGGACGGGTCCGACGCCGTCGAGCGTGTCGAGCACCGACTTGGTCATCGCCTTGCCGCGCTTGTTGCGGTGGTGCGAGATCGCGAAGCGGTGCGCTTCGTCGCGGATGCGCATCACCAGGTGCAGCCCCGGCGAGTTCGGCGGCATCACGATCGGCTCGCCGTTGCCGGGCACGAACAGCCACTCGTGCTCTTTCGCGAGCCCTGCGACCGGGATACCCCACATGTCCATCTCGCGCATCACCTCGACCACCGCGCTGAGCTGGCCTTTGCCGCCGTCGATCAGCAGCAGGTCGGGCTTTTCGTGGAAGCGCTCGCGCTTGCGCGCCTGCGTCTCGATCGCCGCCGTCGCGGCGTCGCTCTCGGCGAGCGGCGGACGGTCCGCGTCCTGGCGCAGATAGCGCAAACGGCGCCGCAGCGTCTCCTGCATCGACGCGAAGTCGTCGGGGCCTTGCACCGCTTGGATGTTGAAGTGCCGGTAGTCGCTCTTTTTCGGGCGGCCTTCGACGAACACGACCATCGACGCGACGGAGTTCGTGCCTTGAATGTTCGAGATGTCGTAGCACTCGATGCGGTGCGGCGGCTCGGGCAAGTCGAGCGCGGCAGCGAGCTCGGTGAGTGCGCTGGCAGACGCCGTCTCCGTGGCTTCCTGATGCACCAGGAACGATCGCAGGTTCTGCTCCGCGTTCTTCTTCACCAGCGCCAGATAGTCGACGCGCTCGCCGCGCTGCGGCTCGAGCACGCGCACGCGCACGCCCTTGATCTCGGTCAGCCACGCCTCGATCACGCTCGCGTCGTCGGGCCGCGCCTCGACGAGGATCTCTTTGGGCACCGCGGCTTCGTACGCACGGCGCCGCCGCGCGCGAATTTTCTCCGCGACCGGCGCCTGCTGGTCGCGCGCCGCGCGCAGCGCGAGCGGCGAGCCGGTGAGCTCCGCTTCGTACGACGCGTCCATGCCGAAGTTGCCGGTGCGCGAGGTGTAGAACTGCTTGATGAACTGCGACGCGATCTCCGCGTCGCTGCGCTCGCTGGTGCCTTCGAGGATGAAGTATTCCTGGTTGAGCAGCTTGCCGTCGCGCACGAGGAACACTTGCACGCAGGCCTGGCCCTGCGCGCGCGCGAGCGCCATCAGGTCGACGTCGATCCGCGAGCGGCCGACGACTTTTTGCCCCTCGATCGTGCGCCGCACCGCGATGATGCGGTCGCGCAACCGCGCCGCCGCCTCGAAGTTGAAGTGCGCCGCGGCATCCGTCATCTCGCCCTGCAAGCGATGGATCAGCGGATCGTAGTGCCCTTCCAGAAACAGCACGACCTCGTCGACGAGCCGGTCGTAGTCTTCTTCCGACTGGTAGCCGACGCACGGCGCGAGACAGCGCTTGATGTGATATTGCAGGCACGGCCGCTTGCGCTTGCCGTCGATCGGCTCGCGGCAGGTGCGCAGCGGGAACACGATTCGCACGAGGTCGATCAGCTCGCGCAACCCGTGCGCGTTGGTGTACGGCCCGAAGTAGCGCGCGCCGTCGTCCTTCACGACGCGCGTGAACACGACGCGCGGAAACCGCTCGTTGGTGACCTTGAGGTACGGAAAGCGCTTGTCGTCGCGCAGCCGCACGTTGAACGCCGGCTGGTGGCGCTTGATGAGGTTGGCCTCGAGGATCAGCGCCTCGACCTCGTTGGTCACCACGATCGTGCGCACGTCCGCGACGCGCTCGACCATCTTCACCGTGCGGAACGGGTGCGCCGCCGAGTCCTGAAAGTACGAGCGCACCCGGTTGCGCAGCGACACGGCCTTCCCGATGTAGAGGATGCGCCCGTCCGCGGCGATCATCTGATAGACGCCGGGAAGGTCGGGAAGCTGCGCGAGGGTGCGTTCGAGTCGGCTCGGCTCCGAAGCCATCCCCGTATCTTACCTCACGTCAGCGACGCGTACCAGCGTGCGAGGTCCCGCGCCTCCGCGACCGGGATCTCGTGCGCCGCGCGATACTCGCGGATGACGGCGTTCGCGCCGCTTTCGTCGCGCAACCACGCCGCGGAGCGTTCTACCAGCGCGCGCGGGACGACGGCGTCGGCGCTCCCGTAGCCGTAGAACACCTCGTTGCCCGCGAGCCGGCCGGGTTCGACGGGCAAGCCCGCGTCGAACGGCAGCGGACCGTGCAGCATCCCGATCCCCGCATACCGCTGCGGCGCGTGCAGCGCGAGGGCACCCGCCATCACACCACCGCCCGAAAATCCCATCAGCCAAACGCTGCCCGCATCGCGCGCTTCCGCATCGAGCCAGCTTTCGAGCGACGTCACGGAGGCGGCCAGCGACGCGGCGACCGGCCGTCCGACGGCGTGATGCGCGTACCAGCGAAAGCCGCCTTCCGAAGCGATCGGCCCGCGCGGCGCCGCGATCGTCGTATCCGCCGGGAACAGATCGCCGAGCGAAAAGATGTCGCGCTCGTCGACGCCGTGCCCGTGCAGCAGCACGATCAGCGGACGGCGCCGCTTGCCTCCCGCAGCGGGCCGCCGGAGAACCTCAGGCGCCGGGCTCGTCGGCCGTCTTCTTCTTGCTGCGCGCGCGGATCACGAACACCGCCGCGACGATCAGCACCACGATCACGATGACGATCGCCACGGCAGCCTTGTGCAGCACGGCCGTGATCGCGTCGAGGTGGTTGCCCGCGACCTGCCCGAGGTACGCGAGCCCAAAGCAGAAGATCGCCGAGCCGACCGCCGTGGACAGCAAGAACAGCGGCAGCGACATGCGCGACAGGCCGGCAGGCAGCGACGCAACGCCGCGCACGAACGGCACGAAGCGCGCGAGGAACACCGCCCAGTGCCCGAACTTCCGGAAGAACCGCTGCACGTGGCCGAGCTCGCGCTCCTTGAAGCCGACGTACTTGCCGTAGCGGTGCACGAACGGAAGGCCGCCGTGGTAGCCCACCTCGTACAGCGTCGTCGCGCCGCAAATCTCGCCGACGGTGCCGACGAGCGCGACGAGGATCCACCCCGGCAGGGACCCCAGCCCCGGAAAGTGGCCCTGCGACGCGAGCGCGCCGGCGGTGGGCATCACCACCTCGGTCCCCACCGGCGTGCCGATGTTCCCGAGGAACATCACGATGAAGAGGCCGGGGTAGCCGAGGTGGACGACGAGGTCGTGAAAAGTCTGGCTCAGGTGTTCCATGCGCGCCTCAAGATGTCGGCGGCGAGCCCGCCGCCTTCGGCGCGGATCGCGTTGAAAAGGTCGACGGGCTCGATCTCACGGTCGCCGGCAAGCCCCTCGGCGATCTCTACGATCTTGCGCACGCGAGGTGTCACGAGGATGCCTTCCCACGTCCGGCCCTCGCCGGTACCGAGCGCGCGCTTGACTTCAGCGTGCACGTCCGCGGGCTCGACGCGGTCCTCCGCGAGGAGCTCGTCGATCGTGCCGTCGTGCTCCTCCAGCAGCGCGTACAGCATGTGCTCGGCCCCGACGTAGTAATGGTTGTGGTTCCGGCACTCTTGCTCCGCGGCGCGAAGCACGCGGCGCGCGGCTGGACTGAATCGTGAAAACAAACGGCGGCCCGCGTTAGCCTCCGCCGCTTCGCGGACCTTCCGAAGCGCACCGCGGACGGCGGCGAGCACAGGCTTTCTCGCCTGGGAGGCCAAGCCCGTGGCCTTCACCGCTCCCCAGGAGGAATCGGATGCGATCGATGATGCTGCCCGCGCTGGTGATCCTCGCCGGGCTCCCGATGGCGGCGCAGGCGCAGCCCGCGACGACAAAGCCCGCCCCGGTGACGGCGCCCGCCCCGGCCCGCGCCGGCTATCCCCCGCCGGTCCGAACGGGGCCGTGCTGCGTACGCAAGGTCTGGGATGCGCGCGGGCTCGAGCTCGGCGACGTGCTCGACTACCAGCTCGCCCCGGCGCAGCCGTGGGGCGCGGCCGTGGCGTACCGCATCAAAGGCGGCGACGCGGTGGTGCTGCTCGTGAACCCGGAGATGCTGAGCGGCTACCAAAGCCCCGGCGGCAGCAACGCGCTGTTCACGACGCCCGATTGCAGCGGCAACGCGATGTTCGCGATGCTCAGCACGCCGCCGCTGGCGAAGCGGTATGCGATGGTGCTGATGGCGGGCTGGCCGCCGGGTCCGGGCACCACGAGCGCCTGGCTGTGGGTCAGCGACCCCACGCCGACCCGTGGTTTTCCGCCCGCGGGGACCGTGTTTCATTCGCAGTGGGACAACAACCAGTGCCAGCCTTACCCCGCGCCGGGCTACACGATCAACGTCGCGAGCGGCTACGGCGGGTATCCGATGCACCGCGTCGAGGATTTGCTCGCAAAGTACCACCGGCCGTTCTACATCAACTACTGAGCACAGCCGCTCGAAAAACGAAGCCGGCCTTCGCGGGGCCGGCTCGGAGATGGTCGGGGCGGCAGGATTTGAACCTGTGACCTCTGCGTCCCGAACGCAGCGCTCTACCAAGCTGAGCTACGCCCCGCTGGATTCGGCTCGCTTCGCTTACCGAATCTCCGGTATGACCCGCGTACCACGCGGGTCAGCCTTTTCGCAACGTGAGTGGACCGACTGCCCCGGATTCTGATAGCGGACGGGCTCTCCTTCCCCGCGGGAACGCCGGTCGCGGTACCGAATCGAATGTGCGCCCCATGAGATACCTGATCGTCGGCTGCGGGCGCGTGGGCTCGACCCTCGCCAAGCTGCTCGTCGCCGACAAGCACGACGTCGTCGTGGTGGATGACAACCCCGCGGCGTTCAAACGGCTCGGCAACCGCTTCGGCGGCGAGGTGGAAGTCGGCACCGGCATCGACTACGACGTGCTCAAGCGCGCGCGCGCGGAGCGCACCGACGGCTTCGTGGCGGTCACCGACGGCGACAACCGCAACGTGATGGCGGCGCTGATCGCGCAGCGCATGTTCCGCATACCGAAGATCGTCGCGCGCATCTACGATCCGCCGCGCGGCCAGCTCTACCGCGAGCTCGGCATCGAGACGTTCTGCCCGACCACGATCGGCGCGCAGCTCATCCGCGACCGCCTGCAAGACGTCGCGTACGCGTCGGTGCCGTCGTTCGATTTCGGCAAGCTGTCGTCGCTGGTCGCGACGGTGTCGCCGGCGCAGGCGGGTAAGCGCGTCTACGACGTGGAGGTGGACGGGAAGATCCGCATCGCGGCGATCCGCCGGCTCGGCAGCGTCAGCGTCGCGGCCCCAAGCGACATGCTCACCGAAGGCGACGAGCTCAACGCGATCGTCGCGCCCGAAGCGCTGTCCGACTTCGCAAAGGCGTTTTCGTCCGCGCACCCGCAAGCGCGGCTGAGCGCGTAACCGCATGTTCATCCTGATCGTCGGCGGCGGGAAAGTCGGCACATATCTCGCGCGCGGCCTTATCAAGCAGAAGCACGAGGTCGTCGTCATCGAGAAGGACGCGCGCAAGGCGCAGATGATGACGAACCTGCTCGAAGCCGACGTCGCGATCGTCGGCGACGGCTGCGACCCCAACGTGCTCATGCAGGCCGGGGTGCAGCGCGCCGACGTGGTGGTCGCCGACACCGGCGACGACGAGGACAACCTCGTCGTGTGCATCATCACCAAGAAGCAGTCCGGCGCGCGCTGCATCGCGCGCGTGAACAACCCGAAGAACAAGCTGATCTTCGAGTCGCTGGATGCCGACAAACCGGTCACGGTGATCTCGTCGACCGAGATCATCCTGGAGATGATCGACGAGCGCGTGAACGCCGCGCACCTGGAACCGCTGGCGAAGGTGGGTCACAGCGACCTCGAGCTGGTCCAGCTGCGGATCGCCGACGACTCGCCCTCGAAGGGGCGGCGCATCGCGGACATCCAGTTGCCGCGCGGCAGCGTGATCGTGGCGGTGGACCGTGGCGGCGGCGACGTGGTGGTGCCCAACGGCGACACGCTGCTGCAGCGCGGCGACGACGTGATCGCGATGATCAAGCGCGACACGCGCGAAGACGTCTGCTCGGCGCTGGTCGGGTGAGGCCCTGATGCGGTACGTGACGTTGGCGCTGCTCGCCGTGATGGCGCTGGAGCACCTGTATTTCCTGAACCTGCAGATGTTCAGGTGGACTCACAAAAGTACGGTGAGAGCGTTCAAGACGACGGCCGCCATCGCGGAGAGCTCGAAGAAGCTAGCGATGAACCAGGGGCTGTACAACGGATTTTTGGCGGCGGGACTGGTTTGGGCGATCGTCGCGCCGCCGCCGCTCCAGCGCCCGCTGGCGATCTTCTTCGCGGGCTGCGTGCTCATCGCGGGATTGTTCGGCGGCCAGACGGTGAGCCGGCGGATTCACCTGATCCAAGCGCTGCCGGCGGCGCTGGCGCTGGTGTCGGTTTTCGTCTTCGGCATCTAAGCGCGATCGAGCGAATTCCGGATAGAGCAACATCGTCAGGGCATCAACCGCAGACGACCTGACGCCCTTGCCGCTGAGGCTCGTGCGCGTGATTGGAGGGCGACCACTCTTCAGGAGACGACGCCACCGATGATGCAGACTCAATGGCCCGGGCTCGGGCACAGCCTCGATTTATCCGCGCTCGATGCGACCCTTGGCGGCGACCGCTACATCGGAGACACGGGCGTTCCGCGCGCACAGCGGCCCGACGGTATCGGGCGCCCCTGGTGGACATTCGGGACCGGCGCCGGCAACGGGAACGGCACCGACCCGCTCGGCGGCCTCTTTTCGAACTCGACGGCCGCGAACGGTTCGATCGCCGGGATTCTCACCGGCCTCATGACGCTGCTGCAGCAGCTCGTCGGGTCGTTCCTCAGCCACAATCACGGCCCGAACCTGAACCCGAATCAGCCGCAGAATCACCCGTGCGCGGCGGACGGCTCGCAGCAGCGGTACGAGAACATCGACGTCAGCTCCACCGGTGATCCGCATCTCGCGGCCGTCGGGACGCGTGACGCGCGGGCGGGCGGCGGCGCGGTCGACGCGCACTGGGACAGCATGAGCTCGCAAGACGACCTCGTGCACAGCACGCAAATCGACGGCGGCTATCGCGTGTCCACGACGGTGTCGCAGCCCGGCGCGAACGGCGTGACGTGGAACGGCTCGGCGACGGTGCACGCGAACTTCGACCAAGACGCCGTGACGATGAAGCGCGACGGCTCGTTCGCGGTCTACGACAACGGCGCCGAGGTGCGGCTCGGCAAAGGCGAGTCCGCCACGCTATCCGGAGGCGAGACGGTCGCCGAGAACCAGGACGGTTCTCTGATCGTGAGCGCCCGTAGCGCGACCGGCGGCACCATCGCGACCACGCTGCGGGCGAACGGCTCGGGCGTGGACGTGACCACGCACGCGCACGAGATCGCGGTAGGCGGCGAAGCGATCGCGCACGCCGACCCGATCGCGCACGCTCGCCGGCTCTAGGCCGTGCGCTTACCCGTGCGCGTGAGCCTTCGTCGCGGGATTCCAGCAGGTGTACTCGCCGCACGGTTTCTTGTCTTTGTAAAACGGCTTGCCGTTGACGGACCAGCCGGCGTGCGCCGCGATGTATGCTTTGATCCACGCGCTTCCGCCGGCATGGTTCCCGTTGTCTTTGCCGCTGCACGCGGTCGTCGTCGCCCCGGCAGCGTTCTGAAACTTCGCGCACTGGTAGTAGCCTGCGGCCGCGGCCGGCTGCGTCGAGGCGGCGACGGCACCCCCTGCGAAAAGAAGCGCTCCGCTAGCGCAAAGCATTCGTAGCGTAGTCGACATTTCAACCCCTTCTGTGTCGTAGCGCCGGCGCGAGCGGCCGGCGGAAGCGTTGGCCTTCCGTACGGAAGGCACATCCCCTGGGCGTCAGTGCGTGTGCGTGAAGTTCCCGACGCCCACGCCGATCCGCTCGATCCGCAACAGCGCCTCGCGCATGCCCAGCGGCTCCGCGGGCCGGCCGACTTGCGCGAAATAGATCTCCGGATCGATGTTGAGCGTGCGCGTTTGCACCATCGCGACGCGGTGCGCGCTCAGAAAGCGCTCCAGCGTCTCGATCTCTTCGCGCTCGTCGGTAACGCCCGGATGCGTGAGGAGGTTCAACGACACGCGCACGCCGCGTTCGACGGCGAGCGCGATCGACTCGAGCACGTCGTTCAGCTCGTAGCCCGCCGGGCGATAGTACGCCGCGTAGACGCCGGCACGAAACGAGTTCAGGCTGATGCGGACCGCTTGCAGGCCGGCGTCGATCAAACGCCCCAGGCTCTTGGGGAGCGAGCCGTTCGTGTTCAGGTTGATCGTGCCGTTGGCGCGCGCCGCGCGAACCTTCGCGATCGTCCGTTCGATCGTCGTGACGCGCAGCAGCGGCTCGCCCTCGCAACCCTGCCCGAACGACACGATGCCGTCGTGCACCCGCTCGAGGTGGCGGATCGCGATGCGGGCGACGTCGTCGGCGTCGGCTTCGAACGCTACGCGCGTCTGGGGGGACGGCATGCCCGCATCCGGTGCGAGCTCGGAGATGCAGCCGACGCACGCGGCGTTGCACGTCGGCGACACCGGCAGCGCCGCTTCACCGCGTTCGAGGAACACGTTCTGCGCCGTGAAGCAGCCGTAGTCGCGCGAGCACACCGCGAGCTGCGCGAGCGTGCGGTTGCGCGGGTCTTGCGCCTGCCGCGCGCGCAGCAGCGCTTCGAGCTCGCCCTCGCCGAAGTAGCGCGGCGTCCAGTCTTCGCTCTCGTCGGTGCGCATCGCGGCGACGTACAGCTCGTCGTCGACGACGCAGGCGAACGTGTAGCCGAAGAGCGGCAGCGCGGGCGCGCCCGGATGCGTGCGGTACGCCGGCAGCAGCAACCGCGTGTACCCAGCCGGCAGCAGCGCGGCGAGCGCGGTACGGCGCGCGGTGACGCCGCCGCCCTGGAGCAGCGGCATCCGGCCGGGCAGCATCGTCGTCACGGTCCCCGGCGGGGCGGCGATCAGTTCTTCGCGGCGCGGAGGGCGTTCGACGCCTCCGTCGGCGAGCGGCGAGCGCGTGTCGTCGAAGTAGATGCGGCCGCGCGTGTCGGTGTACGCGAGCCCGGTCATACCGATATCACGCCGTCACGCGACGGCGCGCGCGAGCTCCGCCGTCATGCGACCACGCGCTCGAATTCCCGTACGGCATCGCCCGCGAGCGTCGCGCGCGCGCCGGGTTGCCACGTCACGTCCAGCACGCCGCCCGGAACCCGCAGCGACACCGGCGAGGTTGCGTCGCCGCTCGTGATCAGCACCGCGGCTACCGCCACCGCGCCGGTTCCGCACGCTTGCGTCGCGCCCGCGCCGCGCTCCCAATGCCGAACGCGCCATCCGTCGCCGTCACGTGCCACGAAGTGCACGTTCGTGCGGTTCGGATAGCGCGCGTCGTGCTCGATCCGCGGGCCGTCGGCGCCGAGGTCGACGGCGTGCACGTCGTCGACGCGGATGACGACGTGCGGGTTGCCGAGGTCGACCGGCGTCGCGCGGTAGCCGGCGACGTCGTGCGGCATGCCGATCCGCGGCTCGCCCATTTCGACGGCGATCCGGTACGGCGCGCGCGAAAGCACGCGCGTCCCGATCGGCCCGGCGAGCGTCTCGACCGTCGCCGTTTCCCGGCCGTCGTGCTCGTCGAGATAGCGGCCCACGCAGCGCATGCCGTTGCCGCACATCTCCGCTTCGCTGCCGTCGGCGTTGATGATGCGCAGCCGCACGTCGAAGCGATCCGACGGCTGCAGCAGCAGAACGCCGTCGGCGCCGACGCCGCGCTCGCGATCGCAAATCGCCCGCGCGAACGCGACCGCGTCGCCCAGCGGCGCGATACGCTCGTCGACCAGCACGAACTCGTTGCCCGTCCCGTTCGTCTTCACGATCGGGACGCCCGCGATCACGGCGCGACCGCCTCGCTCTCGTCAGGCACCAGCGACGCGCTGACGGGGCCGTTCGGCGAGATGGTCGATACGGCGTGCTTGTAGATGAGGTGCGCCTTCTTCTCGTACTCCAGCACGATCGTGAACGGGTCGAAGCCCTTCACCACGCCTTTGAGCTGAAAGCCGTTCACGAGGTAGATCGTCACCGGGACGGCTTGGCGCTTCACCTCGGCGAGGTACGCGTCTTGGAGTTGCTGCGGACGTCCTGAGCTCGTCGAGGGGGGCATGCTCGTTGGCTTAGGCCCAGCCCGGAAGTGCTCCCGCCTCCGCAGCGGCGAACGCGAGCGCATCACCGGCAGGGACACGAACGAGCCCCGGCTCGGTTCTGAACCACGTCGCTTGCCGCTTCGCGTACCGCCGCGTGTTGCGGATCAAGTGCGCGCGCAGCTCGGCGCACGTCGAAAAACCGGCCAGAAACGCGAGCGCCTCGCGGTACCCGACGGCATCCGCCGCGACCACGTCCCCACCGATGCGTTGAGCCTCCTCGATGAAACCGTTTGCGAGCATCGCTTCGACGCGCGCGACGATGCGGCGTTGGAGTACCTCCGGATCGATGTCCACGTAGAGTTTGCGAAACGCGATGCCGCGCGTGCGGAGGTTCTCATGCGCCGCGCTATCATCATCAGGACGCCGCATTTCGCCGGGAGGCAGTCCGCCGCTACGTATCGTCGTCGTCGAATCCACAGCGGGTAAACGCCGTGCCGCCTCGCGGTCGACGAGCGCGATCTCGAGCGCGCGCATGATGCGGTAGGGATCGTTGGCCTCGACCGCCGCAGCACGCGCCGGCGCTAACGCGCTCAGCCAGTCGTGCAGCACGTCGGCCGGATGCACGCGCGCCTCGCGCGCGAGCCGCTCACGCAACGCGCCGTCGTACGCCGGCGACAACGTCACGTCGCCGGCCAGCGCGCGAACGTAGAACCCGGTGCCGCCCGCGACGATCGCGCGCTTCCCGCGCGCGTTTACGCCGTCGATGGCCGCGAGCGCGTCGGCGACGAAGCGCGCGGCGGAATACCGCTCGCGCGGATCGAGAAAGTCCACGAGATGGTGCGGCACGCGCGCGCGATCCGCATCGCTCGGCGCGGCCGTTCCAACCCCCATCCCGCGGTAGACCTGGCGTGAGTCCGCGCCGACGATCTCGGCGTCGAACCGCTCGGCGAGCTCCACCGCGAGCGCGCTCTTCCCCGACGCGGTCTGCCCGGTGAGGATCAGAACGCCCGGCGTCACACCCGTTTGAACAGCGCCGCGATGCGCTCCGGTTCGAGCCGCACGATCGTCGGGCGCCCGTGCGGGCAGTGCATCGGGTTCTCGCAGCGCTGCAGCCGCTCGACCAGCGCCGTCATCTCCGGATATTCCAGCTTCTCGTGCGCCGTCACGACGGAATGGCACGCGAGCGACGCCCACACGCGCTGGTCGGCATCGAGCCCGCGCACGTCGTCGCCGAGCAAGTCGATGAACTCCGCGACGTCGAACGGACGCGTGCGGCCCGCGTGCACGAGCCGGGCCGGCGTCGCGGTGACGCGGTACGCGCGCTCGCCGAACGGCTCGACGTGCAGCCCGCCGGCGGCGAGCGCATCGAGCGTCGCGTCGAGCCGGTCCCCTTCATCGGGGCGCACCTCGAACGTGTACGGGATCAGCAGCGGCTCCGCGGCGGCGCGCGCGCGCGCGTTCGCCGCGAGCTGCTCGAACACGATCCGCTCGTGCGCCGCGTGCTGGTCGATGAGCACGACCGCGTCGCCGTCGGTCGCGAGGATGAACGTGCGGTCGACCTGCGCGAGCACGCGCAGCGGATTCTTCTGCGTGTCCAAACCGCCGGGCGCGGGCGTGAACGAATCCGCCCATTCGATCTGCGCGCCGCCGCCCGCGAGATCGCGCCCGGGCGGCGCGAACGAGATGGACCGTTCGAGCCGCTCGACCGCGCCGCGCCGCAGCGCCGTGCCGATCGCGTCCTTCACCGCCGCGATCACGCGGTCACCATGGCGCAAGCGCACGTCGCTCTTGGTCGGATGCACGTTCGGATCGACCTCGCTCGGCGGCACGCTCAAGTACAGCACGCCGTACGGATACCGTCCGACCATGGCGAACGTGCGGTACGCCGCCGACCACGCGCCGCTCACGAGCGGGCTGCGCAGCAACCGTCCGTTGACGAACAGGATCTGGCTGCGCCGATCGGGCCGGTCGTCGTCGGGCGAGCTCACCCAGCCGCTCACGCCCGCGTGCGCGTCGCCCGCGCGAATCGCGATCATCGACGACGACGACGCGCCGAACACGTGCCGCAGCCGCGGTGCGAGATCGTCGCCGGGCGCGAAGGCGAACGCCGCCTTGCCGTCGTGCTCCAGCGCGAAGCCGACCTGCGGGTACGCGAGCGCGAGCGTCGCGAGCCACGAAGCGATGCGCGCGAACTCCGCCGCCGGCGAGCGCAAGTACTCGCGCCGCACCGGCACGTTGCCGAACAGCTCGCGCACCACGACGCGCGTGCCCGGCGGGCCCGCGACCGGGCGCGGCTCGCCGAGCGCGTCGGCGTGCGCGTCGAGCGCCGTCGCAACTTCGGCGTCCGCCGTGCGCGACACGATCGTCACTTTGGCAACTGCGGCGATCGATGCGAGCCCTTCGCCGCGAAAGCCGAGCGTGTCGACGCGCGTCAGCCCGGCGGCGTCGGCGATCTTGGAGGTGGCGTGCCGCGTGACCGCAAGCGGCAGATCGTCCGGCGCGATCCCCATGCCGTCGTCGGCGACTTCGATCTCCACGAGGCCGCCGCCGCGCACGCGCACCGCGATGCGCGACGCGCCGGCGTCGAGCGCGTTCTCGACGAGCTCCTTGACCACCGACAGCGGCCGTTCGATCACCTCGCCGGCCGCGATCTGCCCGATCGTCTCGGAGTCCAGGAGCCGAATCACCCCCGAGCGTTCACAGATCGGGTACGGGCTCCCCTTTGTGGTCCTTGTAGTGGTCGGGATCGAAGATCCACGCGGGCGGATTCGCCGGGAACGCGATGTCGGAGATCGCCCATCGCCCCTCGCCCGCGACGTTGACGATCAGCGCACGGTGCACTTCGAAATGGCCGGCAGCGTCCACGTTGACGAGATGGCCCTCGATCATCGCGGTGTTGACCGTGATGAGATAGCGAAACGACAGCCCGCCGTTCTCGACGTACCGCTCCGCGACATAGCGCTTCGGAACGAACGTGGTCTTGTCGACCCACACCTCGCGCAACACGTTGTGGCCGGGATCGCGGTACGGAGTCAAACCGAGATGGTGGACCGCGAGCCCGCCGACCTCGACATCGCCGAGATCGGCGACGCGATACGAAAGGTTGTAGCCCGTCACCGAACCGATCGCTTTGAGCGTCCCGGCGGACGGCGCCGGCTCGGGCGTGCCGGACGCTTCGAAGATCCCCGGCCGCCCCGCGCGCCGCGGGCGCAAGCCGAAGTCTGCCAGCGGAAATTCGCCGACGCGTTCGATCGGCGTGCTCGGATAGACCCCGTTGGTGACGACGAGCGGCGCGTCGCGGCTCGGATTCCCGTTCGCGGTCGTGATCGTTCGCATCCAGGCGTGCACGTCGGACACGCGCATGACGATGCGCAAGCGGTCTTGCAGCACCGCGTACTTGCGCGTCGAGCTGTCCTGCACGGTAAAGGCGATATACGGCGGCACGGGCAGCGCGTTGACCGCGGCGCGCATCTTGAGGTAGACGTCGGTCGCGGTCGGCGTGGGCGATTGTGCGACCCCCGCCGCCGGGACGGCGCCGGCCGCGACGACCAAGCCGAGCGCGGCGAGAATCAGTCTGCGTCGCACGCGCTCAGTTCGCGATCAGCTCGATACGATTGCCGAACGGATCGCGCACGAACGCGCGCCGCGTCCCGGGCAGATCGTCGTCGACGGTTGTATCGTATCCGGCGGCCCGCAGGCGCGCGAGCAGCGCATCGAGATCGGCGCAGCGCAGCGCGGGATGCGCCTTCGCCGACGCGTGGAACTCTTGCTCGACGCCCAGGTGCACCTGTACGCCGCCGCTCGCGAACCAGACGCCGCCGCGCTTGGCGAGCTCGGCCGGTTTCGGCAGCTCCGTCATCCCGCACGTCCCGGCGTAGAACGCGCGCGCATCGTCCTCGCGCCCCGGCGGCATGGCGAGCTGAACGTGGTCGAAGGCGAGAAACGGCGCGCTCATGCGCCCGTCTTCGCCGCCACGATGGGCAGCGACTACCGCATCGGCGGAAGAATGTCGTTCACGTCGATCGAATCGTCCGGGAACGCGAGCGGCGCGATCGGTTTGCCGCGGCCGGCGCGGTGATGCTTCCGGTATCGGTCGCCCCGCGGTTCACGATAGACGTCGACGTGCTCGTGCTCCAGATCGACGATCCAGTATTCGCGAACACCGCACCGCGCGTAGGCGCGCAGCTTCTTGCCTGCATCGTAACGCAGCGAGGATGCAGCTATTTCGACGACGAGCAACACGTCGGCGGGCGCCGGATGCGCGACAGCATATCGCTCTTCCGGCAGCGCGCTGAGCATGACGTCCGGCTCCGGCTCCGACCACTCGTCGAGCGTCATCGGCGCCTGCACGCTGACGGATGCTCGTCCCGCAAAGCGCGTATAAAAGTAGGTCGTCACACGCCGAACGCTGTATGCGTGCGGCGGTCCGCCGGGCGGCATCTCGATCAGCTGGCCGTCGAGCAGCTCGACGCGCTCGCCCGGTGCGATGATACCGGCCTCGCCCATGAGGTAATATTCCGCGACGGTGATCGGTCGTACGAGGACTCCGTCCGATTTTGTCCGTCTTGATTGGGTCGCTGCGGGATCTGGCGCTGACGAAGTAGGCGCCGGTCCTTCCGGCGCGTCAACGACGACGGTTTCAGCTGCTTCTGCTGTTGCTTGCATCTCACTCACCGGAGTGTTGCTCCGCGCGCGTTGCCCCGTCGTTTCCGGTTCGTGGCGGCGGCGTTTCGCCCCGCGCCGTTTCGGCCAAGCGCACGCGCGGCAGCGCGTCCGCTTGCGTCTCGCGCAAGTATGCCACGAGGGCTTCGCGGACGAAGCAGCGCAGATCCCACAGCGTCCCGCTGTCGCGCGCGCTGACCAGCGCGCGAATCTGCACGGCGCGATCGGTTGCGTCCGTCACCTCGACCTGATGCGTCTGGCCGTCCCACAGCGGCGTGCCTTCGAGGATGCGCGGCAACTGCGCGCGCAGCGCGCCGACGTCCACCGTGTAGTCGGCGAACAGGTACACCTCGCCGACGAGGTTCGCCGTGCGCCGCGTCCAGTTCTCGAACGGGGTGGTGATGAAGTACGTCAGCGGCAGCACCATGCGCCGCAAGTCCCAAATCCGCACGACGACGTACGTGCTGTGGATCTCCTCGATGCGGCCGAACTGCTTCTCCACGATCACGACGTCGTCGATGCGGATCGGCTGCGTCAGCGCGAGCTGCACGCCTGCGATGAGGTTCTCGAAAAGCGGGCGCGCCGCGATGCCCGCGACGAGCCCCAGCACGCCGGCCGACGCCAGCAGCGTCGTGCCGAGCGCGCGGATCGGCGGGAACGTCATCAGCATCGCACCGAGCGCGATGACGATCACCAGCGTCACGACGACGCGCGTGAGGATGTCGACGCGTGTCCCGAGCTGACGCGCGGCGAGGTTGTCCTCGACGTCGATGCGGTGGCGCGCGATCACGATGTCGCCGAACAGCCGAACGGTCGCGATGATGGTCCACGCGACGGCGGCGACCGTCAGCAGCCCGGTGACGTGCAGGGCCGGCCGCGTCCATGCAGACGGCAGGTCGAGCTGCGGCACGGCCGCGAGGAGCGCCACCAGCGGGAAGATGTACGCGGCCGGCCGGCACGTGCGCCGCACCACCGCGGCGGCGAACGTGCTATTGCGGCGCTCGGCCCAGCGCGCGAACAGCCAGTACAAGACGCGATGCACGGCCAGCCCGATGACGACGGCAATGACCACCCACGCGATCCCGGTGATCGCGTCGAGCTGGTTGCGCGTCAGCCATACACGGTTCATCCGCTACCGTGTACCCTTGCCGAAGGAGCCGGCGCGCCTTATCATCACGGCGTGATCGCAATCAGCTCGCTCGTCACCGCCGATTGCGAAGCGCTCGTGCCGGCCCTCGTCCGGCTGACCGTGGATGCGGTCGACGGCGGCGCGTCCTTGGGCTGGGACCCGCCGCTCGATCCCGACGCCGCGGCGCGCTACTGGGAAGACCGGATCCGGCGCTTCGACGGCGACGACCATGCGCTGTTCGCCGCGTTCGCGGGCGACGATCTCGTCGGCGCGGTGCAGCGCGAGCGCGGGGATTTTCCGACCACCCGCCATCGTGCCGAGGTCGCGCAGCTGATGGTGCTGCGCGCGTGGCGCCGGCGCGGCATCGCGCGCGCTCTCATGGACGAGCTGGAAGACGATGCGTTCGTCCGCGGCATCGCGCTGCTCGTGCTCGCCACGCCGCCGGGCGAACCGGCCGAAGCGCTCTCCGTCGCGGAGGGCTACGAACGCACCGGCTACGTCCGGAACGCCCTGAAGCATGCGGACGGGACGTTCAGCGACAGCGTATCCTACGGCAAGCTGCTGCGCTGATCGCCGCTACATGTCGAACAGCAGCGGCTGCTCGATGACACCGGGCTTCGCCAGCTTGCCGCGCAGCGGCACCGTGACTTCGAGCGCGGGGCGGCCTTCGAGCACTTCGGCGATCTCGCGCGCGCGGGCGACGACGGCCGGCGGAAGCCCCGCCATGCGCGCGACCTCGATCCCGAACGAACGCGACGACGAGCCGGGCAGGACGCGGTGCGAAAACACGGGCGCGCCGCCTTTCGTGCTCTCGACGGCGGTGATGTGGAAGTTTTCGACGAGCGGCCACCGCTGCGACAAATCGACGAGCTCGTGGAAGTGCGTCGCGAACAGCGCCATCGGCGCGCGCGACTCGCGCTCGAGCAGATACTCGCAAATGGCCTGCGCGATGGCGAGCCCGTCGATCGTGCCGGTGCCGCGCCCGATCTCGTCGATGAGCAGCAAGCTGCGGTCGGTCGCGCGGCGCAGGATGTTCGCCGCCTCCGCCATCTCGATGTAGAACGTCGACTGGCCCGACGCCAGATCGTCGCCCGCGCCGATGCGCGTGAAGATGCGGTCGACGATCCCGAGCTTCGCGGCGCGCGCGGGGACGAACGAACCGATCTGCGCGAGCACCACCAGCAGCGCCGTCTGCCGCAGATACGTCGACTTGCCGCCCATGTTCGGCCCGGTGAGCAGGATGAAGCGCGCGCGCTCCGTGCCGAGGCGCAGGTCGTTGGGCACGAACGACGAGCCGAGCAGCGCCTCCATCACGGGATGGCGGCCGTCGACGATCTCGACGATGCTGTCGTCGGCGAACGACGGGCGCACGTAGCCGCGCTCGCCTGCGACCTGCGCGAGCGAGCAATACGCGTCGAGCTCCGCCAGCGCATCGGCAGTCGCCAGCAGGTCGTCCACGCGCTCGGCGATGCGCTCGACGAGCCCTTCGTACAGCGCCTGTTCCAGGCGCAGCTGGCGCGACTCCGCCGATGCGATCGCGACATCGAGCTCGCGCAGCTCGGGCGTCACGTAGCGCTCGCCGTTCGCCAGCGTCTGCTTGCGCGTGTAGTCCGGCGGCACGTTGGCGACCTGCGCCTTCGGAACCTCGATCGCGTAGCCGAACGCCGACGCGTACTTCACCTTGAGCGATTTGATGCCGCTGCGCTCGCGCTCACGCTCTTCGAGCGCCGCGATGCGCGCGCGCGCGTCGCCGCGGAGCGCCACGCATTCCGCGAGGTCCGGGCTCGCTTCGCCGCGGATGACGCCGCCGTCCGCGAGCGTCGCGGGCGGCTCGTCCACGAGCGACGACGCGAGGTCGGCGCGCAACTCGTCGTACTCGCCGACGCGCGCGGCGATCGCGTGCATCCCGGCCGGCAGTGACGCCCCGCGCAGGGCGTCGGTGATCGGATCGAGCAGCGCGAGCGTGCGGCGCAGCGACGCGAGATCGCGCGGCAGCACGCGGCGGAAGCGCACCTTTTGCGCGATGCGTTCGAGGTCGAAGCAGCCGTGCAGGACGTCCTGCAGCGCCAGGCGCCGCGACGCGTCGCGCAGCAGCGCCTCGACGCAGTCGGCGCGCGCGCCGATCGCCGCCGCGTTCACCAGCGGCGCCAGCACCCAGCGGCCCAGCAGGCGCGAGCCCATCGCGGTGCGCGTGCGGTCGATCGTCGCTAGCAGCGTCGCGCGCGGGTTGGCGCCGAGCGCTTTGGTCAGCTCGAGGTTCTTGCGCGTGTTCGGGTCGAGCGCCAGGAACGTCGCCTGGCGGTAGAACTGCGCGTCGCGCAGCGCCGTCGCGGCGCTGTGCTGCACGCTGACGCGGCGCACGAAGGCCGCGAGCGCATCGAGCGCACGGTGCATCGCGAGCGACGCGTCGAACGAGAAGCCGTCGATGGGATCGCGCGCGCGTTCGCCCACCGCGGCGAGCACCGGCACGGCGATGCGCGTCTGCGCGTTCTCCAGCGCGGCGTCGAGCGCCGCGCGCACGTCGCCGGGCACGTCGGCGACGAGCTCCGCCGGCTCGAGCCGCCCGATCTCGGCGAGCACGTCTTCGAGCGCGGACTCGCCGTCGAACGCGGTCGCGGACACGTGGCCCGTCGAGATGTCGGCGTGCGCGAGGGCGATGACGTCGTCGTACGCGGTGATCGCCGCGAGGTAGTTGTGCGCCGATCGTTCCAGGATGTGCTCTTCGAGCAGCGTCCCCGGCGTGACGACCCGCACGACGTCGCGCCGCACGAGCTTGTTGGGGATCGGCGCTTCGAGCTGCTCGGCGAGCGCGACGACGCGGCGCTGCGCGACGAGCTTGGCGAGGTACCCGTCGAGCGCGTGGTGCGGCACGCCGGCCATCGCGACGCGGCGCCCGCCGCCGGCTTCCTTCGACGTCAGCGCGATCGAGAGCGCGCGCGCGATCGTCTCGGCGTCCTCGCCGTACGCTTCGTAGAAGTCGCCGACGCGCGAGAGCAAGATTGCCTCGGGATAGCGATGCTTCATCCCGAAGTACTGCTCGAGCATCGGCGACCACGTCAGCGTCGTCGTCATCCGAGCCGCAACCGCATCCGCCGTCCGTTCCCGGCGCACGGCGGTCCCTCCCTGTGGAGAATGTGGATGGCAGGGCTTTGCCTCGCACGGCGAGCAGGCACTACGCGTGCGACGCCGCCTGATCGTCACGGTCGACGACTTCGGACTTGCGATCCCGGTCAACGAAGCGGTCGAGCGCGGCCATCGCGACGGGATCGTCACCGCGGCGAGCTTGATGGTCGCGGAAGCGGCGGCGCAGGACGCCGTCTCTCGCGCGCGCGCCAACCCGGCGCTGGCGGTCGGCCTGCACGTCGTCGTCGTCGCCGGGCGCCCGGTGCTGCCGCGCGAACGCATCCCCGACCTCATCGGCAGCGACGGCCAGTTCTCGAGCGAGCTGGCGCGCGCGGGCGTGAAGTACTTCTTCAACCGCTCGGCACAGCGCCAGCTCGAAGCGGAGATCCGCGCGCAGTTCGACGCGTTCGCCGCAACAGGATTGGCGCTCGACCACGTCAACGCGCAGTGCCATTACCATCTGCATCCGACGGTGCTGGGGCTGATCGTGAAGGTGAGCCGCGACTACGGCAGCCCGCCGATCCGCGTCCCCGACGAGCCCGGGCACGCGCCGTTCCTGTGGCCGTTCTTGCAGTTGATGAAGTCCCGCTTGCGCGCGAACGGCGTCGCGCACAACGATCGCGTGTTCGGCTTCCGCGACAGCGGCGCGATGACGCAGAAGCGCGTGCTCGATTTTCTCGGCAGCCTCCCGAGCGGCACCACGGAGATGTACTTCCACGCCGCGACGCGCCGCTGGCCCGGCATCGCGCACGACCTCGAATCGTACCGGCTGGAGGACGAGCTCGCCGCGCTGGTGAGCCCGCGCGTCGCCGGCGCCGTGCACGCGAACGGCATCGAGCGCATCGCGTTCCGCGATCTGGTCCATGCGGACTGACGTGCGCGGCCTCGCCGCGGGCCTGACGCTCGCGGCAACCGTCGTGGGGATGGTCTATGCGGTCGCCGCGATCGATCGCCTTCGTGCATTCGGCGGCCGGTTGCGCGCACCGCGCGGGACGCCGCAGCGGCGGCCCGCGGTGACGATCATGAAGCCCGTGAGCGGCATCGACGCGGAGCTCGAAGAGAACCTCCGCTCCTTCTGCATTCAGGACTATCCCGGCTTCGAAGTCGTGTTCGGCGTTCACCACGCCGCCGATCCCGCGCTGGACGTGATCCGCCGTGTCGCCGCGGAGTTTCCGGAACGATCCGCCGTCGTCGTCGGCGACGGAGTCGTGCGGTGCCGCAACCCCAAGATGGCGAACGTCGCCCCGATGCTGGGGCACGCGCACGGCGAGATCTTCGTGATCTCGGACAGCGACATGCGTGTCGCGCCGGATTACCTCGATGCCGTCACGGCGCCGTTCGCGGATCCTCACGTCGGCGCGGTGACCGCGCTCTACCGCGGCGAACCGTCGGACGGAGCGCTCGCGTCGGTCCTCGGCGCGATGTGTCTCACCGAACAGTTCGCCCCGTCGACGCTCGTCGCCGACCTGATCGAACCGGCGGAATACATGTTCGGCTCTACGATGGCCGTCCGCCGCGGCGTCCTCGCCGCGATCGGCGGCATCGAAGCGCTCGGCGATCACCTCGCGGACGATTTCGCGCTGGGCCGGCTCGTCACCGAGCACGGCTACCGCGTCGCGGTCGCATCCTGTGTGGTGGTGAACGTCGTTGCCGAACCCAGCGTCCGCGCCCTCGTGGAACACGAGCTTCGCTGGGCGCGCACGATCCGTGCGATCAAGCCGCTGAACTATCCCGGGATCATCCTGACGTATCCGCTCCCGCTCGCGCTGGCCCACCTCGCGCTCGCGCGCGACAAGCGCGCACCGCTCGCGCTGGTCGCACTTGCCTTGATGCTTCGAATCGCGGTCGCCGACACCGCGCACGCCGCCTTCGCCACGCGGAAGCGCCCTCCGCGATGGCTGATCCCGTTGCGCGATGCGATCGGCGTCCTCGTGTGGACACGCGGCCTGTGGGGACGTAACGTTCGATGGCGCGGACAGCCGTTGCGCGTCGCGGAGCGCGATCACCTCGAGCACA
>DASWRD010000133.1:0-29297 GCA_036403315.1 Candidatus Elarobacter sp.
ATTTACCGCAGATCGAGCTTGAGTTCGCCGAGGAGTCGTCGGGGTCGGCAAGGCTTGTCATTCGGCCCAGCGCGTCGTACGAGAATACTGCGGTCCCCTGGCCCTTGCGATAACACCGAAGATACCCGTTCGCATCGTACCAGAATGTCTGCGCCGGCGTGATCGACGTGCCGTCGGCTTGCGTGAACGACGCACCTGTGACCGATGTCGGCAGCCCGTAGTCCGTGCCTGCTTGCTGCCCAGCGGCATAGGCGAACGTACGCATGTAACCGGTCGGGGTCCTCATTGAGGCCAGCTCCCCGTATTGCTCGTAGCTCGGATAGGCGTACGTCGCGTTCCAATGCGGTACCGCGCCGACCTGCGTCGCGCACAGCGTTTCGCTGGGATATTCGCCACCCAAAGTACCCTGCGGCCAGTCGCTATTCGCTGCATGCACCTCCGTCGGGTCGCAGTAACCCACAACATTGTTGTAGGCATCGTAGTCATAAAGCTTCGTCGGCTTGAACGTGCCCTGCGACGTCGCGGTGTAGGGCTCGCCGAGCGCCGTTACGTTTCCGTTCGGGTCGTACAGGTAATCCGTCTCGTTCCCGCGCGCGTCCACTTCCATCACGAGGTTGTTATGCGGGTTCCAAGTTTCGTTGCCTACGAGCCACGTCCCCGTGCAGTTCCATCCTGACGTCGCGGTGCATTCTTGCGTTTGGGTTGGCCGCCCGAGCGAATCGGTCACCCAGTACGTGAGATGACCATCCGTGTCGTGGAACCACGGCGCGCTGCCCCCGGTGTTGAACCACTCGAAGCGGTACGGCTGCGCGCCCGTTCCCGCGTTGCTCTGCAGCGGAACTCCGGTGCCGTCTGGAGGCGTGAGATTCACCACCGCCTCGTGCACGATCGCGCTAACCGATGCCGAGGACGCGTCGGATCCGGCGAAGACGAAGATATTGTAGCCGCCGTCCGTACCCGTCCAGCGCGGGCTGCTCACCCACTGGATCACCGAGCGCGTGCCGATCGCTTGATATCCGAAAGCATAGCTCGGCCGAATACCGCCCGCGTTGTTGGGCGGCCGAGACACTGCCGTCAAGTTGCCGTTCGCGTCGTAGCTGTACGTCAGCGACGTGGCGCCGTCCGGAAAGACGATCTGCTGCAGCAACCGATAGCCCGACAGGTCGGCGAACGACAGCGTCGCCGTCAGTCCTGACTCGGTCTGTGCCACGATCGTGCTGATCTTTCCGCCCGGCGCGCTGTTGCCGCCGTCCCAGCTGTAGTAAAAAGTTACATACGCGTTGCGGTTGCGACCGATGATTTGATATGCCCGCCCGGCGTACGCACCGTAGGATCCCCACCACGATCCGGTGCACGGAGCGGCGCCGTCGGGGGTCCAAAAGTAGTACGTCGTTCCGGATTTCTTCGTCCACATGAATCCGCAGCCACCGTCCGATACGAGCGTTCGCGTGTTGCCCGGGAGGCGGGACGCGGGTGACACCGTCGGCCGCGAGCGTGTAATCGTAGCGTGCACCGTCGATGTCCCATACACTGATCGTCCCGGCGCTACTGCCGGACAGATGCGCGTCGAACGTGCTGGTCCAGCCGTTCCCGTACATCCCGGGCGGCGTGCCGTCGTTGCCCACCACGTCATGTCCGCTCTGCGAGTTGTATGTTCGCCGAAATGCTAGGGACACGCCCTTGTGCGGCACCGCCATGTCGTCGTCTTGCAACAGCAAGTTGCCAGTACCGATATTCACCATCAGGCGACCGCCGTCGGCGGCCCGACCCTCTTCATACCGCCACCACGGATTGATACCGGTACCGGCACCCGATTGCACGCTGTGGATCGCGCGCGCGGCAGATTTCGCGGGCCCGCCACTCGATCGCGTACCTCCCGGCGCGACGACGCGCGGCGTGGGCGTCCGGGAAGCTGCTGCGGGCGCGATCGCGTGCGCCGCACGCTCGCGCGAAAGCGACAATACACGGTCGATCTCGCTCGGCCGCAACATCTGTGGCGGCGGACGGCGCATCCCGCGTGTCGTGCGGATGTCGCGGCTGACTATTGCATGAATCGACGCGCCGGCAGGCAACGGCGGCCGCGGCCGCGGCGACAGCGCCGGTAGGACGATGCGCTGAGGCGGCTTGCTCACCGGCTGCGCCAGGGCCTGCGGTGGCGCTACCGCGTGAACCGCTGGCACACCCCCGATCGGTGCCGCCAGGCTGCGATACGGGATTGCGCCTGGGGCCAATGCGAAAGTCGTGACGACCGCAAAAGCGACGCTTCCGCGCAATGCTGTTTTCACCCGGACACCCTCCGCTTTACCGGGCGTCGCCGGCGTGGGGCGAGAGATTACCGTGGAACCGACTAGTTCCTGCCTACCTCAAGGCAGCCGGGCGCGTATTCGCGGCCCCGAACAGTTCGCGTCGCCCAAACGTGCCATGACGAGCGGTATTGGTTTGGACCAGCAGCCGACCGTAGAGCCCACGCCAGCAAGAGCAAAACGATTACCGAAGCTTCGGCGGCGCCATCATTGCGTGCACATCGAGAACACATTATCGTCGCGCTGGCCCGCGGCCCACTTCAAACCAGGATCACTCACCTTCGCCAAGATGGCCGACATGATCTCGGAATAATTCGCTCGCAAAGGAGACCGCTCGGAGCTCCACGTCGTGCGAACGTCGTCGCGAAGCGCGCTGAGGCGTTGGCCACCCGTGTCGCTTGCGACAGCGCCGCTCATGTCTTTGTTTTGGAAAAAGCCGGACCGTTCCAGGCGGGCTCCGAAATCCGCCATGGTCTTCGATCCGATGTCGGCGTTCTCGGTTCGGCGCGCGACCCGGGTGTCGCTGTCGACTGTCGTCCGCGCAACGTTTCCCGATCGCATGAGCCGGTACGCATACACCGGCGAAGCGGCCGCGCCTGCCGTGCCTCGGCGACAGTCCACGACGAGGATTTCAGCCACGCCCCATTTCGACGTCGTCGGGGACGCCGGTATCACCATCGCCTCGCGCGGCGCGCCCCAGTCGCAGACCGCGAACGCGTTTGCTCGCGGCGCCGCGGGGCGCCACTTGAGCTTCTTATCGTACGCGGCAGCGTACGCCGCCCCGACTGCTGCCCATTCAGGCTCCGTGTAATCTCGATACACGCTCCAGTCGTCCCACTCGCCGTCGCGCCGCACCGCAAAGCGCGTCCGGCGCGTATCGGTTGGGCCGACGTGGTAGAGATCCGTGGTACCCGGGTGCGGACTCGGTGCGGGCGGCGGCGGATCGAAAAGGGTCGAATGATCGATGCCGTCGGCGATGGCGCGATAGCGCTTCGGACCGATGACGGCCGACTCGACGCGCCCGTTGTCGAACGAGCGCATCACGAGTCCGTCCGGCGTGAAGAGGTACGCGGCCAGCGGAGGTGTCGGAACGGTCTCGAGGCCGTAGACGCAGTCCGCCCACGCAATCGCCGTCGTTCGCGGAGCCGTTTCCGTCGCCGTCGTCTCGGTCGCGGCACTCGTCGACAACGCGCTCGCGACGACCCCAATTCCGGCGAGCATCGCGATTGCCGCCCGGAACAATCCCACTCGCCTCGCTGGCATGCGAGCGCCGTTCCGCGGCGTGGAAGCTTATCCTCGCTACGGGAACGGAGCGCGTGAACCGATCGGCGGAGTTGCGGGCGCAGCCCACGAGGAGCCGTCGTCGAAGTCGATCGCGGCGGGCGACACGATGACACGGCCGAGCGGTACGGTTCCGACCGGTGCTCGATAGAGGAAGGTGTCGCCGTCGAAAATGCCATTCATCGACAGGCAGGATCCGCGTTGGTTGGTAAGCGGGTCGTTGGGCTTGATGCGATCGGAGACGTTGATATGCTCGACATTCACGATGGTGCCGGCTCGGTCGATCATCATGACGTCCGCCCGAACGCGGCGCGCGGTTTTCGGCGCAAGGTTCGTGAACGACATGCACGTGTAGAGGAAGCGGCCGCCCTCGAGAAACGCGTCGTCGATGCGGAGCTGCGCCTCGGGAGTGTTGCGCCACGTCACCAGCGGTGGACCATTCGGTACCTCCAGCGAGGGCGGTGCCGTCCGGGGCAGATCGACATGCTGGCCCACCATGCGGGACGGCGCCCCGGCGCGCCAAGTCTCTCCATTCTCATAGTCAACGGTGCGCGGTGCGATCAAGATGGTGCTGACCACTGTCTGCGGGCCGGCTTTCGGGCGGTACATGAACGTCGAGCCGTTGCGCCCGAAGGCGTAGATCGGGTAGCAGTTACCGTTCGGCGTCACCCTCGGGTCGCCGCCGTGAGAGAACGCTGACCGCTCGCCGCGCACGAAACGACCGGCCGGCTTCATCATGTGCACGGCGAGGACGGTTCCGGACGAGTCCAGCAACGTCACGTCGAACCCGACTTTCGCGGCGGTTCGCGGCCCTTCGTTCACGAACGCGAAGCACACGATGTCGATAAAATCGCCGAACTCGTTCGGACTTAGGACGTTCGTCGACGAATCGACAATGCGAATCGGCGCAGGTTCGACGACATCCGGCACGATTAGCGGCGGAGCTGCCGCGCTGGGCCGTCCAATTACGACAAGCGCGCAGGCAACGAGGAACGACGCTACGACGGATCCGTACCGCATGCCGCGACTGTTCGTGAATCCGCCGTTACGCCGGCTTGCGTTTGTGCAGGACGACCAGGTTGCCCTCGGTGTCGTTGATCGCGGCCATGAAGCAGACGGGGGTTTCCGTTCGCATCACGATGGGGATGCCGCGCGCCTCGACCGCCGCGACGGCGGCGTCGAGATTGTCGACCGCGAACAAAATGCCGTTGCTGGGTTGGAACGGCATCACGTGGCCGCCGCCGCCCCAGAGACCAAACGTGGTGCCGTCGGGCAGATCGTACTCGGCGCCGCGGTTGTCGGGATACACCTTGACCGGTTCGAACCCGAGCACGTCACGGTAGAACGAGATCGCGCGCGCCGCGTCCTTGACCATGTAACCGCTGAGATCCATACCGGTAATCGAAAAAGCCTGTTGACTCACCGAAACGCTCCTCGCTTCACGCACATTTTGCACGCATGACCCGTTGCCCCGAACGCATGTTCGTGCTATAATTTCGTAGCGAACTCTTTCGCGATTTTTCACTAAGCGGCCCGGCCGGTGTTCGAAGCACCGACCGAGCCTGTCACCCGATGGGGTAAGCACCGAATGACAACCTGCGAGTTCGACGTATCAACGTCGAGCCCTCGGCGCGGCTTTTCCAGCGCCGACTTCCGCCCGTTTCATCATCGCGGCGAGGTGACCGCGTGATGGCGCCGCTCACTGAGTTTCACGCCTCGATGGCGGACGTAACGAACGAACAGCACCAGAACATGGCCGGCTTAGTGCAGGCCGACGACTTCAATGCCGAGGTGATCGTTCGCTTCCTGCGCGAGAACGGCATCGACGCGTCAGTCGACGAGTCGAGCGGCGGCTTTCGTTACATGGCCGCCGATAAAGCGCGTGCGTCGCATGTGGTCTTCGCCTGCGTGTGCCTGCGCGCGTCGATCAGCTATGCGATCGAGGCCGCCTACTGGTGCATGAAGGCGAAGCGATGATGTTCAGACAATCGCGATCGCCGTACCCAACGCGGAGCAATGGGCACAGGAGAGTCGCGCCGGTAGAACTACTGTCGGCGCGCATCTTTCGCCTTCGCATTGCACGGGGCTACACCGTCTACGAGCTGGCAACGGCAGCTGACGTTCTGGCGTGCACGATCCGCCGGCTCGAATCCGGCAAGCCCGTCGACAAACGCGTCTTGTCGTCGCTTGCAACCGCGCTCGGCGAACCTCTTTGCCGAGTCGTGTGCGGTGACCATAGTTGCGTCGAAAGAGCCTGCGTACCAGCGGGACCGGGCACGGTGCGTGACGTCCTGCGACAGCGGCCTTAAGCGCGTCACAAACGCAGCGGCTCCGCTCCCGCCTGCGCGCGAGAAGCGAAAGCCGAGGAGCCCGTCGAACGATTTCGGCGGGCTCTTCTGGCATCTACGGTGTGGAGGTTTTCGTGAAAGCTCGGTTTTTGGCCGCCGCCGCCTCGGCGCTGCTCGCGGCCTGCTCGGGTGGCGGTCAGACGGTCGTCCCGTCCAATGACGCCGCCACGCAAGCGCAGTCGGAACTGCGCGAGTTCACGTCGCTCTCGGCGTTCACGGCGCAGAATAACGTCACGGGCGAGACGATCCGCGTGTTC
Source organism: Candidatus Elarobacter sp. (assembly GCA_036403315.1). Lineage (GTDB taxonomy): Bacteria > Vulcanimicrobiota > Vulcanimicrobiia > Vulcanimicrobiales > Vulcanimicrobiaceae > Vulcanimicrobium. The sequence continues at coordinate 6,190 of DASWRD010000133.1, forward strand.
CCGACACGCGACGTCATCGACACGATGCGCACCTCGCAGGCGGGCCGGCGCGCGCTGCAGTCCGTCGGCGGACTGGTCTACCACGGCGGCCCCGTGCAGACCAACCCGAAGATCTACGTCGTCTTCTGGGGCTCGGCGTGGAACACCACCAGCGGCGATCCTAACGGCGTCGCGGCGCGCCTCAAGGGCTTCCTGCGCATCATCGGCGGCAGCGGCTGGCTCAACACGGTGACGCAGTACACGCAGAGCGACGGCCAGCACGTCGGAAACCAGCCGGGCAGCTTTGTCGGATCGTACATCGACACCACGAGCGCACCCCCGCCCAACCCGACGCAGGCGCAACTCGCCGCGGAAGCCGCCAAGGCCGCCGCGCACTACGGCGACTACACGGTGAACGCTTCGTACATCGTCGCGCTGCCGCACGGTATCGTGCCCTCGGGCTTCGGCACGCAGTACTGCGAGTACCACACCACAACAACGGCGGCCAGTCACACGATCGCATGGACGAACGATCCGTACTTGCCCGATGCCGGCGCGTCGTGCGGCGCGGGCTCGGTCAACAACCCCGGCATCCTCGACGGCGTCACGGTCGTCGGAGGCGGCCAGCAGGCCGATATCGAGACCGACCCCGTCCCGAGCACCGGCTGGACCGACGCCGTCAGCGGCACCGAGATCGCCGGCAAATGCGCGTGGAGCGGCTTGATCAACAACCCCAATGCCGGCGGTTATCCTACCGCGCCGCTATGGAGCAACGCCACCAACAGCTGCGTCCAGAAGTACCCGTAACGCGGCAGTGACGCCGTGATCATAAGGAATATAACCGGCGGCGCTGATCAGCCGCTACCGAAACGAAGCGCACTGTAGCTTCACGTAGCCTCGGGCTCTCGCACGGAATTCCCGCGATCAAGGGTAGCGCGGCGATCATGAGGCGGTCGGGCCGGCTGGGACATTTGTGCGCGCGCGTCACAACCGCGAAACTGGTCGGCGACTTGAGGGTTCCTTAGGGATTCAATGATTGTGCAGATCGGCTCAGTTGTCGTTGGGGATGCGACGAAGAGGTTCATGGGCGACGGTGGCTTTGTCGATGAGGCTAAGATATGGCGTTACATGGAACTTTGGAAGTCCCAAGATCTATTGCTAAATGGTTTGTTCTTTGCGCGCTTACCGACGTTCCCAGACAAGTTTGAAGGAACCTCGCCCGCCATGTTGCCGAAAATGATCGAACAAACGATACGGGAACAGGGGGGCGACGTTGATGCACATCTCCGTGCTTCGGAGGAGTGGCATGCGACAGTCACCATGCGTAGCCTGGCGACATGCTGGAACGAACGGCCCACAGAATCTGACATGTTTTGGAGAAATTACGCGGGCGCGCCTCACGGTGAGGGCGTCGCTATCGTGACGACTCAAGGGCGCCTGCAACACGCCGTGCCCGAGTCTGTCCTCGTCTCTCGCGTTCGATACGTCGGACTACGAAATCGCGTCCGAATATTCGGCTAACCCGCGGATTCGTGTAATCGCCAAATCAGTGGAGCTTGAGGATGAGCGAGAATGTCGAGGGATCATCCATGACTTTCCACGCGATGGCGAGTCATACTGGGATCCGATACCGCCGGACCTGGCGCATGGATATCATGTGAAGACGAACCTACAAACGCTAATCGACGAAGTCATAATCTCCCCGTGCTCTCCGACGATAATTGACTCGGCTTCGGATGACCTGAAACGGGTTGGACTCGCTATCGCGCCCTCTCAGTCAACGCTGAATCGCCGTCGCTATTTTTGAACGCTTTGGCGCCCGAGCAAACTAGACTGACGGGTTCTTGCGCCGGCGGTCAGATGTCCAAGAGGACCGCTGCTCGGCAGGGCGTAGTTCCAGGAATGAATCGTGCCACGCAACCGATCCAAACGGTTTACAAGCTCGTCTGCCATCAGCACGGCGTTCGAGCAAGGTTAGACCATGTAGAGACGCCGGTAAAACCGGAGCACGTACGCTGCGGCGAGTGCAACGCGTACTGCCGGATCGAAACCGAGCTTGCCTAGCGACCCCCGAAACAAGAGCCAACTATCTGACGTCGCGTAGCATGAAGTGCTGAACTGGATGCTAGTAGGCAGGTAGGAGGTCGTGCCTACTGTTCCACGCGGCGCAGCATTGTGCGATTACACGAGTGCATCCGCATTGACTCGAATCGTATAACGCGGCTGGCGTGGCGCCGGTGTGTCCGATGAGCGCAGGTGCGTGAGGTAGCGTTCGCGGGCCGCGAGGATGTGTGGGAGGCCTGCGGCGGCGTAGCGGCGGTAGACGTATTCGTAGCCGCCTGCGAACAGGTGGTGGTTTTGTGCGGTGGCCTGGCCGCTCCAGTTGCTGCGAATCGTGTATGCCGTTGTCGGACGGTCGAGGTGGACGTAGTCGAAGCGCTGCGCGAGGCGCAGCCACATCTCCACCTCTTCGCCGCCGAGGCCTTCGGGATCGAACGGGCCGACAGTCTCGATCGCGCTGCGGCGGCAGAAGACCGTCATGTAGCCGATGCGGTTCGCGACGAGCAGCTCGAACGACGTGATGCCCGGGTTGCGCTCTAGGTCCCAGCCCAGCTCCGTCTCGGTGCCGTCGGGTTCGCGGCGCACCAGGCGCACCAAGAAGTTCGAGTACGCACATGCCGCGCCCGTGCGTTCGAGCGCTTCAACGTTCGCGGCGACGTGGTCCGGGAAATACCAGTCGTCGTCGTCGATGAACGTTATGAATGCGCCGCGCGAGCGCGCGTAGCCGTCGTTGCGCGGCATCGTCGAGTTGCCGGTGTTCTCGCTGCGGTTCACGAGCAGCGTGCCCGGGAAGTCCGCGACGACGTCCTCGACGGGTGCGCCGGCGTTGTTGACCACGATGATCTCGGTGTTCGGATACGTCTGCCCTTGGAGGCGCGTGAGGTTCGCGCGCAGGTCGTGCGGGCGGTTCCACGTCGGCATGACGATGGAGACCAGCGGGGCACGGTCGCGCACCACGGCCGGCTGTGGCGTCGGCGCCTCGTGGCTCGCCGAGCGCATGCGGGGCGCTTCAGCGCCGAATGCGCGCAGTACGGACTCGACGAACGTGATGCGGTTCCAGGGCTCGTAGCTTTCGACGCCGTCGACGTACTCGGTCGCGCCCGACGTCCACGTTGCGCACAGCGGCACGCCGTAGCGCGCCAGCGCTACTGCCGCGGCCGGATCGTCCGGGTCGAGCGCTACGATGACGCGCGCCGACGCGAGGACGCGCGCGGCGTCCGGTGTCGTGTGGTCGACGACGCGCACCGGCGCGCGCAGGTCCCACAGCATCGCGTCCGCGACGGCGACGAGCGCAGGCGCGACGTCGGCCGCCCACAAGGCGACGTGCTCGCCGCGTGCGATCTCGCCGGGGGCCGGCGGTGAGGGGACACGGTCGTCATCGGGAACGCCGAGCACCGCGCGCGCAGGCCTTTCACCGAACAGCCGGCGGCAGCGCTCGCGCTCCACGACCGACCGAAAGACCACGCGATCGGCGATTGAGCATGCGTGCTGGAAAGCGATCGTGCCCGCGGTACCGTACCAACCTTCTTCGACGACGTTTTGCGGCTGGTCGTTGAGCGCGAGTTGGCCGTTGGCGAGCATGTCGAAGCGCGCCGCGCGTTCGTCGGGGCTCGGCGCGTCGAGGAACTGCTGCGCGACCGTGCGCAGCAGCGCGACGCGCGGCTCTTCGACTTCCAGCACGAGGTCCACGCGGCCGCCGTTGCGGCGGCGTTCGATCATCTCCGGGATCGCGGTGCCCAGGGTCGCGGGCGTCGCGACGACGACGTCGGCACGCCCCGCATACCGGCGCGCTAACGCCGTGATCGCCTGCCCAGGCGGCGTCATCCCCGCCGCCGGCGTCATCCCTGACCCGCCTTGTACATGCGCTCGTCTTCGGCCACGTAGTACTCCGAAAGCGACGACGGCATGCGCACGTCGAACCCGAGGAAGCGCCGCCCGACCGGGCCGAGCCGTTCCACCAGCTCCGGCGTGACCAGCCGCGGGTAGTCGAACTGCTGGCGCATGTAGGCGCGGCATACGTTCATCGTCACCGCGTGGCGCGCGCGCGCCGTGCGGTTCACGCCGCCGCGGTGGAACGTGCGCGCGTTGAACACGATCATCTCGCCCGCGCGCGGCAGTACCGTCTCGGCGTGCGCGTCGAACGTCGCGTCGTCCGGCGTCCCCGGCGACAGATGCGACTCCGGCAGCACGCTCATCGCGCCGTTCTCTTCGGTGAAATCGTCCAGCGCGAGCGTGAAGCCGACGTTGGTCGGATAGCCCGGGATCCAGCGCGGCGCGTCGACGTGGACGCGGCGTGAATAGTTCGTCCCGCCCGCCGGCATCGACGACGACGTGTACGCGTACAGAATGCACGTCGGCCCCAGCAGCGCCGACGCGTAGGCATGGATCACGGGATTTTCCAGCAGCCGCAGGAACGCATCGCCGCGCGTCATCAGGTTCATCACCATGTGCGCGTCGTGGTAGTGCGGGTTGCCGCCCCAGCGCGTCAGGTCTTCCACGATCGCGCGCTCCAGCTCGTCGCGCAGCGCGGCGATCTCCGCCGCGTCGACCACACCCGGCACGACGGTGAAGCCGCGTTCGTCGATCTCTCGCAGCGCCGCCTTCGGCGCGCCGGGTGCGTCGATCACGCGACGCAGACGAAGCGCAGGTACTTGAACAGGTGCGCCGTCGCCGGCAGCGCGCGGCGCAGGTACGCCTCGATCGTCGCCGCGTCGGCGGCGGACTGCCCGTGCAGCACCGCGCCCTGGCCGAGATACCACTCCGGCGTCACCTCGACGGCGGAGAAGCCCGCCGCGCGCGCGTCGGCCGCGAACTCGTCGGGATCGAACCCGCCCAGCACCGACTTGATCGGCTCCGCGTCGCGGAACGTCTGCGCGCTGATCCCGAACTCGCCTTCGACGGCATCGTCGGTGTGCAGCACGCTCTCGATCTCGCGCGTCACGATGTCGCTGTACGAATCGCCGCGAATCTCTAGCGCATTCATCGACGCCCAGAACAGCTTGTTCGGCTCGAGGTCGACGTAGAACAGTCCACCGGGCCGCAGCACGCGCCGCACTTCGCGCAGGATCGCGACGTGGTCGGTGACGTGGTGCATGAAAGCGTACGACGACGCCATGTCGAACGTCGCGTCCGCGAACGGCAGCGCTTCCGCGCGAGCCTCCCGCACGACGACGTTTCCGCTGCTGCAGTCGACCTGCTCCAGCATCGCGGGCGTCACGTCGACGCCGTCGATGCGGCGGAACAGATCGCGCGCGAGGTCGATCACGAAGCCCGTGCCGCAGCCGACGTCCAGCAGCCGTCCGCCGCCCGCGCGCGCCGCCAGCGTCTCCAGCACGCGGCGCACCTTCGCGCGGTTCTCCGGGCGGAAGTGCGGCTCGTTCGACTGGTAGGTCGACGCCATGCGCGTGTGGACTTCGATGTTGGCGCGAATGACGTCGTCGCGCGTCGCGGCGGCTTGGGTGGTCATGAGGTCCTCCGGTCGGATTGGGGCGGGAAGGCGTCGCACTCGGCGGGAAACGCGCCGCGATGCTGCTTCGCGGTCGTCTCGTGCGTCTGCGCGCGATCGAATCGGACGAGTTCGAGACGTGGCGCGGTTGGATCAACCGTGCCGACATAATGCAGGACATGGACCGCGCCGTGCGGCCGAGCGCCGACGAGCACCGGCGGTACGTTGAAGCGGCCGTCGCGTCGGAGCGCGCGGTGTTCCTGGGCATCGAGACGCTCGACGCGCCGCGGCTGATCGGCATCGTGTGGCTGTGGGACGTCGACGCGCGGCATCGGCGCGCCGAGATGCGCATCCTGATCGGCGATCCCGACACGCGCGGGCGCGGCTACGGCACCGACGCGATCGAGGCGCTCGCAGCGTATGCGTTCGAGCAGCGCGCGCTGCGCAAGCTGTACGCCTACGTCCACGCGCACAACGGCGCATCGCGCCGCGCGTTCGAGCGCGCGGGCTTCACGCTCGAGGCGACGCTGGCGCGCGAGGCCTTGCGGGACGGTCGCGAGACCGACGTGCACCGGCTGACCCGTTTCGCGAGCGAGGTCGCGCACTAGACCGCGACCCGCTTTCCGAGCGCTTCGCCGACGGCCGCCACCACGGCGTCGAGGTCGGCTTCGTCGAGGTCGTAATGCATCGGCAGCCGGATCAGCCGCGCGCTGAGATCGTCGGTCACCGGCAGCTCGCCGCCGTGCACGCGGCCGTAGCGCAGGCCCGCGGGCGCCGAGTGCAGCGGCACGTAGTGGAACAGCGCGTGCACGCCCAGCGCGCGCAGGCGGTCGAGGATCGCCTGGCGCTGCGCGGCGCTGCGCACCAGCAGGTAGTAGAGGTGGCCGTTGTGCTGCACGTGATCCGGGATCGTCGGGCGCACGACGGCGCCGGTCGCTTCGAGCGCGGCGAAGCGTTCGTGATAGCCTTCCCAAATCGACAAGCGCCGCAGCAGCAGCTCGTGCGCGTGCTGCAGTTGGCCCCACAGGAACGCGGCCACGATCTCGCTTGGGAGGAACGACGAGCCGACGTCGATCCAGCGGTACTTGTCGACGCGGCCGCGCAAGAAGTTCGTGCGGTTCGTGCCCTTCTCGCGCAGGATCTCGGCGCGCTCCGCGAACGGGCCGTCGTCGCGCACCAGCAGCGCGCCGCCTTCGCCGGAGATCACGTTCTTGGTCTCGTGAAAGCTCAGCGCGCCCAGCTCGCCGATGGTGCCGAGCGGGCGGCCGCGGTACGTCGCGCCCAGCGCCTGTGCGGCGTCTTCGATCAGCAGCAGCTTGCGCTCGCGCGCGATCGCGGTGAGCGCGTCCATCTCGCACGCGACGCCAGCGTAGTGCACGGCGACGATCGCCCGCGTCCGCTCGGTGACCGCGCCGGCGACGAGCGTCTCGTCGAGGTTGAGCGTGTCGGGGCGGACGTCGACGAACACCGGCGTCGCGCCGCGCAGCACGAACGCGTTCGCCGTCGAGACGAACGTGTACGACGGCATGATCACCTCGTCGCCGGGCCCGACGTCCGCGAGCAGCGCCGCCATCTCCAGCGCGGCGGTGCATGAGTGCGTCAGCAGCGCGCGCTTCGCGTACGTCTCACGCTCCAGCCACTCTTGCGCGAGCCGGCTGAAACGCCCGTCGCCGGAGAGGTGCGCGGCCGCGATCGCTTCGGTGATGTAGCGTAACTCGTCGCCCGTCTCGTGCGGCTTGTTGAACGCGATCATGCGATCAGCGCCTCGGCACCGCGGTACGCGCGAATGTTGTCGATGGCCGCGGGGCCCAGCGCGAACAGCGCGTCGACGATCGAGACCGCAGCCTCGTACGGCGGGTGCGGCTGTGCGTAGGCCGGATAATCGTACGCCGCATACTCCAGCGCGATCCCGGCGGCATCGAAGCGCTCAGGCTCGATGTACGCGCGCGCCGACGGGCCGCTGATGTAACGATCCGCACCGATGCGTTCGAGCACGTCGATGAGGCGATCGTTCTTGCGCCCGCTCAACGGCATCTCCGACGAGCGCACGAACTCGGTCGTGCAGCCGAGCTCGCGCGCGATTGCAACGGTCAGCTCGATCGTGAGATCGGCAAGAAGCTCATGCCGCCGCTCCAGAATCGACAACAGCAGCGGCGCATACCGCGCATAGAACGGCGCACGCCCATACGCGTGCCGCAGCGTCTCACCATGCGAGCGCACCCAATCCCGTCGGTGGTCGATCGCGATCTCGGCGATCGGCGTGCCGCCTTCCACAGCGCCGTGCGCGTGCACCGGCACCGTCAGCCAGCTCACGCCGTTCGCGGTCTTGATGCGGTTGCGGTTGCGCCAGCCGTGCTTGTCGTACTGCACGTCGTCGTAGAACACGAACACGTCCGCGCGGTCGACCAGATCGAAATAGCCCCGCCACGGTAGGTAGGAGGGCTGGAGAACCACGGCGGTGCGGCCCGCCCGGCCGCGCGTCACGCCCATCCCCGTAGTTATCGGCACGTTTCCGCCGATGCTGTGACTATGACCGCCACGCTCGAAACCGGCCGCTTGGACGCGGCCACCGCCCGCGCGCGCATGGAGGCGATCTGCAACCGGCTGATCGTCCGCGCCGTCGGCGACTACGGCATGTCGCCGGCCACCGCGCCGGTGCGCGCGGCCGGGATTCTCTCGCTCGACGATCAGGACTTCCGCTTCGAGCTCATCAACCGCTTGAGCGGAGGACTGCTCGACCAGCCGCGCCGCATCCTCGAGATCGGCTGCGGCAGCGCGCCCTTCCTCTACAGCGCGCTGAAGCGCGGCCACGACGCCGTCGGCATCGACGTGGACTACGAGCGCGTGCGCATCGCCGAGTTGAAGATCGACGCGTATGCGCTGCCGGAGACGTACCGCGGCGCCGCTCGAATGGGCGACGCGACCGCGTTGGAATTCAATACCGGGACGTTCGACCTAATCACGAGCTGGGCCGTAATAGAGCACATCCCCGACCTCGAAGCCGCGCTGTTCGAAAGCGTCCGCGTTCTGCGCCCGGGCGGCTTCATCGTATTCACCGCGCCCGACTACCGCGGAGGCTTCGAAGCGCACTACGAAATGCCGTGGCCGCCGATGGCGCCGCGCTCCGTGTGCGAGCGCTGGGTGATGGCGATGGACAAACCGCCCGGCGGGATCGGGACGTTCTTCCCAATCACCTATCCGCGCGTTGCCGCGGCGCTAGAGAGCCTCGGCTGCCTCATCGAGGCCGCCGAGCTGACACTGCCGCTCGACCTGGAGACCACTCGCCTGCTGGACGTTCGCGATCAAACGACGCTGGAGCGCACCGCCGAGACGATCAAGGGCATGGCCGCGCGCGGCGCCCTGCCGCCGTCCCTGCGCGGCACCACGGTCTTCCACGTAGCCGCCCGCAAGTTGTAGCTCGCCGCCGGGCCTGCTATACTACTAGGGTTGTGCCTCCGCGCTCGCGCGGGGCCGCTCATCTCACGCCGCCCGGAGGGCGGCAGCACCATGCGTCCATCACGGCACCACGGACGGCCGCCGCGGACTCAGATAGGCAATCGATTCACCATGGCATCAGGCGTCACCATGCGCGCTCTTCTGGAGGCCGGGGTCCATTTCGGACACCAGACCCGCCGCTGGAATCCGAAGATGAAACCGTACATCTTCCAAGAGCGAAACGGAATCTACATCATCGACTTGTCGAAGACGTTGGCGATGCTCAACGACGTGTTCGACGCGGTCAAAGAAATGTCGCGCCAGGGCCGCGTCGTGCTGTTCGTCGGCACGAAGAAGCAGGCGCAGGACGTCGTGCGCGAAGAGGCCGAGCGCGCCGGCACGTTCTTCGTCAACCAGCGCTGGCTGGGCGGCACGCTCACCAACTTCGCGACGATTCAGAAGCGCATCTCGCGCTTGCGCGAGCTCGAAGGGATGCGCCAGCAAGGCACATTCGATCTGCTTCCGAAAAAAGAGGTCGCGCGGCTCACCGACGAGCTGGAGAAACTCGAGAAGTTTCTCGGCGGCATCAAGGACATGCACCGCCTGCCGGACGCGATCTTCATCGTCGACCCGAAGAAGGAACGCATCGCGGTCGCCGAGGCGAAGAAGCTCAACATCCCGATCATCGCCGTCATCGACACGAACTGCGATCCCGACGAGATCAACTACGCGGTCCCCGGCAACGACGACGCGATCCGCAGCGTGCGCCTGATGGTGTCCACCATCGCCAACGCGATCGTCGAAGGCAAGACCGAGACGGAGTCCGCGTACGACGCGGCCGACTACGACCAGCAATACACCGAGCTCGCGCCCGAGCCCGTGGCGGCCGGCGTCTGAGCGAGAGAACGACTTGAACACCACCACGACGTACAAACCCACCGCCGACGAGATCAAGCGTCTCCGCGACGACACGGGCGCGGGGATCTCCGACGTCCGCAACGCGCTGATCTGGGCCGAAGGCGACCCGGAGCGCGCGAAGGCGCGTCTCAACGAGACCGGTCACGCGAAGGCCGAGAAGAAGGCCGAGCGCGCCGCGAACGAAGGCCTCGTCGGATCGTACATTCACGCCGGCGGCAAGATCGGCGTGCTCGTCGAGGTCAACTGCGAGACCGACTTCGTCGCGCGCAACGAGCGCTTCAAAGAGCTCGTGCGCGACGTCGCGATGCACGTCGCGGCGATGTCGCCGAAATATCTCGACCGCGAATCGGTTCCCGCCGCCGAGCTGGCCGAAGTCAAAGCCGAGCTGGAGAAGACGCTGCCCGCGGGCAAGCCGCCGGAGATCGTCGAGAAGATCCTGTCCGGCAAGCTCAACAAGTGGTACGAAGAGCACACGCTGCTGGAGCAGCCGTTCGTCAAGGACGACGCGCAGTCGGTCGGCGAGCTGGTCACCAGCGTCGCCGGCGTGCTCGGCGAAAAGATCCGCGTCCGCCGCTACATGAAGTTCGCCCTAGGCGAAGAGTAGTCTCCCGGAGAGGAACACCGTGCCGAAACCCGCTTACGAACGCGTTCTCCTGAAACTCTCCGGTGAAGCGTTTGCCGGGCGGGGCGGCAACGTCGACGTCGATACCACGACTGCGATGGCGCACGAGATCGCACAGATCCATGCCGACGGCGTTACCACGGCCGTCGTCGTCGGCGGCGGCAACATCTGGCGCGGCAAAAAGCACGAGGCGGCCGGCATGGACCGCGCGACCGCGGACTACATGGGGATGCTCGCGACCGTTATCAACGCGCTCGCGCTGCAGGACTCGCTGGAGCGCATCGGCGTGCCGTCGCGCGTGCAGACCGCGATCGCGATGAACGCGATCGCCGAGCCGTACATCCGCCGCCGCGCGATGCGCCATCTCGACAAAGGCCGCGTCGTGATCTTCGCGGCGGGCACCGGCAACCCGTACTTCACCACGGACACCACCGCCGCGCTGCGCGCGGTCGAAGTCGGCGCGCAGGCCATCCTCAAGGCAACCAAAGTAGACGGCGTGTACAGCGCCGACCCGTTCAAGGACCCTTCGGCGACGCGCTTCACGCAGCTCGACTACCTGCGCGTGCTGGAGCTGGGCCTCGAGGTCATGGACTCCACCGCCTTGACCCTGTGCATGGACAACGGCCTGCCGATCATCGTGTTCGACATGAACGTCCCCGGCAACATCCGCCGGGTGGTCATGGGCGACCAGATCGGAACCACCGTCTCACGGAGTACGGCCCGCGTCCACGGCGAAGGGGTCGGGCATGCTCGATGACGTCTACCGCGACACCGAATCGAAGATGACCAAGGCGCTGGAGGCAACGCGCAGCGATTTCGCCGCGATTCGCACCGGCCGCGCCTCGCCGCAGCTCCTCGACCGGCTCCACGTGGAGGCGTACGGCTCCAGCGTCCCGCTCAAGAACGTCGCCAGCGTGAACTCCCCCGACGGCCGCTCGCTGCTGGTGACCGCGTTCGACAAAAGCACCGTCGGCGCGATCCGCAAGGCGATCGAGACCAGCGACCTCGGCCTCAACCCCAACGTCGATGGCGCGACGATCCGCCTCTCGATCCCGCAGCTCAACGAAGAGCGCCGCAAAGACCTGGTCAAGCTGGTCAAAAAGAAGTCCGAAGAGCACAAAGTCGCGGTGCGCAACATCCGCCACAAAGCGATCGACGAGATCAAGGCGCTCGGCAAGAAGCACACCATCACCGACGATCAGATCAAGCGCGGCAACGATCAGGTGCAGAAGCTGACGGACAAGTACGTCAAGCAAGTCGACGACCTGGTCCACAACAAAGAGAAGGAGATCATGGAGGTTTGATTGCCTCCGTGCTCACCGTTGAAGACGTCACGATGCTTCCGTGGTTCGAGGCCGTTCGTGCGCTCGGGGACCGGGCGCTGCGGTTTCGCGTGCTGACGCCGCCGTACGCTGCCGTTGGTGTGGGCGCACTGCGCGCGCTACGGGTGCGCGCGCTGGCGGGCGAGCACGACGGCGCGTGGGAGCTCGTTGCCGGCTATGACGGGTACGAGCGGATCTAAGATGGCCACGCTGCTCAAGCCGCCGCGCGGGGTGACGCTGGACGCGAGCCGCCTCCCCAAGCACGTCGCCATCATCATGGACGGCAACCGCCGCTGGGCGCGCGCGCGGCGCCTGCCCGCGATCGAGGGCCACCGCCGCGGCATCGTCGCGCTGCGCGAGGTCACGCGCGCCGCGAGCGACTGGGGCATCCCGATGCTGACCGTGTACGGTTTCTCGACGGAGAACTGGAAGCGCGACAAGACGGAGATCTCGCTGCTGCTCGACCTGTGCGTGTACTTCGCGCAGAACGAGCTGGCGGAGCTCGACCGCAACAACGTGCGCGTGCGCATCATCGGGCGCTACGAGCAGTTGCCGCCGGCGTCGAAGGACGCGCTCGACCGGCTCGTCGCCAAGACCGCGCGCAACAGCGGGCTCGTCCTGAATCTCGCGGTGAACTACAGCGCGCGCAGCGAGCTGCGTGATGCCGTCGCGCGCATGATGCACGACGTGCAAGCCGGCACGCTGTCGGTCGACGCGATCGAGGACGAGACGCTCGCGTCGTATCTCAGCACCGCGGGGATGCCCGACCCCGATCTGCTGATCCGCCCCGGCGGGGAGTCGCGTCTGTCGAACTTTCTGCTGTACCAGGTCGCGTACGCGGAGCTCGTGCTGCGCGACACGTTCTGGCCCGACTTCTCGCGCGACGCGTTCGGCGACGCGATCGCCGAGTACCAGCGCCGGCTCGACGAGCGATGACCACGGCGGCGTCCGCGGTGCCCGCACCGGCCAAGTCGCCCAAGCCGCAACCCGCGGTGAGCACGCGCCGCATCGTGATCGGCGTGCTGCTGGCGGTCATCGGCTTCACCGCCGTCGTGTGGATCCCGGCGTTCACGCTCCTCGTGCTGGTCATCGCGACGTGCTGCGTGTACGAGTTCGCGGGCCTGTCCGCACGCAAAGGGCCGGCGATCGAGATGTGGGTCGCCATGGCGGCGGTGTGGGCGTACATCGTCCTCACCCACTTCGGGCTCATCCACCGTTACGAGGGGATCTTGCTCGCCGCGACCGTGGTGGTCGCGCTCGCGACGGCGACGTTCACGGCGGACTCGGGTTATTTCGCGCGCAGCGGCTACACGCTGATGTGCGTGCTGTACATCGGCAAGCTGATGACCTACTTCATCGCGATCCGCGCGCTGAACGACGGCGCGCTGTGGATGGTCTGGATCATCTTCATCGTCGCGTTCACCGACATCTTCGCGATGCTGATCGGCACGGCGTTCGGCAAGCACCTGCTCACGAAGCTGTCGCCGAAAAAAACGGTCGAAGGCGCGGTGGGCGGCTTCGCCGCGGCGCTGATCGTCGGCGCCGCGATCGCGCTCGTGCCGTGGGTGCACGTCGCGTGGTGGCAGGGCGTGATCGTCGCCGCGATCACGTCGGTCGCCGCGCAGGCCGGCGATCTGGTCGAAAGCGCGCTCAAGCGCGACGCGAAGGTGAAGGACGCCGGCTCGCTGATCGCCGGCCACGGCGGCGTGCTCGACCGCTTCGACTCGTTCATCTTCGCCGGCGTCGCGTTCTACTTCGCGCTGTACGTGATCGGCGTGATCTCCGAGTACCGGCTCGTGAACTCGTGACGCGACGGCGTGTCGCCATCCTCGGCAGCACCGGCAGCATCGGCCGCCAGGCGCTCGACGTGATCGCGCGGCATCCGGAGCGGTTCGACGTCGTCGGGCTCGCCGCGGGGCGCAACGTCGAGCTGCTCGCGGAGCAGGTCGCCCGGTTCGGGCCCAATGTCGTCGCGAATGCGGCGGGCGGACAAGCCGGTCTGCACGCGGTCGCGTGCGAAAGCAATGCGCAGATCGTGCTCGCCGCGACGGACGGTTCCGTCGCGTTCGACGCCGTGTTCGCCGCGGTCGATCGCGGCATCGACGTCGCCGTCGCGAACAAAGAGCTGATCGTCGCGGCGGGCGAGCTGCTCGTCGCGCACGCCGCGCGCAGCGGCGCGACGCTGCTGCCCGTCGACAGCGAGCACTCCGCCATCTTCCAGTGCCTGCAAGGCGCGCCGCGCGACCGCGTCGCGGCGATCATCCTCACCGCGTCGGGCGGGCCGTTTCGCGACCGCACCGCGGAGCAGATTGCGTCGGCCACCGTCGCCGAAGCGCTCGCGCACCCGACGTGGCAGATGGGCGTGAAGAACACCATCGATTCGGCGACCTTGATGAACAAAGGCCTCGAGGTGATCGAAGCCTCGAAGTGGTTCGGCGTGCCGGGCGACCGCATTCAGGTGGTGGTGCACCGCACGTCGGTCGCGCACGGCTTCGTCGTGTTCACCGACGGCAACGTCGTCGGACAGCTGGCGGCGCCCGACATGCGCCTGCCGATCGGCTACGCGCTGGCGTACCCCGACCGCCTCGACGACCGGCCCGTCAGCGACGACCCCATCCAGGCGCTCGGCGGCCCGCCCGGCGCGGACGTGACGGCGCTGACGTTCGAGCGGCCCGATCCGCAGCGGTTCCCGTGCCTGCGGCTCGCCTACGAGGCGCTCGCTCGCGGTGGAACCGCGCCGGCCGTGCTCTCAGCCGCAAACGAGGTTGCCGTGGCAGGCTTCGTGGCGGGGGAGATCCGCTTCGGCGACATCCCCGTTTGCATCGAAACGGCCCTCGAACGGGTCGATACAGTCAATATCAGCCTCGATGCCGTTCGCGAGGCCGACCGCCTGGCCCGAGACGCGGCCCGGGCGTTCGTCGTTGAACGGCTAACCGAGGCTTCACGGAGCACATGAGCGCGCAATCAATCGTCATCTTCCTGCTGATGCTGTCCGTCCTGGTGGTCCTCCACGAGTACGGCCACTTCATCGTGGCCCGGCTCAACGGAGTCCGCGTGACCGACTTTGCGATGGGCATGGGCCCGACGCTGCTCAAGTGGACCTCGCCGCGCAGCGGCACCAACTACCGGCTCAACCTGCTGCCCATCGGCGGATACTGCCAGATGAAGGGCGAGGACGGCCAGTCCACCCAGGCCGAGCAGCAGCGCCAGTTCCGCAAGACGGCGGCCGACTACGAACCCGACAACTTCCAGGCGAAGACGCCGCTCCAGCGGCTCGCGATCGTCGTGGCCGGGCCGGCGGCGAACTTCATCGTCGCGCTCGTGCTGCTGTTCGGCGGCGCGCTGGCGTTCGGCGTCGCGGGCGAGAAGTCGACGACCACGATCTACCAGCTCGTTCCGGGCATGGCTGCCGACAAGGCCGGCCTGCGGTCCGGCGACACGATCGTCTCGATCGACGGTCGCCCGGTCCACGACGGCAAGACCCTCGTCGACACGATCCACGGCTCGATCGGCAAGCGCCTCCACCTCGGCTACACCCGCGCCGGCCACGAGGCGGCGGTCGACGTCACGCCGGTCGCGTTCACCATCCCGCCGCACGGCCCCACGATCGGACGGCTCGGCTTCAACCCGCTTCCCGTCTCCGAGCGCGTCGGCATCGCTGAAGCGTGGCGCGGCACGTGGCGGGAGTTCACCGGCGTCATCGCAGCGACGACCGGGGCGCTCGGCGCGCTGGTCACGCACCCGTCGACGATCGCCGGTCAGGTCCAAGGCCCCATCGGGATGGCCCGCGTCTCGGCGCAGGTTCAGCAGTTCGGCCCGTTCATGTTCGTGTCGCTGGCCGCGATGATCTCGATCTCGCTCGGCATCTTCAACCTGCTGCCGATCCCCGCGCTCGACGGCGGCCGCGGCGTGTTCATCCTCGTCGAGATGCTGCGCGGGCGCCCGGTCGACCCCGAGAAAGAGGCGCTCGTGCACGTCGGCGGCTTCGCGGTGTTGATCGCGCTGATGCTGGCGGTGTCGTTCCACGACGTGTCGGCCGCAATCTCGGGCCACAGCGCGTTCTGACGTGATCCGCCTCCGCCGCCGCACCAAGGCCGTTCTGCTCGAGAACAAGTCGAGCTGGTCGAAGGACGCCAAGAAGGCGTGGATCGGCGGCGACCACCCCATCGTCGTGCAGTCGATGACCACCACCGACACCGCCGACGTGGACAAGACGCTCGAACAGGTCTACGCGCTGGCGATGGCCGGCTGCGAGGTCGTGCGGGTGACGTGCCAGGACGCGCGGGACGCGGCGGGTTTGCCGCACATCGTCGCGCGCTCGCCGGTGCCCATCGTCGCCGACGTCCACTTCGACCACCGCATGGCGCTCGCCGCGATCGACGCGGGCGTCGCGAAGCTGCGGCTCAACCCCGGCAACATCACCGATCCGGTCAAGACGCGCGAGGTCGTGAAGCTCGCGGTCGAGCGCGGCACGCCGATCCGCATCGGCGTCAACATGGGCTCGCTGGCGCGCGACCTCGAGGAGAAGCTCGGCCACACGCCCGAGGCGCTGGCCGCGTCGGCGCTGCGCCACGTCGAGCTGCTCGAGCAGCTCGGCCACACCGACATCATCATCTCGGTCAAAGCGCACGACGCCGTGACAACGATCTATTCGTACCGGCTGCTCGCGAAGCAGCTCGACGAGCGCGGCACGCCCTATCCGCTCCACCTCGGGGTCACCGAGGCCGGCCTGCCGCTCGCCGGCACGATCAAGTCGTCGATCGGCCTGGGCGTCCTGCTGTTCGAGGGGATCGGCGACACGCTGCGCGTCTCGCTGGCGGCAGACCCGGTCGAAGAAGTCCCGGTCGCCTGGGGCATCCTCACGGCACTCGGCCTGCGTGAGAAGGGCTTCGACATCACGGCTTGCCCGTCATGCGGCCGCGCCGAGATCGAGGTCGTCGAGCTCGCCCGCATGGTCGAAGCGATAGCCAAAGAGTACACGGCGCCCGTGAAGGTCGCTGTGATGGGCTGTGTCGTCAACGGGCCAGGCGAGTCTAAGATGGCCGATGTAGGTATAGCAGGGGGCAAGGGCAAGGGCGCGATCTATCGCAAGGGCGAGCTGGTCGGAACCTTCCCCGAAGCCGATCTGCTCGGCCGCCTCCGCCTCGAGATCGAGAAGGTCATCGAGGAGCAGTACCCGGACTACTCACACGAGATAAACCGTGAAGCGACACCTGCGTAATATCGTCCCGAGCGGACGACTGATCGTAGCCACCGCCGTGACCGCCCTGGTCGCGTCGCTGTCGCTCGTCCTGTCGACCCCGGCATCGATCAGCGTCGACGGCCAGCGGCTCGCATCCGACGTCGCGCCCGTGACCACGCCGGGCGGCGCGTATCTTCCGCTGCGCGCGGTCGGCGACGCCGCCGGTGCGCAGACGTCGTTCGACACCACCGACGGCCAGATCGTCGTGCGCCGCGGCACCGACGTGCTCGTGATGCGCGCCGGAAGTACGGTCGCGAAGATGAACGGACGTGGCGTCACGCTCGCGCACGCGCCGTTCACCGTGCACGGCCGCACGATGGTGGCGAGCGAAACGATCGCGACGACGTTCGGGTCCACCGTCCGCTACGATACGAAGCACGACCGCGTGATCGTTCGCACCCCGGGCGTGGTCGTCGCCGGCGCCGCCGACGACGTTCCGTAACACCGATCTAGCCGCGACGCCCTAGTCGCGAGCACATTTGTGATCGTGCTAGAGCAGGCTGAGGATGGATCGTGGTGCGTGCGCGTACCCGAGCTGCCCGGCTGCTTCAGTTGGGGTGCAACTCGCGATGACGCAGAGCGATACGCGCGCGAAGCGATCCAAGGACACATCGCGGTGCTGCGGGAGTTCGGTGATCCCGTTCCGGAGGGCATGGAGGGTAACCCCGTCGCGGAAATCATCGAGGTCGGCGAAACGCGCTAGCGGCGTGTGGTCTCCGGGCGTACGGGTACGACAATCGTACGCGCTGGAGGTATGGGCATGGACTTTGGCAAGGTGACGCGCCGGCGTTTTCTGTTACGAGCGGCGCTCCCGACCGTTGCGGCCAGTCTTGCGCTCGGCTCACCGCGGTTGAGTGCCGCGGTTGCGGCGGTTACGTCGGTGTCCGTGCTGCCGTCGACGGGGCCTGGGCCGATTCCGGTGACGCTCAACGTCAACGGCACGGCGCACGCGCTGCAGATCGAGCCGCGCGTCACGCTGCTCGACGCGCTGCGCGAGCGCCTCGCGCTCACCGGTACGAAGAAGGGCTGCGACCAAGGTACGTGCGGCGCGTGCACGGTGCTCGTCGACGGGCGGCGCGTGAATTCGTGTCTCATGCTCGCGGTGATGGCGCAAGGGAAGGCGGTCACGACGATCGAGGGGCTTGCGAACGGCGAGCAGCTGCATCCGGTGCAAACTGCGTTTCTCGCGCACGACGGATTTCAGTGCGGGTATTGCACGCCTGGGCAGATCATGTCCGCGGTCGCGCTCATCGGTGAGAAACGGCCAACCGACGAAGCGTCGGTGCGCGAGTGGATGAGCGGGAACATCTGCCGCTGCGGCGCGTATCCCAACATCGTCGCGGCGGTGCGCGACGCGGCGGGGGCGCGGTCGTGAAGGGGTTCCGCTACGCGCAGGCTCACGACGTTGCGTCGGCGATGGCGACCGTCGCCGCGGACCCTGGCGCGCGGTACGTCGCCGGCGGGACCAACGTCATCGACTTGATGAAAGAGTACGTCGAGCAGCCGTCGCTGCTGGTCGATATCACACGCCTCCCGCTGCGCGGGATCGATCCGACGGTGCACGGCGTGCGGGTGGGAGCGCTCGCGCTGATGAGCGACGTCGCGGGTCATCCCGCGGTTGCCCGCGATTTCCCGGCCGTGTCGCAAGCGCTGCTGCTGAGCGCGTCGCCGCAGCTTCGCAACATGGCGACGATCGGCGGGAACGTCATGCAGCGCACGCGCTGCGCATATTTTCGCGACGCGTCGCAGCCGTGCAACAAGCGCGCGCCGGGTACGGGCTGCTCCGCGATCTCCGGCGTCAACCGCCAGCACGCGGTCATCGGCGGCAGCGAGCACTGCATCTGCACGCATGCTTCGGACCTCGCGGTGGCGCTGCTCGCGGTCGATGCGGTCGTGCACGTGCGCGGGCGCGCCGGCGAGCGCGCGATCCCGTTCGAGCGGTTCCATCTGCTGCCCGGCGCGACGCCGCAGCGTGAGACGGTGCTGGAACGCGGCGATTTGATCACCGCGGTGGAACTGCTCACCAGTGCGCACGCGCGCGGCTCGTACTATCTCAAAGTACGCGACCGTGCGTCGTACGAGTTTGCGCTGGTCTCCGTCGCCGCCGCGCTCGACGTCGCGGGCGGGCGCGTTCGCTCCGCGCGCGTGGCGCTGGGCGGCGTGTCGCCGAAGCCGTGGCGCTCGCACGACGCCGAAGCCGCGCTCGTCGGACGCCCCGCGAGCGCGAGCACGTTCGCGGAGGCGGCGCGCGCCGCGACGCGCGGCATGCGCGGCTACGGTCAGAACGATTTCAAGCTCGCGCTCACGCGACGGGCCGTCGCGCGCGCGCTTGCGCATGCCGGAGGCGCGGCGTGAGCGCGCTGGTCGGAGCGCCCGTCGACCGCGTCGACGGCCGCCTCAAAGTCACCGGCGCGGCGAAATACTCCGCCGAGATCGACGTGCCGAACGTCGCCTACGGCGCGCTGGTGCTCAGCACCGTCGCGAACGCGCGCATCGCACAGATCGACGACGCCGCGGTGCGGCGCATGCCCGGCGTCATCGCGGTGATGACCTCCGCCAACGCCCCGCGCGTGAACGCGAGCGGGCCGCAGGTCGGCTATCCCGTGCTGCGGGTGCTGCAGGACGATCTCGTGCACTACGACCGCCAGCCGGTCGCGGTCGTGATCGCCGATACGTTCGAGCGCGCGACCGACGCCGCCGCCGCGCTGCGCGTGCGCTATGCCGCCGTCGCCACGCCCGCGACGCGGTTCGCCGATGCGCCGGCGTACAAGCCCGCGCAGGTGCACGGCAAAGACGCCGACACGCACAAGGGCGATGCCGAAGCCGCGCTCGCAAACGCGTCGGTCAAGGTCGACAACGTCTACACGACGCCGGTCGAGCACCACAACCCGATGGAGCCGCACGCGACGATCGCGCTGTGGGAGGGCGATCGCCTCACCGTCTACGATGCGACGCAGGGCGTGATCGGCGCGCGGCGCAAGCTCGCCGCCGTCTTCGGCCTGCCGGTGGAAAGCGTGCGCGTCGTGTCGCGCTTCATCGGCGGCGGTTTCGGCTCGAAGGGCTCGTCGTGGCCGCACGTGACGCTCGCCGCGATGGCGGCGAAGCTCACGAGCCGGCCCGTGAAGATCGCGCTGTCGCGCCCGCAGATGTTCGGCTCGATCGGGCACCGCCCGCGCACGGTGCAACGCGTCGCGCTGGCCGCCGGCGCCGACGGCAAGCTCACCGGCGTGATCCACCAGACGACAGCGCACACGTCGGTGTTCGACGAGTTCGTCGAGCCGTCGGGTCTGCTTTCGGAGGTGCTCTACGGGACGCCCAACCTGCTGGTGACGCACCGCGCCGTCCGCCTCAACACGGCGACGCCGACGTACATGCGCGCGCCGGGCGAGTCGAGTGGATCGTTCGCGCTAGAGTCCGCGGTCGACGAGCTCGCGTACGCGCTCGGCGTCGATCCGGTGGAGCTGCGCGTGCGCAACGACACCGACCGCGATGCCGAAGGGCGTCCGTTCTCGAGCCGCTCGCTGGTGCAGGCGCTGCGCGCCGGTGCGGAGCGGATCGGGTGGAGCCGCCGCGATCCGCGTCCGCGCTCGATGCGCGACGGCAATCTGCTCGTCGGCTTGGGCGTCGCTTCGGCGACGTACCCGATGAACCGCAGCGCCGCATCGGCGACGGTGCAGCTGCGCGCCGACGGTACCGTGCTCGCGCGCAGCGCGGGCGTCGACATCGGCACCGGCGCCTACACGGTGTTCTCGCAAGTCGTCGCGGAGGTGCTCGGCCTGCCGGTGCAGCGCGTGCGCATGGAGCTCGGCGACTCGGCGTTTCCAGTCGCCCCGAATGCCGGGGGCTCGGCGCTCACCGCGAGCGCGGGCTCCGCGCTCAAGCTCGCGGCGCTCGACGTGCGCGCGAAGCTCGCCGCGCTCGACGGCGTGGGCGTCGCATCGCTCGCGAGCGCGGGCGGCGAAACACTCGTCGCGATCCTGCGCAAGCACGGCACGGAAACCATCGAAGGACGAGCCGACGCGAAACCCGGTGACGAGAAGAAGACGTACGCGATGCACTCGTTCGGCGCGCAGTTCGCCGAGGTGCGCGTCGATCCGGATCTCGGCACGGTTCGGTTGGCAAAGTTCGTCAACGCGTTCGGCGCGGGCCGCATCCTCAACGAGAAGACGGCGAAGAGCCAGTATTTGGGCGGCGCGGTCTGGGGCATCGGGATGGCGCTGCTCGAGCACACGCGCTTCGACGAGCGCTCGGGCCGCATCATGAACGCGAACCTCGGCGAGTATCTCGTGCCGGTGAACGCCGACGTGC
The DNA here is from genome assembly GCA_036403315.1 of Candidatus Elarobacter sp. Classification (GTDB taxonomy): domain Bacteria; phylum Vulcanimicrobiota; class Vulcanimicrobiia; order Vulcanimicrobiales; family Vulcanimicrobiaceae; genus Vulcanimicrobium. Next base: position 27,522 of record DASWRD010000133.1, read on the forward strand.
CCGCGGTGGAATCGATCATCGTGCCGGAGGACGACCCGCACGTGAACGAGATCGGCGTGAAGGGCATCGGCGAGATCGGGATCGTGGGCGCGGCCGCGGCGATCGCGAACGCGGTCTACCACGCGACCGGCAAACGCGTGCGCGACCTGCCGCTCACCCCGGACAAGCTGCTGGCGTAGCAAGCGAGGCTCGACGAAATAATAATGCTCGCTCGGCTAGCTAGAGGAAGGAGCTATCAAGTCGGCTGCCTAACTACTTCGGCCTAGCGTGCGCCCGCGCCGCGATCGGTCGGACGGGCTGCGGCGATCGGGGTGGGCCTCCATGCGATATCGGGTTGAACTCGCGCTCCTGACTATCGTGGCGACGATGTTAGCGGGCTGTAACGGCGGCGGTGCGAGCGCTCCGCCATTTGACTCTGGGCCACCGCCGACCCCGCTTCCCGTGCCTGCCGGCGCGACCGACAGCCGTTCGCAAGCCATTTCGGCTGCGGCGGGGGGCACGGTCACGCTTACGAGCGGCAGCTCGGTGACTATTGCGCCCGGAGCGCTCAACCAGAACGCGGTGGTGCAGCTCGCGTATTTGCCGCAAGCGAACCTTGCGCCATCGTCCGCCAACTTCAGTTCGTCGGCGCCGGCGCTGCGCGTCGCGTTCTTTCCCGCGGGATCGCCGACCAGCGCTCACCTTCGGCGCGTCCGCGCGGACGGGACGAGCCCGCCGATTACGTTACATTTCAAACTCCCGCCCGATGCGATTCCGAAGTTCGACAGCTTCGCGCTGCCAATCTTGCGGATCTACGGGACGGGTAATTCCTCGACCGACATCTCGGGCGAGCCGCAGTTCGACGCGGCGAGCGGCTTTTTGAACTTTGCGCTGCCGTCGAGCCTCCCGGCCTTCACGCAAGGGATGGATCTGTTCTTCAACCGGTTGGTGTCCGCGGCGACTCCCTGCGGGGCACAAGGCGCATTTTTACCGGGGCTACGCTACTACGACCATGCGTCGCAAAGCTGGAAAACGGGCGCACCGCCGACACAACCGGTTCATCCGCTGCTCCTGTTGCACGGAATCTTCAGCTGTGTCGAACAGTCGTTTCTTCCCTCGACGGTCGAGCTATTGCGCCAGGACGGTGGATATGACGTCGTGATGGGCTACGACTACGATTGGCTTCACACACCCGACAGCATCATTCCGCAAATGGCCGCCGACCTGAACAGCTTCGGACTCCGCCACGTCGACATCGCCGGGCACAGTTATGGAACTGTGATCGCAATGGCGCTCGCGCCGAAACTCCACGTGAGCACGATTGACAACATGGTTCTATACGCCGGGCCGCTCGACGGTGCGTACATCTCGAATCCCGACTTTGCCTATACGCTGCTGCTGTACTTTGGAGATACGATCGCGCTTCCGATCGGGGAGGTCGGGATGATACTGTCAGCGGACTGGCGGTCCACGTTCATCGCCGGAAACCCTCGGCTCGCAGCGATCCGTTTGGCGATGATGAGCGCAGCGAACGCGCCGACGCGCGTGATCAAGATCGCCGGCTCAAAACCGTACGATAAGGAAACAGCCGTATTCCAACTCCTTTTCTTCACATCGCCGCCGGCGTGGGACGGAGTGGTCGCACAAAGCAGCGCCCTCCTGCAGGACGTGCAGGGCCAGCCGCGCAAAGGATTCTTCGTAACGGTCCCAACGGCGACGCTGCCGATTCCGGAGCCCCAGAACCATACCAGTCTCGTCAATAACCGAATCATCGAACAGGGTGACGTCGCGCGGGCA
>DASWRD010000134.1:0-6017 GCA_036403315.1 Candidatus Elarobacter sp.
CGCGATCCACAGACTCGGATAGCGCGCGATCTGCGACGGTTCGAGCTGCGCGACGACGTGCTCGCACTCGGGCAGCGCGGTCGGCGCGCGCACGTACGTCGGCAAGCGGTCCAGAATGCCGGCCGCACGGCGCGGGTCGCCGCGCACGAGCGCCATCCGCGCCGCGCGCGCCGCATGGCCGAGCCTTTCGTGCGCGTCGAGCACGGTCGTCAGCGCGGCCGCGACGCGGCCGGCATGACGAGCCCGCACCATCGCGCGGACGAGCGGATGAATTTCGTACGCGCCGCCGTCGTCCCGCGCCACGAACGGCAGCGCGAGCAAACGTCGTTCGGCGACCGCGTCGAACCGTTCGCCGAGCGCGAGCCTGAGATCTTCGAACGCAGCCTCCGGGACCGCCGCCGCAACGACGACGGCATCGGCGACGACATCGGTCAGCGTTGCGAGGACTTCTTCGGCGAGATAGTCGTAGAGCTCGTCGAACGCGACGTCGTCCAGACGTGCCAGCACCGCCTCGAAGCGCCCGCCGGCCGCGATCGCGATCAACAGGTGGACGACCATCGGCCAGCCGGCCGAGAGACGCGCGATCTCACGCGCCGCCGCGGCGACGACGTCGTGCCGGGCGGCAAGCGCGACGATCTCGCCCGCGTCGAGTTCGAGGTCCGCCGCTTCCACGGCGACGACGTTCGCGGTTCCGATCGCGCGGCCGAACGCCGCCGGGAGCGGCCGGCGCGAACAGAACGCAAGCGTACGTTGCGCCGGAGCGATCGTGACGAGCAGCTCGATCAGCTCGTGCGCGCCGGCGGCGCCGCGAAGCCCGTCGGCGTTCTCGAACGCGAACAGCGCGCGGCCGTCGTCGCGGCTCCAAATCTGCGTGAGGAGCTCGAGCTGTGCGCGCTCGTCGCTTCCGCGGGCCAACCTGCTGCGCGCGACGTCGAGCGCGAGGTCGGGATCGTCTTTGACGAGCGCGTCCAAGACGCGCCGGCCGAGATCCTCCGCGTCGCGCAAACTCTCGCAGTCGCACACCGCGGCACGTCCCAACGCGCGCGCGTAGGAACGCACGAACGTCGACTTGCCGTACCCCGCGGCGGCCGTCACGACTACCGCGCGCGGCGCCGCCGCGACGAGTCGTTCGACCAATGACTCCAACCCCGTCCCCCCTCGCCACCGTGTATTACCGTCCCCCAACCTCACCCCTTTTCAAGAGGAGAGCAACATCATGGACCACGCGAATCACGCCCCTGAAAAGCGCCGCCACGTTCTGAAAGGCCCGGTCGACGGACGAGTCAAAGCGAACTTCGAGTACGTTCGCGTGAAGCAGTCGGATGCGGGCAGCAGCGCTAGCCTCGAGACCGGGGTACCGCTCGACTTCACGACCGGCATCACCACGCAGTTGCGCGCCTATCGCGAAACTGCCGGCCAAGACATCCCCTCGATCGACTATCAGGTGGTACCGGACGGCGCACCGCTGCCCCCGCGCGTCGCCGACGAGTCGCCGGCCGATGATCCGCTTCATCTCAAGCGGAGCTACATCGGCACGATTACCGTCAACGTTCCGGGCGGCAACCGTCGCGTGTACGAGGTCACCACCGAGCAGGGGGATCCAGTCCCGCTGGACCTCACCAAAGGGCTGAACGTGACGTGCTCGTTCCAATGGGCGGGCGTTGACTCGATGCCGATGCCGATCGGACCGATGCTCAACATCGACATTACGCCGGCGCCGTAACCGCTATCACGACAATGTACGCGCGACCGCGGATCCTCTCGCTGATCACCACGCACCGCTGCACGGCGGCGTGCGACCACTGCTGCTTCGGCTGCTCGCCCAAGGTGACGAAGGCGATCCCGGTCGCACGGCTGCACTCGCTCATCGACGAAGCGGCGGCGATCCCGTCCTTCGAGATGGTCGGCTTCACCGGCGGCGAGTGCTTCCTGCTCGGCAAACACCTCGACGCGCTCGTCGCGCGGGCGACGGGGCACGGTCTGCGGACGCGCGTCGTCACCAACGGGTACTGGGCGGTCACGCCGCTCGCCGCGCAGCGCCGGATCGCCGGCCTGCGCGCGAGCGGCCTCGCCGAAGTGCATCTGTCCACAGGGATGTTCCACGCCCGGTTCGTCCCGGTGGAGCGCGTGCTGCACGCGGCGCGCGCGTCGGCCGAGGCGGGACTCGTGACCACCGTGTGGGTCGAAGAGTTCGACGGTTCGACGTTCGACGGCGAGTACGTGCGCGCCGAGCTCCGCGATCTCGTGCACGCGGGCCGCATCTACGTCGGCGTGCAGCCGTGGATCGAGAACGCGGAGGGACGCGGCGACGCGCGGCTGGAGCACGACCCGTCGCTGTCGCGCTTTCTCGATGCGAAGAAGAGCGGCTGCCCGACGATCCTTGACGTGCTCAGCGTGACGCCGGACCAAACGCTGATCGCGTGCTGCGGCTTCACGATGGAGCAGATCCCCGAGCTGCACCTGGGCTCCGTCGCCGAACGCACGATCGCCGACGTGCTCGACGGCGCGCCGAACGAGCTGCTCAAATACTGGATCCACGTCGAAGGCCCGGAACGCATCCTCGAGTTCGTCCGGCGCTTCGAGCCGGGCTACCGGCTGCCGGTGGAATCGCCGTCGATCTGCCAAACGTGCTTGCACCTCCATCACGATCCCGTCGCGCAGCGTGTGATCGCCGAGCACGCCGACGACATCCCGTTCGAAGCGATCATGAACGCATTCGCGTCACGCGTAGAAACGCGCGCTCGCGGGCACCGCACGTTAATGGTGATGTAACGGCGTGCTGTGACGCTTGGTGCGGACCCACCCAACCAACAGCACCGCCACCACTCCCCGAGGAGTCAGCCATGAAAAACACCATCACGCGTCCGAATCACCGGCACGACTTCGCGGTCGCGTCGGCTTCCCCGGCGTCCGACTACTTCACCGCCCTGCAGCAGCAGATCACGGCACAGCTTTCGGCGCAGCTCACTGGCCCCACGTATCTGATCGACGCGGGTTCGCAAGGTGATTTCGCCTACAACTACGTGAACCCGTTGAATCAGATGTTCAATCAGTGGACCTACGACTACATGAGCCAGCGCGTCGCGCAGGGCACGCAACCGAACTCGATCGCGCTGCAAGGTTCCGGGAGCTACGAACAGTCCTACCTCCAGCTCGTGAACCAGCTCGGCTTCAAGCTCGATACCGCCGACGCGGCGGTGCTCCAGACCGCGCTGAACAATGCGCAGACCGAAGGCGGCGACGTCATCACCACGTACGAGTCGGCCTTCAGCCCCATCTCCGCTGCGAATCTGGCAGCGGCGGCGGCGGCGCTCGGGATCAACACGCAGATCATCCCGTTCACCGACATCGACTTCGTCATCGACTACGTGCTGGGCAGCGCCTGGTCCGCCGTCGGCAAGAACGTCGCACCCCTGTCACGCAAGACGATGGCCAACGCCGAAAACCTTGCGGACCTTCTCCCGAACATGCCGCCGGACGGGCAGCCGGTCGTCGCTCTGGTCTCGCAGTATCTCGGGCTCTTGGGCCCAGCGAACCAGCTCGCGTCGCAGCAGAACTACGGCTGGTGGGTCATCGGACAGATGAAGAGCAATCTGCAATCGGGAAACCTGGCGACCGGCCCCGGCGGCATGCAGGTGTTCGATCCGAGCAATCCTCAAAGCACCAAGTTCGTGGCCGCGTACGGGATCTCCGAATCGCTCGACGCGATCCAGCAGAGCCTCGCGAGCCCGTCGGCGCTCAACATGAACCTCGCCGTCCAGCAGAGCAGCAGCTCTTCGTCGAGCGTCAGCATCAACGGCGGCGGTTTCTTCGACTTCGGTGACGAGATCCTGAGCCTCAGCGGCAGCGCGAGCTTCCAGTACAACATGACGACCGGCTCCGGAGCGGGTCAGTCGATCGGGATCAGCCTCAGCTACGCAGGGCTGACGCTCGTCCCGCTGGCGCCGCTCGCGTGGAGCGGTGCCGCGTCGCCGGCGCCGGGCAGCACGGTCGGCTGGTGGTCCCCGTCCGTGTTCCAGCAGGCGTACGCGAACTTCCAGAAGGGCACCGGAGCGCCGAGCGGTTTCACGTTCGTCAACACTCCGAACCTCAATCTGGCGGCGCTGCCCGCCGGCAACTTCGACAATCTTGCCCAGCTCGTCGTCTCGCAGTACCCCACGATCTCCGTCGTGTACACGGCCGGCAACTGGAACCAGTTCTCGCAGTCGTTCGCGACGCAGACCAATGCGACGGTCTCGTTCTGCGGGATCCCGATCGGCAGTGAAAGCTCGTCGACGTATTCCGCGCAGGCGAACCAGGGATCGTCGAACGAGAGCTTCTCGGTAACGATGACGCCGAACTCGCAAGCCTCGATCCCGCTGAACGAACAGCGCGCGTACGTGCTCGCCGGCGTGCCGTTCGCGGCGGCCATCGGCACCTGACGCACGCCTACGCGTCCGCGACCTTGCGCCGGGACCCCGGTCCCGGCGCAGGCTTGCGCGGACGAGGGGTGCCGGGGTTGCATTCGTAACGACCCGGATCGTGCGAATTCAGATCGGCGTGATGGGCTCGGCCGGCGGCGTCATCAGCGAGGACCACTTGTCATTGGCGCGGCGACTCGGGCGGCGCATCGCCGAGCTCGGCTGCGTGATCGTCACCGGCGCGTGTCCGGGCTTGCCGCATGCCGCGGTGCTCGGCGCGCACGACGGCGGCGGCGAGAGCCTCGGCGTGTCGCCCGCGCGCTCGCGCGAGGAGCACGTCGACGTGTTCGAGTCGCCGCTCGATCCGTACTCGGCGATCGTGTTCACGGGCTCGGGGCTGATGGGGCGCGAGACGCACAACATCCACAGCTCGGACTTCGTGCTGTTCGTCGGCGGCCGCAGCGGGACGCTGGGCGAGTTCTGCATCGCGTACGACGAAGGCAAGCTGATCGGCGTGCTGCGCGACTCCGGCGGAATCTCGAACGATTTCGGAAACATCGCGAAGCTCGTGCAGAAGGCGACCGGCGCCGCGCTGATCGAAGACGCCGATCCCGAACGGCTGGTCGACACGTGCCTGGAGCGCTATCAGCGCGAGCAGCGGCCCAGCAGCGTCGCGATGGCGACGCAGGTCGCGCGCGCCAAAGTCGTCACGGAGGAGAGCGGTGGCTGAGCTCACGTTCGTCGGAGCGGCCGGAACCGTCACCGGCAGCAAGCATCTTCTCACGCTCGCCAACGGCAAGCACGTGTACGTGGACTGCGGGCTGTTCCAAGGCACGCACGCGACGCAGGCGCTCAACGACGTCGCGCTGCCCGTGCCGCCCGCGCAGACGGACGCGATCGTGATCACGCACGGCCACATCGACCACGTCGGCTACTTGCCCAAGATCGTACACGATGGCTACCGCGGGCCGATCTACTGCACGCCCGCGACAGCCGGCTTGATGGACATCGTGCTCGCCGATGCCGCGCACTTGCAGCAGCACCTGCACAAGCGCGGCTTTCAACACGAGTCGTATGCGCCGCCGCCGTTCTACAACGACGACGACGTGGCGACGACGCTCAAGCTGCTGAAGACCGTCGACCTCGAGACGGGTTTCGACGTGTGCGGCGCGACCCTGCGCTACCACAACGCCGCGCACATCCTCGGCTCGGCGTTCGTCGACGCGCGCATCGACGGCAAGCGCGTGATCTTCTCCGGCGACTTGGGCCGGTATGGGCGCCCGCTGCTGTACGATCCCGCGCCGCTCGACACCGCGGACGTGATCGTGTGCGAGACGACGTACGGCGACCGCACGCACCCGCCCGACGCGCTCGGCGACTTGGAGAAGACGCTGCTGGCGGGGATCGCGCGCGGCGGGCCCATCGTGATCCCGGCGTTCGCGGTCGAGCGCACGCAGGACATCTTGTATTCCATCGGCTTGCTGCAGGCGAAGCACCCGGAGATCGCGCGCACGCCGGTGCACGTCGACAGCCCGATGGCGATCAAGGTCGACGCGCTCTTCGCGCGCTTCCCCGACGCGCACAAGCCGTTCATCGACACGCCGAACCGGCCGTTCG
>DASWRD010000135.1:0-9896 GCA_036403315.1 Candidatus Elarobacter sp.
AAAGCTTTCGGGCAAGGCGCACTGGCGCAAGCTGTTCGTGCGCACCGACGTCGCGTCGGTTCAGGAAGCGCGCGCGATCTGCGCGGAGCTCATCGTCAGCAGCGAGCAGCCGCGGCTGCTCTAGCTCATCCCGCGCTCGGAGGTGCCGCGCGAGCCGCGATTCGCTACGCAGATGTCATGGCCGCAGTTGCAATTGGAGGTGAGCGGGATCGTGCCGCGCTCGACGTCGGCCAGCTCCACGGTGTTGGCAGAGCACCACTCGCTGCAGGGACCCGCGCTGACGAGGTCGTTGCACCCGCAGGCCGCGTTGATGCACTGGTGGGCAGGGGCGGGCGGCGGATCGATCGAGGCGCTCATCCTCCTCGCGCTACCCGAGCGCGGTTTGGCTCAAACGTCCGCGCTCCACGGGGTTCTCCACACCGTCCACCGCGATTCGCAGGAGACCGGACGGCAGGCGCCCGTGGGACGCCTCTTCAGCGCGCCATCGCCACCGGCAGCAGGGCGCGAAACGCGTGCTCGGCTTGAAGCGGCGCGAAGATGCGGTCCAGCGGCAGCAGCACCGTCCACGGCTCGTTGCCGGCGACCGCCGCGCGCAACTCCATAATCGCGTCCGACCGCTCGCCGAGCCCCATCTTCGCGTATGCGCGCAGATAGTGCGCCGGCCGCCGGCAGTTGGACGCGCGGTCGAGGAACTGCAACGCGGGACGCGGGTCGCCCGTGCGTCCAGCGGCCAACGCTGTGAGCGCCGCGTACGATTCGCGCGGCTCCGTGGCCGAAAGCACGTCGAGATGGCCTAATGCTTCGTCGTAGCGTTCTAGCCCCGAGAGCACTCGCGCGAGCTCGTAGCGTGCGAACGAGAAGTCGGGATCGAGCTCCAGCACTTCGCCCAAGTCGCGAACGCCGCGCTCGTGCGCGCCGCGCAGGTAGTTCACGATCCCCAGCGTGGTCTGCAGCTCGAGGCCGTCGGGGGTGAAGCCGAGCGCCGTCCGCAGGTGTTCGAGCGCCCCATTGATGTCGTCGTTGATCATCGCGTGCCACGCGGCGAAGTGGTGCGCCGTGGCGTACGTCGGGTCGATGGAGAGGGCGAGGTCGAACGACTCCTTCGCGCGCCGCAAGTCGCGGCGGCCGAACAGCTGCAGGTCCGCGAGCGTCGCGTGCAGCTCCGGCAGCGAAGGATCCAGCGCCAGCGCCGTTTCGACGGCAAGGCGCGCGTCGTGAAACGCTTCGAGCGGATCGCGGATGAGGTACTCGCCCATCAGCAAGTGGACATCCGCCATGCCGGCGTGCGCGCGCGCGAACTTCGGGTCGATCTCGAGCGCGCGCTCGAAGTAGCGCGCCGCGCGCAACAGCGCCGCCGACGTGCGGTGCTTCCAGAGATAGCGCCCGCGCGCGACGAGCGCGAGCACATCGAGATCGTCGGACTTCCGTTTCGGCGGCGCGCTCCGCGTCACGGCGTCGATCTCCGCCGCGACCGCGGCGATCGCCGCCGCACGATAGCGGTAGAACGAACGCTCCGAAAGGTGGATCTCATCGGCCACGGCCTGCGAGCTCTCGCCGTCGACGTCCACGCGCCGCACGATCGTCCAATACACCGGCGGGTAGACGCGCAGCGCGCGCTCGGCCAGCAGCAGCACCGCCTCGCGGACCGACGCCGCGCCGGTCAGCCGGCACAACGTCATGGCCAGCTCGTCGTCTTGGATCGCGCCGGGCGTGCGCAGCTTGCGCAGCAGCTGGCGTACCCTCCGATAGCCCCACTCCATCGCCGACCTCCTATTTCTGTAGTAGAACGGTTATAGCATAGGAGGCGTTCGCATGGGCGGTTTCACGGCAGGAGTACGGCAGTAATCAGGCGGTCTTCCAGGAGAGCTCAGCAGGCAAGCGCCATACGGCCCGGCCGCCGATGGGCTCAGGTGTGCGCTTTGAGCAGTGCCGGGAAGCGATCGTGCAGCGCCTTCAGCTTCGGCATGTCGTTGTAGACGATGTACGGTTCGTCGGGATGCTGGACGAGATAGTGCTGGTGGAACGCCTCGGCCGGATAGAAGGCCACGAACGGCACGACCTTCGTGACGATCGGCGCGTTGTACGCGTGCTTCGCGGTCAGCTCGCGGATCGCGGTCTCGGCGACGCGCTTCTGTTCGTCGCCGACGTAGAAGATCGACGAGCGGTACTGCGAGCCGTGATCGGGGCCTTGGTAATCGAGCTGCGTCGGGTCGTGGGCGACCGTGAAGTACACGTCGAGCAGTTGGCGGTACGAGATCCGCGCCGGGTCGTACGTGATCTCCACGGATTCGGCGTGCCCCGTCATCCCGGTGCTGACGACCGCGTAGTGCGCCGTCGTCTTGTTGCCGCCGGAGAACCCCGAGACCACGCTCGTCACCCCGCGGAGCTGCTCGAACACAGCCTCCACGCCCCAGAAGCAGCCGCCCGCGAGCACGGCCTTCTCCAGATGCGGCGCCGCATATGCGGGCCTGAGGCCGGTGCCGCCGGCGAGGAGCGCGAGCACGAGGGGGCCGACTTTCCAGAACCGTTGCACGTTCATCACAACGCCCAGGCTAGCACCTCGGTTTCCGCGGCGCCGCAAGCCCGCTTACACCGGACCGGGCGGAGATTTCGGCTTGGGAGAGGGCGCGGACAGCTTCGCTTGGGGCCGACACGCTTGCGCTCGCCTTGGTTGACGCTCGTGGGTCCGGCGTGGTAGAACCGACGGACGATGGCCCGTTCGAGCTGGTCCTACCGCTATTTTTACGCCTCGCGCGATGCGCTCCGGCGCGGTAGGCCTTTGCCGTAAACGAGTCCGTCGGGACCGAACAGCAAGAGCCCCTCGCCGAGCGAGAGGCTCTTGTTCTTTCCTGGAGAGCACGATGATCAGCGCCCAGCCCGCGTCCGGCGAGCCGCAGCCCCCCACCCTGACGCTCACCGCCGCCTTCGAAGGGATCGAGGGGTCGTACTCGCACGCCGTCCTCGAGGCGTACGCCGCCCGGCGCGGCGTAGCGTTCGCGCCGCTCGGATGCTCGTCGTACCGCGCCGTCGCGCACGCCGTGCTGTCCGGTCGCGCGGACCTCGGGCTGCTGCCGATCGACAACGCGATCGCCGGCACGATCCGCGAAGGCTACGACGTGCTGGCCGAGTACGAACTGGATCTGCTCGCGGAGATCACGTGGCGGATGGAGCACCGGCTGCTGGCGCTCGAAGGCGCGACGCTGGAAGGCTTGCGCGAGATCGACTCTCATCCCGTCGTGCTCGCCGAATGCGGGCGGTTTCTCGGGACCCTCGCCGACGTGCGGCGCGTGCCCGTCCCCGATACCGGCGTCGCCGCGCGCGACGTGGCGGCCGCGCGCGACCTCACGCGCGGCGCGATCGCGTCGGCCGACGCGGCGCGGCGCTACGGGCTCGTCGAGCTCGCGAACACGATCGCCGACCACCCCGACAACTTCACGCGCTTCGTGCTGTTCCGCGCGCCGAAGGCGGACGGCCCGGCCGCGGATTTCGAGCCGGCGGAAGACTTCGCGGTCCGCAAGACCTCGCTGGTGTTCGCGGTCGCGAACATCCCGGGCGCGCTGGGCCGGTGCCTCTCGATCCTGGGCGCGCAGGGGCTCAACGTCTCGAAGCTCGACTCGAAAGCACGCCTTGGCGCGAGCGGCCAGTCGTCGTTTTATGCCGACGTCGACGGCGACGTGCGCGACGAGCGCTTCGCCGAAGCGCTGCGCGCGCTGCGGGACGTCACCGTCGCGCTGCACATCGTCGGCAGCTACGATGCGTCCGACGCGCCGCCGCGCCGCGAGCGCGCGCCCGCCGTGGTCGTGGATGTCGCGCCCGCCGTTACGCCGCCGCCCGCGAAACGCGAGCTCAAGGTGACGCGCCAAGACGAGAGCGCGCGCTCGCGCGTCATGGTGCGCGACGTCGTCGTCGGCGACGGGCACTTCGTCGTGGTCGGCGGCCCGTGCAGCGTCGAGTCGCGCGAGCAGATCGTCGCGACCGCGGAGGCCGTCGCCGCGGCAGGCGCCGTGATGCTGCGCGGCGGCGCATTCAAGCCGCGCACGTCGCCGTACGCGTTCCAAGGTTTGGGCTGGGAAGGTGTCGCGCTGCTGGCCGAAGCGTCGCGTGCGTCGGGTCTGCCGACGGTGAGCGAAGTGATGAGCATCGATCAGGTGGAGCGCATGGCCGCGTCGGTGGACCTGCTGCAGATCGGCGCGCGCAACATGCAGAACTTCGACTTGCTGCGCGCGGTGGGCAAGACCGATCGCCCGATTCTGCTCAAGCGCGGGATGGCCGCGTCGATCGACGAGCTGCTGTCGTCCGCGGAGTACATTCTCTCCGAAGGCAATCCGAACGTGATCTTGTGCGAGCGCGGCATCCGCACGTTCGAGACCGCGACGCGCAACACGCTCGACCTGTCCGCGATCCCCGTGATCCGCGAGCGCACGCACCTGCCGGTGTTCGTCGACCCGTCGCACGGCGTCGGCGTGCGGCGCTGGATCGCGCCCTTATGCCGCGCGGCCAAAGCGGTCGGCGCGCACGGCCTGCTGCTCGAAGTGCACCCGAACCCGAGCGAAGCGAAATGCGACGCGGACCAGGCGCTGACGTTCAGCGATTTCGCGCAGATCATGGCGGAGCTCGCGGAGGTACCGCTCGTCCACTGAGCGTGCCGGAGCAACCGCCGTTTTTCGTCGTCTCAGGAATCTCACAGGACTCTCATCGGCTGCCCTGCGTTCTGTCGGCGTACGGTGCTGCGCAGCAACCGTGTCCCGAAGCAGGAGCATTCATGAGGCCTCATTCGATCATCCGCACGCTTGCGGCAACCGCGCTGATCGCGCTCCCCTCGCTCGCGATGGCGGCGCCCGATCAGAACACGAACAACAGCGGCTGCCCCAACGGCCAGTGGCGCAACAGCCAAAACCAATGCGTCAACAACGGCAACAACGGCAACGGCCAGTGGAACAACGGCCGCAACAACAACAACGGTCAGTGGAACAACGGCCGCCATCGTGACCGTGACGACCGCGATGACCGCAACCGCCGCGACAACGACGACCGCAATAACCGCCGCGGCAACAACAACGGCGGCTATAACAACGGCGGCTACAACAACGGCGGCTACAACAACGGCGGCTATAACAATGGCGGCTATAACAACGGGAACCGTGGCGGCCAGCTGAGCGGGCAAGTCAGCTCGTTCTCGCCGTACAACCTCGTTCTGAGCAACGGCACGCATGTCGTGCTGCACAACGGCACCGTGATCAATCCGACCGGCACCAACCTCACCTCGGGCCAGCGCGTGCGCGTCATCGGCAACTGGAACCAGGACGGCACGTTCAACGCCAACGAGATCGACGTCACCACCAACGGCTACGGCAGCTACCGCCGCTGACCGCGTCTCCCCCTGAACAGCGGTCGCGAACGGCCGGCAGAGGTCCCGATGGGACTCCTGCCGGCCGTCTTCGAATGATACGGGTTCGCCCGATCAGGAGCACCGCATGACCGCTACCGCCGCCGCCCTCATCGACCTGACCTCCGTTCGCGCCCGCGTCTCGGCCGAGGAGTGGGAAACCCGCGTCGACCTCGCCGCGGCGTACCGCCTGGTCGCGCACTACGGCTGGGACGACCTGATCTTCACTCACATCTCGGCGCGCGTCCCCGGTCCCGACCACCATTTTCTGATCAACCCGTACGGCCTGATGTTCACCGAGATCAGCGCGTCGAATCTGGTGAAGGTGGATCTCGACGGCAACGTCGTGGAGCCGACGCCGTACTTCGTGAACCCCGCCGGCTTCACGATCCACAGCGCGGTGCACGCGGCGCGCGAAGACGCGAAGTGCGTGCTGCACCTGCACACCGTCGCCGGCGTCGCGGTATCATGCCAAAAGGACGGTCTGCTGCCGATCAACCAGACCGCGCTGCTGGTTCACAACGAGATCGCGTATCACGAGTACGAAGGCGTCGCGTTCGACCTCGCCGAGCGCCCGCGCCTCGTCGCCGATCTCGGCACGAAGAAGGCGATGCTGCTGCGCAACCACGGCACCCTGACGGTCGGCGAGAACGTCCCCGAGGCGTTCCTCGAGATGTACTTCCTCGAGCGCGCGTGCGCGACGCAGATCGCGGCGCTCGCTGGCGGCGCGGGGCAGATTCATTATCCGTCGCGTAAAGTTCAGGAGCTCGTCGCGCAGCAGGCGCGCGGCGTCGCACCCGTCGCGAAGCTCGCGTGGGCGCCGCAGCTGCGGATGCTCGACGCGAAAGACCCGAGCTACAAGACCTAGGCGCCGCCACGATGACGGTCAAGCCGCAGTTTCCCGCCGAGTCCGTCGAGGGGCGGTTCGTCCGGCAAGGCGACGCGTTTCGCGAGTGGGTCAGCGCGGACGGCAGCTCCGCGTATCCGGCCGCGGCGGGCCGCTATCATCTTTATGTCTCGCTTGCGTGCCCGTGGGCACACCGCACGATTATCGTGCGCGCGCTCAAAGGACTCGACGACGCGATCGGGATGACGGTGGTCGATCCCGTGCGCGACGAAATGGGCTGGGCGTTTCGCGACGGAGACGGTGCGACGCGCGACCCGCTCAACGGCTTCACGTACCTGGCGGAAGCGTACCGCGCGACCGACCCGCACTACCACGGCCGCGTGACGGTGCCGGTGCTGTGGGACACGGTCAGCAAACGTATCGTCAGCAACTCCGATGACGACATCATGCGCATGTTCGAGACGGAGTTCGACGCGTTCGCGAAGCTGCCGGAGCTCGACCTGTGCCCGCGGCACCGCCGCGCGGAGATCGACGAGCTCAACGCGCTGATCTACGAGACGGTGAACGACGGCGTCTACCGCGCGGGCTTCGCGGCGGCGCAAGAACCATACGCCGAAGCGGCGTATCGCGTGTTCGACACGCTCGACGAGCTCGACGCGCGGCTTGCGAAAACACGCTATCTCTTCGGACCCGCACCGCTCGAGACCGACTGGCGTCTGTTCGTCACGCTCGTGCGCTTCGATCCGGTGTACTTCGGCCATTTCAAATGCAATCTGCGCCGCATCGCCGATTACCCGAACCTGTCCGGGTACCTGCGCGATCTGTATCAAGTTCACGGCGTCGCGGCGACGGTCGACTTCGACCACATCAAACGCCATTATTACATGACGCACGAAGAGATCAACCCGACCCGGATCGTCCCCATCGGCCCGCTTCAGGACCTGACCCCGCCGCACGGCCGCGAGCGGCTCTCCGCTTAGTTAACGCGGTCACATCCGCGGGTACACAGGCCGGGCGGGCGAGCGGTCCGCGTGCGCGGGTGAGAGGGTCCGTATGGACGACGAGGAGGTCGACAATCTAGCGCCGGCTGCCGTCGAGATGGTGCTCGCCGCGGCGAGCGCATTGCTCGATCCGGAGAAGCTCGCGCGCCTCGTCGTGGACCACGTCAAGCGGTTGCTGCACGTCGACGGCGTCGCGCTGTACTGGTGGGATGCGCACGAGCAAGCACTGACCGCGCTCGCGGACAACGATCCGCGCGTCGAGGCGCCGGTCCCGGTGATCAACCCGCATCAAGGCATCGTCGGCAACGCATTCGCGCGCAACGCCGCGATGACGACCGACGCGGATGGCGGGCACCCCGAGGACGGGCCGTCGTGGATGCGCGAGCTCAACATCAAGGCCGGCGTCGCCGTCCCGATTCGGGTGGAACAACTGCCGCGCGGCGTGCTGGTCGCCCGCTCCTACACGGACCGGACGTTCACCGCCGAGGAGATCGAGACGATGCGCCTGCTCGGCGCGCAGATCGCTCCGACGCTGGCAACGATGGGGCTGCTCGCTCGCGCGCAGCGCGAGCGCAGCATCACGCACGCGTACGCCGAGCTGATGCGCGCGGCGTCGACCTGCGAAAGCGTCGACGACCTGATGCGCCTGATCGTGCACTACGCGACGCGGCTGCTCGGCGCGGATCACGGCGGCATCAACGTGAGGGAGCCCGAGAAGGCGGAGCCGCAGGACGAACAGCTCTCGCTCGGCGCGATCGAAGGCGGCGGCGAGCTGCTGTCGGTTCCGATCGCGACGCCGAAGCGTTATTTCGGGATGCTCTTGCTGGCGTGGCGCGTCGACGTCGACGTGACGCTTGCGCAGCAATCGATCGCGGTGACGCTCGCGAAGTTCGCGGCCGCCGCTCTGGACCGCGCGCACGCCGACGACGCGGTGCGCCGTCATGAAGCGCTGCTGCGCTCGGTGCTCAAGAGCGCGCCCGTCGCCTTTCTCGTGGTCGACCGGCACTGCCGCATCACGTTCCGCGAAGGGATCGATCTCGTGCGGCTCGGGCTCGACGGCACCGGCGTCGGCGATTTGCTGCCGCAGCGCGAGGGCGCGCTCGGTGCGCTCCGCGAGACGGCGATTCGTGCGCTGGGCGGCGAGGAAGTCGTCGAGGCGATCGCGAGCGATCAGGTGGCGCTCGAAGTGCGCTTCGTGCCGGTGCGCGACGCGAACGGCGAGATCACCGGCGCGAGCGGCGTCGCGATCGACCTCTCCGAACGGCGCGGCCTCGAAGCGAAGCTGGCGTACCGGGCCACGCACGACGCGCTCACCGAGCTGCCGAACCGCGAGCTGTTCTTGGACCGCCTCGAGCAAGCGATCCTCGCGTCGCGGCGCACGCGCGATCCGCTCGCCGTGGTGGTGCTCGACGTCGAAGACTTCGCGGACGTCAACGCCACGCTCGGGCCGCGCGGTGCCGACACGGCGCTGCGCGAGCTCGCGACGCGGCTCGTCGCGCGCACCGAGATCGCCGGCGCAACGCTCGCGCGCGTCGACGGCGACCGGTTCGGTTGGATCCTCCCGGGTGTGGGCGAGAGCGCCGTGCTGGCGTTCACCCGGCGCATCGCGACGGTGGCGGATGCGCCGTTCCACGTCGACGGCCACGTCGTGGGGCTGCGCGTGACGCTGGGCATCGCGCTGCTGTCCGGCGTGCTGACGGAAGCCGCCGAGCTGACGCGCCATGCGATCATCGCGATGCAGCGCGCGCGCGACGAGCACGCGACGTTCGCGTTCTTCGACGCGGGCATGGACCGCGACCCGGACGCCCTCGCCGTCGTCACGGAGCTCCGCGACGCGGTCACGCGCGACGCGCTGACGCTGCGCTACCAGCCGATCGTCGCGATCAGCGACGGCCGAACCTACGCCGCGGAAGCGCTGGTGCGCTGGATGCACCCGGAGCGCGGGATGGTCGGTCCCGAGACGTTTGTGCCGGTCGCCGAGCGCGTCGGGCTGATCGGGCGCGTCACGTCGTGGGTGGTCGACAACGCGCTTCGCGATCTTGCGCGCTGGCGCGCCGACGGGCTCACGTGTGCGGTCCGAGTGAACCTCTCCGCCTGGGACGTCGCGGACCCGGCGCTCCCCGAACGCTTCGCGACGCTCGCCAAACACCACCGCGTCGACCCCGGCGATGTGCAGTTCGAGATCACCGAGAGCGCGATCATGGCGGACCGGCCGATGACGCTCGACGTGCTGCAACGCCTGACGGCAACCGGCGCGAGCGTCGCGCTCGACGACTTCGGTACTGGCTACTCCTCGTTCGCGTACCTCCAGCGCCTGCCGATCACGTGCATCAAGATCGACCGCTCCTTCGTGCGCGACCTCAGCTCGCGCGTCGACAGCCGCGTGATCGTCGGCGCGCTCATCCACCTGGGCCACGACCTCGGCCTGCACGTGGTCGCCGAAGGCGTCGAAACGGAAAACGAGCGCGCGCTGCTCGAGATGCTGGGCTGCCCGTCGGCCCAAGGCCACCTCTTCGCGCGCGCGCTCACGTTGGACGACCTGATCGCCCGCCTGCGCACGGAATCAGCCGCGCACACCAGCAAGACGACGACGGCGTAGCACTGAGCGCCGTATCCTAAGCGCTCCTGTCACCCTGAGCTTGTCGAAGGGTGCGCCACGATC
>DASWRD010000136.1:0-13877 GCA_036403315.1 Candidatus Elarobacter sp.
GTTCGCGGGCGCGGCGAGCTCGCCGTACGGATCGTCCTCGACGAGCGGGACACCGTGCCGTTTCGCGAGCATCACCAATCGCTCGCGGCGCTCCGCGCTCATCGTGACGCCCGTCGGGTTGTGGATCGACGGCATCGTGTAGATGAAGCGCGGGCGCCGCGTGCGCAGGATCGCCTCGACGTGGTCGACGCGCATGCCGTCGTCGTCGACCGGTACCGTGATGGCGCGCAACCCGGCGATCTGAAAGATCTGCAGCGCGCCGGGATACGTGGGCGCTTCGACGACGATCTCGTCGCCGGGCTCCGCGAGCGACTGCGCGACCAGCGTGATCCCCTGCGTCGAGCCGGTGAGGACGAGCACGTCGCGCGCGTCCACGCTGCAGCCGCGCGCGCGCATGCGCGTCGCGATCGCCTCGCGCAGCGGGCCGTACCCTTCGCTGTCGCCGTACGTCAGCACGAAGTTGACGTTGCCGCCGGCGCGCGCGAACGACCGCGAGAGCTCGGCGAGCGGCGACGGATCGGCGGGCGGCACGCCTTGCACGAACGCGATGAGGTCGCCGTGCTCGCTCGCCGCCAGCTCGCCGAGCACGGACGGAAACTGACCGACGCGCCACGGCGGCAGCGTGACCCACCACGGCACGCCGGACGCGCGGTCGGGGCGGCCGCCGTCGAGCGACGCGACCCGCGAGCCCGAGCCCACGCGCTGCGAGATCAAACCGTCCGCGGCGAGGTCGCGGTACGCGTGGACGACGGTCGAGCGGTTCACGCCGAGCCGCTCGGCGAGCGTGCGTTCCGGCGGCAGCCGCGTCCCCTCGGGGAGCGCGCCGGCGAGGATCCCTTCCCGGAGCCGCTCGTAGATCTGGCGGTAGACCGGCACGACGCTGCCGCGCTCCAGCTCCAGCGACAGCTCCGACCAGGCGGTGGGCACGGCCATCCATTCCACACGCCGACCAGTCCAATCCCCCATCCGCCCGCGAAAATTCTGCGAATTGGATGGTTTGGTCGAGAGCTTGGCTGACGGAAGTCGCAGCAGCCCGCGCTAACATAGCCAGACCGCTATGACCGACACGTCTACCGAAGCCGCCCTCGCCACGAACGGCGCCGCCGCGAAAGCGGGCGGACAGCCCCCAGCGGCGCAGCCCGATCCGCAGGAGACGCGTGAGTGGCTCGACGCGCTCGACGGCGTGATCGACGCGGAGGGCGCCGGGCGCGCGAGCGAGCTCGTGCGCGCGATCGTCGAGCGCGCGGCCACGCGCGGCGTCCGTACGCCGGCGGCGCAGACGACGCCGTACGTCAACACGATCCCGGTCGACCAGCAGGCGCCGTACCCCGGCGACCACGACATCGAGGAGCGGCTGCGCCACTATATCCGCTGGAACGCGATGGCGATGGTCGTGCGCGCGCAGAAAGATCACAGCGATCTGGGCGGCCACGTCGCGACGTTCTCGTCGGCCGCGACGCTGATCGACGTGGGCTTCAACCACTTCTGGCGCGGCCCGTCGCACGCCGCCGGCGGCGACCTCGTGTACTTCCAGGGACACTCGTCGCCGGGCATCTACGCGCGCGCGTTCATCGAAGGGCGCATCACCGAAGAGCAAGTCGACAACTTCCGGCGCGAGGTCGACGGCAAAGGGCTGTCGTCGTATCCGCACCCGTGGCTGATGCCGGACTTCTGGCAGTTCGCGACGGTGTCGATGGGGCTGGGCTCGCTGCAGGCCGTGTACCAGGCGCGCTACATGCGCTATCTGCACGACCGCGGGCTCGCCGACGCCGCCGACCGCAAGGTGTGGGCGTTCCTGGGCGACGGCGAGATCGACGAGCCCGAATCGCTCGCCGGTTTGGCGATGGCGGCGCGCGAGAAGCTCGACAACTTGGTGTTCGTCGTGAACTGCAACTTGCAGCGGCTCGACGGCCCCGTGCGCGGCAACGGCAAGATCATCCAGGAGCTCGAAGGCGTGTTCCGCGGCGCGGGCTGGAACGTGATCAAGGTGATCTGGGGCTCGCGCTGGGACCCGCTGCTGGCCGCCGACCACACCGGCATGCTCGTCAAGGTGATGAGCGAGACGCTCGACGGTGATTATCAGACGCTCAAGTCGCGCGACGGCAACTACGTGCGCGAGCACTTCTTCGGCAAGTATCCCGAGACGCGCGCGCTCGTCGAGCGCATGACCGACGAGGAAGTGTGGGCGCTCAACCGCGGCGGCCACGACCCGTACAAAGTCTACGCGGCATACAAGGCCGCGACGGAGCATCGCGGCGCGCCGACGGTCATCCTCGCCAAGACGATCAAAGGCTACGGCATGGGCTCCGCGGGCGAAGGGATGAACATCGCGCACCAGCAGAAGAAACTGCTGGTCGAACAATTGCGCTCGTTCCGCGACCGCTTCTCCATCCCGATCTCCGACCGCGATCTCGAGACCGTCCCGCTCATCAAGCCGGCGCCCGACTCGCGCGAAGCGACGTACTTGCGCGACCGCATCGGAAAGCTCGGCTCGGTGCCGACGCGCCGCCGCAACGTGGAAGCGCCGCTGCCGGCGCCGGAGCGCAAGGCCTTCGCGGCGCTGCACGAGTCGACCGGCGAGCGCGAGATCTCGACGACGATGGCGTTCGTGCGCGCGCTCTCGACGATCTTGCGCGACAAGACCGTCGGCCCGCGCGTCGTGCCCATCGTCGCGGACGAGTCGCGCACGTTCGGCATGGAAGGGATGTTCCGCCAGCTCGGGATCTACTCCACCGTCGGCCAGCTCTACCGCCCGCAAGACGCCGACCAACTGATGTGGTACCGCGAGGACAAGGCGGGCCAGATCCTTCAAGAAGGCATCACCGAGGCGGGCGCCATCAGCTCGTGGATCGCGGCGGGCACGTCGTACTCCACGCACGGCGTGCAGACGCTGCCGTTCTACATCTTCTACTCGATGTTCGGCTTCCAGCGCGTGGGCGATCTCGCGTGGGCCGCCGGCGACATGCGCACGCGCGGCTTCCTGCTGGGCGGGACGTCGGGGCGCACGACGCTCAACGGCGAAGGCTTGCAGCACGAGGACGGCCACTCGCACCTGTTCGCGGCGTCCGTGCCGAACTGTGTGCCGTACGACCCGACGTACGCGTACGAGGTCGCGACGATCGTGCAGGACGGCGTGCGCCGGATGCTGACGGATCAGGAAGACGTCTACTATTACATCACGCTGCTCAACGAGAACTACCAGCATCCCGCGCTGCCGCCCGGCGCCGAAGACGGCATTCTGCGTGGTCTGTACCTGCTGCGCGACGGCGGCGCGGCGAAGCAAGACCAGCCGCGCGTGCAGCTGATGGGCAGCGGCGCGATCCTGCGCGAAGTTCTCGCGGCGGCCGACTTGCTGCGCGACGACTACGGCGTGGTCGCCGACGTGTGGAGCGCGACGAGCTTCACGCTGCTGCACCGCGACGGTGACTCCGCGGTGCGCTGGAGCTTGCTGCACCCCACCGACACGCCCAAGCGCGCGTACGTCGCGGAGCAGCTCGACGGGCACGACGGCCCGGTGATCGCGGCGACCGACTACGTGAAGACGTTCGCCGAGCAGATCCGTCCGTTCGTCGAGCGGCGGTTCCACGCGCTGGGCACCGACGGCTTCGGCCGCAGCGACACGCGCAAGCAGTTGCGCGCGTTCTTCGAGGTGGACCGCCGCTGGATCGCGCTCGCCGCGCTCAACGCGCTCGCCGCCGAAGGCACGATCGACCGCGCGAAAGTCGCGGACGCCATCGCAAAGTACGGTCTCGACCCGAACAAGCCCGAGCCGACCACGGTTTAACGGCGATGCCACAAATCGAGTTGACCGTTCCCGACCTCGGCGGCTTCGACGACATCCCGGTGATCGAAGTGCTCGTCGCGCCGGGCGACACGATCGCAAAAGAGTCGCCTCTCGTGACGCTCGAGTCGGACAAGGCGACGATGGAAGTCCCCGCGTCGGCCGGCGGCGTGGTTAAGGAACTGCGCGTCAAGGTCGGCGACAAGGTGTCGCAGGGCACGGTGCTCGCAACGCTCGAGGCTGCGGAAGCGCAAGCGCCGACACCGCCGCCGGCACCAGCACCGACACCGGCATCAGCACCAGCGCCGACGACGATGCCGCCCGCCCCGCCGTCCGTTCCCGGAAAGGACACGGCCGGAATCATGGCGTCCGACGCGGGCGCGACCGAAGAAGCAGCGGCAGCGCCCGCAGGGACGGCATCCGCCGCCGAAGCGGTCGTCGCACCGAGCGCGTCCGCCAACGGCGTCGCCGCGGGCAGTGCCGTGCATGCGTCGCCGGCGATTCGCCGCTTCGCGCGCGAGCTCGGCGTGGATCTCGCGCGCGTGCAGGGCAGCGGCCCGAACGGGCGCATCACGCGCGACGACGTGCAAAGTTTCGTGAAGACGGCGATCGCGTCGCCGGCCGCAAGCGGCGGCGTGCACGCGGGCACGACGAGCGGGCTCGGGCTGCACCTGCCGCCGTGGCCGAGCGTGGATTTCGCGAAGTTCGGGCCGGTCGAGCGCGTTGCGCTCACGCGCATCCAGAAGATCAGCGGCCCGCTGCTCGCGCGCAACTGGGTGATGATCCCGCACGTCACGCAGAACGAAGAAGCCGACGTAACGGAGCTCGAAGCGTTCCGCAAGCAGATCAACGGCGAGCGCAAGGACGTCAAGGTGACGATGCTCGCGTTCTTGATGAAGGCGGCGGTCGCGGCGCTCAAACGCTTCCCGCAGTTCAACGCCTCGCTCGACGGCGACGAGCTGGTGCTGAAGAAATACTACCACCTCGGCTTCGCAGCGGACACGCCGAACGGTTTGCTGGTGCCGGTGATTCGCGACGCGGACCAAAAAGGCGTGATCGACATCGCGCGCGAGACCTCGGAGCTGGCCGCCAAAGCGCGCGACGGCAAGCTCGGCCCGAACGAGATGAGCGGTGCGACGTTCACGATCAGCTCCCTGGGCTCGATCGGCGGCACGACGTTCACGCCGATCATCAACGCCCCCGAAGTCGCGATCCTCGGCGCGTGCCGCGCCGACATCCGCCCCGTGTGGGACGGCATCGCGTTCGAGCCGCGCCTGATGCAGCCGCTCTCGCTATCCTACGACCACCGCGTGATCGACGGCGCGAACGCGGCGCGCTTCGCGGTCGAGATCAAGCACGCGCTGAGCGACCTGCGCCGCATCTTGCTGTAGGTAATTTACCATGGGATTCAAACGTCGCTTCATTGCCGCAGCCTGCATCGCAGCCGGTTCGATGTGCGCCCCCTCGGCGGCGGCTTCCCTGGAGCCGGTCACGTACGAGGTCTGCGGCGGCGCCGCGCAGCTCGTAGCAGTCGCCGGCGCGCTCGTTCCGCCGAAGTCGCGGCGCAGCGAGGCGGCGCTGCGACCCCTGATGAGCTCGGACGTCCATATCTCAGGATCGGGCGGAAACTTTCTTGTCGAGGGTGCCGGGGCCCGGCAAGTCGTGTCGGTCCCGCCCGGCGTTGGGCCGAAGGCGTGCTCCGTGACCGGCGACGATACCAAGAAGGTCCAGTCAGGCGACGGGATCTCCGGGATCTCCCTTATCGCACTCCAGGCCGCGGTTGAGTATCGCTCGCTGCATCCGTGGCCTTTGGGGGCCGCAAACACCGACGACCCCAACGCTAGCGCGAACGTTCAGATTCGAGGGCGCTACGCATTCGTGTTCTTAAGCAACTTCACGCCCCATGAACTGGGCTGTGCCGGGGTCGAATACTATCGTGTGGACCCTGCAACACTCGACGTTCGGCCCTTCGACGGCTGCATAGAGGGGCATCGCCCGCGGCCCGACCTCCCCGGATTGCGGCAACTTCCGGAGTAGCCGCGTCGCGCCGGCTCTTAGCGCAGCGCGTACAGATAGCCGTCGCCGCTGCCCACGTAGACCACGCTCCCGGCGACGGCGGGGGACGAGAACACGGCGCGCGTCACCAGCCGTTTCACGCGCACCACCATGTTGTCGTAGAACGGGCGGTCGATGTCGTTCGCGGCGGGCGCCGGCGTCGCCGCGGCGGGCTCGTCGCCGGTTTGAAACGTCCATGCGACCTTTCGCGCCGTGAGATCGACCGCCGCAACCTTGCCGTCGGACTGACCGACGTAGAGCATCGTGCCGGCGACCGCGGGCGATGAGAACGGCGCGTTCACGGTGTCCAGCGTGAACACGGGCTTGCCCGTCGTCGCGTCGAGCGCGCGGAACAGCCCGGACGACCCTTCGCCGAAATAGACGCGGCCGCCGGATACGGCCGGCGAGCTGGATGCCCAGGCTCCGCCGGCGGTCGCGAACCTCCACTTTTGATGCCCGGTCTTCGCGTCTAGCGCGTAGACGTGCGCGTCGCGCGACCCGAAGTAGACGACGCCGCCGACGACCGTCGCCGACGACTGGATGCCGACGTGGTTGTGGATGTCGGGATCGTCGCCGGTCTTGAACTTCCACCGCAGCGCGCCCGTCGCGGCGTCGAGCGCGTAGAAGTAGCCGTCCCAGCTGCCGACGTAAACCGTATCGCCGGCGACGGCCGGCGATGCGTGCACGACGTTGCCGGTGTGGAAGGCCCAGCGCTTGCGCCCGGACGCCGCGTCGAGCGCGTACACGTTGCCGTCGCCGCTGCCGGCGTAGACGATCCCGCGCGAGACGGCGGGCGACGACAGAAAGAAGTCCCACGGGTCCGGCATCGGCTCGTGCACCGGCAGCGCGCCGTGCAGGTGCGGCGCGATGAAACGGTGCTCGCCGCGCGTCGCGAAGTGCCAGCGCTTCTTGCCGCTGGTCGCGTCGATGGCGTACACGTTGCCGTCGTAGCTGCTCGCATAGACGCTGCCGGCCGTGACTGCCGGCGACGAGACGACGCGCGCGGCGGTCGCGAACTTCCAGCGCTGCGCACCGTCGGCCAGCGCGACCGCGTACACGAACCCGTCGCTGCTGCCGACGTACGCGGTGTCGCCCGCGACGGCGGGCGACGACACGATGCTGCCACCGGTTTGAAACTTCCACTTCACGCCGCCGAACGCCGCGGGCCCCGCGCCGGCGTAGACGCCGGTGTGCGCGAGGTTGCCGCGAAACGTCGGCGCGTCCGCGGCGAGCGCGGGCTGCGCGAGCGCGAACAGAACGGCGCTCGAAACGAGGATGCGTCGGTGCATGCGCGGTTGTCCGCGACACCGCCGCGGAGCACCCGCCGCGCGCTATGCCTCGTTTGTGCCCGCGGTCTCTGCGCTGCTAGCCGTTACCGCCCGCGGTGCCGGTGGCGGACTGAATGTTCATCTGCTGCTCGAGCCACGCGCGCCACGCGGCGTCGGCTTGCGCGGCGGTCATGCCCTTGGTGTCGGGGCCCATGTGCGGCGTCATCTTCATGCTCTTGCATACGACGCCTTTGGCGCCCATCATCGCGGTGGGCTTCTCGCCCGCCATCGCGGGGCGGCACATCATCGTGGCCTCCATGGCCGGCTTCGCCATCGCATCCTTCGCGAGCGCCGGTGCGGCGAACATCACCACGGCTGCGGCCGCGGCGAGGAGAGTCTTCGTCATGCTGTCGTCCTTCTGGTAACTGAGACCGTGTGGACCTACGGTACTGCTTCGGGCGCGAGCGCGCCGTAAGGCTGCTTACAAGCGCGCTCGTTTCACCCGACGAGAGGGCGGCCTGCCGACCGCATCGCCGAGCGCCGTTTCCGAGCGGAAACGGTCGGGTACCTCATACGTCGCCCGCTCGCTGCACCGGAGGACCGTTGGCCGTCTCGACCCAGCACGTCATCACCGATATCCCGTTTCGCCTCGACCGCCTGCCGTGGGCGAAGTGGCATTGGGTCATCGTGATCGGGCTCGGGATTACGTGGATCCTCGACGGGCTCGAAGTCACGATCGTCGGCACGATCGGGCCGACGCTGACGTCGAAGAATGGGCTCGGGCTCAGCCCCGAGCAAGCCACGGCCGCCGGGACGGCGTACTTGATCGGCGCGTGCGCCGGCGCGCTCGTGTTCGGCTATCTCACCGACAAGCTCGGGCGCAAGAAGCTCTTCCTCATTACGCTCACGTGGTATCTGGTCAGCACGCTGCTGACGGCGTTCGCGTGGGACTTCTGGAGCTTCGCGATCTTCCGCATGCTGGCGGGCGCGGGCATCGGCGGCGAGTACAGCGCGGTGAACTCCGCGATCGACGAGCTGATCCCGTCGGCGCGCCGCGGCGTCGCCGACATCGCGATCAACGGCTCGTGGTGGATCGGCACGCTGATCGGATCGATCGTGTCGGTGCCGCTGCTCGACGGGCGCTTCATCTCGCCGTCGCTGGGCTGGCGGCTCGCGTTCGGCCTGGGCGCGTTTCTCGCGATCGCCGTGCTCGCGGTGCGGCGCGGCATCCCGGAGAGCCCGCGCTGGCTCCTCACGCACGGGCGGCATGACGAAGCGGAGGCCATCGTCGCGGACGTCGAGGCGGAGGTCGCGCGCGAGACGGGCGCCGCGCTGCCGCCGGCCGGCGACCGCAAGCTGACGTTCGACGCGTCCCGCAAGCACGGCATGCTCGATACCGTGATCGCGATGGCGAAGACGTATCCGCAGCGCACCGTGCTCGTGATGACGCTGATGATCACGCAGGCGTTCCTCTACAACGCCGTGTTCTTCACGCAAGGCCTGACGCTGACGACGTTCTTCAAAGTGGCGCCGGGCGACGTCGGCTGGTACATCATCCCCTTCGCGATCGGCAACTTCGCCGGCGCGCTGGTACTCGGTCATTTCTTCGACGTGGTCGGCCGCAAGATCATGATCTCCGGCTGCTACATCGTCAGCGGCGTGCTGCTGGTGCTCACCACCGTGCTGTTCCTGAACGGCAGCCTCACCGCGACCTCGATCGCGTTGTGCTGGTCCGCGATGTTCTTCTTCGCCAGCGCCGGAGCGAGCGCGGCGTACCTCACCGTGAGCGAGATCTTCCCGCTGGAGACGCGGGCCGCCGCGATCGCGGTGGTGTACGCGGTCGGCACGCTGGTCGGAGGCGCGCTCGCGCCGCTGGTGTACGGGCACCTCATCGCGAGCAAACAACCCCAAATGCTGGCGGCGGGCTGGCTGTTCGGCGCGGCGCTGATGATCGTGGGCGGGATCGTGGAGATAATTTTGGGGGTCGACGCCGAAGGCAAGTCGCTGGAGGACGTCGCCGCCCCGCTGACGCTAGCAGTCTGATTTGCAGAACGACCCGCTCTGGTACCGCGACGCGGTCGTGTACCAAACCCACGTCAAAGCGTTCCAGGACTCCAACGGCGACGGCGTCGGCGACGTCGCCGGCTTAACCGCGCGCCTCGATTACCTCGCGGACCTCGGCGTCACGGCACTGTGGCTGCTGCCGTTCTTCCCGTCGCCGCTGCGCGACGACGGCTACGACATCTCCGACTACGAAAGCGTGCACCCGTCGTACGGCACGCTCGAGGACGTCCAGCGGCTCGTCGCCGAGGCGCACGACCGCGGCATCCGCATCATCGCCGAGCTGGTCGTGAACCACACCTCCGACCAGCACCCGTGGTTCCAGCGGGCGCGGCACGCGCCGCGCGGCTCGCCGGAGCGCGACTTCTACGTGTGGTCCGACGACGACCGCAAGTTCGCGGGCACGCGCATCATCTTTACCGACACCGAGACGTCGAACTGGGCCTGGGATCCCGTCGCGGGCCAATACTTCTGGCACCGCTTCTTCTCGCACCAGCCCGACCTGAATTTTCAGAATTACGAGGTAGTCGCCGCGATCATCGGCGCGATGCGCTTCTGGTGCAACGTCGGCGTCGACGGCTTCCGGCTCGACGCGGTGCCGTACCTGTGCGAGCGCGAGGGCACCAACAACGAAAATCTCGCGGAGACGCACGGCGTCATAAAAGTCTTGCGCGCGGCCCTCGAAAAGGAGTTCCCCGACCGCATCTTCCTCGCCGAAGCGAACCAGTGGCCCGAGGATCTGGCGTCGTACTTCGGCGAGGGCGACGAGTGCCACATGTGCTTCCACTTCCCGCTCATGCCGCGCTTGTTCATGGCGGTCGCCGACGAAGACCGCTATCCCGTGCACGACATCCTGCGCCAGACGCCGCCGATCCCCGACGGCTGCCAGTGGGCGGTGTTCCTGCGCAACCACGACGAGCTGACGCTCGAGATGGTGAGCGACCGCGAACGCGAGCGCATGAACGCGGTGTACGCGGTCGAGCCGAAGATGCGCATCAACGTCGGCATCCGCCGCCGGCTCGCGCCGCTGCTGGAGAACGACCGCCGGCGCATCGAGCTGATGAACGGGCTGCTGATGTCGATGCCGGGGACGCCGGTGATCTACTACGGCGACGAGATCGGCATGGGCGACAACTTGTTCCTCAAAGACCGCGACGGCGTGCGCACGCCGATGCAGTGGTCGCCCGACCGCAACGGCGGTTTCTCGACCACCGAGCCCGTACGGCTGTATGCGCCGGTCGTCACCGACCCGACCTACGGCTACGCCGCGGTCAACGTCGAGGCGCAGGCGCGCAATTCCACCTCGCTGCTGAGCTGGATGAAGCGCATCATCGCGGTGCGCAAGGCCACGAAAGTGTTCGGCCGCGGGACCGTCACGCTGCTGTATCCGGGCAACCGGCGCGTGCTGGCGTACCTGCGCGAGCACGACGGCGAAACCGTGCTCGTCGTCGCGAACCTGTCGCACACCGCGCAGGCGGTGCAGCTCGATCTTTCCCAGTTCACCGGCCGCACGCCGTTCGAGATGCTCGGGTCGTCGCCGTTTCCGGCGATCACGACGGCGCCGTACGCCGTCACGCTCGGGCCGTACGGCTTCTTCTGGTTCGCGCTCGTGCGCGATCCGCACGGCGCGGCGGCGCCGATCCGTTCGAGCGCGCTGCCGGAGCTGCCCACGATCGTCGTCCCGCGTTCGGGCGTCGCGTTCGACGCGTGGGCGCGCGCCGTGGTCGACAGCGACGTCGTGCCGCACGCGCTGGGCGCGGCGCAGCACGGGCACGTCATCGACACGTTCGTGGCGGACGAGGTCGATCCGTCGCTCGCGTTCGTCGTCGTCGGCGAGGGTGCGAACCGGACGTCGCTCGTGCTGCGGTTCGTGTGGAACGCGCCGATCCGCGAGGACGCGCTCGCTCGCGCGCGCAGCGGCCCGCGCGAAGGCTGGATCGCCGACGCCGCGTCCGACGCGACGACGGCGCGCGTCGTCGAGCGCGCGATGCGCGCCGGGACGGAGCTGCGCGACGACGGCCGGCTGGTGTTCGCGTGGGAAGGCGATCAGCGGCCTGACGCCGACACCTCGCAGCGCTTCGGCTACGCGCCGGGCGCGCAGCGCTGGATCCTCGACGACTCGCGGCTGCTGACGCTGCACCGCGAGATGCCGCGCGTGCAGAACAGCACCGTCGCGTTCCTGCGCCACCTGCGCGAGCGCGGTTTCACGCAGGCGCCGCAACTGTTCGGCACGGCGCTCGTCGCCGACCGCAGCGGCGAGACCTGGGTGGCCGTCACGTCGCAGAGCTTCATCCAGAACCCGACGGACATCGAAGCGTCGCTGCGCGAGATCCTGCGCACCGCAACGGCGGACGACCGGCTCGTGCTCAGCGCGGAGCACGTCGCCGACGCGCTGGCGGCGCTGCACCGCGCCCTGTCGGCGCCGGGCACCGATCCGACGTTCGGGACGCACCCGCTGACGCCCGACGATCTCGCCGCGTGGCGCGCGGGCGCGCACGGCGATCTCGCGGCGCTGGCGGGCGCCGGCGTGGCCGGCATCGACGCCGTGCAAGACGGGATCGCCGCCGCGATCGACACGCTGCCGGACAGCATCGCGGCCGCGCAGGCGCGCGCTCACGGCCGCCTGACGCTGAGCCGCGTGCTGCTGGTCGACGGTGTGCCGGTGTTCGTCGGCTTCGGCGAGGCGCTCGCGCGGCGCTCGTCGCCGCTCAAGGACGTCGCGCTGCTGGCGCGCTCGTTCGACGCGGTGACGCGCGAGACGATCCAGGCGAACGCGTTCGATCCGACCGCGGACCACCGCATGGCGCGGGCCACCATGCTCGAGCTGACGGCGCGCGTTCGCGAAGCGTTCCTCACGCGCTACGCGGCGAGCGCGGCCGATCTCGCGACGACGCCGCGCGATCCGGGGCAGCGCGACGCGCTGATCCGATTCTTCCGCCTGCAAACGGCGCTGCGCGACGTGCGCGACGCGCTCGGGCGCCAGCCCGCGGCGCTCGCCGACGCGCTCGACGCGCTGCGCGCCGAAGTCCCCGCGGCGCCCGCATGACGCGCCACGCGCACGCGATGCCGTTCGGCGCGGAGCTGCAGGACGACGGCGTCGCGTTCCGGCTGTGGGCGCCGTCGCGCGACCGCGCGGCCGTGGTCGTCGACGGCGCCGAGCACGCGATGGAGCGCCGCGACGGCGGCTGGTTCGAACGCACCGTGCGCAACGCGCGCGCCGGCTCGCGCTATGCCTTCACCTTCCCGGGCGTGGACGTGCGCGTGCCGGATCCCGCGTCGCGCTTTCAGCCCGGCGGCGTGCACGCGCCCAGCGAGGTCGTCGATCCGCGCGCGCACGTGTGGCAGCAGTCCGGCTGGCGCGGCCGGCCGTGGCACGAGGTCGTGCTGTACGAGCTGCACGTCGGCACGTTCACGCCCGAAGGCACGTACGCCGCCGCCGCCGCGCGGCTCGACGATCTCGCGGATCTCGGCGTGACCGCGGTGGAGCTGATGCCGCTCGCGCAGCCGGCGGGCGACCGCAACTGGGGCTACGACGGCGTGCTGCCGTTCGCGCCGCAGCGCGCGTACGGGACGCCCGCCGAGCTCAAAGCGTTTGTCGACGCGGCGCACGCGCGCGGGCTGTGCGTGTTCCTCGACGTCGTCTACAACCACTTCGGCCCCGAAGGAAACTACCTGCACGCGTTCGCGGAGCCGTTCTTTACCGACCGCCACCACACGCCGTGGGGCGCGGCGATCAACGTCGATGCGCGGCACGCCGAGGTGGTGCGCGAGTTCTTCGTGCAGAACTCTCTGTACTGGCTGCGCGAGTACCGGTTCGACGGCTTGCGCTACGACGCGGTGCACGAGATCCGCGACGACGCGCCGCGACCGTTCCTGGACGAGCTCGCCGCACGCGTGCGCGCGGGCGTCGAGCCGGGCCGCGAAGTTCATCTCGTGCTGGAGAACGACGCGAACGAAGCGCGCTGGCTCGACCGCTACGACGCGCAGTGGAACGACGACGCGCACCACGCGTTCCACGTGCTGGCCACCGGCGAGAGCGACGGCTACTACCGCGACTACGCGCGCGAGCCGGCACGGCTGCTCGCGCGCGCGCTGGCGGAGGGCTTCGCGTACCAAGGGGAGGCGTCGGAACACCGCGGCGGCGCGGCGCGCGGCGAGCCGAGCGCGGCGCTGCCGTCCACCGCGTTCGTGGACTTTTTGCAGAACCACGATCAGATCGGCAACCGCGCGCTGGGCGAGCGCATCTCCGCGCTCGCGCCGGACGGCGCCGTGCGCGCCGCGGCCGCCGTGCTGCTGCTCGCGCCGGCGATCCCGCTGCTGTTCATGGGCGAGGAGTGGGCGGCGTCGGCGCCGTTCCTTTTCTTCGCCGACTTCGGCGCGGAGCTGGCGCTCGCGGTAACCGAGGGCCGCCGGCGCGAGTTCGCGGCGTGGCCCGCGTTCGCGAACCCGGCGACGCGCGACCGCATCCCCGATCCGCAAGATCCCGCGACGATGCAGGCATCCGTCTTGCGCTGGGACGAGCGCGCGCAGCCGCGGCATGCGGCGATGCTCGCGCTGTATGGCGAGCTGCTCGCGCTGCGCGCGCGGCTCATCGTGCCGCGGCTTGCGAGCGGCGCGCACGGCGACGGTTACGAGCTGCTCGGCGGAACGGCGTTCCGGGTAGCGTGGCGCTTCGGCGACGGCGCGCGGCTCGCGGTCATCGCCAACCTGGG
>DASWRD010000137.1:0-7692 GCA_036403315.1 Candidatus Elarobacter sp.
ACCCTAGTACGAGAGGACCGGGTTGAACGAACCTCTGGTGAACCGGTTGTCGTGCCAACGGCATAGCCGGGTAGCTACGTTCGGATCAGATAAACGCTGAAAGCATATAAGCGTGAAACTGACTTCAAGATGAGATCTCAACCTCGAAAGAGTGAAGGGTCGTGGGAGACTACCACGTTGATAGGCCGGGGGTGGAAGGCGAGCAATCGCTGGAGCTGACCGGTACTAATCGCCCGGACACTTAATAAGTACGCTAACAAATGAACGCAATCGTTTGGCCATGGAAGTTCTTCTCTGTGCAGCTTTCGCCCGTGATCGTCTTGAGCTCCGGCTCGGCGTCACGGAGCGGATCAAGTTTCTGGCGGTCATGGCGGCGGGGTTCCACCCGTTCCCATCCCGAACACGGCAGTTAAGCCCGCCAGCGCCGATGGTAGTCGGACCGCAGGGTCCCTCGAGAGTAGGACGCCGCCAGATAATCCGTCCGAAGAGCCCGCCGATCAGCGATGATCGAGCGGGCTCTTCGTATTTTCCGGGTTGGTGTCACCCCTGAGTCAGTGTCACCCTGAGCGTGTCGAAGGGTGCGCAAATCAGTACTCGCGTGCCGGGGCCGTCT
Organism: Candidatus Elarobacter sp.; assembly: GCA_036403315.1. GTDB lineage: Bacteria > Vulcanimicrobiota > Vulcanimicrobiia > Vulcanimicrobiales > Vulcanimicrobiaceae > Vulcanimicrobium. The sequence goes on from DASWRD010000137.1 coordinate 614, forward strand.
CGATCGTCGGAGCCTCGTCCGCCGCATGGCTCGCGGCGGCCGTGGCGGCGGCAGCCGCGCTGCCCTGCGGCGTATCGACCGGTGGCGCCGCGTCAACCGTCGCGTCCGTTCCGACGCGGCCCGCGAACCAGCGATAGCCCGCGTATGCGCCGAGTGCGAATCCTAGCATCATCGCGCGCCGGCGCCACCCTCCGCCGCCGCGTTCCGGCACGCCGTCACCGTTATCGGCGCCTTCGAGGTGGCCGTGCTCGTCGATCTCGTCGGCGGCATTGCCGGCGACGGCAAACGAGTGCGCGTCGTAGCGGTTGAGCTTCACGTTGACGTGCCACCGCTCGCTGTCGGGGATCCCGAGCGCTTCGATGAGCACGTCCGTCAGCCGGTTGCGGAGCGCGAACCAGCTCTTTTCGTCGACCTCGGGCGCGCTGAGCTCGAGGTGCGTGTCGGCGATCGCGCCGTCCGCGACCAGCCGGCCGGCGACGGCAAAATCGGTCGGCTCGAACGCAGTGAAGTGGACGGTGGTCCACTCGGCCTTCTGATCGCTCAGCACGTCGAGCACCACCGACGTGAGCTCATCGGCGAGATGACGCTTCGTGGCAAGGTCGAGCGGGAGCGAGGACAATCGAAGGTACGGCATGGAGGCATGGTACCCGTGCGGAGGAGGACCACGTCCCCCGGGGCGATACTCTGGCAGACGTTCGATGCAGTATCGGGAACTTCGCCTCGGCGCGCCGCTGGACGCGCTCGTTGAATGCGCCTGGGTCCTCGAGACCGGCGCAGCGGATCTGCGCGCGAGCGATCAGCGCATCTTGCCGGACGGCTGCGTGGAGCTCATCGTGCACTGCGGCGAGCGGTTTCTGGCGACGGCCGCCGACGGGCAGCTCTATCGTCAGCCGGCCGCGTTCGTCGCCGGGATGCTGACGCGGCCGCTCGTCGTACACCCTGTCGCCGGGGCGCATTCGATCGGCGTGCGATTTCGGCCGGGGTGCGCATACCGGTTTATCAGAACGGCGCTTTCCGAGCTGACGGACCGCGTCGTCGACCTGCACGATTTGTGGGGCCGGCGTGCACATGCGCTGACCGCGCGAATCGCGGCGGCGTGCGACGATGAGACCCGCATCGAGATCCTGACGCACGAACTCCTGGCGCGGCTCGCGGATCGCGAGCCCGACGCCGTCACCGCGTTCGCCGTCGACGCCCTCATCGCGAGCGGCGGCCGCGCGTCCGTCGCCGAAATCGCCGTTGGCGCGAATGTCACGCCGCGGGCTCTCCAGCGCAGGTTCACACAACGCGTCGGCGTCGGTGCGAAGACGCTCGCGCGCGTCCTGCGCTTTCAGAACTCGCTGCGCGTACGCGAGCGCTGCGCCGCCGGCCGGCCCGACTGGGCGTGGATCGCGGCCGAGTGCGGCTACGCCGACCAGAGCCATCTGATCCGCGACTATGCCGCGTACGCGAGCGACACGCTGGCCAGCCTCGGGGCGAACGAAGGTTGGCTTTCCGCTTACTTCACCGATCCGCAGAGGCTGGACGCATTGTTCGCCGGCCGGCGATAGCGGTAATCCACGGCAAAGGATTTGTCGCCTTGCCGGCCCTCGACTCGCGCGAAAAGCCCGTCGTCACCCTCGCGCCGGTACATGATCCGGGCGAGGTGATCGGCGTGTCCCGGGTTGACGAACACGAGCTCGCTCGGCGTGTCCGAGATAAGCTTGAAGTCGACCGGGGGCCGCCCGCCGGGCTGCGCGACGTAGAACGTGCCATCGGCGCGCGTCTCGATCCGAAGGAACTCGAACTCGACCGTTCGGCCGCCTTTCACGGTGCGGCTCATCCCGAGCTGGCCGTTGGCGGACGGGGCCGTCCAGTGTTCTTCGATGCACCGGTCGCCGCTGGTCATGACCCAGTCCCCGGTCAGCCAGGTGGTATCGGCGAGGGCGAATCCGAGCGCGAGGGCGACGAGCATGTAGGCCTCCTTGCACAACGATAGCGAATCCCGCGCGCGTCCGATTGGAGAAATGCGACCGCTGCCGGAGCGGCCCCGCGGGCGAGGCTTCGCCTTGCGCCCGGGGAAGATTTGACCGTGGCCTTCTACGCTCGTCAGGGTCGGCTGCCGGAGAAGCGGCACACGCAGTTTCGCTCGCCGGGCGGCGCGCTGTACGCGGAAGAGCTGATGTCGACCAAGGGCTTCGAGAGCGTCTACTCGCTGGCGTACCATCTTCGGCCGCCGACCGCGACACTGGACGTGCAGCCGTGGGACCGCCCCATGGTGCGCTTTCTGCCGAACGATCCCGTGCGCAACCGGCACTGGTTCACCGGCCGCAACGGCAAGACGGGCGATGCCGTCGAGGCGCGCGTGCCGCTGGTCGGCAACGACGACATCGTGCTGTCGACCGCGATGGTCACCGAGCCGATGGAGTATTTCTTCCGCAACGCCAGCGGCGACGAGATGCTGTTCGTGCAGGCCGGCGACGGCGTGCTGGAGTCGTCGTTCGGCGCGCTCGCGTATCGCGCGCACGACTACGTCTACATCCCGATGGGGACCACGTACAAGCTGCAGCCGCGCGCGCCGACGACCCTGTTCGTCGCGGAGTCGTCGGGCCAGATCACGATCCCGCGCAAGTTCCGCAACGAGTTCGGCCAGCTCGCCGAGCACGCGCCGTACTACGAGCGCGACTTCCGCGCGCCGGTGCTGCAGGATCCGGTCGACGCCGTCGGCGAGTTCGACGTGCGCGTCACCGCGAAGGGCCGCCACGCAAAGTACGTCGTCGCGAACCATCCGTTCGACGTCGTGGGCTGGGACGGGTTCTGCTATCCGTTCGCGTTCAACGCGCACGACTACATGCCGATCACCGGCAAGATCCACCAGCCGCCGTCGTCGCACCAGATCTGGGACGCGCCCGGTGCGGCGTTCATCCTGTTCGCACCGCGCATGTTCGACTACCACCCGCTCGCGGTGCCCGCGCCGTACAACCACTCGTCGGTCGACTGCGACGAGATCATCTACTACGCGTCGGGCAACTTCATGTCGCGCCGCGGCATCGAGGAGAAGTCGGTGACGCTGCACGCGGCCGGCGCGCCGCACGGGCCGCAGCCGGGCGCGGTCGAAGCGTCGCTGGGCAAAGCGTCCACCGACGAGCTCGCCGTCGCGATCGACGCGTTCGGCCCGCTGCGTGTCGCCGAGACGGTGAGCGGCGTCGAAGACGCGACGTATTTCCGAAGCTGGGTGGCGCAGCCGACGGGCGCGTAGCCCTTTACGTGCGCGCGGAGATCCGTGGTTGACGAATGCAGCTCGCTAAGTTAAATACCATTAGTGCTGAACTTGATCGCAACGCGGCGAAGCTTCAGCTTGCGAATACGCGTACGCTACACTTCTTTAAGGACAAATGGTGGGATCAGGTCGGGAACGACGTCACAGCAGAACTTGACAGCTCCCGAAGCCAGCAAGCGTTGACCGCGAAAGCGCCTTGGCGCGAGCGGAGCAGTCTTCGCGTATACTTCCCGCTCGTTGAATACGCCGCTGTTTTCGTTGCGGATTTCCAGGTGCGCCCGCGTGCAGATAAATCGAAACGCGTATTTTCCGAGCTTTTGGATTTAGTGAAACATGGCGCGAATGAATTTGCGGCTAGGCATAAGCCACTAACGGGCCTTCCTAATGAAGCGACGCTCGATGAGGTTTTGGAACGCAGCGTCTCAAAATCTACACCAGGAGCAGGGCCGGCGGCGATCGCTGCAAGCGCAAGCCCTGCGGTTTCGACCGTGTTATTGAGTGCGGACGTAGACGGTTTTAAGCAAGTTAACGATAACTATACGCACACATATGGCGACGTTGTCCTACGTACCGTTGCGAGAAGACTCCAGGATCGGCTACCCTCAAGTGTCCGAGAACTCGGGCTTGCAGGCCGTGTTGACGCTTTCCTGGCGAACCCAGGAGGTGAAGAATTTCTTGTTGTCCTTCACGGTCATGTGAATGTGCCGCTCGCAGCCGCGATTGCTGAAGACCTGCGGAGTGCAATTCACCAAGGGTCTCTTCCAAACGACGAAGAGTGGGATCTCTTTGGTCGACGCGAAGGAATACCGGACGATTTGTTGCCGCCCCTTACGGACCGACATGTCACGTTGAGCGTCGGCGTCTCCGGTACCACGTCGGAATCAGCACGCCGTCAACCTAAAGTTGCGGCACAACGACTGCGCGCGGAGGCCGATGCTGCCATGTATCGTGCGAAGGCAACGCCTGGGAAAAATTGCATCTGCGTCTTCTCTGAAATTCTTAGCAAGCATGGAACGATACTGGAACATCACGAGGCGACTGGGATAGTCGCGATCGACATCGGAAGTTCGGTCCGCATGGTGCCGGGGCAGCGCTTCAAGGTCTACAATCCGGATTTTTCCGGAAACCGACCATTTCTGACAAACGACGGTCGCAGTATAAGGCGCGTGGGCACTTATCCCAGGCACTCAACCGGCGAGATTATCGCCTTTGCCGTGCAATCCGAAATTGCATTTTGCCGCGTTCTTCGAAATGATGTCGACCGAAGCTTTGTAACCGGTTCAAAGCTTGAAGCTATACCTCTTGGCTCGCTGCCAGAAATTTCTTCCGAAGGTGGTGGCGCAGTTACACCCGCGGACTTGGTGCCGGCGGCATTAGATTCTCTGGCGGCAAACGGGCTCCAACCGCTAGTGTTGGTAGTGGCCCTAGGGGGCGATAGCGCATTAGTCGCGGAACGCGATCAACGTCTTTCTGAACGGCTCGTACGTGAAGTGACGCGTGCGGCGATGGATGTTCTTGGGATCGAAGCGGTTACCGCAGAGTTGGGCGGGGCTCAAGCTGCCATTATTACTTCTGCGGCGAGTGTGAGCGATGCAGAATCGAAGTTGAATCGTTTATTAGGCGCAGTACACGTACGGATGGGCCCTGCAACGGTTCTTCATATTGGTGCATACTTTGAAGCGTCCTACCGGGCTCCGCACCGTTCCTACGACCGTAGCGAGCTTCGCGCCGACACCGCGCTGGACTACGCGCGGTATGCGCTTGCTCTGTTAAGAGATGTTCCAGAATCGACAGGTCGTTTTCTTGACGCTCTCTCGGTTGGTAAACTTATCAAGATCGCGGGTGACTCCGGGGCGGCTGAAACCGCGCTGGCGGATTATGCGCGACTGAGGCAGCTCGGCATTAAGAACTCTAGGGTTGAGAATAATGCCGCAATTGTATTCAGGAATAGAAAGGAGGAGGCCGCTACTCTATCTGCGGCAAGAGAAGCTCTTAGACTAGAGCCTGAGTCACCGATCATCGCGGCAAACCTTGCCGTAGCTGAATATGATTTCGGGTCACCAGTTGAGGCCGGCAAGATTTTCAAGCAAGCGCTTGATCTCGGACTGGATGTCGAAGGTGACAAGACCTTCGTGACCTATGCCGCAGCCGCGCTGTATGAGGGATGGAAGGTTAACCGATCAGACGTCAAGCTGCGGGACGCCGCACTAAGGTTGACTCAGATGGCACAGAAATATCTTATTGCTGAGCAGGGACAGGTACCACCGGATTTGCAGTGGCTAATCCAGCGAGAGGGCGAGCTAAAGGCGTCTGCTGGCGGTGCCCTGCCTTGAGGATTGCGTTGCTCTTATCGTGATCGCGTGGCGCGGACGTTAAAGATCAATCGGGATCACGAAGCGGTTCAGCGCAATGTAGCGCGCGCCAGTGCGTTCGGTGAACGAGGGTCAGCCTCTGCTCTTTGCCCGACATACAAGCTGCAACCACGCACGCCCACCACTTTGTTCGTCGCAGAGCCGTCCGGGCAGACCACGATCCCGCGCAAGTTCCGCAACGAGTTCGGCCAGCTTGCGGAGCACGCGCCGTACTACGAGCGCGACTTCCGCGCGCCGGTGCTGCGGGATCCCGTCGACGCGGTCGGCGAGTTCGATGTCCGCGTCACCGCGAAGGGCCGCCACGCGAAGTACGTCGTGGCGAACCACCCGTTCGACGTCGTCGGCTGGGACGGGTTCTGCTACCCGTTCGCGTTCAACGCGCACGACTACATGCCCATCACCGGCAAGATCCACCAGCCGCCGTCGTCTTACCAGATCTGGGACGCGCCCGGCGCGGCGTTCATCCTGTTCGCGCCGCGTATGTTCGACTACCACCCGCTCGCGGTGCCCGCGCCGTACAATCACTCGTCGGTCGACTGCGACGAGATCATCTACTATGCGTCGGGCAACTTCATGTCGCGGCGCGGCATCGAGGAGAAGTCGGTAACGCTGCACGCCGCCGGGGCGCCGCACGGCCCACAGCCGGGCGCAGTGGAAGCGTCGCTCGGCAAAACCTCGACCGACGAGCTAGCCGTCGCGATCGACGCGTACGGCCCGCTGCGCGTCGCCGAGACGGTGAGCGGAGTCGAGGACGCGACCTACTTCCGAAGCTGGGTCGCGCAGCCGACGGGCGCATAGCGCAAGAGCGCTTCGCGCTCGAAGCGATCCGAGAGTGCCGGCGCTCCGGTACGCCGGCGTGCGGCGCTCAGGCAGTGTCCGTCGTTCGCCGCCGTGCCACTTCAGGCGCGCAGCGGAAAATGCTCGAGCGCGACATACCGCGCTCCCGTGCGTTCCGTGAACGACTCATAGAGCGCCAGCGCTCCGATGCGCTGCGGTTCGATGCTCGGTGGTTCGATCTCCGGCAACGCGATGCGGCCTTCGCTTCGGGCCACGGTGACGTGCGCGTCGGCGTGGAGCTCGAACGTGAACCCGCCGAGCGCGGCAAGCGGCTCGCGCACCGCACCGCACAAGGCCGCGAACGCCGGTACTTCGACCGCCGGGCCGATCCACGCGACGCGCGGCCGGCGTTCGTTCGGGAACGCGCCGACCGTGTCGAGCGGCACATCGAACGCGTCGATCCGCGCCGCGGCGTCGCGCACCGCCGCGATCACCGCAGGAACACGCTCGTCGTCCACGCCGCCCAGGAATGCCACCGTGAGATGATAGTTCTCCGGCGCGACCCACCTCGCCGGCCACTGCTTCGCGCGCAACCGTTCCGCGACGTGCGCGCACGCCTCGCGCGCCGCGTCGTCGATGTCGGCGGCGACGAACAGCCGCCGCTTCACCGC
>DASWRD010000138.1:0-5003 GCA_036403315.1 Candidatus Elarobacter sp.
TGGCCGTGCCCGCCGCCGCGGCGGCGGGCACGGACGCCGGCACGAACCGCATCAGCGGAACGCCGCCAACGCAACCCGGCGTGACGGCCGTCGCGACGACGTTCGGGCAAACCGGCGGCGCGTTCGCGTACGGCTTCGCGCCGTCGAACTCGACCACGCTGGGAACGGCGAACTACCCGGGCGCTTCGAGCGCGACGCGTTTCGGCAACCGGCTGAACGCGATCATCACGTTCTCGTACACGCAGCCCGTGTACCAGTCGAGCGCGGCTCGGCTGCCCTTCCTGATCGGACCGCCGGCCGTACCGGACTTTCACGATGGCACCTTCCCGGCCGGTTTCCTCGGCTATCCGTCCGGCTTCACCATGTTCACGGTGACGCCGGTGGTCGGCACGTACAACCTGACCGTCACGGTGCCCGGCGGTTCGCCGGGCTCCGCGCCGGCCGCGGTCAAGACCGCGTCCGCGACGCTCGCGTCCGCCGTCGGGCTGCCGCTCGTCACGACGCCCGTGATCCGGACGCTCGGCGGGGGCGCCGCGTCGTTCACCGTCGCGCCGCGCCCAGCGGGCACGACTAACCAAGTCCTGTACGTCGTCGACGTCGACGGAGGGGGCAACGCCACGATGTACTCGTTCGACGCGACCGCCGGGGGCGTATTCGTGCTGAGCGCGACGTCGGGTCCGAAGACCGCGCAAGGCGTCGGAACTCCTCCGTTCGCGGACGGTGACGAAGTCGGCGCGTACGTCGTCGCGGCCGACTACAACATCCTGGGGCTCGCGCCGCCGGTAAATCTGCAGCCGGCTCCCGCGCTCCCGGCGACGGCCGACATCTCGGTGTCGATCCCGAACATCACGGGCTACGACATCACGCTGCCGTCCGGAACCATCCTCTCCAAGCAGCGCGCGGCGAACTAGCAAACCGCGTTCCCGCGCGAAGACCAGAATGGGCGGCCGTTCCAACGGCCGCCCATTTCGCGTCCGCGATCACGACCCGAGCGCGCCGCCATCGCTCGCTGCGTCAGACCAGCCCGGTTCTTGCCCGTCCTGGGATAAGGCAAGCAGCTAATAAGAATATCTTTTCAATTCAAAGCTTGTCATGGAAGTGCTCAATCTTTTAAAGTAAATAAATGACAAAGCTGGCCCCGAAGACCCCGAGGCTCACCCGCCGCCGGGAGCTTGCTCAGCTTGCAAGCGAGCGTAACGGCGTTTTCACCGCATCCGCAGCTCGCGCTGTGGGAATGAGCTCCAGCTCGCTCGCCTATCACTCGCGTACGGGGACGATCGAGCGGCTGGGGCATGGCGTCTATCGTCTTGCCGATTTCCCGTCAAGCCCGCGGGAGCCGCTTATCGTCGCTGCCGCCGCGCTCGGCAAGGACGCCATTGTCTCACACGAATCGGCGCTCCAACTGTATGGCGTGTCGGACGTCGCCCCCTCACGGCTGCATTTTACGATTCCACGCGCTCGCCGATACGTCACCGTGCCGGCCGGCGACGTCGAGCTGCACACGACGACGCGACCGTTCGCGCCGGGTGATATCGTGCAGCACGAAGGATTTCGCGCAACCTCGCTGGCTCGCTCGATCGTCGATTCCGCTCGAGCGCACATTGGGCCCGAGCAGATCGTCATCGCCGTGCGAGAAGCACTACGTCGCGGTCTCCTGACACGGCGTGACCTGGAACGCGCAATGAAAAACGCGCCGGCACGCGTTCGCGACCTCATCCAAGAAGGTCAATCCTCGTGACGCCGAGAGACGACGCCGGGATTTCGTCAACTGGCGGCGTTCCGGCCCGCCGGTACGCCACCATCGCCGCATTCGAAGCGGCACTGAAAATCAGGCTGGCAGCTCGTGTGACTGAGCACCGAACGATCCAGGACCTGCGCAAACAACTTGCGTTCGATCGCGTTCTCGCGCGACTGAGTCACGTTGCACCCGATGCGTGGCTTTTGAAGGGTGGGGTCGCTCTGGAGTATCGCCTGGAACGTGCGCGAGCAACAATCGATATCGATATTACGACGCAGGTCGATCTCGAAAAAATGATGGAGACGCTCGATGCGGCCGCTGCGGTCGAGCTCAGTGACTACTTCGCGCTCCGACTGGGTGAACGCAACAAGCCCGTGGACGAAGTAGACACGTACCGATTCAACGTAACGGTGCTGTACGAGAACGGCCGAATTTTCGAGGAACTCAAAGTCGACGTCAGCTTTGCGGATCCGTGGCTTGGTGAACCTCAAGAACTCACGGCCCCGCCGCTGCTCGATTTTGCCGGTATCGCGGCGGCGACCGTCCGCGCCATCCCGATAGAACAACATCTTGCCGAGAAGATTCACGCCTATACAAAGCGATATGGCACCCGCGAATCGACCCGAGTCAAGGACCTCGTCGACATGGCTCTCCTGGTCGACGACGCTCCAATCGATGACAGCGCCTTGGCCCAAATGCTTCGCGAGGTGTTCGGCGCACGAGGGACGCACGACGTGCCCGGCGCCCTCCCTCCGCCCCCAGCGGCTTGGCGGGCGGTATACGCACGACTCGCCGCGGACCTTCCGATACCGCAGACCAGTGATGAGGCGCATCGTCACGTGGCTGACGCTCTGGCCGACGCGCTGAAAGCCGCAGCGCCGTCTGCGAGCACGCAAGCCGTTCGAAAATGATTACGCGGTCACCGCGGCGGTCACCGAGGCGCTCGCGCGGTAAAAGTAAACGTCCCCACCTGCTGCGTCGGCGCATTGGAGCCGCCGACGAACCACGTGCGGCAATCCGTCGCCGTCGTCAGCGCGTCGATGGTGAACAGCCCCGTCGGGTATTCTTCGAGCGCGCCGTCCGGCGAGATTCGCGCGAGCTGCGTGCCCAGCGCATCGGCGGCGTACAGCGTGCCGTCGCAGCCCACCGTCAGCGCGCTGAGCCGCGACGACGCGTTCGGCAGGCGCACCGTGCGCAGCACGCCGTGCCGATCGGCGTGGGCCACCGCTTTCTCGCCGCCTACCCACACCGTACCGTCGGGCGCGACCGCCAGGCGCGGCGCCGGATACGCGCGCGCCAAAAAACCGTCGGGCAGCGGGACGCGCGATAGCACGCCGGCGCGCGTGGCGAACCCGAGCGCATTCGCCGTGGCGAACCAGAGCCCGTCGCGCGCGCCGCGCAGCGCGACGACATCGCCCACGTCGTCGGGCACGTCGACGTGGATGGTTCCGTCGACACGGCCGATCGTGCGCGTCGGATGCGAGCGCGCGAACCACGCTTCGCCGTCGGGGCCGATCGCGAGCCGAATCGCGCCGAGAAAACGCCCGATGCGTGCCGCCCGCTGCGCCCGTGTCGCCTCTGCGGCCGCGGGCTCGGCGGGCGTCGGTACGCCGATCAGCACGGCGTGCGTCGCACCACCACGGTCGATCGATAGTACGTTCGCCGTCCGGTCGTCGTTGAACCACACGGTCCCGTGCGCATCGACGGCAACGTCGCGCGGCCACGGCGCGGGATCTCCCGTCAGCATGCTGACGGCGACGTGTCCCTGCGCGTCGACGCGGCCGATGCCGCTATGCCGATCGATCCCGCCACCCGGCGTCAGCGCGATCGCCAGCGTGCCGCCGGGCCCCGCCGCGATCGCGCTCGGCCACCATTGCCGGTCCATCGGGGTCGGCCCGGCGGGTGGGACGGGATACTGCACGACGCGCAGCGCGAACGCCGGCGGCGCCGTCGGCTCGGGATGCGGCGCGACCGCGACGGCGCGCAGCTGCAGGTCGTCGAAAAGCAGCTCGCGGCGCGCGCCGCCGGAACCCGCCGCGCAGACGACCGCGACGTGCGCGTCCCAGAGCATGAGGTCGTCGAGCGAAGCGCACGTGACCGCACCCAAACGCTGCGCGTGCTCGCCGCGCGCGTCGAACGAAAAGAGCGCATCCCCCGCGACGACGTAGCGCCGCCCGTCCGGGCGCACGCCGACGCGCGACCGCGGCACGCCGGCGCCGACACGATCCAGCGTGATCCGCTCGCCGGCGGAATGTGCGACCGCCGTCTCGCCACGGCTCGAGACGAGCATCGCGCCGCCGTCGAACCACGCCGCGATGTCGTCGACGCCGTCGAGCCGCACCGGATGCGCGTCCACGGGCGGACGATCCGCGTCGTAGCGATACCACGCGCCCGCGACTTGCAGATACACGAAACCGCCGGCCACGTGCGAGCCCGTCGCGCCGTACGGCGTATTCGGCCGGCGCGGCCAGTTGCGCGCCGGATCGGGCTTGTAGCCGAATTCGTGCAGCGCCGCGCCGGTCGTCGCGTCGACCGTCGTGACCGCGAGCGGGAAATAGGCGTCGAGCTGCACGGGAAACCACGTCGAGTCGAGATAGATCAGATTGCCCGCAACCCCGAGCGGCGCGGGTCCGTACCCGTGCGCCCAGCGCTCGCGCCCGGTGACGACGTCGAACCCGTGCATCGCATTGATGGTGATTGCGCCGCTTTCGTTGAACGACTGCAGCAGCGTCGTGCCGACGAGCACCGGCGGACCGCCGATGCCGCCGGTGCCGAGGCTCTCCCACATCTCGCGACCCGACGTGCCGTCGAACGCGACGAACGCGGTGGTCTGCCCGCTGTAACGGTACGCATAATAATAGCCGCCGAGGACGTGGCCCGCGCCGACGTATGGCAGCGTCGCGACGACGCGCCCGGTCAGGGCGTCGAGCGCAACCGTCCCGCCGTTGCCGTCGGGCTGCGCGCGCCCGGCGAACAACAGCGCGCTCGACGCCGCCGCATCGTACGCGCGGATCCCGCCGGCCTGCCACCGCTCGGCACCGGTCGCAAGATCGATCGCATGCACGACCCCCTCTTGGTCGGTGCCAGTAAAGTAATACGCAACGCCGCCCGCGCTCGCAACCAGCTTCGCACCATCAGGCAATGCCGGCAGCGCAAGGGCGCGCGCCGCAGCATTCGGCACCGCAACATCGAGCGCCGGACCGCGCACGATAGACAGCGCCGGCGTCGTCTCGCCGGGCCCATCCCACGCTTGCGGCGCGCGCGA
>DASWRD010000139.1:0-3769 GCA_036403315.1 Candidatus Elarobacter sp.
GTCCGTGCACGCGAGGTATTTATGAAAAAGTTCTTGCGAGTCGTTCTGGTCAACTGCTGGCACCAACGAGAGTATGAGAACCGATCTATGTGGGATAGGTACGGCAAGGGGGGCGAGACGGTGGCCGTCGTGTCCACCTTCGGGAGGCTGCGCGATAGCCTACCCGACGCAGTGGACGTCGGCCACGTCGATTACGTGGATATCGGGAGCGATACTATCGTAAGTAATCTTACCAATCCAAGCCATCGCGCATTTCAAAAGGTACGCGAGCTCGATGACGAGCGCGAAGTTCGAGGCGTAATTTGTGATTGGCCAAGACACGGGTTTGGGTCTGACGGAGAGATACCAATCGGTGTCGGAACTGAGATAGGGTATTGTGTTCCGGTAAATCTCGAGCGGCTCGTCACAAAGATCGTAATATCGCCCGACAGCCCGCGCATCATTGAGGAGGTCCGCGGACGGGTCGGGGCAGCCGCTCTAACTGTCGACGTTATCGCGTCCAACCTATCGCGAAAGCCAACTTACTAATATGAAGCAAACGACCATCGTGGGCAACACCCTTCCGGCAGCGCGTGTCCGACATGCCCCAAGGAAAAGGACCTAGGGCAATAGCACGTTTCTTCCCGGATTGGAAGCCGTAACGATGTACTAATCCGCCACGTCCACATCGCGTCCTGTTCGCCGCAAGAAAAGTTTCCCGCAGCTGCGATACGAGACGCCGGGTACGGCGCGATTTGGCTCGGGCAGAAGAGCTGGAATGGGGTTGCCATTCTCACCCGTGGTGAGCCGCCGGTCGAAACGCGCAGAGGGCTGCCCGGCGAACCTGACGCCGCGTGCTCACGCTACATCGAGGCGACGGTGAACGGCGTGCTGATCGGCTGCCTGTACCTACCCAACGGCAACCCCGCTCGGGCCCGAAGTTCGACTACAAGCTCGCGTGGCTCGACGCATTCTTGGGCTACGCCGAGAGCCTCTTGCAGCGCAGCATCCCGGTCGTGCTCGCGGGCGACTACAACGTCATGCCGACCGAACTCGACGTCTACAAGCCGGAGCGCTGGGTCGACGATGCGTTGTTCCGTCCCGAGGTCCGCGCTGCGTTCCGCCGCCTCGTGGCACAGGGATGGACGGACGCGCTCCGGACGCTGCACCCGGGCGAGAGGATCTATACGTTTTGGGACTACTTCCGCAACGCGTTCGGCCGAGATGCGGGCCTGCGCATCAACCACGTCATGCTGAGTCCCGAGGTGGCACATCGGCTCGTCGCTGCCGGCGTCGACCGCGCAGTGCGCGCCAAGGAGAAGGCGAGCGATCACGCGCCGGTGTGGATCGAACTGGCGGATGAAAAGAACGGAACATGACGATGACGTCGTGAAACGGGCTCCGCGGCGACCGTCATACGCAACTGAGAACTCCGCCGGAGAAGCGAATATAACATTCTCGACCCGCTGACCCGTAACTAGCTCCGCCGACGCGCGCGATGGATCGGCCCCCAGTCCGGCGAGGACGCGCTGGCGTGCGCCGCTCGACGCGTGCGCGAACGGCGTGATCACCGCGGATCACGACCATACTGTGCCCCCGTGCGCGAGATAGTCGTGAACGACCTCTAGCACGTCGCTCTGGTGCTTGTGGAGTTTCGTCCCCAACAGGACTTCGGCGTAATCCGCGGCGGCCTGGAGATCCTCGGCGACGGTTCCTTGACGCCGCGTAACTACGGCCAAGAGGAGGACCGATACCAGTCCATTCGGACCGCACGAGGTTTCATAGGTCAGAAATGCCTCGCGCAATGATCGCTCCGATTCCGTTCGCGCAGCGCGCGTCCAGTCGATGCCCACCCGCGCGAACCTCTGCGGGGCTTTGAACGGTACCACGGTTTGCCTACTCATTGGCCCATGATCCGCGCGTACACCAGGCACTGGAGCACGATGAAGAGCCAGGCTACGAAGAGTGCCTCCTCTTGCTCGGCCGTGGTCGCAGAGCGATGACGCCTGTGCATGCAGCTGCCGCACCGGCGGCGGTACTCCGCACCGGTCGCCCAATGTGCACAGACGAGCTCTTCGGCGCGCCAAAGCAGGCGAATGAACCACGGCGCGTCCGTTTCAGCGCTACGGGGCATCGGAATCCAGCACGAAGCTGAGCATGCGGTAGTCGCCGGGCGCCGTCGTCTCGAGGTAGAAGCCGGCTTCGCGGAGCAATGCGAGGTCGCGGCGGAACGAGCGCAGCGAGACGCCGAATCGGCGGCGGTATTCGGCGATCGTGACCGATTCGCGGCGGGCGAAGATCGCGGTGAGCCAGATGACGCGGACCAGACAGAAGCCGATTGTGCCGCGTTCGGTGTGGCGAAATCGTCCGCCACGGCGTGACCGGGTTTTCGACGCGAGCGCGTCGAATCGAGCGTTTGTCATTCGGTGGACCACTCCATCGGGTGACGGACTCGGTCGGTGTTGCTGCACCGGCCGAGTCGCTAAATTGTGTGCGCGTGCGCGCGTAGCTACATTATAGCATCCGCAAGCACGGCGAGCAAGCGCGTGCGATCGAATTTCATTGCTCGTCCGCTTCCGTCGTGATGAACTCGATCGAGAAGCGTGCAAGACGATCCGGGTCGGCGATGAGGTCGATCCCGACGATGACTCCGTCGCCGAACGTGAATGCGAACACCACGCGCGGCGTTCCGCGCTGCGCCCACACCAGCGCGGGCGCATCGTCGACGAGCGCCGGCCGCGCGGCTCGTGCGCGTCCGGAGAATGTTGCGGCAACCGCTGCCGCGCCGCGCACTGTCGCCGTTGCGCCCGTTGCGACGGCCGCGGCATCGGCTCGTAGGACGACGCTCGGATCGAGGAGGCTGATCAGCCCTTCGAGGTCGCCCGATCGGGACGCCGCGAGGAATGCGCGCACGACCTCGCCTCGTCTGCGTGCATCAGCGCCACCGTCGGGCTTCGCGCCCTGCACGCGCCGGCGCGCGCGGCTCGCGAGCTGGCGCGCCGCAGCGGGAGAGCGCCCAACGATCGGTGCGATCTCCTCGAACGGCACGTCGAACATGTCGTGCAGCACGAACGCGACGCGTTCCGCCGGGCTGAGCGTTTCGAGCACGACCAGCAGCGCGAGGCCGATCGAGTCCGCCAACACGGCTTCATGCTCGGGCCCCTGTTCGGTCGAGGGCTCGCGCGTGCGCGGGTCGTCGGCGACCAGGTCTTCGCGGCGGCTCTTGCGTGAACGCAGCATGTCGAGGCAAACGCGGGCGACGACGGTCGTCAGCCAGCCGCCGACGTTCGCTATCTCAGCGGCATCGGCACGACTGATGCGCACCCACGATTCCTGGAGCGCATCTTCAGCGTCGCTCCGCGATCCGAGCATGCGATATGCGACTCCCGACAGGCGCGTGCGTTCGCCCTCGAACCGCCCGGCGAGCCATCCCCGGTCACCGTCCATCAGACTCTCCCATGTCGGCGCCCGGTCACATCGTTCCCGCGGCGTCCGTCATGGATATGTCGAGCCGGCGGCTTCCGATGTGACCCCGCGGCATCGACGCATCTGATCTTGAGGAGTCTTTCACTGTGACCGGTTGTTCTCTCATCGTGTTTCCCGTCAGCGATCTCAAGGGCGCGACGAAGCTGTATCGCACTCTTCTCGGAACCGATCCCTACGTCGAACAAGACTACTACGTCGGCTTCAGGCTGGGCGAGCTCGAAGTCGGTCTGGATCCGCAGGGCCACCAGCGCGGATCCACCGGCGCGCTCCCATACTGGACGGTCGACGACGCGGCCGCGAGTCT
>DASWRD010000140.1:0-41235 GCA_036403315.1 Candidatus Elarobacter sp.
CCGAGGAAGCCGACGTTCCGCTGACGGCGTACGAAAGCGCGGTCCGCGTCGCGGAGCGCGTGGTGTACCGCTACATCGCCAAGCGCCGGCGCATGCCGGACCGCCGCGGCGGCTACACGCAGAAGGCCGTCATCGGCGGCCACAAAGTTTACCTGCGCACCGGCGAGTACGACGACAAGACGATCGGCGAGATCTTCATCGACATGCACAAGGAGGGCGCCGCCTTCCGCAGCCTGATGAACAACTTCGCGATCGCGGTGTCGCTCGGACTGCAGCACGGTGTTCCGCTTGAAGAGTACGTCGACGCGTTCACGTTCACGCGCTTCGAGCCCAACGGGCCCGTCGTCGGCCACGCCAACATCAAGATGGCAACGTCGATCCTCGACTACATCTTCCGCGAGCTCGCCGTGAGTTATCTCGGCCGCTACGACCTCGCGCAGGTGCAGCCGTCGCAGTCGGTGGACGCGATGGGCCCGGAACCGGAGTACATCGCCGAAGAGATCGGCGACGTGCACTATATCTCGCCGACCGCGCTCGGCCCGAAGGCCGGCACGTCGCCCCCGCCGGTGGTCGCAACCCGCGTGCCGGAACCGGTGGGCGCGGTCGCGACAGCACCGTCACCGGCGGCAGCGGGTATCGCCGTCAAGGGCCAGATCGTCGCCGCGAAATCGCGCGAAGCGATCGCGAAGGGCTACAGCGGCGACGCGTGCACGCAATGCGGCCAGTTCACGCTCGTGCGAAACGGCACGTGTCTGAAGTGCGACAGCTGCGGCACGACGAGCGGCTGCAGCTAGAAGGGCGGGATTTTCATCAGATGTTACATTTCGCCGGCGTCTGATCGTACTCAACTCCTGGGCGCAAGAGAGGCTGCCGGCAACGCCGACGGCCTCTCTTCTTCCCCTAAAGGCAACTCAGCGATGTAACAGCAGCGTTACGTTCGTAACGGCCAACGTTACACTCGTGCGAGAGCCTCTAGGGACTGCATCCGGCTGACGCACAGACTTGCGTCTGCGATCGACCGTGAAGGCCCGCGCGATTTGAGTGCTTAAGGCGCTCACCTTGGACACCCGCATTCAGCCCAAACGGTACGCAGCTCTCTGCATATTTGGCCGTAAGGCAACGAAGCGAGGAGATGCCGTCATCGACGCGCTGCCTTTTGCAGTCGACGAAGTGAAACGACGCGGAGAGACACGCGGTACGCTAGCACCTCGCGTCTTCGGCATCAGCGCGGCGTTCCTGAAGGCGCCAGTCGACGCTTCGCGTACCCACGATGAGGTGATCACAGCGCTGCGCGAGAGGATCGACTCCCACGCCGGCGCACTGCACGGACTTCGGGAAGAGGTCCGTGTCGTACTCGCTGTTTTTGATAACAACGTCGCCTGCCGGTGGCGGCTTCGATTAAAATCCGAAACGATCGACTGGCTCGCGCGGATGGATGCATCTCTCATGGTTGATACGCAGTGCGTTGCCCCACCCGGGACGGACACTGGCGCATTGTGCGCGTTCTGTGGCATATCACGGCCGCTGACGGACGACGACGCATTCATCCGCCTCCTTCGCTGGACGAGCCCCAATCTCGGTATGACCGATGCTTGTCTCGTTGCGCGTTCGCTCGACGCGCGAGCCACCAAAGTGATCGCGAAGAATAACCGCTGGTTTCTCTTTCAACCGCGTGACGGCTTGACCGTGCTCGTAAAGGCATTGCGACAGATTGACGAATACCGCGGCGGTGGCGTCGCCGTTTCAAATCTGCTACGGGAGTTGCGGGCCAATCGGCCGGTACGGCGGGCACTGCTCAAAGGACCTCCGCGCTCAATCGATATCCATGTCGAGCACTGGGCCAACGCCGGGAGCGCGCGCGCTTTCTTGACCCGCAGCGACGTGCTGCGCATGGCCGGCTTCCGTGCTGCACTCTCCTACGAACTCGTTCCCGACCTCAAGCCCCAGTTCAGCGAACATGGCGAGTGCGTCCACTGCGACTATGTTCAACCCTGGAATCCGCCAACGAACAGCGACCGGTAGCCGT
This sequence comes from Candidatus Elarobacter sp., assembly GCA_036403315.1. GTDB lineage: Bacteria > Vulcanimicrobiota > Vulcanimicrobiia > Vulcanimicrobiales > Vulcanimicrobiaceae > Vulcanimicrobium. Next base: position 2,027 of record DASWRD010000140.1, read on the forward strand.
GCCACGAGTCCTGCTCCTAGGCGATCTCTGTCGATTTCTGCTATCCCAGCCCGACAGGCACCAGAATAATAGCGTCGAATATTTGTTGCCTATCAGCAAAAGCCCCAATTGCCCATATTTGCGAGAGAATTACCGGCTAGATGAAAGCGGATAGTCTCGAGCGAGGATGCCTGATCGGCCTGATTCTTCAATTGCGATCTGGCCGGACAGCGCGATCGGGAACCTGACCCCACCAGAACTGCGCGCATCTTAGACCTATTGCAGCCCACAGTTGATCCTCCGTCTGAAAGATCGCAGCAGGGCACCATATCATGCCGAGAAGCCGTATTATGTACGTCGAGGACAAGTCCGAGGGCCTGGTAGGACCGGCACGGATTGGGCGCGTCGCGTTTTCGAAGCGTGGCAAGACGTTGCACTATAGCGGTCTAAGTTTTCAATCGCTAGCGGCCGAGGCTCGAAAGCGAACTTCTATTGCGTCGAAACCGGTGCCCACTATTGGATATCGGGTCCACGGAAGGATGGTCAGGATGGCTTGTATGGCTACCGCCCGACGCCGATCGACGACGATGTCCGGGAGGAATACTGGATAGTCATTCGCGGGGCGCCGGCCCGTATCCACGAATCCACGACGTAGTATTCTACAGCCAGCGGAGCGAGGCGGGTTCACGCCGTTCAAAGCGCCGTCGGTGGCTCATCCCGAGAAATACCCGGTGGTTGGAATATTCCGTACTTGCCAGTACACTTCTGATCAGAGACGCGGGCGTCGGCGATAAACGTCGACGCCCGCCGTGCAGGAAGAGCGTCGGTCTACAACTCCTCGGCGCCGCCGTTCATTCTTGCTGTGCGAAGAATTCGTCCGCTGCCGCTTGCGTCTCGTCGGAGCTTTGCTCTCGCAACTGCTGGTTGATCCCCCACTCGTGACCGAAGGGGTCCGCGATCTTCCCGTAGCGCGCACCCCAGAAAAGCTCTTGGACGGGCATCAGCACGCGCGCGCCTGCCGCCACGGCGAGCGCGACGACGAGATCGGCATCGTCGACCGCAAGCGTAATGCGGACACAGGTTCCGCCCAGCGTCTGAGGCGTCTTACACGTACCACCTTCGCTAGCATCAAACTCGTCGCTGAGAAAGCACTTATGGCCGTCGAGGATTATTTCGCCGTGCAAGAGCTTCTTGCCGTCGCGCGACATCATCCGGTCTCCCTCTTCGGCGCCGAAGACCTCTTTATAGAACTCTAGAGCTGCGAGACCGTCCGCGACAATCAAATGTGGGATGAATTGATCTTCTCGACGCATGTCTGGTTCTCTCCTGACCAGGCGGCGGATCCCTTCGACCACGACCCTCCTTTGCTGCCCCTGCGCGCCCGCGCGGCGCTCGCCTTTGCCGAACGCCGGCATCGATGGAACAAAACTTCTCTGTATTGCATGCCTCTTGTGACGTTTGTCGCGGCTCGCATTAGGGTTTGCTGAACCCGATCTTCGCGAGTCGCGATTCCTATTCGCCTCCAAGAAGTGCCGGGTATGGTACGGCGCATGTCGTCCGTTGTTAGCGCCCGCCTTAACGCTGGCCAGTCTCTCGCCCAGGCAGCACTCAGCAAAGTTCCTCAGGTAACTCTTGCGTTCTGGATCGTGAAGATCTGTGCGACGACGCTGGGCGAAACCGGCGGCGACGCGCTGTCGATGACGCTGAACCTCGGCTACGCGGTCAGCACGCTGATCTTCCTCGTATTCTTCGCGGCGACGTTCTGGGGACAGCTCACAGCGACTCGCTACCGGCCGACTCTGTACTGGCTCGTCGTCGTCGCCACCACCACGGTCGGCACGACGACTTCGGACTATCTCGACCGCACGCTGGGGCTCGGCTACGTCAAATCGTCGATCATGCTGTTCTGCGCCGTAATCGCGGTGCTGCTGATCTGGCGGGTGGTGAGCGGAACGATATCCGTGGACCGGATCACCACTCCGACCAACGAGTTCTTCTACTGGCTGACGATCTTGGTGTCGAACACGCTCGGCACCGCGCTCGGCGATTTCACGGCGAGTACGACCGGCCTCGGATTCGAGCGTGGGGCGCTCGTGTTCGGCGCCCTTCTCGCGGTCGTCGCGGCGGCGCATTACTTCACAAAGCTGCCCGGCATGGTGCTCTTCTGGGCAGCGTACGTTCTCACACGGCCGCTCGGCGCGACGCTGGGGGACACCCTGACGAAGCCGCACGACGCCGGCGGCTTGAACCTCGACCGCATCACTTCGTCGATCGTGATCGCGATCGTTATGGCACTCATCGTCGCGGCAACGGCGAAGCGCGAACCGAATCCGATCAGGCCTCTTCACGCGAATTCGTGAAGAGATGCGTTAGCGCGTCGCCCTCGCCGCACACGCAAGGTTGGTATCGGGTTAGCCCGCCGCTCCCGACAGTGCGCGCAGCGAAGCGTTCGCGCTAGCGCGCATTGCGCCGGCAAGCACCTCGCACGAGCACGGCGCTTTGCTCGACAGCCAGGACTCGATCAGCGCGAGCTGCGCGCCGGCCAGGTGCGCGGCGATCGACGGAACGGGGATCGACGGTTTTGTTTCGCGCGACGAGACGGCGAGCGAGCTCAGCCGCTCTTCGATGAGCTCGGCCAGGATCTGCGACATGAGGTAATGGGTCGATCCCTGAAGCAAGGCTCGCGTCAGGCGCGTGTTTTCGCGGAAGTGCGCGAGGATGTCTTCCAGCTCCGCGCGCGGCTGCGTCGTTCCGATCGCATCCGCGAGCACGCCGAACACCGGCCGCAAGCTCCGGCGCAGGATGTCGTCCTTATTCTCGAAGTGCTCGTAAAACGTCGAGCGCCCGACGTTGGCGTGCTCGATGATATCCCGTACGGTCAGCGTGTCGTATCCGCGCGCGAGGACGAGCTCGCCGAACGCGGTCAGCAGCAGCATGCGCGTTCGCTGCGCCCGGCGGTCCGGCTTCGCGGCAGTCGTCAAAGCAGCTCTTCCCCTTTCCGGACAGATCGCTCCATGTGTCCGCTAGTGGACACCTGAGCCCTTCACGCCACGCGATTCACGACCTCGTTTGCTACGGTAGCGGCGACATCGCGCCGTGAGGTTTCCCGTGCTTCAACAACCATCGTCTCCCTCCGCCGAAGCCGCGCCGCGCGGTACGATCGCGGGCATCGTCATCGCCGCTTGCGGAGCGTTGGCAGTTTTCGCGATGGCGCACCACCCGAGCGTCGAGACGCATACTCCCGCCGAAGCGATTCTTGAGATCGGCCGGGTCGGCGCGACGAACCAGGTTGTGCACGGCGCGATGATCGCCATCATCGCCGCGCTGCTGTTCGGGTTCGTCGTGTACTCCCTTCGTCGTGGGATCGCGAAGGAAGCCGTCCTCGGCGGGCTCATCGCCCACGCGATCGGGACCGCGGCGATGATCGTCGCGGCGACGATCTCGGGCTTCCTGGTCTCGGCGATCGCAGCGCGGTACGCGACCGCCTCGCCGAACGGACTTCAGTTCGCCGTGCAGGTCATCGCGATCTGCGGCCAGCTCATCCAGCTCTTCGGAAAGCTCGGCGTGATCGGCATGTCGCTCGCGATCGTCGTGTGGTCGATCGACCTCGTGCGGCTACCACGATTCGTCCGGATGACCGGCATCGTGGGATTTGCCGCCGGCGCATTCGCCATCGGAACGCTCGTCTTCGGCGCGCACCTCACCCCGCAGACGTTGGGAGCGATCGTGCTCGGACAAGCGATCTGGTACTGCGCGGTCGGCGCGCTTCTGATCCGGCGCGTGCTGTAACGCCCCGCCATCCGGCGCGAAGGAATCTCCCTCGGTCTGCTTCAATCGTCCGAACCCATGTCTCGCACTTTGAATGCCTATCTTCTCGCGATCGCGGCAGTCGCTTCGGCGGCGATCACGGCGCCGCTCGCCGCACGTGCCGGTACGTCGGATCCCTGCGCGCTCGCCACCGCGGCCGACGCGTCGACCGCGATGCACGTCGCATCGCTCCCGGGGAAGCCCCACAGCTCGCGTCGCGGTTCGTCATGCCGCTACTACTCGCCGAACCATCAGATGAACGTCTACGTGCAGAACGTGCAACCCGGAGACATGATCGGTGCGGCGCAGCTCGGCGGCAAAGCGGTTCCCGGCATCGGCGACAAAGCGATCTGGGCGTCCGGTTCGATGTTCGTCCAGAAGGGCGGCAAGGTCGTGCAGGTCGGGCTCTATTTGAATCCGGGGAGCATGCAAAAGATGGACCCGGCGATCGTCCCGCTCGCGAAGACGGTCGCCGGCCGCATGTAATCCGCTCGCGCCGCTCGCGCGCGAACCGGACGATTCTACCGGACGACGGTGCTGACGGCGACCTTCGCGACGTTGAGCGCCGCGAGAGCCGCTGCTTCGAGCGCGCGATCGATGCTCAAGCAGAGATTCGTCGCGGATCGTGCGCTCGGCGGCGTGGGGATCATCCGCGCCTGAACGCCGGACGCTCGCAAGGCTTTCGTCGCGATCATCGTGCCGGAATTCGACGCGAACACCAGGATGACGTCGGCCATCGCTACGACTGCGACGGGCTGAGCCGGCGGTCCAACTGGGCGCGCAGTTCCGCGTTCGTGTCCATCTCGCGCATCAGGGCTTCCGCCGTCTCGCGCGACGTGAAGTCGACGAGGTCTTCCAGCCGCTTGAACAGCGCGCCGATCGCGATCGTCAGCCAGAACAGAACGCCGCACTCCACCACGACGGCGAGCGCGTGCAGCGCGACGCGGTCGATGCCTTCTTCGGGAAACACGTTGCCCGGCACGACGAGATCGAGGATCAAGTGATGACCGGCGGTGAGCGCGGCCGACACGGCGATCGGGCGCCAGTCGACGAACGCTGTCAGCATCGCGAAGACGCCGAAGAAGTACATGTGGTAGTCGATCTGCCAGTCGCCGTTGCCGGCGAGGCCGCTGAGGTGCCCGCGCGCGGCGAACACGAACACGATCGGGCCGAACGTCAAGCAAACGGCGATGATCGAGCGCAGCGTCAGGCCGTCGCGCAGCTTCCAAGCGGCAAGCGTCGCGACGAGCGCGACGGCAAGCGTCACCGCCATCGGTTCCTGCCACCGATTGCGCGCGATCAGCGCGACGCCGCCGGCCAACAGGACGTGGGCCCAAACGACCCAGACGAAAATCTTGGTGGCGGTCGCGCGAATACCGCCGAGCGTAAACGAGCTGGACAAGCGAAAACCTCTCCTCAAAAAGCTCACGCCCGGCCCCTACGGTATCGGCTCCCGCCGGCGGAACTTTAAGGCCCCGGTACCCGCCTGAACTCCGCCTGCTGCAGCGGGCGGCCGGCGTGCATCTTGCCGGCCGTGTTGTTCACGATCCGCCGCTCGACCAAATTGCGCCGCAGCATGTCCTTCAGCCGCGCCAGCACGGTAAACGGCTTCGCGCCCAAGCGAGCGGCGAGCGCGTCGGCGCTTTGCCACTGGTCCGTCAACAACGGCAGCAGCCGCGCGTCCCAGCTCGATTCGGTCGTCTCGTTCGGCACGCCGCTCGCATACGCGCTCAGGCCGATGAGCCCTGTGCAAGCCTGGCGAGCTTCAGAATGGTGTTCCAGTTGCGCGCTGTTCCGGCCGTACCGAGTTTCTTTTCGATCGAGGTGCCCGTGAGCTTCGAGCGGCCCTGTCCGTCGGGATACGTGATGTAGAGATGGCGCGCGCCGGAGCGGATGACTTCAGGTCCCGTCACGCCCGCGCGGAGCGCTTCGACCGCGGGGCCCGTGGGCGCAGATTTCAAGAACATCACGACCAAACGCCCAGGGTCGCGCTCCGCTTCGTCGGGAAACGGATTGCGCGCGACAACGTCCGCCCACTCGCCGGCCGAACGCACGAGAAACACCGTACTCAGACCGAGCCGCTTCAACGTCTCCCCCTCTAGCCGGCGTTCGAGCGCGGCGCCGTCCCGCGGACCGCCGGAGAACACGACGTTGCCGCTTTGGAGCAGGGTCCGCGCGTCGCGAAAACCGAGGGCGGCGAGGAGCTCGCGCAGATCCGCCATCGAGACCGGCGCGTGGCCGCCCACGTTGACGCCGCGCAGCAAGCCGATGTGCACGCTCACGGCGCACCGATACCGCGCCGCGAACGGGTCTCCTGGGCGCCTCGCGGAAAGGACACACCGTGCGAGGCCCGCTTCGTCGCCGCGATTTCACGGCGCTCCTCGGCGCAGCGGCCGTCGCGGGCACGCTGCCGGGCTGTTCCTCGCGGTCCGCCGGGGCACCGAGGTTCTTCGATGCTCCGGCGTCGTACGACGCCGCCGTGCGCGCCGTTCGCGCCTTGATTGCGCGCGACGTTGCCGATCCCGCGATTCTGCCGGCCGCGCGGCCGCGGCTGTACGTGCACGGCGTGCCCGTTCAGCACGCCGTCGTGCTGTTCCACGGGTTCACCAACTGCCCGCAGCAGTTCGACGAGCTCGCGCGGCGCTTTCACGCGCGCGGCTGCAACGTGTACGTCCCGCGCCTCCCGCATCACGGCCTCAGAGACCGCCTGACCCGCGACCTCACGAACGTCACCGTGGACGAGCTCGCCGATGCCGCGACGGAGGCGTTCGCGCTGACGCGCGCGCTCGGCGCGACGGTCAGCGCGCTCGGCTTGTCGCTGGGCGGCACGATGGTGCAGTGGCTCGCGCAAACGCAGCCGCTCGATCTCGCCGTGCCGATCGCGCCGTTTCTGATCCCCTATCCGCTTCCACCAGTCATCGGCGAGCCTGCGATGCGCGTGCTCGCCACACTGCCCGGCATGTACTTCTGGTGGGACTATCACGTCAAGGAGAAGTGCTTGCCGCACTACGCCTATCCGGGGTATCCGACGCACGCGCTGGCGCGCATCGTGTTGTTCGGCGACGTCATCTTCGCGCGCGCCGAGACCACGAAGCCGCTTGCGGACCGGTGCGTGCTCGTACTGAACGAGCCCGACGGCGCGATCGACAACGGCGTCGCGCGCAAGCTGACGGCCCTGTGGAACGCGCACGGCGCCGGCTACCGCGAGCTGGTGCTGCCGGGGTTACCGGGGCTCGCCGGCGCGCACGACGTCATCGATCCGACGACGTACCCTGCGGGGCGCCACGCCGTGTATCCAAAGCTCGAAGCGCTGGTGCTCGCCGGGAGCTGACCGCTCGCGGCGCCGTGACGCTTCGGTCGACGAAGCGCTCGTCGCTGCCGCGCAACGCCGCGGCGGTCGCCGCGAGGCCGCGTTTGGCCAAACCGTTGCGTTCGAGCAGAAACGCCGTGACCGCGACGGCGGTCGCCGCATCGAGCGAGCCCGGTTTGTCTTTCGGCATGCGCCCGGCGACGGCGCCGAACACGTCCGCGATGCGCGGCGCGTCGCCGGCGTCGGCGATGGCGAAGCGCAGCGGCGGCCCGTTCGAACCTTCGAGCCCGGCGCCGTGACAGGCCGCGCAGCGCTCGCGATACGCCTGCGCACCCGCGACGAGCTGCGCGGGCGCGTACGTCAACGGCGAGCGTTCGCTCGACGTTTGATTCGGCAGCGCGAACACGTACAGCCGGCCGACGCGCGGCAGCGCGCGCGTGAGCTCGCTCGCGGGACCGCCGAACAGCGCCAGGCCGCCGCCCCAGCCCGCGAACACCGCGACGTACTGCTTGCCGGCGACGCGGTACGACACGGGCACGCCGATCACGCCCGACGCCATCGGATGGCTCCATAGCTCTTTGCCGGTGGCGGCGTCGAACGCGCGAAACGTTCCGTCGGCCGGCGCGCTGAACACCAGCCCGCCCGCCGTCGCCAGCACGCCGTCGCTCCACGGCGCCGCGGACGGCACGCTCCACCGCCGCTCACCGGTCGCGGCGTCGAGCGCTTGAAGCTCGCCGAATCCAGCCGCGCCCGGCTCGGCAACGATGTCGAAGTCGACACCCATGTACGGCAGCCCCGCGCGGTACTCGACGGATGCCGACCGCACGACGTTCATGCAGAGGTGCACCGACGGAACGTACGCGAGCCCGGTGCGCGGGCTGTACGCGCTGGGCCACCAGTTCTTTCCGCCGACCGCGCTCGGACACGCAAAGCCCGGTTTTGCGCCGGGGTACGCCGCAGCGTTCATCTGCGCGGTGCCGTTGGGGGCATAGCCCGTTACCGCTTCGGCACGGACGAACGGCCGCGACGCGACGAACGTTCCGGTGCGGCGGTCGAGCACGACGAAGTGCCCGTTGCGGTCGGGATGGTACAGCAGCTTGCGCGTCGTTCCGTTCGCGGTCCGGTCGAACGCGACGCTCTCGTTCACGCCGTCGTAGTCCCACGAGTCGTGCGGGGTGAATTGAAAGGCCCACTTCAGCTTGCCGGTGTCGACGTCGAGCGCGACGAGCGAGTTGGTGTAGAGGTTCGCGCCGGGCCGCATGTCGGCCAGCCACGGGCCGGGATTGCCGACGCCCCAGAACACCGTGCGCTGCTCGAGATCGTACGAGCCGGTGAGCCACGTGCTGCCGCCGCCGTGCACGTAGGCGTCGTTCGCGGGCCACGTCTCCGAGCCGGGCTGGCCCGGCGACGGTACGGTGTCGAAGCGCCACAACGGCGAACCGCTGCGCGCGTCGTACGCCGCGATGAACCCGCGAATGCCGTTCTCGCCGCCCGCGACACCGGTGATCACCTTGCCCTCGACGATCAGCGGCGCCGACGTGATCGCGTAGCCTTCACGATACGGCGCGACGGTGACGTCCCACACGAGCGCGCCGGTGCGCGCGTCGAGCGCGATCAGATGTCCGTCGAGCGTTCCCGCGTAGATCCGGTCGCCCCACAGCGCGACGCCGCGGTTGACGACGTCGCAGCACACGGTGCGCAGCGAGATCGGTACGGGCGGCCGCTCGTAGCGCCACAGCACCTCGCCGGTCGTCGCGTCGAGCGCGACGATCCGCCCGAGCGGCGTCGTGACGAACATCCAGCGCCCGTTGACGATCGGCGGCGCTTCGTGCCCTTGCTTGAGACCCGTGTCGAACGTGAACACTTCGCGCAGCTTCGCGACGTTGCCGGTGCCGATCTGGTCGAACGGTGCGTAGCCCTGCGCGTCGTAGCCGCGCCGGTACATCAGCCAGCCGTCGTCCGCCGCCGCGCGCGCCAGCCGCGCCGCATCGACTGGCGCATACGGCGGCGCCGCCGTCGCGGGCGCGGCGAAGACGAGCGCGCACACCAGCGCGCTCGCCGCCGCGATCCCGCGCGCTGCCGTCAGCGCGGTTCCAGCGACCACTGCCAGCCCAGACTCTGCGTCTGCGGGCCGGCGTGGACTACCTCTTCGACGGCGAAGTCGGCGCGGCTGAACACGCGGTTCGCGAACGATGCCGCACCGCGCACGTTCACGTCGATCGGCATCGTGAAGCCCGAGTACGTCATCGTGTCGGACGCCGTGCCCGTCACCTGCAGCACGATGCGGTCGCCGTCTGCGCTCGCCACCTTCACGGTGACCGGGATCTCGACCCACTGCACGTCGTTGGTGTCAACAGGCATGCGCGACGTCCAGCTATCGCCGGCCTTGGGCGCCGCGGGCGCGCCCGCGATCATCGCCGCCACCGCGTTGAACGAAGCGAAGCGGTTCCTGCCGTCGGCCGCGGTGAGCCGGCCGTTCGCGGCGACCGTCCCCGCGCCGGCCTCGGGGGCGGCGAGATCCGGTCCGGTGACGGTTGACGTCAGCGCGTCGGATCCGGTGCGCGCCAGCGCGACGTCGTGCTGGAACGCGCGCTTCTGCCCGTTCCAGAAATGGCCGTCGAACGCGATGTGAAACTTCGCCGTGCTGCCGACGGTGGGCAGCAGCGACGTGAAGTACGTACTGCTCGGCACGGTGACCGGTGCGGCGAAAGCGACGGCGAGCGCCGCGGTGACGATGGGGGTGATGAACATGACGATGGGTGTCCTATGAGTTCAGCGCTGGCCCGTGCGCACGGTGTACCGAATGCGCCAGGCGGGTGTGACCGGCGTGGCGAGGACCCCGATCGGCGCGCCGGTCGACGCGACGGGGAGAGCGTAGCGCGACGACGCGACGTCGCCGGCGTACGCGTGAAAGAGGTTCTGCGCCGAGATCGCGAGCGTTCCGCCGCCCAGACCGCGACCGAGCTGGAACTGCAAGCCCGCGGCGACGATGACGTGACCCGGAAGATGCGCGGCGTTGTGCCCGTCGACGTACTGCGCCGCGAGCGACGCGATCGTACCGCCGGCGCGGTGTGAAAGCACCGCGTGCGCACGGTGCATCGGCACGCCGTCCAGCTGCGCGTTCGCGATCAGCGACGTGACGCCCGCGCCGTGAGCCGGGACGACGGGCGCGCGCAGCGCGTACGTCTCGTACGCGAGGTCGAGGCGCCAGCCTTTGCGCGCGACGCCGTACGTTACGTACCACTCGTCGCCGAGCAGCCGCGGCACCGTCGTGTACGCGCGCACGTAGAGGTCCGGCGCGAGCGCGCCGCCGCACAGCGTCGTCGCGACCTGGCTCAGCGCCGCGTTGTAGCTCGCATCGAACGCGCCCGGCGCGGCCGAGGAGATCACGCGCACGAGCGCGTTTTGCGCCACCGAGCGGAAGCCGCCGGCGGCGACGTCCCCGCCCAGCGCGCGGCCGCGGATCTCGGCGGTCAGCGTGCGCGCGCGCGGGTGCCCGCCGCTCACGTTCGACCTGCCGTCGACGATCGCGTCGCCCGCGGCGCAATCGAAGCTCGCGCCCGCGGGAGGCCCGGATTGAATCGCGCTCACGTACGTCGACTCTTGGTTCTGCGTCGGTGAGAGCGAGCCGGCGAGCCGCACGTCGAACCGGCCGATGCGCCCGCGCACGAACGCCGACGCATCGAGCGAGTTGCCGCCCAGCACCGCCGCCGCGTCGTGCGTCGACGTGAGCGTCGCGCCGGCGCGGGTCGCGCCGAACACGCGCTGCGCGCTCAGCGAGAGCGCCTGCGAGCCGGACGTGACCGAGCTATCGGACGCGCCGAAGAAACTGCGAACGCCGACGTGGGTGGCCGAGTACTTCAGCGCGACGCTGCCGCCGCCGCGCAGCACGCGCTCCACGGCGAGCTCGTCGTAGCTGCCCGAGTAGTGGAAACCGCTGTACGACGGCACCGCGACGCCCGCAAAGCGCGCCGCCCGCAGATCTTCGGCGAGCGCACCGTCGAAGCGCACGTCGAGGACGCGGTACGTGAGCGTCCCGATCTGATGCGTCGCGAGCACCCACGCCGTCCCGGAGCCGCTGACGACGTCGCTCCCCGCGCCGACGCCGGCGAGCAGCGAGCCGGGCTGCGCCGTCTCGACGTAGGCGTTGCGCTGGTGCGAGCCGAGGCCTACCACGCTGATGCTCGTGTGCGGCATCGCATAGCTGAGCGAGATCGATGCGTCGGAGCGGTGCAGCCCCAGCGAGTGGTCGTACGACGAACCGCTCGCGTCGAGCAGCGTGCGCCCGGCCAGCACGCCGTCGTCGGTGCGGTCCACCAGCGCGAGCGCGTAGCCGAAACGGCGCAGCGTCCCCGTCGCGGTGGCTTTCGCGACCGCGCCGCGCCCGTCGCGGTCTTCGTACGAAAAGCTCTGCGCAGGCTTCGCGCTGGGCGACAGCAGCCGAAAGTTCGGCGTCACCGTGCCGTCGTCGGCCTGCGTCGTGACGAAGCTGTCGACGAGATCGCTCGACAGCCCGCCCGCGGCGTTCGCACCGCCGCCGCCCATCGGCGGGAGCTGCAGCGGGATGCCGTTGACCATCTGCCGCCCGGAACCGCCTTCCAGCGCGGTGCGGTAGTTGGGCACGAAGCGCAGCGCGTCGGCGACGTCCCCGAGCGCCACCGCGGCGGGATTGATCGCGGTGACGACCGGCGTCGCCGGGTCGTTGCGCGCGATCACCGAGCCGATCGTCGCCGGCGGCAGCGTCGCGACGAGCGTTCGGGCGCGCATGACGACGACGACGCGGCGCGTTCCGGCGGTGACGACGAGCCGCACGCCGTCCGCGACGGTAACCGCCAGGTGTCCGGCGGCATCCGTCGTGCCGAGCACCGTACCGTTTTCCAGCGCGACGACCGCAGCCGAAACCGGACGTCCTTCGTTGTCGACGACGCTGAGCGTGCTGCTCGCGCTCGCGGCCGCGGCCGCGGCGGATGGCGCCGCGACCGCGCCGAGCGGCGCGAGCGCGGGCCCGAAGACGAGCGCGATCGCGACCAGCGCCGCGCCCGCCGCGGCACGCGACCGCTTACGCATAGCGCCGCGCTTGTTCGCGCCGGAACCCGAAGTACGCGATCGCGCCGAACAGCACGCTGTAGCCGGCCAGCCATGCGCACGACGCGAGCGGGATCGGCTGCGCGAGCACCGCGGCCCACACGAGCTCGCCGAAATGGCGCGTCGGCATGTACGGTGACACCGCCTTGATGATCTTGGGCAGAAACGCCGGCGGGATCCACAGGCCGCCCGCGAGCGACAGCGGCAGATAGATCAAGTTCGCGAGCGGAACCGCGCCCTTGGGCGACGACCAGTACCCCAGCGCGATGCCGAGCAGCGTGAACGGTATGCCGGCGGCGAGCAGCACGACGAACAGCGAGACCACGCCGATGATGCTGGGACGCGCGTGTCCGAAGAGCAGCGCGCACGCGACGACGCAGACCGCCGTCGCGATCGCGAACACGCTGGCCGTGATCATGCGCGAGGTCATGCGAATCCCGATCGGCGCCGGCAGCAGCCGCACGAACCGCTCCCACGACGTGCCGCGCTCGTTCGCGATGTTCACGCCGAACTGGAAGATCGCGACGCCGAGCACGCCGTATGCCGCATACGATGCCATCAAGACGGCCGCCGTCTGCGGGTCGTGCGCGTACGGAAGCCCGAAAAACACGTACAGCAGCACCGGGAACGCCAGGGTGGGGACGAGAAACGCGGGGACGCGCATGATCGCGCGCAGATCCGTGCGCACGTACGCGCCGAGCAAGCCGATCATCGCGGTCCTCCCGTCAGCTCCAGTACGGCGTCTTCGAGGCTGAGCGAGGTCACCTCGAGATCGCCGAAGGTCAGCCCTTGATCGAGCAGGTCTTTCACGAGACGATCGGGATCGTGGGTGGTGAGCGTGGTGACGCCGTTCTCCGTGCTGCGCGCGTCGATCGCGCCGCTGCCCGCCGGAACGGGCACGCGAATACGCACTTTCTTCACGCCGGTCCGGCCCTTGAGCGCCTCGACCGCTCCGTCGAACACGATGCGCCCCGCGTTCAGCACGGCGACGCGGGTCGCAAGCGCTTCGGCTTCTTCGATGTGGTGCGTGGTGAGAAACAGCGTGCCGCCGTCGCGCACGTAACCGCGGATGTCGTCCCACACGTGCCGCCGCATGGCGACGTCCAACCCGGTCGTCGGCTCGTCCAAGAACACGGCGTCGGGCCGCCCGATGAACGCGAAGGCGATCGCGATGCGGCGCCGCTGGCCCAGGCTCAGCCCACCGACATGGCGGTCTGCGATCTCTTCGAGGCCGAACCGCACGATCACGTCTTGGACGGCGAGCGGGCGCGGATAGTGCGCGCGCACGAGCCCGAGCAGCTCGCGCGCGGTCAGCGTCGACGGAAAGCCGAGCTCCTGGGGCGTCGAACCGATGCGCCGCCGCGCGCCGAGCCGGTGCGGGTCGCCGCCGAACAGCCGCGCCTGCCCCGTGGTGGGCGTGAGCGCGCCGAGCAGCACGTCGACGGCCGTCGTCTTGCCGGCACCGTTGGGGCCGAGCACGGCGACGACTTCACCGGGCGCGATCGAGATCGAGACGCCGTCGAGCGCGCGCACGGTACCGAACCTGCGAGTGACGTCCTGGAGCTCGGCGATGGGGGTCGTCATGCGATCTGCCTTCCGGGTGCGCGGCGGCCGAGCACGACCGCCAGATTGTACGCCAAGTGCATCGCCATCGCGGCGAAGACCGTCCCCGATGCGAGGAACGCGGCGCCAAAGAACGCGCCCGTGACCGCGTGCGTCCGCACGCCGTCCACACCTTGCGCGTAGAAATGCACGAACGCGAAACCTGCGGTCGTGAACAGAAACGCCGCGACAGTCCCTGCGCTGCGGTCGACGCTCGCGAAAGCGACCCCGCGCCACAGGATCTCCTCGGCGATCGCGACGATCATGACGAGCACCGCCGTCGCGGCGATCGTCCCGTGCGGGAGGTTCGCGCTGTTCGCGCGCAGCGCGAGCAGCATCGCCAGCGCCACGCCGGCCGGCACCGCGAGCAGCATGGCGATCGCATCGTGCGCCCCCGGCGCGTGCAGCCGGAGCACGCCGGTCATAATGAGCGCAAGCACGGTCGCGACCTGAACGAACGCGGCGGCCACCAAACGGCGCCCACTCATGCCGCGGCTCCGCAGCCCAGCGGCACGACGTACAGCGCCGACTCGTCGACGCCGTCCAAACCCACCAGCGCATCGACGCGCGCGTCGTAAAATCCGCCGATCGGCGCGGCGTCCACGTCGCACGCGCTCGCGCACAGCAACAGGTTCTGCACGAGGTGGCCGCTCTCGATCAAGCAGAAGCGATAGCCGCGCTGGCCGTATTTGAAGCGCGACCGCCAGAACATCGCGCTCACGATCAGCGTCGCCGGCGCATGTTCGACCGGCGTGGCGAGCGGGATCGATGCGCAAAGCTCGGCCTGCAAGTCGCCTCGCCGCAGCCGTTCGAGCACGGCGCGCTCGGGGTCGTAGTGGTAGAGCCCGGGGTCGAGGTCGCGGACCGACGACGCGACGACGTAAACTTCGAGCGGAAACAGCGCGCCGGCGGACGGAACGCTGCGGAACGTCTGCGGCGACTGCGCCGAGCGTGCCGTGATGCCGTAGGACGCGCTCAGCACCTTCGCGAGCGTGGCGAGATCGAGCGTCGAGCCCGCCGCCGGATAGCGCGTCCGGCGCCGGCGCAGCAGCGTGTCGAGCGAAACGTCCGGAAGGCGAAGCGCGGGCAGCGCGACCGCGTCGAGATGCGGATGACGTTTCACCGCACGCGTGACGCTGATCTGAAGCTGGGTGTTGCTGAGCAGCGTCGCGAGACCGGGCAGCTGGCGCCCGATCGTGCTCGGATAGAGCTTCGCCGCTTCGTGCGCGTTCTCGGCCGGGTCGTCCCAAGGCACGGGCCCGCCGTACACCATCTCCGCGCTGTTGATCGTCATCACCGTTTCGTCCATCGTGCCGCTCATGGAAACGGGTGCGGGTGCGGGTTGAGCTCCGCCGGGAGCAGCGGGCGGGAAGTCAGACCGGCCTCGAAGCCGCCGGTGAGCAGGCGGCGTGCGCCCAGAAAACGCAGGCGGTAGTCGACATCGAGGCGGCACAGCTCCGGCGCGATGACGCGCGCGACGCGCAGACCTGCGTCGAGCAGATCGGGCGTCGTCACGTCGGCGACGTACACGTGCACACCATTCAACGCCAGCCGCTCGACGATACCCGCGATCGCGCGCGCGGGCACGACGTCGTCGAAGCCCGGCACGTCGCCGGCGCGCGTCCACGCATCGGAGCCGCGCAGAAAATCGGCGTGCACCGCGTTCTGCGGACAGCCGTAGAAGCGCACGTGGTCGTCGAAGCTGTGCACGCTGGAGTAGTCGTCGGCGCACGTCCAGCCCGGATCGAGCTGGGCGAGCTGGCGCGCGAACGCCCGCGTCTGAAAGCCTTCGCGCAGCGCCTTGTGCACGGCGTGGCGCATCGTGACCGCACTCGCCGCGCCGACCGCGACGCCGTGTGCGCCGTTGCGCGCGCCCACGAGCGCGATCGCGGTCGGGACGCCCAGCACCGCGCTGGCGTCGGTGACGACGTACTCCAGCCCGGTGCCGTGATAATAGCGCCGCTCTTCGGCGGCGAGCACGCCGTCGTCGTCCCACCGCACGCGCGGCAGGCGCAAACGCCCGCACCACGTCACGAGAAACGCGTCGCGCTCGACCAGCTCGAGCAGTCCGCCGAGGATCGCTTCCTCGAGCGTCGCGCCGCACGCCAGCCCGCTGCTCGTGCTGTAGGAGATCGCGGTCTCTCCCGCGCCCGGCGGCGCGAGGTAGACGAGCTGCGCGGGCAGCCGAACGGAGCGCCCGTCGTCGAGCGCGTGGCCTTCGACCCAGCGGACGCGCGTCTGCGAATCGAACCGCGCGAACGGAAACGCGGGATCGGCATACTGCACGTCCGCGAACAGGCCGAACGATGCGGGATCGACGGCGCGCTCGCCGAGATCGGCAGCGCTCGCGAGCGTGCAGCGCTCGGCCGGAACGTGCGCGGCGGCATAGCGTTCGGCGCTCTCGCCGATCGCCGCGGCTAGGGCCGCGTCGGCGGACGGCGCGATGCCGCCGTTGATCTTGTTCGCTTCGACGCCCAGCAGCGCACGCGTATCCGTCGTCAGCGAGCACACGTGGTGGAACGGCGGGTCCTCGGTCGCGTTCAGCACGCGCCATGTCGCGGGGACGATGCCGGTCAGCGGCGACAGCAGCGTGCGGAGCTTCGGGAGGCTTCGCTCGAGCGGCGTGCGCGCACCCTCGGCGAGGACGAGCGTTGCCGTCATGCGGCCTCGTGCCACGGCGCGGGACCCGAATCGCGTCGCGCGCCGGAGCACGCGGGGCAGCGCGGCACGCGGTAGACGGTATGCGTCTCCACCTGCGGTTCGCCTTCGAGGCGCACCGCGAGAAAGCGGCCGGGGAGCAGCACGTCGTCGCGCAGCATTTGGCGCAGGATGAGCAGCGCGGCGTAACCCGCGACGATCGCGCCGACCGCGGCCGGAACCGGGTACGGCGCAGGCGCGGTCTGCAGCAGCGCGTACTCGTCACCGTAGCCGACGTTCGCCGCGCGGCGCATCGTGTAGCACGCGTAGCAGCAGGTCTCGAACGGAACGAAATACGGTCCCACCGCTGCGAAGTGGCCGTCGTGCGGCAGCACGAGGAGCCACGGCACCCGCCCCTCGAGCGCCTTCGTGTTGAACGATGCGAGCTGCGGCAGCTCGCCGGGGCTCGGCGCGACGATGATCACGTCGGCGTCCGCGGCCAAAATTTCGCCGGCCGCGGGCCAGTCGCGGCGCGCGAACCGCGCGACGCCCGATCCCAGCATCAGCCGTTCCAATTCGTCCAGCACGGTGCCGCTGCCGTACGCGGCGACGGCGAGCGCGCTTAAGCGCGCGGCATCGCCGGCCAGCGTTCGGTCGGACGGCGCCGTCGCGGCAAAAAACGTTACCAGTTGCGCGCGGTCGCCCGATGCGTCGTCGAGCGGGGGACCGGAGGTGAGCAGCTCGTTACGCGCGAGCAGCGCGAGCGCCGCCCGGATCGTGGCTTCGCGCGCGGGCTGCGACGCTGCGACGATCTCGTCGACGGACCGCGTGCCGTCGAGCAGCGGAACCAGCCCGGCCAGGACGTCCGCGACCGCGGGGCCTTCGAGCACGACCGCCTCGTCCGCGTAGTGAAAGACCAGCTTTTCGGCTTCCGTCGCGGAGCGCAGCCACGGCTTGACGTAGGGCAGGGCGGGCAGGGCGTTGGGTGATTGCAAGGTATTCACGCGGTACGGGGCCTCGGTCTCGTAGGGCGCGCCCGGATCCCCATGTCACATTGGGGATCCGGACACGTTTTTCTCTGAAAAAGTCGCCACGGGAATCGCGGGGAAGTCCTAGCCGGCCGAAGCCGGCGTGCTGTCGGGTGAGTTAGCTGACGTTGACTTCGATGACAACGGAGCAGCTGCACGAACAAGAGCAGCTGCTGGCGATGCGGGCGAGCCCCGCGAGACGCGAACCCTTGGTCTTGACCGTGAGCTCGAGGGTCTCTTCATTGGCCTTGACGATATTGGACATTGGGTTAGTCCTTTCTACGGACGAAATTCATGCGTTGAAGTGAACCCGTGGCGGATTCTGCAGGGAAAGCGGAGCGCGGCTGCGAGCCGCGCGCGATCACGACGCCGGTGCGGCGGGATCGAAGCTCAGCCGCCAGCGATACGACATCTCGAGATCACTCGCGAGATGGACCGTCTCCGCGGCTGAGAAATCGGCGGTGCGAAACCGCCCGTCGGGCCCGAACTGCGCCGTGAGCTTGGCGCTCACGTCGATCGGGGTCTTGAAATTACCGTACTTGAGCGTGCCGTGCTTGGCGCCGCTCGCCTCGAGCGCGACGTGCGTGCCGTCGTTCTCGACGACTCTGACCGTCACGGGGACGTCGTCCCAAGCCTCGGGCGAGATCTTGACGCGAACCGAGGCGTTCGCGGTCGTGCCGACGGCGGTGGACGAAAGCGCGCGCGCCGCGGCGACGATCGAGTTGTAGTCTTCGAGCGTGTCGTACGGTATGGCAGTGGCGGGAACGTGCAGCATGCCGTCGCCGGAACGCAGCGCGTCGATCTGCCTCTGCATCGTCTTTCCGTAGAGTACGACGACTTTGTTCTTGGCGCGCATGTCCAGCACGAGCCGGTTCGTCACCGTGTCGTCGTGGTCCGCGCCGAACTTACCGACGAAGTCCAGCACCATCGCGACGCGTTTCGCCTGCGCGTCGGGCGCAATGGTCAGTGCGCTGGGCTGCGACGCCGCCGAAGCCAGCGCGGGCGTGGCAAGGGCGAACGCCGCGCACAGAAATAAAAAAGAGCGACCTCGCTTAGATTGTGAGGACGCCGCTGCTTCACTGCCGACTTGCCGCAAACCCGTGGGCGGACACGATGTACAGGAGTTGTGGAACACGAAATAACCCTGATTCACAACGTTACCGCGCCCAAACACCTGCATCGGTTTCGTTCGTGGACCACATCAAACCACGGCATGCTTGGAAAGTCAAGCAAATGCAGCGATTCCAAGCTCGCGACGATCTTATCGGCGGAGACCAAGCGGCTCGATCGATCTCGCGCGAAGGAAGCGTTGCCGCGAACGGGTCCGGCGGAGGATGCGCTGAAGAACGAACGATGCGAGGAGTGCTCGGACGCCATGCACGATAGTTGGCGCGTCGTCGCGACGGCGCGCGGCTTCGACGGCACCCCGGAGGCCGCGGCGCTGCTCAGCGACGCGGGCTGCGACCTGATCACCACACCGTACAGCGGCGCGCGCTTCGACTACGAGCTCGGCGGCGACGCGCTCGTTGCGCTGCTCGAAGGCGCCGACGCTTATATCGCCGGCTCCGCGCACGTCACGCGCGACGTGTTCGAGCGGCTGCCGAATCTGAAGGTGGTGTCCCGGCGCGGGGTGGGTTTCGAGCGCATCGACCTCGAGGCCGCACGCGACCGAAACGTGCTCGTCAGCATCGCGGCGGGCACCAACCAGCATGCGGTCGCCGATCACGTCTTCGCGCTGATGCTCGCGGTGGCGCGCAACATCGTCGACGCGAACCGCAGCGTCGTCGAAGGCCACTGGCGATCGTTCATCGGACCGGAGCTGCGCGACAAGACGCTGGGCATCATCGGGCTCGGGCGCGTCGGCAAGGGCGTTGCACGGCGGGCGCGCGGCTTCACGATGCGCGTCGTCGCCTCCGATCCCGTCCGAGACGAGGACTTCGCGCACGCCAACGGCCTTGAATACGTCGAGCTCGACGAGCTGCTCGCGCAAGCCGACGTCGTGTCCGTCAACGCTTCGCTCAATGACACGACGCGCGGGCTGCTCGGCGCGAACGCGTTCGCGCGCATGAAGCATGGCGCGATCCTGGTCAACACCGCGCGCGGCGGCATCGTCGACGAGCGCGCGCTCGCCGGCGCGCTGAGCTCCGGCAAGCTGCTGGGCGCCGGCGTGGACGTGTTCGAGCGCGAGCCGCCCGCCGGCTCGCCGCTGATCGGTTTGCCGAACGTCGTGCTCACGCCGCACACCGCCGCGTACACGCACGAGGCGATGGCGGCCGCGAACGTCCTCGCCGCGCGGATCGTCGCGGACTACATGCGTGGCGAGCTGCCGCACCCCGACTGCATCGTCGCCGCCCCACGACGCGCGTAGCCGCGTCTAGAACAAGTTCCAGAGGTACTGGTTGTACACTTCGTGGTGGTACTGCACTTCTTGCGCTTTCACGAAGGTGCCGAGCTGGCGCGGGCAGCGGTCGGCGCTGGCCTGCTTGAGCTCCGCGTACCGTTCTTTCACGTCCGCGGTGAGCAGCGCCGTCGTCCACGGCGCGCCGCGGAAGTTCTCCAGCGCGTCGTAGATGTTGTCGGGCAGATAGCTCTCCGCCGTGCGCGCATCCGCGGCGACCGTCCCGTCGAGCCCCGTCTTGAACACGGCGAGCATCACCATGTAAGGGTTCGCGTCCGGCGCGACCGAGCGCACCTCGAGGCGCGAGCTGCGCTCGTTGCCGATCGGAAAGCGCACCATCGAGCCGCGGTCGACAGCCGACGCTTTGATCTGGTTGGGCGCTTCGAAGTGCGGGTCGAGCCGGCGGTACGCGTTCACGCTCGCGTTCAGCAGCAAGCAGATGTCGTTGCCGTGGGTGAGGATGCGGTCGGCGAACGACCACGCGAACTCACTGAGGTTCTCGTTGCCGTTCGGATCCCAGAAGATGTTCTTGCCGCCCTTGGTCACCGACACGTTGGTGTGCATGCCGTTGCCGTTCACGCCGACGACGGGCTTGGGCAGAAAGCTGGCCGTCATGCCGAGCCGCGTCGCGACTTGGCGGCAGATCAGCTTGTAGAGCTGGATCTGATCCGCGGCGGCGACGACTTCGCCGTAGCTGTAGTTGATCTCGAACTGCGCGGGAGCGACTTCGGGATGGTCCTTCTCGTTCTCGAAGCCCATCGCGCGCTGCACCTCGGCCACCGTGTCGATGAACTCGCGCAGCGGGTCGCCGGGCAGGGAGTGGTAGTAGCCGCCGGTGTTGACGTACTCGAACTTGCCGTGCTCGTGGTAGGACTGCTCCGCGTCGACGCCTTTGAACACGAAGCCTTCGATCTCGTTGGCCGCGTTGAGCGTGTAGCCGTTCTTCTCGAACTGCTCGTCGGAGAGCTGCTTGAGGATGCCGCGGATGTCGGCGTCGAACGGCGTGCTGTCCCGGTTGAGCACGTCGCCGAACACCAGCACTTTGCCGGCGCCGAAGATGTCCGCCGGCGCCCAGTAGAACGAGCTCCAGTCCAGCACCAGCCGCAGGTCGCTCTCGCGCTGCGGCGTGAAGCCGCGGATCGACGAGCCGTCGAACGTGAGGTTGTCGGCCGACTTCAGCAAGAACTTCTTGTCGTAGTCGAGCATGTGCAGGCGGCCTTCGAGGTCGCTGAACAGGACCGTGACCGCCTTGATGCGGCTCTCGCCGGCGAGGTACTTCAAGCGCTCTTCCGCGATCTTGTCCTTCGGCGCGCGGTCTTTCCGCTGTTGCTTCGCCTTCAGGTTGAGCTCTTCGAGCTCGGTGTATGAAAGCATGAGAAAGTCGCGCAGATCGTAAGCCATGGCTGCCCGCTTTGGCGCATCCGAGGGGCCCGCCTTTCGATATTTGGCCAACCAGACCGGCACCGGTCTCGTTCGCTCCGCGCCGGGTGGCTGCTTGCCGGGTCGGCGGAGGAATACGGACCGTCCGAGCGGCAAGCGCGCGCCATGGCAGTCAGCGCACGCACCGCGAAGCGAATCGAGCTCACATACCGAGGGATCATCCTCGGCGCCGTCATCACGGGGCTATTCACCGCGGCGAACGTCTACCTGGGCCTCAAGGTCGGCCTGACGTTCGCGACTTCGCTGCCCGCCGCCGTCATTTCGATGGCAATCCTGCGCTTCTTCCGGAACTCGACGATCTGGGAGAACAACATCGTTCAGACCATCGCGTCCGCGGCCGGGACGCTATCGTCGATCGTCTTCGTCCTCCCGGGGCTCGTGATGATCGGCTATTGGACTGGCTTTCCGTTCTGGCAGTCGTTCGGGATCTGCGCGATGGGCGGGATCCTGGGCGTCATGTACAGCGTCCCGCTGCGGCGCGCGATGGTGACCGGTAGCGATCTGCCCTATCCCGAAGGCGTCGCCGCCGCCGAGGTGTTGCGCGTCGGCGCGGCAGCGACCAGTCGCGACGGTGCCGATCCGGCAGCCGTAGCGGAGAACAAAGCGGGCTTCACGACGATCGTCTGGAGCTCCATCGCGAGCCTGGCGTTTTTCATGATCATCGCGACGAACGTTTTCGCCGGCGAGATCAAAAAGATGTTCCGCGTCGGGGTCACGGCGGTCACGGGCTTCGACATCGGGCTTTCGCTCGCGTTGATCGGCGTCGGGCACCTGGTCGGCGTCACCGTGGGCGTCGCGATGCTGGCCGGCATCGCCCTCGCCTGGGTCGTGCTCGTTCCCCTGCTAAGCGCGATACACGCCGGAACGGGGCCCGACGTCGTCGCGATGGCGAACGACGTGTTTCGGCACCGCGTGCGCTTCATCGGCGCCGGTGCCATCGGCGTCGCGGCGATCTGGTCGCTGGGCCGCCTCGCGGGTCCGCTGGTGCGCGGCGTGGTCGCGTCGCTCGCCGCCTCGCGCGCGCGCGGAACCGGCAACGACGACATGCTGCCGATCACGGAGCGCGACATCCCATTCAACATCGTCGTCATCGTCAGCGCGATCTGCTTGATCCCGATCGGAGCCCTGCTGGCGGCATTCCTGAGCGGCGGTGTCATCGCGAGCGCGGCTGTGCCGCTGGTCGCCGGCGCGCTGGTGTACATCGTACTCGCCGGAATCATCGTCGCCGCGGTGTGCGGTTATATGGCGGGTCTGATCGGTTCGTCGAACTCCCCCGTGTCCGGGCTCGCGATCCTCACCGTGCTGGGCGCGGCGCTACTGCTCGTGGCGCTGGCGCATCCCGGCGATCCCACTGCCGGAAAGGCACTCGTCGCGTACGCGCTTTTCGTCACGGCGATCATCATCAACATCGCGACGATCTCCAACGATAACCTGCAGGATCTCAAGACCGGCCAGCTCGTCGGCGCGACGCCGTGGCGTCAGCAGGTCGCGCTCATCATCGGCGTGATCTTCGGGTCGCTGGTCATCCCGCCCATCCTCGTCATGCTCAATACTGCCTTCGGCTTCCAGGGTTCGCCGATCCACGGCATCACCGCGCAGCCGCTCGCCGCTCCGCAGGCGACGCTCATCTCCGCTCTCGCTCAAGGCGTGATCACGGGAGACTTGCCGTGGAACCTGATCGGGTACGGCGCGCTGATCGGGCTGGCGGTCGTCGCGATCGACGAAATTCTGCGGCGCACGAGTCGCCGCCAGTTCCCGCCGCTTGCCGTTGCCCTCGGAATCTACTTGCCGATGTCGGTGACCTTCATGGTCGTGGTCGGTGCGTTCATCGGGAAAATCTACAACAACTGGGTGTCGGCAAAGCCGAACGGCGAGGTCGCGGTTCGGCTCGGCGTATTGCTGGCATCCGGCTTCATCGTCGGCGAGAGCCTCGGCGGCGTCATCCTTTCGGCCATCATCAGCGGAACGCGGATCGACGCACCGCTCAATCTCGTCGGCCCCGGCTTCGAGTTCGCCGCGCTGTGGATCGGCGGGATCGCGTTCGTGCTGGTCGTCGTGGGCATGTACCGCTGGGTCGCCGGGCTCGCCCGCGGGATCGCTCCAGGCGCTGCCAAGCAAGCAGGGACGCCCTTCTGAGGAATAGGCCGGCGAAACGGAGATATGCGCCGGTATGGGATCTCTCGCACCGGAGCGGCTGACCGAGCTCGAAGCGCACGCGAACGACGTCCGCCAGGGCATCATTCGGTCGCTCGTGGCCGCCGGCTCGGGGCATTCGGCGGGCTCGCTCGACATGGCCGACGTGTTCGCGGCCTTGTACTTTCACGTGATGCGACACGACCCGAAGCGGCCCGACTGGGCCGAGCGCGACCGCCTGCTGCTGTCGTGCGGGCACATCGCGCCGGTGCGCTACAGCGCGATGGCGTACGCGGGCTACTTCCCGGTCGAGGAGCTGCTCACGTTGCGCAAGTTCGGAACGCGGCTGCAAGGGCACCCCGAGCGCGTATCACTGCCGGCGCTCGAGACGACGTCGGGGCCGCTGGGTGAAGGCTTGGCCCAAGGCACCGGCATGGCGCTCGCGGCGAAGCTCGACCACGCGGACTGGCGCGTCTACGTGGTGACGTCGGACGGCGAGCATCAGTGCGGGCTGCACTGGGAGGCGATGATGACCGCGGCCAAGTTCAAGCTCGACAACCTGACGTGCATCATCGACCGCAACTTCATCCAGATCGACGGCAGCACCGAGGACATCATGCCGCTCGAGCCGCTGGCCGGCAAATATCGCGCCTTCAACTGGCACGTCATCGAGTGCGACGGCAACGACATGACCGCGCTCGTCGCCGCGTTCGACGAGGCGAAAAGCGTGAAGGGCAAACCGCAGGTGATCGTCGCGAACACCGTCCCGGGCAAGGGCGTGTCGTTCATGGAAGGCGACTATCTGTGGCACGGCAAGCCGCCCAAGAAAGACGAAGCGGACGTCGCGCTGCGCGAGCTGCTGGCCGCGCGCGAGAAGATCGGTGCCGGCCGTGGCTAGCGCCGGCGTGAGCTCCGCGGCGGACGCAATGCACCTGGTCGACTACGCCGACCCCGCCGCGGTGAAGCAAGTGCCGACGCGCAACGGGTTCGGCACCGGCCTGATCGAGGCCGGCGAGCGCGACGCGAACGTCGTCGCGATCTGCGCCGACCTGTCGGAGTCCGTGCGCATGGAAGCGTTCAAGAAGCGTTTCCCGGACCGCTACATCGCGATCGGCGTCGCGGAGCAGCTGCTCGTCGCGATGGCGGCAGGGCTGGCGTCGGCCGGCAAGATCCCGTTCATCGCGAGCTACGCCATGTTCAACCCGGGGCGGTCGTGGGAGCAAGTGCGCACCACGATGGCGCTCAACGAGACCAACGTGAAGATCGCGGGCGCGCACGCGGGCGTGTCCGTGGGCCCCGACGGCGCTACGCACCAGGCGATCGAAGACATCGCGATCATGCGCGTGATCCCCAAGATGATCGTCGTCGTGCCCTGCGACGCGAACCAGACGAAGAAAGCGACGCTCGCCGTCGCCGAGACGTTCGGCCCGACGTACCTGCGCTTCGGCCGCGCGGAGTCGGCCGTGATCACCACCGAGGACACGCCGTTCGAGCTCGGCAAGGCGCAGACGTTCCGCGACGGCGGCGACGTCGCCATCGTCGCGTGCGGCATCCTCGTCTATACGGCGCTGATCGCCGCCGACGAGCTCGCGAAAGACGGCATCCAGTGCCGCGTCGTCAACAACCACACGATCAAGCCGATGGACGAGCCCGCGATCGTCGCGGCGGCCGCCGACTGCGGTGCGGTCGTCACGGTCGAGGAGCACCAGGTCGCCGGCGGGATGGGCTCGCGGGTCGCGGAGATCCTCGCCGAAAAGCAGCCCGTGCCGATCGAGTTCATCGGCGTGCGCGATCGGTTCGGCCAATCCGGTTCGCCGCAGGAATTGATCGAGGAGTACGGCATGGGCACGAGCGCGATCGTCGCGGCGGCGAAGCGCGCCCTGGCGCGCAAGCGCGCGCGGTGACGCAAGCGCAGACGCTGGCGCGCGCGCTCAACGCACTTGCGAAATCGTCACAGTTCTCCTACACCAAGGCGCGCGCCGCGGCGCGGCAAGACCCCAACGTCGACTGGCCGCGGACGAAAGCGGCCAACGAAGGCTTCAACCCCGAGGTGGACGGCTGCGAGACGTTCGTGCTGCGCGACGGCAGCACGTGCGAGTGGATCTCCGGCACCTTCACCTACGTGGCCCGCGCCGCCCGGTAGGGCCGGCACGGCGCGTTGAGCCGTCAACACCGGGCGGACGAAGAGACAAAGTTCGTGCCGACGGGTTTCGCCGCATGGCCATGTGCGGGTAGACTTCCAGAGCCGGACCACGGAAGGGTCGCATGTCGGCGCGGTAACGAAAGGACTCGCTCTTGCTCAACGCATTTCGCTCGATGCTCCGTAACGACGACGGCGCCACCCTGGTCGAATACTCGCTGGTCGTGGCACTCATCGCCGGCGTTGCGATCGTGATCATCGGTAAGCTCGGCCAGAGCATCAACACGCTCTTCGGCACGGTGAAGAGCAGCGTGGACACCGCGAACGGCGGCGTCGGAAACTAGCTCGCGGAGCGGTGATCGCGCAGTCTACGTCGCGGTCAGGCCGCCGTCGATCACCATCTCCGCGCCCGTCACGAACGCCGACTCGTCGCTGAGCAGGTACACGATCAGGTCGGCGATCTCGCGCGGCTGCGCGACGCGGCCCAGCGGCACCTGGGCCGTCAGCGCCTTGCGGATGCGCTCGGGCTCGCGCGCCGCCGCGAGCGTCGACTGGTACATCGGCGTGTCGACGAACGTCGGGTGCACCGAGTTGCACCGGATGCCGTAGCCCTCTTTCGCGCAGTGCAGCGCGACGGATTTGGTGAGCAGCCGCACCGCGCCTTTGGACGAGTTGTACGCCACGACGTTGTGGCCGCCGATCAGGCCGCTCACCGACGACATGTTGACGATCGAGCCGCCGCGCGCTTTCATCGCGCCGACGGCGTGACGGCAACCGAGGAACACGCCGTCGAGGTTGACGGCGTGCGTCTTGCGCCAGTCCTCGAGCGAGATCTTCTCGATGTCGCCGATGAGGAAGATCCCCGCGCTGTTCACGACGCCGTCGAGCGCGCCGAAGCGCTGCTGCACGGCGCCCACGGCCGCCGCCCAGCTCTCATCGCCGGTGACGTCGAGCTGCACGAAGTGCACGCCCGGATGTGCGGCGGCGACCGATTCGCCCGCGGCAACGTCGATGTCGCCGATCGCGACCTGCGCGCCGTTCTCCAGCGCGCGCTGCATCGTCGCGAGGCCGATGCCGCTCGCGCCGCCGGTGATCAGGATCGTCTTGCCGGCGAGCCGTCCCGGCGTAGCAGCGGGCTGCGCCTCAGGCACCGGCAACCTCGAGGATGAGCTTGCCGACGTTCTCCCCCGCGAACAGCTTGAGCAGCGTGTCGGGGAACGTCTCGAAGCCTTGCACGATGTGCTCGCGCGATTTCAGACGCCCTTCCTTCAGCCACTGCGCGAGCTGTCGCGCGCCTTCGGGGTAGCGGTCGGCGTAGTCGAACACGACGAAGCCTTCCATGCGCGAGCGCGTGACGAGCAGCATCATGTAGTTGCTCGGGCCTTTGACGCCGGTCGTCGCGTTGTACTGCGAGATCGCACCGCACAGCACGATCCGAGCGCGCCGCGCGAGGTTGAGCAAGCACGCGTCGAGCACGTCGCCGCCGACGTTGTCGAAGTACACGTCGATGCCTTTGGGACACTGCGCGCGCAGCGCTTTCGCAACGTTCTCCGACTTGTAGTCGATCGCGGCGTCGAACCCGAGCTCGTCGACGATGAAGCGGCACTTCTCCGCGCCGCCCGCGATGCCGATGACGCGGCAGCCTTTGATCTTCGCGATCTGGCCGACGATCGTGCCGACGGCGCCCGCCGCGCCCGACACGACGACGGTCTGGCCGGGTTCGGGCTTACCGACTTCGAGCAGGCCGAAGTACGCGGTCATTCCCGTCGCCCCCAGCACGCTGACGAACGCGGGCAGCGGGATCACGCTGGGATCGACCTTCGTGAGCTTGTCGCCGTCCATCACCGCGTACTCTTGGACACCGAACACTCCCGTGACGTGGTCACCCGGTGCGAAGCCGGGATGGCGGCTTTTGACGACACGCCCCGCGCCGAACGCGCGCATCACCTCGCCGATGCCGACCGGCGGGATGTAGGAGCGGCCTTCGTTCATCCAGCCGCGCATCGCGGGGTCGAGCGACAGGTACAGCACCTGCACGAGCACCTGGCCTTCGCCGGGCTCGGGCACGGCCTCGGTGGTCAGCTCCCAATCGGTGCGTTTCGGCATCCCGACGGGGCGGGCGGCGAGCCGGAATTGGCGATTCGTTGCAGCGGTCGGCATGGCAGGCCGAAGCTTCCGCGACCGGGCGGGGGATTCAGCCTATCGGCAGACGGGCCGGCGCGTCACGCGTGATTGCACGCTCGCAGCAGCGCCAGCACGACGAGCGTCAGGATCGCGGAGAGAAGCAGGGAGCCGCCGCAGCCCATGCGGTTACTGAAAAACAAGAACATGGTTCTTCCTTGCCCGCAATCCCGCGGGAGGACGCAGCCGTTCGGACGCCGGACCACCGCGCTGATGACGCTGCGTTCCGGTGGCCGAACGATCGTCGACGCGCTGCGAATCAACGGCGTCGACACGGTGTTCTGCGTCCCGGGCGAGAGCTACATCGCCGTGCTCGACGCGCTGTACGACGTGCCCGAGATTCGCGTGATCTCGTGCCGCCACGAAGCGGCGGCCGCGAACATGGCCGAAGCGTACGGCAAGCTGACGGGCCGTCCGGGGATCGCGTTCGTCACCCGCGCGCCCGGCGCTACGCATGCGAGCATCGGCGTGCACATCGCGCGCCAGGACTCCACGCCGATGATCCTGTTCGTCGGGCAGGTCGCGCGCGGGATGCAAGGGCGCGAGGCGTTTCAAGAGATCGACTACGCGCAGGTGTTCGGCGGGCTCGCGAAGTGGGCCGCGCAGATCGACGACGCGCGCCGCGTGCCGGAGCTCGTCACGCGCGCGTTCCACGTCGCGATGTCGGGCCGCCCGGGGCCGGTCGTGCTCGCAATGCCCGAGGACATGCTGCGCGACGAGGTCGACGTCGGCGATCTCGCCTGCGCGGTGCGCAGCGCGGCGCACGCCGGCACGGACGAGCTCGCGCGGCTGCGCACGCTGCTCGCCGAGTCCGAGCGGCCGCTGATGATCCTGGGCGGCAGCGGCTGGGATGCGGACGCGTGCGCCGCGATCGCGCGGTTCGCCGAACGCAACGCGCTGCCGGTGACGTGCTCGTTCCGGCGGCAATCACTGTTCGACAACCGCGATCCGCACTACGCCGGCGATGTCGGGATCGGTCCGAACCCCGCGCTCGCCGAGCGCATCCGGTCGGCGGATTTGATCCTCGCGGTCGGCACGCGGCTGAGCGAAGTGCCCACGGGCGGCTACACGCTGATCGAGGCGCCGCGACCGCGTCAGCGGCTCGTGCACGTGCACGCGGATCCCGAGGAGCTCGGGCGCGTGTTCCAGGCCGACGTCGGGATCAACGCCGGGCCCGCCGAGTTCGCGCACGCGCTCGACGGCGTCGAGCCGATCGCGTCGCCACGCTGGCGCGAACGAACGGCGGCGGCGCGCCGCGACTACGAAGCGGCGCTGCAGCCGGGTGAACCGCGGGGCGATCTCGATCTCGCGCACGTCGTCCGCGGATTGTCCGAACGCTTGCCCGACGATGCGATCGTGTGCAACGGCGCGGGCAACTACAACACGTGGCTGCACCGCTTTTTTCAGTACAAGCGCTTCGGCACCTCGCTCGGCCCGACGGCCGGTGCGATGGGCTACGGATTCCCCGCGGCGATTGCGGCGAAGCTGCGCCATCCAGAACGCATCGTGGTCGCGTTCGCCGGCGACGGCTGCTTTCTGATGAGCGGGCACGAGCTCGCGACGGCGGTGCAATACGGCGTGAACGTCGTCGTGCTCGTGATCAACAACGGGATGTACGGCACGATCCGTATGCACCAAGAGCGCCATTATCCCGGGCGCGTCGTGGGGACGGACCTGGTCAACCCGGACTTCGTGGCATATGCACGTGCCTACGGCGCGTACGGCGCGCTGGTCGAGCGCACGGCGGACTTCGCGCCGGCGTTCGAGGCCGCGGTGGCCGCCGGGAAGCCTGCGCTCCTCGAGCTGCGCACCGACCCCGACGCGATCACGCCGCGCACGACGCTAACGGCGCTGCGCGCCGCAGGGGTCGAGCGCGCCGGCCGGAGGTGAATCCCCGGGACGACCTAATCCTTTGGCCTTGTGGAGCAGCCGCTGCTCGGCGTTGAGGACGTCACGCTGCAGTACAAGACGCGCGATCACCTAGTGACCGCGACGTACCGCGTCGGCTTCGAAGTGTTCGCGTCGGACCGCTACGTGGTGCTCGGGCCGTCCGGTTGCGGCAAGTCGACGCTGCTCAAAGCGGTCGGCGGCTACATGGCGCCGACCGAAGGCCGGATCCGCCTCAAGGGCGAGATCGTGCGCCAGCCCGGGCCCGACCGCATGATGGTGTTCCAGGAATTCGACCAGCTGCTGCCGTGGAAGACCGTCCGCGACAACGTGATGTTTCCGCTGATCGTGAGCGGCAAGATGTCCGCAGCCGACGCCGGCGAGCGCGCGCGCGAATACATCGACAAGGTCAACCTCACGCCGTACGCCGGCCAGTATCCGCACACGCTTTCGGGCGGCATGAAGCAGCGCGTCGCGATCGCGCGCGCGATGGCAATGGAGCCCGACGTGCTGCTGATGGACGAGCCGTTCGCGGCGCTCGACGCGCTGACGCGGCGCAAGATGCAAGACGAGCTGCTCGACTTGTGGGATGAAATTCGCTTCACGATGATCTTCGTGACGCACTCGATCGCCGAGGCGATCAAGGTGGGCAGCCGCATCTTGCTGCTCTCACCGCATCCCGGCCAGGTGAAAGCCGAGCTGAACAGCGTGCCGCGCACCGGCGCCGGGCCGGACGACGCGCGCCTGCTCGAAGACCGGATCCACGAGATGCTGTTTGCCGAACCGGTGGAGGCTGTCGTTGCAAGCGCCTGAGCTCCCGGCGCTCGTCGCCGAGCGGCCCGAACGCCTGGCGAGCACGGTCGACGCGCGCAACTTCGCGATCGCCTCGAAGCCGCTGTCGCCGGCCGAGACGATCCTCAACAACACCGTGTTGCGCAAGGTCCTGATCATCGCCGTGCTCGCGTCGATTTGGGAGCTCTACGGGCGCTGGCTCCACAACCAGCTGCTCGTACCGACGTTCAGCGCCACCGTCGCGGCGTTCGTGAACGCCGTGATAAGCGGTGAGCTGCTGCCCAAGGTGTGGGTGTCCATCAAGATCCTGCTCGTCGGCTACGGCGCCGGCGTCGCGATCGCAGCGATCTTGACCACCTTCGCGACGATCACGCGCATCGGCGCGGAGTTTCTCGAGACGCTCACCGCGATGTTCAACCCGCTGCCGGCGATCGCGCTGCTGCCTCTGGCGCTGCTGTGGTTCGGCCTCACGCCGCTCAGCCTGTCGTTCGTGCTGATCCACTCCGTGCTGTGGCCGATGGCGCTCAACACGCACTCCGGCTTCGTCTCCGTGTCGCCGACGCTGCGCATGGTCGGCAAGAACTACGGCTTGCGCGGCTTCCGCTACGTCGCGAAGATCCTGATCCCGGCGGCGTTTCCGAGCATCCTCACCGGTCTGAAGATCGGCTGGGCGTTCGCCTGGCGTACGCTGATCGCCGCCGAGCTGATCTTCGGCGTGCAGTCCGGGGGCGGCGGGCTCGGGTGGTTCATCGTGAACAACAAGAACATTCTGGACATCCCGAACGTCTTCGCCGGCTTGCTCACGGTCATCATCATCGGGCTGCTCGTCGAGAACGTCATCTTCCGCACCATCGAGAACCGCACGATTCGCCGCTGGGGCATGGCGACGTCGTAACCGTGCACCGCCCGCGCTCCACCACATCGTCAAGGAGGTCCGCTTTGCGTTCGCTCATCCGCATCATCGTCGCGCTCGTCTTAGCCTTCGTCGTCACCGCGCCGGCATACGCCGAGGTGACCGAGATACGTATCGCGCGGCAGCCCGGTCTGGTCTACCTGCCGATCATGATCATCGAGCAAGACCAGCTGTTAGAAAAGGAAGCGAAGAAACGGGGTCTCGGCGATGTCAAGACCAAATTCTTGGTCTTCAACAGCGGCGGCGCCGCGGTCGACGCGCTGATCTCCGGAAACGCCGATATCGTCACGAGCGGCGCGACGAACTTGCTCACCGCGTGGTCCGCCACGAAGGGAACGCCGGGCGAGATCCGCGGCGTGGCCGGAAACGGCGCCCTGCCGATGTTCCTGCTGTCGCGTGACGCGAACGTGAAGACGCTCAAGGACTTCAGCTCCGCCGACAAGATCGCGGTGCCGACCGTGCGCGTGTCGACGCAGGCGATCGTCATGCAGATGGCGTCGGCGAAGCTCTGGGGTGACGCTGAAGCCCACAAGCTGGACCAGTATACCGTCGCGATGGGCCATCCGGACGCGCTGTTGGCGCTGGAAGCCGGCAAAGACGTTAACGGGCACTTCTCGCTCCCGCCGTACCAGTACCAAGAGTTGAAGATTCCCGGCGTGCACGTCGTCCTCAACTCGATCGACGTGACCAACGGTCCGGCTTCGAACGGCGTCTCGTTCGCCACGACGAAGTTCCACGACGCGAATCCCAAGCTGATGGGCGCCTTCCTCGCGGCGATGGGCCAGGCCGAGGACATCATCAAGAACGACCGGCGGCACGCCGCCGAGCTGTATCTCAAGGAGACAAAAGAGAAGCTCACCGTCGACGAGCTGGTGAAGATCATGAGCGATCCGAACTTCGTCTACTCGACGGCACCCCAGCAGTCGATGAAGTTCGCCGACATGATGTTCCGCGCCGGAACGATCAAGAACAAGCCGGCGAGCTGGAAAGACTACTTCTTCCCGGAGGTCCACAACCTCAAGGGAAGCTGAGCGGGGAGCCCCCGAAAAAACTCTTCCGCTCGACTTGCCCTCCGAGGCAGGTTCCGCAGGTTTGCCGAGGGAACACCCTGCCCTGGAGTGTGTGAGCGGATGGTGCAGAGTCTTGGCGCCCCGGGTGCGGTTACGACCACAACGGTCGCGGCCTTAGATCGGCTGTGCGTCTCGTTCCTGGACTGCCCGACGGTCGCCAAAGGCGCCGCCAACTTTCTCGTACTCGCCGAGAACCGCGTCCAGGAGACGTTCGAGTTCGCAGCGTTCGACCTGGACCGGATGCGCGCCGAGCTGCGCGACGATCCGGCCACGGCGGCGCCGCTGACCGGCGACGAGGTCGCCGTCATCGGGGAGACCCTCGAGCGCGATCTCGGCAACGCGGGCGACATCAACGCTTACGCCGAGCGCGTCGCGACAGCCGTCGACCTGGCGAAGCGATACGTCGCGAACGAATCCAAGCGATACCCTGATATCGATGCGACGCTGCCGCAATTCTGGATCGTTTTCACGGAAGCACGCTTCTCGCACGAATACTACCTCGCCGCCGTCGGCGACGACATCCTGTTGGTGAGCCTCGGCTACTGGCGGACGTCGATGGCACCGCCGTCCGCGCTCGAGTTCATCGTACGGATGACCCAAGCGGCGTGCGGCTACTTCTTCCTCCGGCTCCCCGTACATTATTCCACCAAGGGCTGTCTGCTGGATTTCAACGAGTACATCCAAGACGCGCGGCTCATGGTGCTCGTCGGCAATCTCTGCAGCGTGTGCCGTGCGAGAGCGTCGGCAAAACCTGCCGAGCTGGCGGCGCTTCTCAAATTGCTGGACAAAGAGTGGGTCGGCGACATGACCACGAGTGCCAGCGTCGCGTCGGTCTTGAAGAAAGTGTACGACTACGACCTCTACGTCTCGCGCGGCCTCTCGGTGAATCGGCTCGAGACGTTCTGGGACACCGTGACATCCTCCTCAGCGCAGGAGTTCATCCGAATCATCGCCGCGGTCGTCCTTGCGTTCCTGCTGCTCAAGTTCGGCTTGAAACCCGGAGGCTAGTGTGTTTCCTACCGCCATACGGATCTTTTGCGCGGTCGTCGTGCTCGCCGCGGGCACGGCCGCGAGCGCCGCTGTTTCAGCGTCCGCGCCTGTTCAGGTAGCCTCCCCGACGCCTCTGCCGTCTGCCACGGCGTATCCGGGCGTGCCGTATCTCGTGGTGGCGGCGGCCGCCGACAAGGACAAGGCTGCAGCGTCACAACGGACCGAAGGAAACGTCTATACGGTGCTGTCGACCGCGATTTGGGCGTCCATGTGGATCGTCATCGCGCTGATCGCGAGGGGTGCGATCGCGACCATCGTTGAAGGCGCGCGCCCGAAACAGTATTGATCGTGGTTCCGATGCGGGAGTGATTGAACAGTGCGTACTGTGCCACCCGACGATCCGGCCGGCGTGCCCTCCGGCGAATCGCATGATTCGCCCGCGAACGATCCTCGCGACGTCGAGCGCACGATCGTCGAAGCTGACGGCGATCTCGACGATGAGGACGACGCGAACGATCAGGCCGATGAAGACGGTGAGGATGACGCCGACGATGCAGCGGCGCCTGCGGAACCGCCGGTGACGACGGCTGTTCCCGCCGCGGTGGCTCCGGCGAAGCGCGAAGTCCGGCCACGCGGCGGCGGCAAGGACCGCACCACGCCGCCACCGCGCCGCGCCGGCAAAAAGGCCGCCGGCGGTAAGAAGGCCGCGGGCGCGCGTAAGAAGGCCGCGGGCGGACGCAAAAAAGCCGCAGGCGGACGCAAAAAAGCCGCAGGCGGACGCAAAAAGGCCGCTGGCGGACGCAAAAAGGCCGCTGCGCGCAAGAAGGCCGGCGGACGTAAGAAGATCGCTGCACGCAAGAAGGCCGGCGGACGCAAGAAGGTCGCCGCACGCAAGAAGACGGGTGGCCGCAAAAAAGCCGGTGGCCGCAAGAAGGCTGGTCGACGCGCCAGACGATTCATGAAGGCCGCGCAATAACGATGCTGTTGCGCGCGTGATTCTCAGGCGGCCCCGCGCTGCTCGGAGGGAGCCGAACGAAGGGGCCTAATCGAAGCTTTCGTGCCAAAGCGCCCTGACGAGCTTCGCAGCCACCGTTGGCTGGGAGCGGAGAACCTTCGTGCGTTCGGGCATCGCTCGCGCCTTTTGCAGGTCGGTTACGATCGCGACGACTTCGCAGGCAAGCCTGTCGTCGCGATCGTCAACACGTGGTCGGACATCAACCCGTGCCACGCGCACCTGCGCACGCGCGCCGACGAGGTGAAGCGCGGCGTGTGGCAGGCGGGCGGGTTTCCGCTCGAGCTGCCGGCGATGAGCTTGTCGGAGATGATGATGAAGCCGACGACGATGCTCTACCGCAACTTCCTCGCGATGGAAACCGAAGAGCTAATACGCAGCCAGCCGATCGACGGCGCGGTGCTGCTCGGCGGCTGCGACAAGACGCTGCCCGCGCTGCTGATGGGCGCGATCTCGGCGGGCGTTCCGGCGATCGCGGTGCCGGCGGGTCCGATGCTGCGCGGCAACTGGCGCGGCGAGATCCTCGGCTCGGGTACCGACACGTGGAAGTACTGGGACGACAAGCGCGCCGGCCTGATCACCGAAGACGACTGGCACGAGATCGAAGGCGGGATCGCGCGCTCGTTCGGCACGTGCATGACGATGGGGACCGCGGCGACGATGATGTCGATGGTCGAGGCGCTCGGGTTCACGCTGCCCGGCGCGTCGTCGATCCCCGCGGCCGATTCGGCGCACCCGCGCATGGCGACCGCATCGGGGCGCCGCATCGTCGATATGATCTGGGAAGACCTCACGCCCGACAAGATCATCTCGCGGCAATCGCTCGACAACGCGATCGTCGCGCACGCGGGGCTCGGCGGCTCGACGAACGCAGTGATCCATCTCGTCGCGATCGCGCGCCGCGCCGGCATCCCGCTGACCATCGACCGCTTCGACGAGATCTCGCGCCGCGTGCCGGTGATCGCCGACATCCGGCCGTCGGGCCGGCTGCTGATGGAAGACTTCTTCTACGCGGGCGGCTTGCGCGCGTTCTTCCACCGGCTGTCGGAGTTCTTGGACGTGTCGTGCACGACCGTGACCGGCAAGTCCGTCGGCGAGAACATCGAAGGCGCGCAGGTGTGGCACGACGAGACGATCCGCCCGCTGGACCGGCCGGTGTCGCCGGCGGGCGGCACGGTGGTGCTGCGCGGCAACATCGCGCCGGACGGGGCGGTGATGAAAGCATCCGCGACGGAGCCGCGGCTGCTGCAGCACCGCGGACCGGTGCTCGCGTTCGAGAGTTACGACGAGATGGCGGCTGCCGTCGACCGCGAGGATCTGGACGTCACAGCGGACACCGTTCTGGTTCTCAAGAACGCCGGGCCGCAAGGCGGCCCCGGAATGCCGGAATGGGGCATGCTGCCGATCCCGCTCAAGCTGGTGAAGGCGGGCGTGCGCGACATGGTTCGCATCTCCGACGCGCGCATGAGCGGCACGTCGTACGGCGCGTGCATCCTGCACGTCGCGCCGGAAGCGTTCGTCGGCGGCCCGTTCGCATTCGTGCGAACGGGTGATTTCATCGAGCTCGACGTGTCCGCGCGCCGATTACACCTCGACGTGCCGGACGACGAGTTCGCGCGCCGCCGCGCGGCATGGAAAACGCCGCAACCACGCACCGTACGCGGCTACGGCGCGATCTTCTCGCAGCACGTGGGCCAGGCGAACGACGGCTGCGACTTCGACGTCCTGGGACCGGGGCCGCCGCTAACGGAGCCGGAGATTCACTGAGGCTGCGGGCTGCGCGATGGCCGCTATTGCGGCGGCGTGACCGATAGCGGCAGTAGGATATGCGTGTCTCCACCACCGCTGACGATTTGGCCATGAGCCGTCGTTCCGGGCTCCTGCTTGATATGCAAGTGTCCGGCTGCGTCCACCGTTACGCTTCGCGCTATGATGACAGCCGGGCCCGAACCCGTGAAACGGAATGCATGATACCGTTTCTCATCCGCGTGACGCACATCCAAGCGCACTTGCCTTACGCGCGCGTACGCATCGCCGAATGCACTGAGCGACTCAGCGATAAAATGGGGACGCCCGGTGCTTTGTGCGTTAGCTGGCGAGCACACGAGCGTCGCCAACCCGAGCGATGCTGCAATGCGCCGCAATGTTGAGCGATCCATCTTTCTTACCCCTATCACGTGAAGGTTTCCCAACTACAGTCATCGCCGTTAATGCGAATGCCGATTAGGTCTTCTTCATAATTTCCGTCAGGAAAGATTGCCGCGCCGTCGTAGCTTCGCTGCTATCCGGCCAAGCCATTAACGCGCCCTGCACGACGACAGCATCGCATGGCGGGATTGCGCTAGTCAATACTGGTCATCGTTTTTTTTTTAACTCCCCGCATTTCGAGCGACCGGTCCCCGGTGAAGCCGGAATGCGGCCGAGGCGCCATAACTCCACGGCCTGTGGGCACCGGCCTCCTCGTAGCACTTCCGGAGGACGAATGTGTACCATACCGCACCGCGCGACAGCGAGCGCGGCTTTACGCTGATCGAGCTGATGATCGTCGTGGCGATCATCGCGATATTGGCGGGGATTCTCATCCCGAACTTCGTCAACGCGCGCTCGCAGGCGCAGACCGCGGCGTGCGAGTCGAATCTGCGCGCGATCGCGACCGCGCTCGAGCTGTACTATGCCGACAACCAAGTCTACCCGACCGCGTCCGGCGCGTCGATCCAGCCGGCGCTGCTCACGGTGAACGGCGTCGCGTACCTCAACAACACGCCGAAAGATCCTGCCGCTCAGACGTCGGCGGCGACGTACTCGCTCACCACCGCGCAGGCGAGCGGCGGCGGTCCCGCGACATACACCGTGATCTGCCCGGGCGTGCACGTCGGCTCGACGCTCGCGAAGATCCCGGTGACCGGCGGTACGAGCGGCAGCGTGTGCGGCACGAACTGCACCGCGACGAAGATCGAGTACGTCGCCGGACAAGGCTTGCAGGTCGCGCCGTGATCGACGCCGTGAGCGCGGCGCTGCAGGCGATCGCGATGCACTCTCCGCTGGCATACCCGCTCGTGTTCGGCGCGGGCGCGATGACGAGCATCGGGCCGTGCGCGGCGCCGCGCTACGTCGCGCTCGCGGCTGTGGTGAACACGTCGCGCCGCCCGTCGCGCGTCGTCGCCGCGTTCGTGACCGGGCTCGTCGGCGCGTACGTCGCGCTCGGCGCCGCCGCCGGCGCGCTCGGCGCGCTGTGGTCGGCATCGCGCATCGCCTATATCGCGCTCGCCGTGGTGCTGGCCGTCGCCGGGGTTACGACGCTGCTGCGCGGCAGCGCATCCACGCACGCTCATCCGCATGCAGTCGCCGGCGACGCCGGGGCCAGAGCAAGTCTAGGCGGAACGTTCTTGCTCGGCGCGTCGAGCGCGCTCGTCGTATCCCCGTGCTGTACGCCGGTGGTCGCCGGAATCGCCGGGCTGACGACGGCCGGCGGACACACCGGCGCCGGAATGGCGCTTCTCGCCGCGTTCGCGTGCGGACACGCGACGCCGATCGTTGCAGCCGGAGCGCTCGGGGCGCGCATCGCTCGCTTCGTTCGGCACCTCGCTGCGTCGCACGCGCCGGCGGTCGTCACCGGAACTCTGATGCTCGCCCTCGCCGCGTACTACGGAACGCTGGCATGAGCGCGCATTCCGCACCGCGGCGATCTGCGCCGATAACGCCGCTGCGCCGATTCGCGGTCGCCGCAGTGACCCTATCCTGTGCCGCGGTGTTGTTTCGCGGTGACGTCGCCTCGGCGCTCGTCACGCGCGGCGACGATGTCTTGCGCGCCGGAGACGTCGACGGTGCCGTACGCGCGTACACACGCGCTACGCGGCTCGATTCCGCGTCCGCGGTGGCTGCCGACCGGCTCGCGTTTTTCTTGCTCGTCCGCCGTGGCCCGGGCGATGCGGAACGCGCCTACACGGTAGCAGATGGCGCGCTCAGCGCCGTCCCGAACGAACCGGCGCTTCTCGCCGATCGCGCCTTCGCCGCGCAACGGCTGGGCCGTTGGCGGTCCGCCGAGCGCGACTTTTCCACGGCCGCACGCATCGCACATGATCCGCGCTATGCGCACTTCGCGTCGCGAATGGCGCTGCGCGCGCACGAACCCGCGGCCGCGCGCGGCTATCTTCGAACCGCGCTCGCGCTCGACCCGGCGTACGCGCCCGCACGGGCGCTGCTGGCGAGGCTCGGCGGATGATCGCGCCGGCATTCGTCGCGCTTTCCGGGACGCTCGTCGCCGCGGTCGTCGACGCGCGCACCGGCCTCATCCCCGACGCGCTGACGCGCACCACCGCGTTCGCCGCGCTCGGCTGCGCGGTCGCGAACGAGCTCGCGCCGGTCGCGTTCGGCGGCGCGTACGCCGTCGGCGGAACACTGCTTGCGCTGCATCTGCTCACGCGCGGGCGCGGTCTGGGCCTCGGCGACGTGAAGCTGGGCACCGCGATCGGCGCCGGCTTGGGCCCGGCGGGCGGCCTCGTCGCGCTCGGCGCAGCGTTCGTGCTCGGCGGCACGTATGCGAGCTGGCTATTGCTGACGCAGCGCGCGCGACGCGGCGACGCGATTCGCTTCGGGCCGTTTCTGGCCGCCGGCACGCTCGCGGCGGCTCTGCTCCCGAGCGGAGCGCTCGGATGAAGCGGATGAGCACGTTGCCGCTCGGCATCGACGTCGGCGCGATCCGCACGCGCGTCGCGCTGCTCGAACGCGATGCTGCCGGGGCGGTGTGGCTGATCGCCGTCGCCGCGCGCCCGACCGGCGATGATCCCGCGGCAGCGATCGCGTCC
>DASWRD010000141.1:0-8395 GCA_036403315.1 Candidatus Elarobacter sp.
GTCTACTTCACGTACGGCGAGATCTTCAGCCTCTTCCCGTCGCTCAACGCCGATACGTACGGGCGCAAGTTCGCTACCACGAACTATGGCTTTCTCTACACAGCAAAGGGAACTGCCGTGCTCCTCGTTCCGTTCGGAAATATCTTGCAGGAGAGATATCACACCTGGACGCCGATCTTTTACACCGTTGCTGCGTTGAACGTATGCGCGGCGCTCTTGGCGATGTTCGTGATCAAGCCGATGCGCGCGCGAAAGGCCCAAGCCGAGGCCAGTCTCACCGGCGGTCCCGACATCACTCCAGCGCCCGCCATACCGTAAAGAAGAGGTTATCTATGAAGTTGCTTATACGCGCTGCGGTTTTCGCGTCGGCGTGCGCTTTGGGGCTGACGACGATGCCCGCGCCCGCCGCCGACAAGACCATCAACGCCGAAGTCGCCTCCAGCGTGAGGCCGCCGTTCGAGCAGTTCGTCAAAATCTACGAGAAGAAGCACCCCGGAACGACGATCGCGGCGAAGTACCTCGGCGGCGGCGTCATTCAAGCCGACGTCGAAGCCGACGGCCCGATCGATATCGTCGTGGTCGGCAAGAACCAGACCGACAAGCTGACGTCACACATCAACACGCCGGTTGCCGTGCTGGTCAATCGCGAGGCGCTGATCGTTCGGCGCGGTGAGACCAAGGTCAAGACCTTCAAAGACTTGGCGAATCCGGGCGTCAAAGTCGGGATGGCAAATGGAAGCGGCTCGGCGGTCGGAACGCTCGCGCGGACCCTGCTCAAGAACGCCGCCGCCGACTACGGCGCGGATTTCCCCCTGAAGGTCCGCCAGAACTCCCCCGACTATTTCACGTCACTCCAGTCCGAGGACGACGTGCTCAAGGGTCTCGACGCGGGGCAGGCCGACGTGATGATCGGTTTCGTCTCCTCGCTCGACCCGTCGAAATACCAGTCGATTCCGATCCCCGACAAGTACAACATCGACTCGATCTACTACGCTTTCATTCCGAAGTCGGCGAAGAACCCCAAGGAAGCGGCCGAGATCGTGGCCCTCATGACCAACGCGCAGGGCAAAGCGATCCTTCACAGCCATCGCTATCTGCCGGCGCCCAAGGGCGCCTACACGCCGCCGCCCAAGCCGTAATCGGCCGCTAGTCGTACGCGCGGCGGAACGCCGCGTCCATGTACGGGTAGTCGAAGTAGAACCAGTTGCGGAACGAACGCCGCACCAGTGCCGACGCGGTGACTGGTGCGGCGCCTTTCATCACGTAGTGCATGCCGTCGAAGAAGTCCGCGGAGTACTGCGGATACGACGCCATCGGCGCGAAGCCGGCGAACGGTGCGAACACCGTCGACGTCCACTCCCACCCGTTGCCCACGAGGTCGTGCACGCCGAACGCGCTCGCGCCTTGCGGTGACGAGCCGGCAGGTTCGGGATCGAAGCGGCGCCAGCCGAAGTTGCCGTGGCGCGCGGGATCCGGCGTGTCGCCGCCCCACGGGTGCGCGCGCTCGTCGCCCGCCGGCGTGCCGTACGCGGCGCGGTGATACTCCGGCTCGGTCATGAGCCGTGCGCCGCTCCAGCGCGCGAACGCCGTCGCCTGCTCCTGCGTGCACCACACCGGCCACGACGTCGGCAGCGGCAGATCCTCGAACATCGCGCGCAGCATCCACGCACCGTCCTGCTCGAACCAGTTCACCGGCACCGGTCCGCCGTCGCGCACGAACTCGACGTACTCGCCGTTGGTGACGTCATGCGCGTCGACGCCGAACGCGCCGACGTCGACGACGTGCTCGTCGAACTCGTTGTCCCAGCCGAACGCGATCGCGTCACGGCGCGCGCCGAGCGTCGCGCGGCCCGCGGGGATGGCGATCGGGTCGAGCCGCGGCGGTGCGACGTCGCGGTGCTCCGCCTGGAGACCGCGCTGCTTGTCGCGCGCGAGCCGGTGGATGATGTACGTCAGCGTCTCGTGGTGCATCTCCTCGTGCTCGAGGATGTTGTAGGCCGCCTGCGCGCGCACGAGGTTCGGGTTGGACGGATCGTCGAGCCGCGCCGTAGAGTACGCGTCGAAGATCGCCGCGTCGCATGCGGCGGTGAACTTCCGCACGGTATCGCGAGCGGGCCACGCCGACCGCTGCAGCTGCGCCGCGATGGCGGCGTCCCGCGGATCGATGCCGCGGTTGAAAAGTTTTTCGAGCTCGAGATCGACCGGCGGCCGCTGGAGCGCGTCGCGCACCAGCGTGATGAACGCGAAGCCCGGGATGTGCCCGTCGTAGAACACGAACGGGTGGCGCAGTGGCAGGGGCCTGTCTTCGTACGCCTCGGGCGCGATGGTCGCGAAGAGGCCGGCCGTGCGGCGGCGGTTCGCGCGATAGCGCGACGCCAGCGCCTCCCGATCGACGGCGTGGGCGGGAGCGAGCGTGTCCACGCCCGCGTTTTTACCCGACCGCGGCGCGATTCCCGCGGCGAGCAAGGAAGGCCTCGACGTCCTCGGCGGCCATCGGGCGGCCGAAGAGATAGCCCTGCGCGCGGTCGCAGCCTTCGGCGCGCAAGAACGCGAGCTGCTCCGCGGTTTCGACGCCTTCCGCACAGACCTCGAGCCCCAGGCTGTGCGCCATGCCGATCACGGTGCGAACGATGGTGGCCGCGTCGGCTTCGACCGGGATTTCGCGCACGAACGACTTATCGATCTTCAGGCTGTCGAGCGGGAAGCGCCGCAAATAGCCCAGCGACGAGTAGCCCGTGCCGAAGTCGTCCACCGCGAGCCGCACGCCCGCGCGCCCAAGCTCTTCGAGGATCTGGATCGAGAACGCGGCGTCGCTCATCGCGACCGTCTCCGTGATCTCGACCTCGAGATGGTTCGCCTGCAGCCCGGTGCGCGCGAGCGAGTCGCGGATCTTCTCGGTGAGCGCCGTTTGGTGGAACTGCCGCGCCGACAAGTTCACGGCGAGCCGTAATTCCGGCGCGATCGCCTGCCACGCGCGGACCTGGCGGCACGCGGTTTCCAGCACCCAGTCGCCGAGCTCCACGATCAGCCCGCTCATCTCCGCGCTGGGGATGAACTGATCCGGTCCGATCAGGCCGAGCTCCGGATGCTCCCAGCGCACGAGCGCCTCGAGCGACACCAAACGTTCGCCGTCGAGCTCGAACTGCGGCTGGTAGTGCAGCACGAACTCGTCGCGCTCGAGCGCCTTGCGCAGCGACTTCTCCTGCGACAGGCGCATGCGCAAGCCGGCGGCGAGCGCCGGCGTGAAGAACTCGTGCGTGTTGCGCCCGCGCTCTTTCGCGCGGTACATCGCGACGTCGGCGTGTTTGATCAGCGCGTCGGCATCGTCGCCGTCGGTCGGGAACACCGCGATGCCGATCGAGGTCGTGACGAACTGCTCGTAGCCGTCGATGACGAGCGGATCGTCGATCGCCGCGATGATGCGCCGCGCGAGCGCGTCGAGCATCGCCGTCGGCGGATCGTTGCCGATCAGCACGATGAACTCGTCGCCGCCCATGCGCGCCACGAGCCCTTCGCTGCCGACGACGGCCGTCAGCCGGTCGCCGATCACGCGCAGCATGCGGTCGCCCAGCGCGTGGCCGAGCGAGTCGTTGATGTCCTTGAAGCGGTCGAGGTCTAGGAACATCACCGCCGCGCGCATCTTCACGGAGCGCGCGAGGACGAGCTCGTCGCGCAGGCGTTCGACGAACCACACGCGGTTCGGCAGCGCGGTGAGCTGGTCGTTGTACGCCAAGTGCTTGAGCCGCGCGCGCGAGTGCCCGCGCTCGATCGCCGAGCTCACGAGCACGCCCATCAGCTGCACGAGGTCGCGGTCGCTCGGCGTGAACGGCTCGGCGCGCGCCTCGTCCGCCGCGAACGACAGCGAGCCGTAGCGCACCCCGCCGACTTCGATCGCGGTGCCGATGTACGCGCACGGCCGCTGCTCACCGAGCTCCGCCTCGCCGAGATACGGTACGCCGCGCAGGTCGTCGATCGCGAGCGCGCCGTCCGTCGCGAGCGCGAGCCGCGCGAGCCGGCGCGGGATCGGGTTGCCGACGGTCGACACGCTGCGGTCCGCTTCGGCGTCGTAGAGCGAGCCCGCCGTGACCCCCAGCAGCCGGCAGCCGGCGTCGATCGTCGCCGCGATCAGGTTTTCCGCCGTCGCGTTCGCCGATGCGGCCACGAGGTACAGCTCGC
Organism: Candidatus Elarobacter sp.; assembly: GCA_036403315.1. Lineage (GTDB taxonomy): Bacteria > Vulcanimicrobiota > Vulcanimicrobiia > Vulcanimicrobiales > Vulcanimicrobiaceae > Vulcanimicrobium. The sequence continues at coordinate 4,177 of DASWRD010000141.1, forward strand.
GCAGCCGGTCGCTCTGCACCGCCACCTCGCGCTCGGCGCGGCGAATCGCCGTGAGATCGCGCGCGACGAGGTGCACGCCGGTGATCGCGCCGCGAAACACGATCGGGATGAACGTCACCAGGACCGACACCGGCGGTCCGTGCGCGCGCAGCGCGAGCGCCTCGATGGTCGCGGCGGTGCCGCGCGCGGCGGACTTGAAGGCGCGGTTCGCGTCGTCGAGCTGGGACGACGTCAGGAAGTCGCTGGCCGGATGGCCGATGAGATCGTCGATGCTCCCGCCGTACTCGCGCGCCGCGGCCGCGTTCGCGCGCACGATGGTGCCGTTCGGCGACATCGCGAGCATCGGCTCGGGGCTGTACTCGAAGATGGAGCGGAAGCGCTCCTCGCTGGCCTCTAGCGACGCCGTCGCTTCGACGAACGCGCTCATGTCCTTCGCCGTGGTGACGACGCCGACGATGCGGTCGCCGACGCGGATCGGCGCCGTCGACGTGGTCACCGGGAACGTCGTGCCGTCCGTGCGGCGCATGCGGAGCGATTCGGTGACCGTCTCGCCCAGCAGCACGCGGCTGAAGGACGCGCGCCCGATCCACGCGCTGTCTTCGGCGATCAGATCGGCGTACGCGCATCCGACCAGCGTCGATGCCGGCGCGCCGAACGTGCGCTGCGCCGCGGCGTTGGCGTGCGTGACGGTCCCGGACGGATCGATCAGCATCATCGCGTCGCCCGCGTTGGTGAACACCGAGCGGAAGCGCTGTTCGTTCTGCAGCGCCGACGCGCGCGCACGGACGGTGTCCGTCACGTCATCGACGAGCGAGACGATCTGGAACGAGCCGTCGATCGGGATGCGCGAGCTGAACCAGCGGCAGTGCTGGATGCGCCCGTCTTTGGTGACGTTGCGGTTCTCCGAGACGTGCGTCGTGGCCGGCCCGGACTGCATCGTGCGGCCCGTCTCGGCGACCGACGCCGCATCGGCGAGGTAGACTAAACCGATCTCATCGGCGCGCAGGCCGCGCACGTCGTCGAACGACCAGCCGAAGATCTCCGCGGCGCGCGCCGACCACTCGACGATGCGCAGCTCGTGGTCCCAGCGGATGAAGCCGAGCGACGTGTTGTCGGTGTACGCCTGCAGCAGGCGGTGCGCGAACGCGAGCTCGCGGTGCGCCCAGCCGCCGTCGGTGGGCCAGTTCCCGTCGCGCTCGCGGTGCAGCGTGAACGCGATGGTGTCGTCGCCGGCCAATCGGTGCGTCATCGCGCTGTAGGGCTCGTCGTCGCCGAACGGCCTCAGATCGACCGCGAACACGCTCAGCTCGTCGAAGGCGCGCGCGACGAGCGGTTCGAGAACCTTCGCCGCCGCCGGGGCGACGGTGCTGAGCCGCCGGCCGACGAGCTCGTCCTGCGTGGCGCCGAACAGCCGTGCGGCCGGAGCGTTGACCGCGATGAGGCGCAGCTCGCGGTCGAACGCGAGGAGCGCGTCGTGCCACCCGTCGGCGACGCGTTGCCAGAGGTCCACGCCGGGCCTCAGCCGGTCCTAGACCGACAGATACGATCGCAGCCCGGCCACGCCGCCTTCGCGGCCGAAGCCCGATTCACGGTAGCCCCCGAACGGTGAGCTCGGGTCGAACTGGTTGAACGTCGAGCACCACACCACACCTGCCTGCAAACGCTGCGCGACGTACATCGACTTCGCGCCTTTGTCCGTCCACACGCCGGCGGACAGTCCGTACGGCGTGTTGTTCGCCTTCTCGATCGCCTCGTCGGCGGTTCGGAAGGTCATGATCGAGAGCACCGGCCCGAAGATCTCCTCGCGCGCGATGCGATGCGACTGCGACACCCCGGTGAAGAACGCCGCGCGGTGGAAATAGCCGCGCTCGGGCAGCGCGCACGACTGCTGGTAGAGCACGGCGCCTTCGGCGACGCCGCTCTCGACGAGCTCGCTGATCTTCGCGTGCTGCGCCGCGGAGTTGATCGCGCCGATGTCGGTGTTCTTGTCGAGCGGGTCGCCCAGCCGCAGCGTCTCGATGCGCGCTTTGAGCTTCTCGACGACCTCGTCGTGCACGTTCTCTTGCACGAGTAAGCGCGAGCCCGCGCAGCACACGTGGCCTTGGTTGAAGTAGATGCCGTTGACGACGCCTTCGATCGCCTGATCGAGCGGCGCGTCGGCGAACACGATGTTCGCGGCCTTCCCGCCGAGCTCGAGCGTGAGCCGCTTGCGCGTGCCGGCGACCGTCTTCTGGATGATCTTCCCCACCTCGGTCGAGCCGGTGAACGCGATCTTGTCGACGCCGGGGTGCGCGACGAGCGCGGCGCCGGTGCGGCCGTCGCCTGTGATCACGTTGACGACGCCGGGCGGAAGGTCGGCCTCTTCGCAGATCTCCGCGAGCAGCAGCGCGGTGAGCGGCGTCGTCTCGGCGGGTTTCAGCACGACCGTGTTGCCGCACGCGATCGCGGGCGCGATCTTCCACGCAGCCATGAGCAACGGGAAGTTCCACGGCACGATCGAGCCGACGACGCCGAGCGGCACGGGATCGGGGACGCCGTTGATCGCGTAGCGCAGCTTGTCGGCCCAGCCCGCGAAGTAGAAGAAGTTCGCGGCGGTCTGCACGACGTCGAAATCGCGCGACTCCTTGATGGGCTTGCCGCCGTCCTTGGTCTCCAGCACCGCGAGCTCGCGCGAGCGCTCGGTGATGGCGCGCGCGATGCGGTAGACGTACTTCGCGCGATCGGCGGGCCGCATCGGGCGCCAGTACTTCTCGTACGCTTCGCGGGCGGCGGCGACGGCGCGGTCGACGTCCTCGGCGGTGCCCACGGCGACCTGCGCGAGCTCGTCCTCGGTGGCGGGATTCGTGGTCGCGAACGTCCCGCCGCTCGACGACGGCACCCAGCGGCCGCCGATGAAATGGTCGTATTGCGGTGCGATGCGGACCGGCGTCGATTCGAGCGAGGGGGCGTAGGCGAGAGCCATAGTCAGAGATTCGCCTGCACGCGAAAGGACCCCTCAACGGCCGCGCGGCATATCCCACTGCTCGCATTACTTAGTTGACTAAGCACCACGTTTTTTGTTATGGTAGCGCAGCGTTAGTACAACGGCGGAGGATTCCAATGTCTCTTTTCAACCTCGGCGCGACGGCCGCAATTCGCAAGACGGCGCCGCCGGCGGCGCCGGAACGGCTCGGCGTCATCGAGGCCCCCGTCGACGGCAGTCCCGCTGGAGCCGGAGAAACGAAACAACCGGAGCAGAGCCCGCTCTCGGCACTCGTCATGTTCGTTCCGGCGGAGACGATCGCGATCTTCGTCACGGTCGCCACGGCGCTGCTGGTGGCGTTCCCCGACTCGCCGATCACGGCGTCGCGTGTGTGGTACGTGTTTTGTATCGTGCTGACGCCGCTGTTCACGTGGATCGGCTTTGCCACGCAGTGGCGCAAGGATCACGGCGGCGACTATCCCACGACTGCGGTCGCGCCGTGGTTTCGCATCATCGCGTCGATGATCGCATTCGCCGCTTGGGGGCTCGCCGTCGCACCGAAGGTGGGTTCGGCGATTCTGTGTCCGCATAGTTTCGACACCGCGGCCGCCGCCGCTGCCGGTGCAACAACAGCGGCCGGCGCAGCCGTAGCCGCAGCCACCACCGCGGCGATCCCGGCGTGTAACGCCGAGTCTCTCAGCGGCATCATCGTGATCATCGTGGGCGTGATCCTCGCCGCCCTCGACGGGCTGATCGACTACAGCCCAAAGAAACCCTGACGATCAGTCCTTCGCGATGTAGTCCAGCGAGCCGTAGCGCCCGGTTGCGAGCTTTTGGCGCTGCAGCAGCAAATCGTCGAGCAGCGCGCTCGCACCGATGCGAAACAGGTCGGGCGAGAGCCATGGATCGCCGAGCGTCTCGTCGAGCAGCACCAAGTACGCGATGGCGGCTTTCGTGTTGCGCACGCCGCCCGCGACTTTGAGGCCGCGCCGCTCACCGGTGCGGCGCTCGAAGTCGCGGAGCGCTTCCGCCATCACGAGCGCGGTCGCGAGCGTCGCGGACGTGCCGATCTTGCCCGTCGACGTCTTGATCACGTCGGCGCCCGCTTCGAGGGCGAGATCGCTTGCGCGCCGCGTCGCGTCGTACGAGCCGAGCTCGCCGGTTTCGAGGATCGCCTTGAGGTGGATCGGGCCGCAGAGTTTCTTGACGGCGGCGATCTCGGCGAACACTTTCGATTCCTCGCCGGCGAGAAACGCG
>DASWRD010000142.1:0-51421 GCA_036403315.1 Candidatus Elarobacter sp.
TCTCGCCGTCGATGCGGTCGGTGACGTCGGACGAAATCCGCGCGTGCGTGGGCAGCCGCGCGTAGTCGAATGCGCGCGTCCGGGGCGGCGGCTCGGTGACGCTGACGTACGCCGCGTCGGGCATCACCCCGCGCACAACGCGCACCGCGGGGGCGTACGCCGCGCCGTCGTGTGCGAAGACGATGCCGGGCCGCACCGCTTCGGCGATCTCGCGCAAGCGCGCGAACCGGTCGCGCGCGGCAAGCCCGGTCTTCGCGGACACCGGCACGACGGGGATGCCGGCGCGCAGCGCGCCGAACGTCACCAGCGCGTGATCGATGCCGTTGCCGGACAGGATCATCACCGGCCGCTTCTCCGACGCGCCGAGCGCGCGCAGCGCCGCACCGATGCGGTGCGAGCGCTCCGCGACCGTCTGGAACCCGACCTGGTGCCACACGTCGCGCGCGTCGCGTTCGACCAAAAACGCACGGTCCGGCGCGCGCGCGGCGGCGGCGTCGAGCAGCGCGAGGAGCGTCGGCGGATGCGTTCGCAGCGGCTCGCCCCGCAGCCGCAGCGTGCCGTCGCGCTCGCGTTCGACCTCGATCACGTCGTACGTGACTTCGTCAGGTCGACGCGCCCTCCAGCACCGTCCCCTTGATGCGATAGCACACGCCGCGGAACAGCGCGACGAGCTCGCCGTCGCCGCGCGTGACCCGAATGTCGTACACGCCGGTGCGGCCTTTGGACGACTGCTCCTGCGCCTCGGCGACGAGCCGGTCGCCGAGCCGCACCGCGGCGACGTACGAGATGGACGCCTGCAGCGCGACGTTCGGCTCGTTGCGCGAGTTGCACGCGAACGCGAACGCCGAGTCGGCCAAGGTGAACGTCACGCCGCCGTGCGCGATCGCGTGCCCGTTCACCATCGTCTCGGCGATCGTCAGCGACGCGCGCGCGAAGCCGGGCCGCGCATCCTCGAGCACGATCCCCAGCGCTTGCGACGCGCTGTCGCGCGAGAGCATCGCCTCGGCGCACGCGCGCGCGAGCGCGTCGCCGGTGAGTGCGGCGACGCTCACGCGAGCGGCGTGCGGGTTTCGATGATGCGGAACCGGTTCGACACGAACGCCGAATCGGTCAGCGACGCGTTGCCCGCCGGGTTGCCGCCCGTGACGTGGTAGTCGCTGAAGGCCGCGGACTGATTCACGAGCAGTGAGCCGGTCAGGTTCACGGCGAGGTTCACCTTGCCGTCCTGCGCCCAGCGCTGCGCTTTCGCCAGCACCGCGTCGTCGGTGGTGTACACGATCGCCGTGATCGCGCCCCGGCGCTGCGCCTCACTGGTCGCGAGCCGCAGCGACTCGTCGGTGTCGGCCGTGCGCACCACGAACGCGATCGGCCCGAACGCCTCGCGGTCGTAGCGCTCGCGATCCGCCGCGTCGACGACCGCCACGAGCGGCGTGCGGACGCGCGCGCCCGGAAACTCCGGGTTGGCGAACGGCTCGCTCTTGCGCACGACGCCGGGCTTTGCGTTCTCTTCGTCGATGCGCCGCAGGGTCGCGTCGGTCGCGATCGCGCCGAGCGTCGCGGCGCCGCGCGCCGGATCGCCGAGCAATCCGTCGATGCCGTTCACGATCGTGGCCACGACGTCGTCGAACGAAACCTTCTCGCCGCCGGCCGTGATGCCGTCGCGCGGGACGAACAGGTTCTGCGGCGTCGTGCACATCTGGCCGGAGTACAACGACAGCGACATCGCGAGGTTGCGCGTCATCCCTTTCAAGTCGGCGACGGAGTCGATCACCACGCTGTTCACGCCGGCCTTTTCCGTGTACACCAGCGCGCGCGAGTTCCGCTCCAGCCACTCGCCGAACTCCGTCGAGCCGGTGTAGTCGAGCAGCGTGACCTCCGGCCGCTGTGCGAGCACTTTCGCGAGCGGGCGCTCCGGCGTGTCGACCGCGAGCGTGACCGTCTGCGGATCGAAGCCCGCTTCGCGCAGCACGCCTTGGATGATCTCCACCGTGATCGCGAGCGGCAGCACGGCCTGCGGATGCGGTTTCACGACGACGGCGTTGCCCGTGACCAGGCTCGCGAACACGCCGGGATAGGCGTTCCACGTCGGAAACGTCGAGCAGCCGATCGTGACGTCGACGCCGCGCGGGACGATGCGGTACGTTTTCTCCACGCGGATCGGCTCGGGCTTGGCCGGCTTCTCCCACACGACCCGCTCGGGGATGCGCGCCATCTCTTCGTACGCGTATGCGACCGCTTCGAGCGCGCGGTCTTGCGCGTGCGGGCCGCCGGCTTGGAACGCCATCATGAATCCCTGGCCGCTGGTGTGCGACACGGCGTGCGCCATCTCGAACGACCGTTTGTTGAGCCGCGCGAGCGCTTCGAGCGCCACGCCGGCACGCACGCCGATCGACGCGGCGCCCCACGTTTCCACCGCACGGCTCGCCGCCGCGAGCAGCGCGTCGACGTCAGCCACCGGATACTGCACGTCCAGCGCGATCCCGTACGGCGATCGTTCGGTGCTCGCGGTCTCACCCGTCGACGGCTGGTCGAGCTCGAACGCGCGCCCGAGCCGCGCCTCGAATGCGGTCTTGCCTTCGGCCGCGGCCGTCTCACCGTAGATCTTGCCGCTCGTGCTCTCGGGGTAGGCGCTGAAGTAGGCGCGCGTCCGGATCGCTTCGCGCGCTTTCTCGAGCGTGTCGCGGTGGCGTGCGAACAGGTCGGCGCCGGAGGCCAGGGTCGTCGTCATACCGGCCGCTTCGGCGGTACCCGCGGACGCCCCCGGCGCGCTGCGGCGCCGAGCACCGGCGTAAGCGCGCCGTAAGTCGGCGACGTTATGGTACGGGCGCGTGATGCTATTCCCCGAGCCGTCGTCTGCCCAGGCATACCGCTTCGTGGCGCGGGTGACGGGACGCGGGTTGCCGGCGGTCGACAAGGCATTGCGCCTGCGGTGCACGCTCAGCGCCGCGGACCACAGCGTGATCGGAGTCAGCGCGGTCGTGGTGAACCTCGGGACCGCGCCGGACTGCGATCACGTTGTGGATCTCTTCCACGAGCCGGCCTCGGCCGAGGCCGCGCCGCCGCGCTATTTCGAGCTCATCGCGTCGCTCGCGCCCACCGCCGATCCGGCGACGCGGCTGCGCGGCGCGTTCGCCGCCGGCCCGTCCAGCGACGGCACCGAGTACCGCATCGCCGGCATGATGGATCCGCGCCAGCACCGCATCGTGCTGCCGGAGATCGCCCTGATATCGACTTAGGCCAGCGCGGCCGCCAGCGAGGCGCCCGCCGCGTCGGAGAACGGGCCCGAACCGCGCCACGTGATGCGGCCGTCCGGCTCCACGAGCAGCAGCGTCAGATGCGTGCGGTCGCTGATGCCGAGCGACCGCGCGAACGCTTCGACGTCGACGAACAGCGGGATCGTCGAGGCGCGCTGTTCCGGCGCCGAGACGGCGGCTTTCATCGCCGTCACGATCGGGCGCCGCAGCAGCTTCGGCGTGCCCAGCGCGATCAGCAGGCGCGCGCGCACGCCGGGGCGCGAGCGGACCAGCTTGTCGATCGAGGGCACCCACGACTCGAGCTCGGCTTTGTGCTCGAGCACGAACCCGACCATCACGACCGTGCGGCCAACGGCGAGATCGCGCGGCGCGGCGAACGGGGTCCCGTCAAGCGCCTCGCCCGCGATCGCCGGAAAGCGAGGGACGTCCATGCGCGGAACGTACCCGCGTGGTACGTATGATCCTCACGCCGAGCGCCCGGTCCGCGGCGAGCACATGACGATCGACGAGGTGCTGCTACCGGTCATGCTGCCGGTCGCATGCGGTCTGACGCTCGTTGCCGTCCTCTTTTTCTTCTGGCACGTCGGGCGGCGTTATCCGTCCGCGCCGAAGAACGTGCCGCTTCGGCTGCGCATCGACGGGCGTCCCGGGCAGGTCGGATCGAAGCGCTGGCTGTGGTTTCCGCCGGCCGTCGTCGCCGCCGTCGCGGCCGTGCTGGGCGTGGTTTTACCTCAGGCGCCCGGGGCCGCCGAACAGCGCACGACCATCGCGCTCGTTTTTCTGACGATCGCCGAAGTCGCAGTGTTCGGCGCGTGGCAGACCGATCGCCAGATCGAGCTCGCGCGCAAGATGACGTACCGGATCGCGCCGCTGCGCACGCTGCGCGTGTTCTTTCCGATCCTGGTGACGATCGTCGTCACGGTGGTCGTGGCGATTCGTCCCTGACCGCCGCCCCGCGCGGCTCAGAACACCGGGATGATGTCCTCCGGCCCGATGTGGCCGACGTCGACGCCGTCGAGGTCGAGCTCCGGGATCGCCGGGAACTCGATGCCCCACTCGCCGACGATCGCGCGCACGCGCGCCAGCGCCGTGCGCCAGTTCTCAGCCTGCTCGTCGAACGTCAGCACGCCCAAGCCCGCATCGCGCGCGTGCTGCACCAGCACGCGGTGGTTCGGCAGAAAATACTCCGGGATGTCCCAGAACTGATTGGGCGGCTCCCACAGAATCATGCTCAGGAACACGAAGCCAGCGCGCAGCTGCTTCGTGATCATCGTCTTGTACTCGTCCGTCAAACCGGGCCAGTCGCGCTCGAGCACCGTCAAGCAGATCGCGAGATGGCGCGCTTCGTCCTGACCGACTTTTTTGAAGATCTCTTTGAACAGCGGGTGCGTCGCCTTCTTCGACATGCCGAAGAACAGCGTCGACGACGCGACCTCGCCCATCATGAACGACGTGAACAGCACGCTCAGCGGATATTTCGCGAGCGACGCGCTGTACCCCGACCAGTAGCGCCCGCCGTTGTGGTACAGCCAGCCGATGTTGTTCTGCGCCGCCTTCGCGAGCTCGCTCGTGGCCTCGAAATCCATCGGGCCGCCCGGCACGAGCGCCTGGATCGCGCGCTGGCACACTTCTTCGTGGTTCATCTCGTCGTGCGTGATCGAGAAGAAGCACTTGCGAATCGGATCTTCTTGGTGCGTCTCGAACGCGTGGATCGTCGCCTTGGCGAACACCGCCGGGCCCGAGCCGTCGAAGTTCGCGAGCACCGCGTACCAGTACATGATCCCGAGCCGCTGCTCTTCGGTGAAGTCCTCGGCGCGCAGCGTGTCCCACGGAAAGTCCGACGGGTTCCACACGTGGCGCTTCGCGCGCTCGTAGAGCTCCGCGAGCTTGGGCGTCTCGACGCGCCATTCCATCGGGAAGATGTTGGGCTGAGGCACCTCGGGGAACGGCACGAAGCCGCCGGGCGGGACGACGAGCTCGTTCTGGTGCGCGGCGATCAGTGCCATGGTGCATCCTCTCCCTACCAAATGGTTGGTTCGACGAAGTATACCCGGGAAAAGCGCGCGGATCAAGCCGACGCGCCGCGGCAAGGAAGCGGCGGGCGCCGCCTCGATACCATCGGGAGCGCGCCAGCGCGAAAGGTGCCATGACATGGTCAACGGGATCGACATCTCCGCCTACCAGCCGAACGTCAACTTCAGCCAGGTGCACGGCGCGGGGTACTCGTTCGTCTACGTCAAGGCGACGGAGTCGACGGGCTACACGTCATCCGAGTTCGGATCGCAATGGCACGGCGCGGCGGCCGCCGGGATGCTCCGCGGCGGCTACCACTTCTTTGATTTCAACGCGAGCCCGCTCGCGCAAGCGGCGCACTTCCTCGCGACGTGCCCGCCTGCGAAGGGCGCGCTCCCGCCGATGCTCGACCTCGAGACCACGGACGGCGTGCCGCCCGCGCCGCAGAACGTGGCCGACGTGGCAGCGTTCTTGCACGTGGTCGAGAAGGCGACGGGCGTGCGCTGCGTGCTGTACATCAACTACGGCTGCTGGTCCGGCACGCTCGGCGGCACGGCCGGCTTCTCCGGCCATCCGTTCTGGGCGCCGTCGTATCTAAACGGCGTGAACGGGCCGCCGCCGACGCAAAGCACGCCGCCGATCATGCAGCCCCCGCCGCCGCAGATCACCGCGTGGAGCACCTGGACGTTCTGGCAATACAGCCAGACCGGTCAGGTGCCCGGCATCGCCGGCGCCGTGGACCTCGACGTGTTCAACGGCAGCCTCGCGCAGCTGCAGGCGCTCGCGCAGAAGTAGTCTAGCCGACCTCGCCGAGCCACTCGTAGAGCGTGTGGCGCAGGTCGCCGGCGACGCCGGCGAACGTGCCGCCGTCCGCGAGCTCGCTCTTCGCGCGCGCGTCGCGCGCGAGCGCGAGCGTCAGCACGCGGGCCGCCTCTTTGTGGAACTGCGCGTGGAGCGTACGCGACCGCGCATAGAGCGGCCGCGCCTTGAGCGACGGCGAGATGTCGCGCGTCAGCCAAATCCCGATCGGGCACGCGTCTTCCTTCGCCGTCGTTTGCACGTCGACGCTGCTGCGCCCGTATTCCGCCGCCGTGCGCAGCCGCCCCATCCAGGCGTGATGCGCGGCGATCGCCGCGGTGATCTGTTGCTTGAGCGTGCTCTTGTCCGAGTCCGTCAAAACCGCATTACTCATCGTCGTTCCTACCTGATCCTTCAGCACCCGCATGAAGACGAAACGCCCGCTGTAGCACGGCCGCTCGCTCGGTATTGGTATCGGCAGCGGGCACGCGCACTTGAGGCCGCGCGGGCGTGTCAGCAGAGCTTTTCGGCCACTCGCGCGAGCAGCTCGCTCATCGTCGGGTGGAGGTGCGGCATCTCCGCGACCTCGCGCGCCGTGGCCCCGCGGTCGATCAGCGCGATCGCTTCGCCGGCGAGGTCGATCGCGTCGTCGGTGACGATCGCGATGCCGGCGACGCGGTCGTCGTCGCGCCGCGCGAGCATCTTCACGAAGCCTTCGGTCTGCTCGGACACGAGCGCTTTGCCGACGTCGCTCGCCGGCACGGTGGCGACGCGCACGTCGATGCCGGCCGCGCGGCACTGGCGCTCGGTCAGGCCCGCGACGGCGACCTGCGGCTGCGTGTAGATCGCGTGCGCCTCCCAGCGCGGCCAGTCCGCGTCCACCGGTTCCGCGGCGAAGGCGTTCGCCGCTGCGAGCCGGCCCGCGTACGCGGCGGCGTGCACGAGCGAACGGCGCGCAAGCACGTCGCCGGCGGCGAACACGCGCGGGTTCGAGACGCTGCGCAGCGCGCCGTCGACGATGATGCCGCGCGCGGCGTCACCGTCGATCTCGCCCGCCGCCAGATCGAGGCCGGCGACGCGCGGGCGCCGGTTCGTCGCGAGCATCACCAGCTCGCAGCGCACGGCATCGCGGAAGTCCGCGTCGAGCACGACCTCCACGCCGTCGCGCTCGAGCGCGGCGCGCACGGCGGTGCCGACGTCGGCATCGTCGTTGCGCAACAGCTCCGGCCCGTCCTGAAACAGCGTCACGCGCGTTCCGAGCCGCGCGAAGAACTGCGCGAACGCGCAGCCGATCGGGCCGCCGCCTAGGATCGCGATCGCGCCCGGCGCGTGCGTCATCTCCAGCACGCCCGTGCTCGTGACCGTTCGCACGGTATCCAGGCCTTCGACCGGCGGCGGGATCACGTCGGCGCCGCTCGCGATGACGAACCGGTCCGCCGCGATGCGCCTCTCGCCGACCATGATCGCGTCGGGCGCGACGAAGCGCGCGTCGCCGCGCACGAGCGGGTACTCGGCGAGATCGTGCAGGCGGTCTTCGGCGAAGTAGTCCACCAGCGCGCGCTTGCGCTTGATGATCGCCGGCAGGTCCATCTTCACCGGCGCGGTGTCCACGCCGACGTCGTGCGCCTTGCGGACCTCGCCCTCGATCTGGGCGGCGGCGAGGATCGCCTTGGCGGGCATGCAGCCGCGCAGGATGCATGTGCCGCCCAGCTCCTCGGAGCCCGTGACGAGCACGAAGTCGCGCCCCGCGGCCCGCGCCGCCTCCGCCGCCGTAAAACCCGCCGTCCCCGCGCCGATCACGCAGAGCTCGTGCCGCTCCTCGCCCATCCCGGCCACCGTACCCCATCCGAAGACTCGCCGCAGGCGCGGTACGGAAATACTAAAATCGAACAGGTGTTCGATAGTCCATTCGGCGAAGAGGCTGCGTCCGATGGATGCGCGACGACGATTCCGGCCCGACGACCAGGGCCCCGAACCCCCGAGCCTGCACGAGGTGCAGCGCTCGATCGAGCGCCTGGACCGCGAGGACCGCGCCATGCTGCGGCCTTGGATCCTCGCCCGGTACGATGTCCGCGGGTACCGGGCCGTGGGCTACGGCCGGCCGGATACGAGCAGCACGAGCGGGCCGCCGGCGACGGCCCCGCGGCCGTGACGGCCGTCGCGGTCGAGACGAGGCGGGTTCGGGTGGAAGGCTTCGGCGAACGGCTGCGGCGCCTGCGCATCGCGCAGGGCGTGAGCTGCGCGCAGCTCGCGCACCGGGTCGGCGTCACCGAAGGCGCGATCCGCCAGATGGAGAGCGGCCAGACGAAGATGGCGAGCTTCGTCATCGGCTTGCGGCTGGCCAAAGAGCTCGGCACCGACGCCTGGTACCTCGCGAACGGCGTCGCGGACGACGCCGAAGCGCACGCGGGTGCCGAAGGCATCGTGCTGCGCGTCAGCGCGCTCGAGCAGCAGATCGCGTCGCTGCTCGAACAGCGCGCGCGCGGCTCGTAACCGTCAGCGCGCCGTGATGCCGTCGAACGCGAGCGCGGCGACGGCGCTCGCGATCGCCTCGCGCGTGAGCGAGCCGCGGCGGTACCACTCCACGACTGAGTTCGACATGCCGAAGATCAGCCGCGCGAGCAATCGCGCGTCGAGGTCGCCGCGCACGTCGCCGTCGCGCTGCGCGCGCACGATGATCTCGGTGACGAGCCGGTCGAACGCGCGGCGCCGTTCGACGGCGTCACGCTCGCTCTTCGACGCGCCGTGGATGCGAAACAGCACCGTCAGCTCGGGCAGCAGGTGCATCGTCGTGTGCGCGACGCGCCCGATGATGTGGCGCAGCCGGTCGACCGCGCGGCCGTCGCGCGCGGCGGGCTCGTCGAGGATTGCGAACAGCGCGTCGAGCGCGCGGCCCAAGCCCCGTTCGAGCAGCGCCTCCTTGCCGCTCACGTGGTGGTAGATCGAGGCCTTGGTGATCCCCGCGGCGCGCGCGACGTCGTCCATCGACGCGCCGTCGTAGCCGCGCTCGGCGAAAACGCGCAGCGCCACGTCGGTGAGCGAGTCGATGTCGTACGGCTTGCGCGGTTCCACGCTCGCGGTTACGGCGACGGCGACGGCGCGAGCGGCTTCGCGAAGCCGGCGCCCAGCACGGCCGCGATGTGCGCGTACGCGGTTACGACGTCGGGTTTGAGCGCGTCCAGCGCGGCTTGGTGCTGCTCGAACGGCGGCTGCGGTGCGCCGCCGAGCACGAAGATCGCGCCGAACACGCGCTCGCGAATGCGGTCGGGCCGGCCGATCGAATCCTCGTCGTGCAGCGAGTTCGTCGTGAGCTCGTTGCGCAGTCCGACGAGCCGCGCGCGTTCCGCCGGCGCCGGCGACTTCTTCAGCCGCGCGTCGATCTCGTTGAGCGCGCGGTCGAAGCCGTCGATGTAGCGGAAGCCCGTCGCGAGATACGCGTGCCGCGCGGCGCGCTGGTCGAGCGTCCACGGGCTGAACGGATCGTCGGCGAGCGTGAACGGCTGGTCGAAGATCGTGCCGTCGACGTGCAGCCGCGCGGTGTAGCGGCCGGGCAGCGCCTCCGGGCCCGTGGCGGGACCGGCGTTTTGAAAGCTCGTGCCGAGCCAGCGCGCCGGACCGTCCTCGTTGCCGTCCCACGTGATGCGGTTGAGGCCGGCGTCGTTACTAACGTACCACTTCGCGCGCTCTTCCTTCGGCGGATCGGCGCGGTCGAACGGGACGCGCCCGCGCAGCGTGCGCACGGGCTTGCCGCTCGCGTCCACGATCTCGAACCACGGGCGCTCCTTCGCTTTCGTGCGCTGGTAGAACGTCAGCACCGCGCCGGCGGGCGCGTTGGGTCCGGAGAAGATGTTCGCGGGCAGCGAGCCGCCGTCGCCGGTCTCGATCGACGGCCAGCCCGACCACAACACCGCGTCGCGCACCGGGAAGAACTGCACGCCCGCGCGCCGCGCCGCGGCGAGCTGCTGCAGTGCCGACAGATCGTCGAGCACGAAGAAGCCGCGGCCGTGCGTGGCGATCAGCAGATCGTTCGCCGTCGGGTGCACGTGGATGTCGTACACCGGCACCACCGGAAAACCGGCACGCAACCGCTCCCAGCGCCCGCCGCGGTCGTACGAGATCCACAACGCGTTCTCGGTGCCGGCATACAGCAGGTTCGGCTCGCGCGGATCTTGCCGCACCACGCGCACCGGCGCGTCGAGCGGCAAATTCGCCGCGATCGAGCGCCACGTCGCACCGAAGTCCTCGGTGACGAACACGTACGGCCGGCGGTCGCCCAGATCGTGCCGGTCGAGCAGCGTGAACGCGGTGCTCGCGGCGTGCGGGCTCGCTTCGACCACCTCGAGCCGCCCGTACTTGGGCCAGCTCGGCGGCGTGACGTTGCTCCAGTGCGCGCCGCCGTCGCGCGTCAGGTGGATCAGCCCGTCGTCGGTGCCCGCCCAGATCAGGTTCGCGTCTTTGGGCGACGGCGCGAGCGCCAGCGTGGTGTCGTAGTATTCCGCGCCCGACACGTCGAGGTTGATCGGCCCGCCCGAGTTGCGCTGGTGCTCTTTCTCGTTGCGGGTGAGGTCGGGGCTGATCGGCGTCCAGTGCCGCCCGCGGTCGGTGGTCTTGAACACGACGTTGCCGCCGAAGTACGCCACGTGGCCGTCCTGCGGCGAGAACGCGAGCGGCGCGTTCCAGTTGAAGCGGTACTTCGACTCCGCCAGCGACGTGGCGGACGTGAACACGTCGCGCGGGAACGGCGACACGTCGACGCTCTGACGCGCTTTCTGATCGTAGATGCCGAGGAATCCGTCCTGCGTGTTCGTCCAGATGAAGTTGGGGTCGACGGGATCGGGGATCGCGTACATCCCGTCGCCGCCGGCGATCGCGAACCAGTCGCGGTTGATGAGGCCGATCCCGTTGCGAGACGTCGTCGGCGCGCACCACGAGCTGTTGTCTTGCAAGCCGCCGCAGATCAAGTACGGCTTCTCGTCGGAGAAGCCGACGTGGTAGATCTGCGCGAGCGGGATGCGGTCGAGGAACGCCCACGAGTCGCCGCCGTTGCGGCTGAGGATCACGCCGCCATCGTTGCCTTCGATGATGCGCGTGCCGTCAGCCGACCACCACAGCGCGTGGTTGTCGACGTGCACGGCGCCCGTCAAGTGCTTCCACGTGCGCCCGGCGTCTTTGGACAGCGTGAGATACATCGACACCGCGATCACGCGCTTCTCGCTGCGCGGGTCGACGGCGAGATGGCTGAAATAAAACGGCCGCTGTTCGGGCGTGGTGTCGCTGGACACGCGCTGCCACGAGTCGCCGCCGTCGTCGGACCGCCAGATCGTGCCTTGCTTCGACTGCACCACCGCGTACACGCGCTTGGGATCGCTGGGGGCGACGGCGACGCCGATGCGCCCCAGCATGTCGGTCGGAAAACCGTGCCCGACGATCTTCGCCCACGTGCGCCCGCCGTCGCGCGACCGGTAGAGCCCGTCGAGGGGGCCGCCGCTCGTCGCGATCCAGGGCTCGCGGCGGAACTGCCAGACCGCGGCGAAGATGTTCTTCGGCGCCTTCGGGTTCCACGCGAGGTCGGCGGCGCCGCTCGCCGGCCCGACGTACAGCGTCTTGTTCCACGTGCGGCCGCCGTCGTTCGTCACGTAGACGCCGCGCGCGCTGCTGTCCTTCCACGGGTCGCCGAGCGCGGCGACGATCGCGCGGTTCGCGTTCTTCGGATCGACGAGAATCTTTGAAATCGTCGTCGTGTCGTCAAGTCCCGCGTGCGTCCAGTGCTTCGCGCCGTCGTGCGTGACCCACACGCCGTCGCCGTACGACACGTCGTTGCGCGGGTTCGACTCGCCCGTGCCGACCCACACCGTTTTGTCGTCGCTCGGCGCGATGCTGATCGCACCGATGGCACCGAACTTCGATGCGCCCGTCCACACGGATTGAAACGATGCGCCGCCGTCGGTCGATTTGAACACGCCGCCGCCGGCGCCGCCCGCGTAGTACAGCGCGGGATCGCGGTCGCTGCCCGCGACGGCGGGCACGCGGCCGCCCGACGTCGCCGGCCCGATCGCGCGGAACTTCACGCCGTCCGTGTCGGGGCCGGGCGACGGGCTGACCGCCGGCTTCGGTGCGGGCTTGCGCGGGGACGACGGGGCCGTTTCGGCGGCCGGCGCGGCGCCGAGCGGCGCGAGCGTGAAGGAAAGCGCCGTCGCGAGCAGCGCGGCGGCGGCGGAGAGGGGACCGGTACGCATCGCGGCGTGCTTCCGATTCCGCGCCGCCGTTACCCGCCCGAACCTTCGGTAGGGGCGAGGCGCCGATCGGTGAAGGCTCGTGAGCGATGGCGACGACGACCGCGAACGCACCCGCGCTCTCCCGCGACCAGCTCCTGAAGCTCTACCGAGACATGGTGACGCAGCGCGCCGTCGACACGCGCGGCTTTCAGCTCAACCGCCAAGGAAAGATCGGCATCGCGATGGGCTCCGAGGGCCACGAAGCGGTGCAGGCCGGCACGGGGCTCGCGTTCGAGCGCGGCAAGGACCTGCTCTACCCGTACTACCGCAACACCGGCATCATCCTCGCGTGCGGGTTTCCGCTGGTCGATCTGTTCCGCTCGCAGCTCGCGCGCGCGGACGACACGACCGGCGGCCGTTCCATCATCAACCACGTCACGGCACGCGCGCTCGGCATCGCGTCGATCTCGTCGATCATCGCGGCGCAGTGCACGCATGCCGCCGGCGCGGCCTGGGCGGTGAAGCGCAGCGGTACGAAAGACCGCGTCGTGTTCTGCCAGTTCGGCGACGGCGCGACGTCGCAAGGCGAGTGGCACGAAGCGATGAACTTCGCGGCCGTGCACGTGCTGCCGGTGGTGTTCCTGTGCGAGAACAACCAGTGGGCGATCTCGACGCACATCAGCAAGCAGATGCGCGTGACGACCGTCGCGACGAAAGCCGCGGGCTACGGGATGCGCGGCGTGACGTGCGACGGCTTCGACCCCGTCGCGGTGTACACGGCGGTGCGCGACGCGCGCGCTCACGCCGCCGCTGGGAAAGGCCCCGTGCTGGTCGAGTCGATGTGCTACCGCTTCCTCTCGCACACCACGGACGACGACGACCGCACGTATCGCACGCGCGACGAGGTGTCGGGCCAGCGCCCCAACGACCCGGTGCCGAAGTTCGAGAAGTACCTGCTCGAGCACGGCGTGCTCACCGATGACGACGTGAAAGCGATCAAACGCGAGATCACGGAGCTCGTCAACCGCACGACGGACGAAGTCGAAGCGGAACCGTACCCGGAAGCGAAGACGCTCTACGGTAACACGTACGCCGCGCCGGACGACGCCTGGCTGGATTCGCCTCGCTAGGATTCGACGCGCTAGCGCTCGTCGAATCTCGGCATGACCCGCGTACAACGCGGGTCAGCCTTCCTGGGTCATCTCAAGGACCGAATGGTATAACGAAGCCGACTTCGATCGCTTCGTCGCGTCGCTGCGCGCCGAAGCCGGCGCAGACGTCGAAAAAGGTCGCTGAGTACCGCCTGCGCGCCTTCGTTCAAAGCTAGCGGTGCAGCGTGATCGAGCCGTTGATCGTCTTTGCGTCCACGTTGAACGCGCCGTCGCCAACGCTGCCGGACGCGCTCGCGCCCGGGCCGTAGCGCGCACGGTCGACGTTGATGCCGGCGGCGTTGATGCCGCCGGTGAGCGTGCGCGCCTGGAGCCGGTAGCCGCTGCCCGCCGGCAGCGACACGTCGATGGAGCCGTTCACCGTCTTCGCGCTGAGCGTGCCGCGGCTGCGGTCCAGCACGTGCACTTCGACCGAGCCGTTGACCGACGCCGCGCGCCGGACGTCGCGGCCCTCGACGCGCACGTTGCCGTTCACCGACGCCGCGTCCGTGGGGCCGTCGTTGATCGCGTCGACGGCACCGTTGACCGACTTCACGTCGAGCGTGATGCCGTGCGGCACGGTGATGTCGAAGTCGACCGCCGTGTCATTGTTGCGCGAGTCGTGCGACGAGCGCGACGCATTGTCATCGCAGGCGCGGTTGGCCTCGGGCGGATAGCGCACGCACACCACGATGCCGTCGCTGCGGTTCTCCACGTGGATCACGACCTCGTTCGGGTCTCCGCGCTCGGCGTGCTTGTTCGCGCGGACCGCGAGCCGGTCGCCGGTGCGCACGCGAACCGTCCCGTTGATGTCGCGGACGGTGAGCGTTTGGCCGGGCCGAAGCTGGCCGTCATAGCTGAAAGGCACGGCTGCGAACGCAAGAACTAAAAACATAGTTTCAGACTACGCCCCGGCGGCGTCCCTGTCAAGCGGCGCCCGGCCCGGAACCTGACGGGCGGGCCGGTCCGGCGGGGGCCAGGCCGGCGTCGAGCTCGGCCTGGTGCTGGCCGCGCTCGGTGTAGAGCCGCAGCTCGGCGATGTCGCGCGGGAAGATCACGCCGATGGCCCAGTCGAACGCGACGCGGACCTGGCGGTCCAGCCCCGGGAGCCGCGCGAGGTAGTAGCCGCGCCACAGGAACCACGCGAGGAAGCCGGTCAGCACGAACCCGCCCGGCAGCGCGGCGACGCCGCGGCGGCCGCCGAGCGACGCCATCGTGCCGAGCGACGTGTAGCGGAACGGCTTCGTCGGCCTGCCGCGCAGAGTCGCGATGATGTTGTCCGCGAGCGACGGACCTTCGCGGATCGCGTGCTGGGCCGTCGCCGGATACCACGCGCCCTTGTCGCTCAGCTCCGCGCCGGCGCGGCTCGGGATCCAGGCGGAGTCGCCCAGCGCCCACACCCCGGGCCGGCCGATCACCGACATGTCTTCGTTCACGACGATGCCGCCGTTGCGCGCGTGCGTGACGCCCGGCAGATCGCGCAGGACGGGCGAGGGACGAACGCCCGCGCTCCACACGACGGTCGCGGACGCGATGTGCGTGCCCGACTGCAGCGCGATGCCGTCGTGGTCCATGCGCGTGACGCCGTCGCCGATGATCAGCTCGACGCGCCGGCGCGCGAGGTGCCGCGTCGTGTAGCGCCCCATCGCCGCCGGGAGATCGGGCAGCAGCGCGGTACCCGCTTCGATGAGGATCATGCGCACGTCCGACATGCGGAGCGGCCGGTAGAACGGCACGATCGAATGGAAGAAGTCGACGAGCTCGCCGGCGCACTCGCAGCCGGTGTAACCGCCGCCGACGACCGCGAACGTGAGCAACCGGTCGCGCTCCGGGCCGGGCGTCGTCACGACGGCCTGTTCGAGCGCCGCGATGACGCGGTTGCGCAGCGTCTCCGCATCTTCGAGCGTCTTGAGCGGGAGCGTGTGCTCGGCGACGCCGGGGATGCCGAACGTCGACGTGACCGAGCCCAGCGCGAGCACGATGTGGTCGTATTCCAGCCGCGTGACGTCGCCCGTGATCGGGTGGCGCGCCTCGACCGCGTTCGCGTCGAGGTCGACGTCGGCGATCTCCCCGAGCACGAACTTCGTGCGGCGCAGCTGCGCGCGCACGGGCGTCGCGACGTGGCGCGGCTCGAGCCCGCCCGAGCTCACCTCCGGCAGCATCGGCGTGAACAGCGTGAAGTTGTCGCGGCTCACGAGCGCGATCTCGGCCTCGCCGCGGCGCAGCTTCTTCTCCAGCCGCCGCGCGACCGCGACGCCCGCGAACCCGCCGCCCAGCACGACGATGCGTGTCATGCTGCGCCGCGTTCTCGGCCGCGCCGCGATACTCCGCGAGCTTTGCGCGGAAGGGCTAGCGGTGGATCCCGGTCCACGGCGACACCCACGGGTGCCACGTCATCACCACGACCAGCGCGACGGCGAGCACGAGCAGCGCCCACAGCGCGGCGTTCACGAGCTTAGCCACGCGCCGCCTCGCGGATGTCGTTCGCGTGCGCGAGGATCTCGGCGGCGCGCGCCGCGTAGCGCGGCGCCCCGCCGACGTCACCGGGGACGCGCTCGCCGTGGCGCGTCGCCACGTACCACACGAGCGTCGCGGCGCGGCGCAGCATCGCTTCGGGCACGACCTCGCGTTCGTCCGGCGCAAGCGGCGCTTCCTGCGCGTACGCGGCCAGCAGCGGCGCGATGCGCGCGAGGATCAGCGGTTCGTCGTCGCCGTCGCGCGCGAACTCGTCGAGCAGCGTGCCGATGTCGTAGACGCGCTCGGTCTCGTGCGCGAAGTCGAAGTCGATCAGCGCGCGCACGGCGCCGTCCGGTGCGCTCACGACGTTGCCGGGATTCGGGTCGCCGTGGATCACCACGACCGGCAGCGCCGCGACGCGCGGCGCGACGCGCGCGGTCGCCGCGGTCGTGGCGGCGACCAGCGCATCCCAGTCCAGCTTGCGCGCGACGAGCGGATCGGCGGCGAAACGCGTGAAGCGCTCGCGCAGCCACGGCAGCATGCCGAGAAAGCGCGCGCTGCGCATGCCGCTGGTGACGTGCACATCGTGCATCGCGCGGTGGAACCGCGCGAGCACGCAGGCCGCGGCGCACGCGGTTCCGAGATCGCGCCGCCCCGTCGCGCCTTCGGCATACGGAAACACCGCGGCGGAGCCGCCGCCGGGCGGCGTCACGATCGTCGCGCCGTTCGAATCGCGTAGCGGCGCCGCGATCTCGGGCATGCGCTCGGCCGCGTGCGCGATGACGCCGTGCTCGAACGCGATCGCGGCGCGGGTGACGTGCAAGCGGCCGTAGCGCCGCACGACGAAGCGCCCCGCGCGCGCGTCGACTCGCAGCGTCTCGTTGGAATAGCCGCCTTCCAGCGCGACGGCCCGCGCGCCGCCGACGTCGATCCCGAACGCCGCGGCGACGGCGAGCGCGTCCGCGCTCGTCAGCGGGGCGCCGGGAACGGCACGAGAACTACCGTACGATGCACGAAGAGGATCCGTTCAAGCAGCCGCGGCAGCGCAACCAACGGCGGGGTGGAGCCGTCGGCGGAGTTCTCGTCGCGCTGGGGCTGGCGGCGGTGAAGTTCAAGGCCGCGCTCGTGGTGCTGCTCAACTTGAAGTGGCTGATCCTCGCGCCGAAGCTGCTGCTGAGCTTCGGCTCGATGTTCCTGTCGATCTGGTTCTACGCGCTCCTGTTCGGCTGGAAGTTCGGCGTCGTGTTCGTGCTGCTGATCCTCGTGCACGAGATGGGGCATTTCCTCACGTTCCGCAATTTCGGGACGGCGGTGTCGCTGCCGCTGTTCATCCCCGGGCTCGGCGCGTTCGTCAGCTCACCGATGACCGCCGATCCCGCGCGCAACGCGATCGCCGCCCTGATGGGACCCGTGTTCGGCGTCGCCGCGGCCGCCGTGTGCTGGGGCTACGGGATCGCCACCGGCGAGCCGTTCTGGATCGCGGCCGCGTACGTCGGCTTCTTCTTGAACCTCTTCAACCTGATCCCCGCGTTCCCGTTCGACGGCGGGCGCGTCGCCGGCGCGATCGACGGCCGCATCTGGCTGGTCGGCGTCGCGCTGCTGCTCGGCTGGGTCGTGGTCTTCCGCCACTTCACGCCGTTCACGCTGCTCATCTTGATCTTCGTGCTGGTGTCGTCCGTGCCGCGCGGGATCGCCGCGTGGCGCGGTCAGGTCGATCCGCTCGTGCAAGTCGCGTCCGCCGGCCAGCGCGGCGCGCTCGCGGTCGCATACTTCGCGCTGATCGCCGTCGCGGTCGCGGGCTCGGCGGCGACGCACATCGGCACGCCGCGCGGGTGAGCGGTAGCGACGACCGCGCGCCCGACTTCGCGATGCAGCGCGCCGCCGAGATTCTCGCGCAAGTCTACGAAGCGGGACGCGCGCGGCGCAACGCGCCGCCGGCGCCGCTCGACCGGCCCGTCGTGCTGGCGAACGAGCAGCTCGTATTCGCGCTCGGCACGACGATGCGCGCCGACGTCGAGCGCGCGTTCGGCGTCGCGTTCTCGTATCCGATGCGCGGCTGGCACACGTACGCGGCGCGCGAAGACGGGCGCCGCTACTTCTTGAGCCTGTTCTACAGCGGCGTGACGCTCGTCGCGCTCGAGTACTATCTGCCCAAGGCCGATCGCGCGCCCAGCTTGGCGGCGCGCGACTATGGCGCGTTCCGGCTTTCGCCCGGCGACGTCGCGCTCGGCGCGACCACCGCGTCGCTCGACGAGCGCTACGTCACGGCGGTCGGCGGGCCCGCGCCCGTCGTGTACGCGGAAGCGTACGAAGCGCGCTTCCCCGGCGGCGTCGCGTACGTGATGGGCAACGACGGCCGCATCGAGCGACTCGGGCTCTACGCTGCGACGTAACGCGGCGTTCGCCGGCGCGCTCGTCGCGGTCGCGGTCGCGTTCACGCTGTTCCGCCCGCCGCCGACGCAAGGCCCGTTCGCGCGCGACTTCGAGGCGTACTACGCCGCCGGCGCGACGTGGAACGCCGGCGGCGACCCCTGGTCGCGCGCGGTGTGGCGCACGGAGCGCACGATCCCCGGCGTAGACGCGTCGCGCGACGAGCTGTTACCGTACGTCGGGCCGGCCGCCGCGCTGCCGCTGTTCGGTGCGCTCGCGCGGCTGCCGCATACCGTCGCGGTGCGCGTGTGGACGGCGCTGCTCGCCGCGGCGTTCGCCGGGCTGGTGCTCGCCTCGCTCGCGGTCGCGCGCGCGCCCGGCACGGCTGCCGTGTTCGGCGCGCTGCTGTTCGGGATCGCGAGCGGGCCCCTCACGAGCGCGATCGCGCTCGGTCAAGTCGCACTGCTCGCGGCAGCCGGCATCGCGTGCGCGCTCGTCGCGTACGAACGCCGCGCGGTGGCTGCCGGAGCCCTCGCGACGCTGATCGCGGGGCTGCAGCCGAACCTCGCGCTGGTGCTGGCGGCGCGCATGCGCGACCGTGCCGCGCTCCTGTCGGCCGGCGCCGGCGCGCTGGCGTTCGGCGCGCTCACGCTCGCGGCGGGCGGCGGCGTGCCCGGTTTCTTTGCGTACGCTCACCGCCTCGGCGAGCACGCGAGCGCGGAGCGCTTCGTCGCGATCCAGTTCACGCCGGGCGCGATCGCGTGGGCGTTCGGCGCGCCGGAAGCGCTCGCGAGCGTTGCCGGCTACGCGCTCGCGGCAGCCGCGATCGCCGCGACCGCCGTCGCCACGGTGCGTGCGCGGCTCGGCGCGCGCGACGGCGCGCTGCTCGCGCTCGCCGCCGCACCGCTGGCCGTGCCGTTTTTCCACGAGCACGACTTCGTCGTCGAACTGATCCCGCTGATCGCGATCGCGGTCGGCACGCAGGGCACGGCGCGTGCGTGGGCCGGCGCCGCCGTCGCGCTGATTTGCGTGGACTGGCTCGGCCTCGCCCAGCGCCCGGCGGCGGCCGCGCAGATCATCGCACTCGCGATCGCGGCCGCGTTCGCGTTCGTCGTGCTCGGCAAGGGCGCGCGAGCCACGCGCGCGGACCTCGCGCCGTTCGTCGCGCTCGCCGTGCTCGCGTGCGCCGCCGTGCCGCTCGCGCGCGCGTTTCCGGCGCCGATCTGGCCCGACGCGCTGCCGGCGGGCTACCACGCACCGGCGGCCGCCGACGCGAGCGCCGTCTGGGCGGACGAGCAGCGCGCCGCCGGGCTCACGGCGCGGCAGCCCGCGTGGGCCGCGCTGCGCGCGCTGCCGCTCACCGGCTGCGTGCTGCTCGGCGTCGTGATCATCCGTGCGCGCCGGCGAACGGATCCCGCGGCCGCCTAAATGTCGACGTTCAGGAAATCATCGAACGGCGTCGTGCTGTTCGGATGCCAGTTCGTCAGGTCCGAGTTGAACGCGTGGATGTCCTCGTTGACGTACAGCACCTCGTACGGCACGTCTTCATCGATCAGCTTCTCGGCCTCCGCGACGATCGGCTTGCGCGCCTCCACGCTGTAGGTCAGCTTCTGGCGCTGCAGGTACGTCTCGAGCCGCCGGTCACACAGCCGCGTGACGTTTTGCCCGTGCGGCGGAAACAGGTCGCACGAGTTCTCCGGGTTGAGGTCGGCGTCGGGTGTGAGCTGCCACGCAAACGTCGTGACGTCCCACTTTCCTCCGTACAAAATTCCGCCCGTCACTTGAAAGAACAACGCGGAGTTGTAGTGCTTCGGCGTGATCTTGACGCCGATCTGCTGCCACTCGCTGCGCAGCTGCTCGATCCGCGCGTCGACGTCCTGGTTGCCGGCGACCGTCGCGACGTCCAGGTCGAGCCGGACGCCGTTCTTGGCGCGGATTCCATCGGAACCGCGAACCCACCCGGCATCATCGAGCAGCTTGTTCGCCTGCGCCACGTCGTACGGGACCTCCGGCAGAGCGACGTGTAACGCGCTCGCCGGCGTGATCGCACCTTCTTGCAGGATCCCGATGCCGTGACTTACCTTTTCGAGGATCGTGCGCCGGTCCGTGGCGAGCCGCAGCGCGGTGCGCACCACCTTCTCCCGCAGCACCGGATGGCTGGTGTTGAAGTCGATGTGCGTGTAGAGGTAGCTCGGTCCGCGCGTGTGCGCCACGTGCGGGAGCGCCATCGCGCGCCCCGCGAACGCCGCCGGAATGAACGTCCACATGTCGACTTCGCCCGTCTGCATCTGCGTGAGCAGCGTGTTGCGGTCCGGGATGACCTTGTAGATCACGGTCTTGATCTTGGGCTGACCGCGCCAGTAGTACGGGTTGGCCTCGAGGGTGATGTGGTCGCCGCGCACCCACTGCTTGTAACGGAACGGGCCGATGCCGACCGGCTTGCTGTTGTACGGCGCGGTGTTGATGTTCGGTAGGTCGCCGAGGATGTGCTTCGGTATGATGCACGGGTTTGCGCCCGCCGAGGCGAAGAACGTCGGCAGATACCCCGAGTAGGGCCGCTTGAGATGAAAGACGACGGTGTACTTGTCCGGCTCGTCGATCTTCGTAATCAGCTCCCACCCGTCGCGGCCCACTTCGTTGTTCTTGGGATTGTTGACGGCGTTCGTCGAGAACACGACGTCGTCGGCGTCGAACGGCGCGCCGTCCGACCACTTGACGCCGTTGCGCAGGTGCCAGGTGATCGAAAGGCCGTCTTTCGCGATCCCGCCGTTCGCCTCGGTCGGAACCTCGGTCGCCAGCTCCGGGATCGGCTCGTTGTGCGCGTCGTACCGCACCAAATATGCCATCGTGAGCTGGTTGAGATTCCCTAGAATCAGCGACGTCGAGAGGTGGGGGTTGAGGTTGTCGAAGTCCTGAGTGTCGCCGATGCGCAGCGTGTGCGGGATCGTGTGGCTGTTGTGCGGCCCGCCGGACGCACCCGCGGGCCCGTTCGCCGTCGTCGCCAAATCGCTCGTCTTCGTGCACGCCGCGAGCAGCACGCACGTCGCGATGGTCGCCAGGGCTTTGTTCACGGTACGCTCCTCCTCAGACGCATTTGACGTTGTCAGATGTCCGCGTCGACGAGATCGTCGAACGCGGTGACGTGATTGGGCCGGAAGCCGTGCAGGTCGTCGTTGAACGCGAACACGTCCTCGCGCGCGTCCAGCACGATGGTCGGGACGTCGCGCAGGACCCGCTCCTGCACGAACCGCAGCGCGGCGCGCTGGCCCGCTTCGTCGTACGTCAGATCGTACCGTGCCAGCGCGCGGTCGACGTCACGGTCGCAATACCGCGGCACGTTCGCTCCTTTGGGCGGGAAGCGGTCGCACGCGAAGAGGTTGGTCAGATCGGCGTTCGGCCCGAGGATCCACGCGTAGATGGTCGCGTCGTACTTGCCGCCGTAGATGATGCCGCCCGTTTGCGCGGGCGCGAAGAACAGCGGCGACGGATATTTTCTGAGCTCGAACGTCGCGCCGATCTCCGCCCAGTTCGCGCGAATGAGCTCGACGATCGCCTCGGTGTCGGCCAAACCGGTGCCGATCGCGAACGCGAACGCGAGGCGGTCGCCGTTCTTCGCGCGGATGCCGTCGGCGCCGCGCCGCCAGCCCGCGCCGTCCAGCAGCTTGTTCGCCGCCGCCGGGTCGAACGGGATCAGCGGCGCGTCGAGATGGTACGGGTGCGCGGGCGGTATCACGGTCTCCGCGAGGATGCCGACGCCGTGCCGCACCTTCGCGAGGATCGTCGCGCGGTCGGTCGCGAGCCGCAGCGCGCGCCGCACGGCGGGATCGCGCAGCGCGCCGTGCTCGAGCTGGAGGTCGATGTGGTTGTAGCCGAAGCCCGAGCGGCGCGTGACGCGCACGGCGGGCAGCGCGCGCACGCGGTCGTAGTACGCCGCCGGCACGGGCAGCCACAGGTCGATCTCGTGCGTGGTGAGCTGCGTGAGCACCGTGTCGCGGTTCGGCACGATCTTGAAGAGCACGCGCTCCAGCTTGGGCTTGCGGCCGAAGTACAGCGGGTCCGGCACGAGCTCCACGCTGTCCGCGCGCTTCCACGACGCGTACTTGAACGGTCCGATCCCGACGGGCAGCGCGTTGTACGCCGCCTCGTTGATCGTCTTCTCTTTGTCGAGAAGATGCTTGGGCAGGATGCACGGCTGCGCGAACGCCGACCCGAAGAAGTTCACGTAGAAGCCCGCGTGCGGGCGCTTGAGCCGGAACACCACGGTGTAACGGTCGGGCGTGTCGACGCGGTCGATCAAGTCGAACCCGACGTGCGTGAGCTCGTTGTTCGCGGGATTGCGCACGACGTCGACCGAGAAGCGCACGTCGTCGGCGGTGAACGGCACGCCGTCCGACCATTTGGCGTCGCGCCGCAGATGGTACGTGATCGTCTTGCCGTCGGCGGAGATCCCGCCGTTGGCGCGCGATGGAACGGCGGTCGCGAGCTCAGGGACGGGCCGGTCGTGCGCGTCGTAGCGCACGAGCCACGCCATCGCCAGCGAGCCCATGTAGCTGACGACGAGCTGCGAGTTCAGGTGAGGGTTGAGCCCGACGATGTCCTCGCCGGCCGCGTAGCGCAAGACGTGCGGGATCGTGTACGGATGCCGCGCCGCTTGCGCCCCGGACGCGCCCGGGAGCGACGCGCACGCGGCGAGCGCTAACGCGGCCCCGACTGCGCGACGATCAGAAATGATAGACCGACGGGTTCCAGAACGGGGTGAGGATCACCGGCGTCGCCGTGAACTCTTTCATGTCGCTCGGCGTGCTGATCACGAGCTTGCGAAACCACAGGATGATCGACGGATCGTCCTTCGCGAACTCCTGCTGCACGATCTTGTAGTCCGCGACTTGCACCTTCGGATCGATGCTGAGGTTCGCGTGGTCCATCGCCGCGGTCGCGCGGGCGTTGCGCCAGCGCGGGTAGTTTTGCCCGTGCGGCGGCATGAAGTGCGCGGAGTAGATCGCGCTCTGGTCCACCTCGGCGGCGCCGGACCAGGCGTACAGCCCGACGTCGAACTTACCCCCGGCGAGAATGCCGTTCGTCGTCTGGTCGAAGTACGACACGCTCGGGTAGTTCTTGATCTCGACGTCGGCGCCGATCGCTTTCCAATACACCTGCGCTTGCGTCTGCACGAGGTGCGCGGTCACCGACTCGACCTGCGTCGAGAGCTGGAACGCGAGCCGCTTGCCGCCCTTCGTGCGGAACCCGTCCGGCCCGGCCGTCCAGCCGGCCTCGTCGAGCAGCGCCTTCGCCTTCTCCGGATCGTACGGGTACTTCATGACCGTGGGGTCGACGGCGTCCTTGTAGAGCGTCGGGTCCATGAACGTGTCGGACAGCTCGCCAAGGTTGTGCTCGATCTTCTCGAGCATCGTCTGGCGGTCGAGCGCGTACGTGAGCGCGCGCCGGACGCGCACGTCTTGGAACAGCGGGCGCGTCAAATTGAAGTCGAAGTGGTCGAAGATGTACACGACGGGCGCGATCGTCGTGACGCCGCTGAACGTCTTGATGCGGTCGTACTGGCCGGCGGGAAGGTTCCACCCGACGTCGACCTCGTGCGTCTGCACTTGCGTCGCGAGCGTGTTGCCGTCGGGGATGATGCGGTAGACGATCTCGCCGATCTTCGGCTTGCCCAGGAAGTAGTCGGGGTTCGCTTGCAGACGAATCTGGCTGCCGCGGTCCCACGATACGAACTTGTAGGGCCCGCTGCCGACCGGCGCCGAGTTGAACGGCGCCTGGTTCATGCTGCCTTTGGCGTCATTGTACTTGTCGATGATGTGCGCGGGCAGGATCGGCGAGTTGCCGTTCACGCTCCAGAGCTGCTGGAGGAACCACGCGTAGACGTGCTTCATGTGCACGACGGCGACGTAGGGATCGCTGCAGTCGATGTCCTTGATCGCATCCCAGCCCACCGTCGTGTCGATGACGTTCTTCGGGTTGACCATCATCTTCCACGTGGAGCGCATGTCGGCGCACGTGACTTCGCCCTGACCGTCGTGCCACTTGATGCCGTGGCGCAGCTTGTACTTGAGCGTCAGGCCGTCTTTGGACACGTCGCCGTTCTCGAGCGTCGGGATCTCGCTGACCGCGTCGGGCACCGGCTGCGCGTGGTCGTCGTAGCGCACCGTGTACGAGAAGATGAACGCGGAGAGCTCGAGCGTCGGCGTCGCCGCCGCGAAGGCGGGGTTGAGGCCCTTCGGGTTGCTGATCGTCGAGATCACGAGCCGGTCCGCGTGCGGCCCCGACGGGCCGTTCGCGCCGCCGTTGGGCGACGTTGCCACGGTCTGGCCCACCTTCGTGCACGCGCACAGCGCGATCATCATACCGACAGCAGCGAATCGACGGAACATCAGCGCATCGCCTCCGGGTCCAGAGCGTGGGTGTGGCAGAACTCGACGTACGCGTCGGGTGCGATCTCGGACGGCTTGATCTCGCTGCGCCCGCCCCAGAACACGTTGGTATAATCGAAGGCGATCCCCGCTTCGCGCAGGTGCGCGTCGATCGCCGCTTTGTGCGCCAGCACCGCGTCCTTCTCCATGCCGTGTGCGACGCCCATCACGTTGACGCCCTTGAACTCGGGGCCGCCCTCGCGCCAGTACGCATGCGTCATGATGTAATGCCGCCCGACTTCGCGGCCGGCGTCTATCTCGCGGCCCTGCGGCACCTTCCAGTGGAACAGCGCGTTGTAGCGCGTGACGCTTTGCCCGCCGGCGTGCTGCTGCGGCTTGACGTGCTCGAGGAACGTCGAGAAGCGCCCCACGACGCCCTTCGCGTTGAGCTCCGTGCCGATGCGAACGAACTCGTCGAGCGACACGCCCGCTTCACGCGCGCGCGCGACCCACACGTCGCGCACGATCTCGCCGGCGGCCAGCTCGCGCTTGATCGCGGTGAGCACGCGCCATTCCAGCGCGTCCAGCTCGACGATGGTTGTGTCCTTCACCTCGGCGAGCTCCGCGGCGCGCGCGCCGGGCTCGAGCCCGCGCCGGCGCACGTGCCCGACGCCCAGCGCGAACAGCGCCTTGGCCGGCATCAGCCGGAACGACTGCGCGCCGATCGTGCGCGCCAAGAACGCGGCGTGCTTGTCGAGCGAGAATCCTTGCGGAACTTTGAGCGTGGTCCACAGCCGGTAGTTCGAGCCGGCGGTCACGCTGTCGGTGGTGCGGATGACGACGTGGCCGGAGAACGGATCCTCGCGAAACAGCCACGAAAATGCCTCGTCCAGCCGCTCCGGCGGCACCTGCCACGCGCACAGCGCGCCGGCGGCGAGGTTCGTCGCCATCAGCGTTTGCCGCACCCGGCGGATCGTCCCCGAGCGCAGCATCGCGCCGATGCGGTCGAGCACCGTGTCGATGCCGACGCCGCTGCGCTCCGCGATCGCGCCGAACGGGTCGCGCTGGAAGCCCGCGAGGCGATCCTCGCTCACCGCGAGGATCGCCGCGTTGGTCGGATCGTCGATCCAGACCGGGACCGTGGAAGTCATACCGCCGGGGACTTCACCCGGCGGCGTTGGCGCCCTCCGCGAACAGCAGCGCCTGTTCGGCTTGCCGCACGGTATACACCGCGGTGACCTCGTCGGTCAGCGCCTGCGTCAAACCCACTTGCGCGTTGAGCAGCAGCGGCAGCGTGGTGACGCCGGCGCGGTACTGCGCTTGCGTCGCGCGCAGCACTTCCTGCGCCTTCGCGAGCTCCGCGTTCGTCTGGTCGAGCGCCGCGTACGACGACACGAGGTTGACGAGCGCGGTGCGGACGTTGAGCTGAATCCCCTGCTGCGCGATCTGCAGCTGCGCGAGCGCGCGGTCGAGCTGGCCCTGCGCCTGCGCGGTTTGCGCCTTGGTCACGCCGCGGTCGTAGAACGGGATCGTCAGCGCGAGGCCGATGGAGGACGCGTTGCGGAACGTGCCGCCGCCCGGATCCGTCGACGTCGTGCCGTACGACGCGTTCGCGTTGACGTTCGGGAAGTTCCCGAGCCGTGCTGCGCGGAGACTCGCCTCGTTCGACGCGACGTTTTGCTGCTGCGCGGTCAGATCGGGCCGCAGCGCGAGCGCGCGCGTGATCGCCGTTTGATACGACGGCGTCGGAAAGGCCGGCGCCACCGCCAGCGTGCCTGCCGTGGCGCTCACCGCGGGGACGTCGTCCTTCGGCTGCACCGCGATGTCGGCGTCGAGGCCGAGCGTGTTCGCGAACGTCGCGAGCTGCACTTGCTCGTTGGCCTGCGAGCGGATCACCGCGACGCGCGCCTGCGCCGTGGGCAGCTGCGCCGTCGCGAGATCCGTGCGCGCGGCAGTGCCCGCGCGAATCTGCGCGGTGACGAGGTTCTCCTGAACTTGGTCGAGCTGCACCGTCGTCAGCGCGACTTGCGTCTGCCGCTGCGCCGCGAGCGTGTTGTAGTACGCGGTCGCGACGTTGAAGCCGACCGTTTGGAGCGCGCGCTGGTACGTCGCGATCGACGCGGACTGCGTCGCGCGCGCGGCGCGGATCTGCGCGGCGACGCGGCCGCCGTCGAAGATCAGCTGCTGAAGCTGCACCGACAAGCTGTTCGTCGTCGAGTTCGGGTTGAATGTCGCGGCGCCGGTCGTGCCCGTCGTCGTGGTGCCGCCTTCACGGTGCGAGCGCGTCGTCGACGCGTTGCCCGTGACGGCCGGAAAGAGCGCGCTTTGCGCGAGCCCGACCGGCGCGCTGGCGATCTCGACGTCGGCGCGCGCCGACGCGAGCAGCGGCGACCGCGCGTACGCGATCAGCACCGCCTGCTGGAGCGTGATCACTTGCGGCACGCCGGGCGCGACGCGCGTTTGCGATACGGGCGCGGGCGTACCGTACGCGGGGAACGGCAGCGGCGCGGCCTGGTCGGCGGGGGCGAGGGTCGGGATGGCGCTCGCGTTGACCGCGGCGTTCCCGCCGGACGGCTTCGACGCGGCCGGCTGGGCCGCGCCCGGCGCCGGCGTGCCGGCCGCTCCGGGCAGCGCGCTCGGGCTCTGGCCGCGTGAGGCGGGGGATGGTGCTGCGGACGGCGTCGCCGCCGGGCGCGGCGTCGCGGTGGTGGCAGGCGGCACGCCGGGCACGGGCGTCGCGGTCTGCGCGAAAGCGGGCTGCGCCGCGAAGGCGAGCGCCGTCAGCGCGACGCCGGCGAGCGCGCGCGCGAGCGAAGGCGAGCGCATCACTGCGCTCCGCCGCGCGGACCGCCGGCGGACGCGCCGCCGATCGCTACGGTGCTCTTGTCCTGCAAGGCGTCGGGCCGCGTCGTGATCACGGTCGTGCCGGGACGGATGTCGGCGCTGCGGACCTCCGTCAGGGTGTCGGTCTGCAAGCCGACGCTGACCGCGACGACCTTCGCCTGCATCAGCTTCACGGGCGGGCCTTGCTGACCGGCGGCACCCCCAGCGCCCGCGCCCGCAGCGCCTTTGCGGCGGCCGCCGGCGGGAGCGGCACTCGCACCGGCTCCGCCCGCAGGCGACGCAGCGGCTGCCGGTGCGCCCGCGGGCGCACCCGACGGTCCGGGCGACGGCGGAGGGAGCTCGGCGACGGTGTAGACGTTGGCGCCCTTGTCGCTCTGGAACACGGCGGTGCGCGGCACGACGATCGCACCCGGATGGAATTCCTTGCGCACGTTCACGCTTACGAGCATGCCGCCGCGCAACCGGTCGCCCGGGTTGGGGACGCGCACCCGGGCGCGGTAGGAGAGCGTGCCTTGCGTCGGCGTCGCGTTGACGTCCATGACGGATGCGCGATACGGCTTGTTGCCCAGGCTCGACGTCGTGAACGACACCGGCGTTCCGCGGTGCACGTACGCGAGATCGTCGTCCGGCACGTTGACGTTGACGTACACGCTGTCGATCTGCGACACGCGCACGACCGGCTGGTTGGGGCTCGCGAACGCACCGGGATCGAGCAGCCGCTGCGTGACGACGCCGTTGAAGGGCGACGTGATGCTCGTCTGTCCGATCTCCGTCTCGAGCAGATGCACCTGCGCCTGCGCGGCGGCGAGCTGACCGCGGTTGACCGCGATCTGCTGCTGCTGGATCGGCATGGCGTTGCCGCCTTGCGTCTGCGCGTAGCGAAGCGCCGTCTGCGCTTGCCGCACCGTCTCGCGCGCGTTGTTCACCGCCTGCTGCGCCTGCACGTACTGCGAGCGCGCCTGCTCGAACTGCGTCTGGGCGACGTAGCCCTGCGCGAGCAATTGTTTGTCCGCGTTGTACGTCGAAAGCGCGCTCTGGTACGCGGCTTGCGTGGTCTGCAGGCCGTTGCGCGCGGCGGCGAGCTGCTGCTGCGCGGTGACGACGGTGTTCGACGCCTGCGCGGCGGTGACGGGCGCCTGGAGCGTCGCCCCGCCGAGCTGCGCGCTCTGCTGCTGCACGATCGCCTGCTGCTGCGCGAGCTGCGCGCGCAGCGTCGAGTCGTCGAGCTTCGCCACGAGCTGCCCGCGCGAGACGTGCTGCCCTTCGTTGACGTAGACGGCGGCGACGTTACCGGATTGCGGCGAGCTGAGCGTTGCCTCTTGCACGGGCGCGATCTGCCCGTCGAGCGTGACGAACGTCGCGATGTCCTGGCGCTGCGCTTTCGCGACGTCGACGGCCAGCGGCGGAGGTCCGCTGCGGGCTGCTCCGCCGCCTCCGCCTTTCCCGCACGCGGTCACCGCCATGGCGAGAACCGCCGCGGCCAGTAACGTGCGCTGACTCGGTCTCATGCTGCTGCTTCTCCTGATATTTCGCTTGGTGTGGTGCGAACGCGCTTCGCCACGACGTGGTGGTCCGCCGCCGTCCGGCCGTACTACGGCGTGGAACGTGAAAATGATTCGCCCGGTTGCCGGTCTAAGGTGCCCCCCAGGATGCGCGGCAAGATCGAGGTCGGGATGACCTATCAGAGCCAGACGCGGGTGGAGGAGTGGATGACGGCCGACAAGGCCGGCAATAAGGGAGTGCCCGTGCTCTCGACGCCGATCCTCTTACAGCTCGTGGAGGAGGCGGCGATGCAGTGCGTCGTCCCGGCGCTCGATGCCGACCAGATCACGCTGGGCACGCACGTCGACCTCACCCACCTCGCGGCGACGCCGGTCGGCTTGATCGTCCGCACCGAGGTCGAGGTCCTCAAGTTCGACGGGCGCCGGATCGAGTACGCCTTCACCGCGTTCGACGAGCGCGAGAAGATCGCCGAAGGCACGCACGAGCGCTACGTCACCTCGCGCGAGAAATTCCGCGAGCGCCTCGACGAAAAGCTCGGCTAAGCTGCACCGGATCAGGGTAAAAAGGCGGACCTCGCGACGCCGGTGTGTAAAGGCCGCGTCACGGCAGTCGGTCCGAAACGAGACTTGGTGGCGAGCGGAACCCTGCGCTACCGAGCGGCGTTGTCGGATTAGATGCGGGGCGGTGGCCTCGCCTCGTGATTAGGGCGCCGGTCACGTGGGTAGGTCCGATTGTGGCTGAGCAAGCGAGTTAACATCGCGTGCTCCCGTCCCCGGGCCGGCCACGCCGGCGCCAACGCCCTTCTCGACACAACACCTTAGCTAGGGAGTATTACGTGAAACGACTGAGCACCGGGCTCTTGGCCGCGCTGGTCGCGGTCGGAATCGGTACGACGTCGGTGTCGGCCTCGAACTCCGCGCAGGCGCATGGCAACATCGGACCCAACGCGCCCACGCAGATCGCACAGGCCCCCGCCGGCGCACCGCCCGCTGACTTCGGCACGCCGCCTTCCGGCGAGGTCCCGATCCTCTTCAACGACCGGCACGTCTATTCGAAGCCGGACCGCCTGAAGGCGAACCGCGTCCTCGCCGCACTCGTGCGTGGCAACACCATCCTCATTCCGCTCCGCTCGATGTTCGAGCAGATGGGCGCGACGGTTTCGTACGATCCGGCCTCCAAGACGGTCGACGTCTCGAAGCCTGGCTCCGACGTCAAAGTCACCGTCGGCAAACCGGAAGTCGTCATCAACGGCGAGAGCCGTCCGCTCGACGTGCCTCCCGAGATCTACAAGGGCGCGGTCGTCGTACCGGTTCGCGTGATCTCCGAAGGCATGGGCGCCTACGTTCAGTGGGTGCCGGACCGCCGCATCGTCGTGGTGCGCTACGTCCAGCCGCCGACGGTCATCCCGACGGCTCCCCCGACCGCACCGCCGACCGCGCCGCCTACGGCTCCGCCGACGCTGCCGCCGACCCCCGTCCCAACCCCGACCCCCGTCGCCCGCAACCCGTACGAGCACTTCATCGTCGGCGACTACATCTTCTCGCCGAAGGTCTACAACGAGTTCTCGCCCGGCAACAAGGGCGTCGGCGGATCGTACCACGTCCGCGGCGCGGTGGAGTTCCCCGCGTTCGGCCTGCCGTGGATGCTCGAGGGCGACTATCGCTCGTGGAGCTACCCGCATCAGAGCGGCATCGGACCCGGTGCGTTCCTGATCCCGCCGACGATCGACGGCAACCCCTGTCCGCACTCCGGGCTCCCGGTCGGGTTCACGCCCGCGGCGGGTGACCAGGGCTGCGTCACCGTGATCGGCGCGTACGGCCAAGTCGCCGTCCCCTCGTTCACGGCGCGCGACACCGACTTCGACGGGCGCCTCGGCCTCAAGATCGCCGAACCGCGCATCTACATCGGCGTCGGCTACCTGCACCGTGAAGAGAACTACGGCTATCCGAAGCAGAACGGCTTCGGCTTCGGCGCCGAGAAGCTCCCGGATCTCGACCAGCCGCTGTCCGTGTACGGCAGCATCTGGTACTACCCGAGCATCTCCGGCAACTTCACCTTCCCGGCGGGCGCGAACCCTGCGAGCCTGGTCGGCACCACCGACAAGTTCCAGCAGCGCTTCCTCAAGTACCAGATCGGCGGCACGCTCAGCCTCGGCAACTCCGGGCTGTTCCTCGACGCCGGTTTCCTCGGCGACTCCATCAAGGGCAAGAACCTCTCGCCCAGCGATGCGTCGCATGCCGGTGGCTACGTCGGCCTCGGTATCAAGTTCTAAGCGTCTCGCACGCAGCGAACACGAAAAGCCCCCGGCTCGCGCCGGGGGCTTTTTCTTTGCTCGCGGGGTTCGGCGGCTAGCGGCGGGGCGTGGGCGACGGGCTGGGCGAGCTCATCGCGTTCTGCGCGTTGATGACGCTTTGCGGGGCGGTACCGGGGAACGGCGTCGGAACCGCTTGTCCCGGCATGACCGCGGCGGCGCCCGGCTGCGATGACGGCGCCGGCGAGCCGCCGGCCGTCGCCGGCTCGGTCCCGTTCGGCGCGGACGCCGTCGCGGGCGGCGACGCGACGACCGTCGCCTGACCGTCCTCGCGGCGCGCGACCTGGACGACCTTGCTCTTGGGATAGTCGTGGCGCAGCCACGCGAACGTGGAGTGCACGTGCTTCACGCCGTCGTCGGTGTGGATCTTCAGGTAGAAGCGCTCCAGCGAGAACAGCGTGCCGGGCAGCCACGTGTCGCAGGGATATTTGTGCTGCCAGTCGCGGATCGCGTCCTCGGTGAGCGCAATCGCGTTGGCCGTCGACGGGGCTTTACTGGGGTCGACGTCGATCTTGAGCCCTTGGTCCTTGATGGTGTTGCGGATGCCGAGGATGCTCATCTTGAGCTTTCCGAAGTACTCGTCCGCCGGTGCGACGCGGCACTTCGGAGCGGCTTTGGCGACGGTCTTCGTTGCGCCGGGGGCCGTCGAAGACGGCTTCGCCTTGGCCGGAGCGGCCGCGGTCTTCGCGGGGGGCTTCGATGCGGTCGCAGGCGCTTTTTGCGCCGGCGCCGGCGGGGCAGTCGACGGCACCGCCGCAGTTGAGGCGGCGGCGACGAGCGAAAGACATGCGATCAGTCGTTTCACTCAGGTGTCCTCATACGTGATCCTGATATGCGAATGTTGCGAGAGGCGGTCAACGACCGCCCTCGAGGGTTGGAGACTACTTAGGTGAGTGCTCGTCCGACACCCGTCGCCGCGGTGCAAACGCGTGCGCACGACCGCGCCGACTTTGCGGAGCGGTGGCCCGCGCTGCTCGCGCGGATCGCCGCCGCCGCGGAATCCGGCGCGCGGTTGATCGTCGTCCCGGAGGGAACCGTCCCCGCCTACGTTATCGGCGCCGGCCCCGTCGAGCCGCGCCAGTTGGAGGCTGCGGCGCAAGACGTGATCGCCGTCGCAGCACGCACCGGCGCGACGATCGTGTACGGCGGGGCGCGCACGGGCGAGCACGGCGTTGCCAACAGCGCGTACGTCGTCACGCCGGCCGGCATCGTCGGCTACGCGGACAAATGCTTGCTGTGGCACTTCGACCGGCGGTGGTTCACCGCGGGCACGGCGCTCGAACCCGTCGATACGCCCGCCGGCCGCTTGGGCATCTTCATCTGCGCCGACGGGCGCATCCCGACGATACCGAGCACGCTGATCACGCGCGGCGCGCAGATCCTCGTCGTTCCGACGGCATGGGTGACGAGCGGGCGCGACCCGCACGCGCTCGAGAACCTGCAAGCCGATCTGATGATCTCCGTGCGCGCGCGCGAGAGCGGCGTCCCGCTCGTCGCGGCGAACAAGACGGGCGTCGAGGCGCGCAGCGTCGCATACTGCGGCAAGAGCCAGATCGTCGCCGCCGACGGTACGGTCGTGGCGCTCGCGCCGCAAGACCAGGAGACGACGCTGCACGCGACCGTTGCGATCGGTCCCGCGATCGTCGCGCTCGCGCCCGAGCCGCCGCCGGTTCGGCGGCTCGCGGGCGATCCGCTCGCCGGCGCGTTGCGCATCGCGATCGCGTGGCGCGCGGATCCGCAGCTGCACGCGCTCGCGGCGACCGCCGACGCGGAGCTCGTGATCGATCCGCACGCACAGCCGGCCAGCGCCGACGTCGCGCTCGTCGACGACGAGGCCGTGCTCGACCCGCGCGCGCTGGTCGCACCGCGGCTGGCCGGGGTGCGGCTGTTCGTGTGGCGCGCATCGATCGATGCGGCGTGGGTGGTGCCGTTCGCGCGCACGCGCGCCGCGGAGCTGCGCGCGTACGTCGTCGCGTTCGACTCGCTGCGGCGCCGCGCGTTCGCGGTCGATCCCGACGGCGTCGTGGTTTGCGGCACGTTCGACGGGTTCGAGCTCGCCGCGTTCGCGTTCGACCGCACGCGCACCGATGCGT
This sequence comes from Candidatus Elarobacter sp., assembly GCA_036403315.1. Classification (GTDB taxonomy): domain Bacteria; phylum Vulcanimicrobiota; class Vulcanimicrobiia; order Vulcanimicrobiales; family Vulcanimicrobiaceae; genus Vulcanimicrobium. Next base: position 33,372 of record DASWRD010000142.1, read on the forward strand.
GGAGGGTTGCCCCGGCGACCGACGTACGTGAGGCCCTCATGCGAGTCCGCGATCTTTCTTCGGTCCCGGCGGCGACGTGAGCACGCATCCCGCCAAAGCGTTCGAAGAAGCGCACGAACGGCACGAGCACGGTCGCGAAGGCCCGAGCTGGGTCCCGCTCGCGGCCGCGGTGCTCGCGGTGCTCGCCGCGGTCAGCGGTTACTTCGGCAACCTGCGCTCGACGCAGGCGCTCGTCGAGAAGAACGACGCGATCGTCGCCACGACGCATGCGTCCGATACGTGGGCGCAGTACCAGGCGGAGCGCATCAAGTTCTACATCGCGCAGACGGCGCTCGACGGCGGCGTGGGACCGGGCGCGAACGCGGGCCGGTTGAAATCGAACGCCGCCGAGGAGAAAGCGAAAGCGCCGCCGCTCATGAAGAAAGCGCGCGCGTTCGAAGAGGAGTCGGTGCATCACAACGAGCGCTCCGAGCAGCTCCTCAAGCAGCACGAGACCATCGAGGTGGGCACGACGCTGTTCGAGGTCGCGATCGTGCTCGTTTCGATAACGGTGCTGGTCGGCTCGCGGCTCTTGCCGTTCGTCGGCGGCGCCGCCGCGCTGATCGGCGTGCTGTTCTTCGCGCTCGGCCTGACGCGCTGACCGCGTTTCGCGCGCTCGGCACGCTCGTGCCGCTGCTGTGGTCGTGCCTCGTGGCGCGCGCGTTTGCTGCGGTGCTGCCGCTCTCGCTCGCACCGCCGGCGCCCTTCCCGCTCGTGAGCGCGTCGAGCATGGAGCGCGAGCCCGTCGCGCCGGGCGTCGCGCGCGCGACGTACCGCATGTTCACGTCCGCCGGGCCGCTGGTGATCTCCGTCGTCACGGTTGATCCGCAGGAACCGACGGTGCGGCTGGGCACGGTGCTCGCGCACGACACGATCGTGTCCAAGGACGAGACGACGTCGTCGATGGCGCGCCGCACCGGCGCCGTCGCCGGCATCAACGGCGACTACTTCGACATCAACGCGAGCGGCGCGCCGCTCGGCATCGTGGTGCGCAACGGCGTGCTGGAGCGCACGCCGAGCACGCGCGTCGCGCTGACCGTCACGCGCGCACGCGCGGTGCGCTTCGACGCGTACCGCTTTGCCGGCACCGCGACGTTCGGCGGCGTGGTCGTTCCGATCACCGCCGTCAACGAATGGCCGCCGCAGAACGGCGCGGCGCTGCTGACGCCGGCGTTCGGTGCGATCCCGGTCAACGCTAACAACGTGATGCTGCTCGACCTGCAGCCGTTCGCCGCCGGTGCGGGCGGAACCGCGCGCTATCGCGTCGCGGCGGTGACGAGCGCGCCGCCGTGGCCCGCCGCGACCGCGGTGCGGCTCGCGTACGGTGCGGCGGCGCAGTCGATCGGGCCCGTCCCCGACGTCGGCGACGTCGTGGCGGTGGCGTTCGATACGGATCCGCCGCTGAGCGACGTCGTCGCTGCGGTCGGCGGCGGGCCGCAGCTGCTGCGCAACGGCGCGCCCGTCGACGATCCGGCGTCACCGAACTATGCCGAACGCGACCGGCGCATCCCGGCATCGGCGGCGGCGCGCTTCGCCGACGGAACGCTCGCGCTCGTCGTGGTCGACGGCCGGCATCCGGCGACGTCGGTCGGCGTCAACCGCGCCGAGCTGATCGCGCTGCTGCGCGCGCTGGGCGCAACCGACGCGATGCTGTTCGACAGCGGCGGCTCCGCGACGCTCGCCGCGCGCGTGCTCGGCGACCCGGACGCGAGCGTCGTGAACGAACCGTCCGACGGCGCGGAGCGCCCGGTCGCCGACGGCTTATTCGTGTACAGCGACGCGCCGCTCGGACCGCCCGCGCGGCTGGTCGTGCGCCCCGCGCGCGTCGTCGCGCTCGCCGGCGCGCGCGTCCCGCTACGCGCACGCGTCATCGACGCGAACGATCACGGGCTCGGCGACGCGCGCGGCGCGTGGCGCGCCGCGCCGTCGCCGCTGATCGCGTCGATCGGCGACGACGACGTGCTGCACGCGGGCGCGCAGACCGGTGCGGCGAACGTGCGCGTCGCGCGCGGCGGCGTCGCGACGGACGTGCCGGTGGAGATCGTCGACCGCGTCGCGCGGCTGATCGTGGGACCGGCGCGCGTGAACCCCGATCCGCACGCAACCGTCGCGCTCACGGTCGCGGCGTTCGACGCGCGCGACCGGCCCGTCGCCGTCGACGGCGTCGTGCGCTGGAGCGCGAAGGATGCGGCGGTCGATGCGCGCGGCCGGCTTGGCGCAAGCGATCGCGACGCGGTCGTCACGGCGAGTGCGGGCGGCGCGCGCGCCACGGTGACGATCCCCGTCGGCCGCCACACCGTGCCGCTCGCGCTGTTCGACGACAAGCACCGCGCCGGCTGGAAGCTCGTCACGGCGCCGGCGAACGGCCCCGGCGCGGTGTCGATCGACGGCGACCGGCTGCGGCTGGACTACGACTTCACGGCGGGCGAGCGCGCGGCGTACGCCGTGAACGAGATCCCGCTCGGCGAGCCGCTGGCGGTTGCGTGCGACGTGGACGGCGACGCGAACGGCGAGGCGCTGCGCGCGACGTTCGCCGACCGTTACGGCGAGCGCCAGACGGTGACGTTCGCGCGGGCTATCGACTTCAGCGGCACGCGCCGGCTCACCGTGAAAGTGCCGGTGTCGCTCGCGCCGCCGGTCGCGCTGCGCAACGTCTATGCGGTCGGCACGCTCGCGAATCCGGCGGTCACCGCCGCCGGTACGCTGGTCGTGCACGACTGCGCGGCGACCGTTCCCGGCGCCGGCGCTCAGCTTCCCTGAGGCAGCGCGCTCCACGCGAGCCCCAGCACGAACAGCACGACGCCGGCGACGAGCGCCCAGGTCGGCGGCGCGGCGGCGACGGCGAGCGCGGGATACGCACCGATCGTCGCGCGCACGCGCAGGCCCGCGATCGAGACGTCTTGCCCCGTGACGGCAAGCGTGATCCCCAGCGGTTTGCCGGCATCGTCCGCGACGGTGAGCACGACGCCGGGGCGCTTCATGTCCGCGCTCGCGTGGTTGAACTGCGCGAGATCGCTCGGCGTGAAGTACAGCGCGCGCACGACGCGGTGCCGCGCGGGCGTCGCGAACGTATCGAACGGCACGTCGAGCGCGCCGATGCGCTGGCGCTGCCGAAACAGCAGCACCGGCGACAAGAACGACGTGTTCGTGGGCTGCGTGACGGTGAGGTGCGCGCCGCGCTCGTCGTACACGTCGACGTACGCCGCCGGCCGTGCTTCGAGGTAGACGAGCGACTCGCCGACGACGCGGTGCGCCGGCGGACCGAGCACGACGTCGCCCGCGTTTTTTCGCCGCAGGATCACGCCCGCCGACGCGCGCGCGATCGCGTCCGCGTCGGCCGCGCCGAAGAACGCCGCTGCGCCGAGCGCGGGGACCGGCACGACGGTCCCCGGCGTGCCGACGATCGTCGTCGTATCGGGCCCGAGCAGACCTGACGCGAGCCCGGCGACGCCCGCCACCATGGCGCCCGCCATCGCGAGCAGCAATCGTTTTCCGAGCACGCCGTCGGCGCCGCGCCGCGCGCCGTTCGCGTATGCGAACGTAACGACGAGGCCGATCGCGACCGCCAGCGCGTACTGCCAGGTGTGGTACAGCGGCGTGCGCGGATAGAGGTCCTGCGCGGCGGCGAGCGCGATGACGAGCGCCGCAACCACGAGCGCGGCGATGCGCGCGCCCACCGGTCCGCTTCTTGCCGCCGCTATGGTGCGGACCGCGCGAGCGCCGGCGCGACCACGGCGCGCATCTGTTCCAGCGTCATCGCGCCGTCGATGCCTTTCACGACGTGACCGTCCCGGCCGACGACGACGCTGGTCGGCAGGCCGATGCCTTCGTACGCGCGCCCGTACTGCTGCTGCTCGTCGACGAGGATCGGAAACGTCACGCCGCGTTCCTTCGCGAACGCGAGCGCGGTCGACGCTGATTCGCCCTGATCGATGCCGAGCACGACCACCTTGCCGGCGTTTTCGCGCGCGAAGCGCTGGAGCGCGGGCATCTCGTCGCGGCACGGCGGGCACCACGTCGTCCACAAGTTCATCAAGACGACTTGACCGCGATGCCGCGCGAGCGAGTCGATGCGGCCGTCCGTGCGCGGCACGTCGAACGACTGCGCGGGCGCGCCGGCCAGTGAGGCCGGCCCCGATCCGCCACCGCTTCGGCCGGCGTCGGGGGCGTTGTAGCACGCGCTCAGGAACAACACCGCAGCGATGACCAGAAACCGGGGCACCCGAGGCTCTTCGTGCTGAACGCGGCCGTTCCGTCCCCGTGGCGCGCGGGGCGCGTACGTGCGGCCGATGCGACGCTCGCGACGTACGAGGCGGGGAGCGGCGCCGCCGGCGCGCCGATCGTCCTGCTGCTGCACGGGCTGGGGCATTGGACCGATGCGGCGTGGGGGCGGCTCGTGCCGCAGCTCGATCCGGCGCTGCGCTACGTCGCGTTCGACCTGCCGGGTTTCGGCGCGAGCGACAAGCCCGACGCCGCGTTCGATCTCGCCTATTTCCGGCGCGTGCTCGACGACGTCGTGGCCGCGCTCGAGCTGGAGCGCTTCGCGCTCGTGGGGCACTCGCTGGGCGGTTTCATCGCCGCCGACTACGCCGGCGCGCACCCCGCGCGGGTGACGCACCTCGCGCTCATCGCGCCGGCCGCGTTCGCGCGCACGCCGCGCCACCTCGTCTACGCGCTCGCCGGCGGCTTCGCGCGGCCGCTCTTCGAACGGCGTCCTTCGCGGCGCTTCGTGACGCGCATGCTGGTGCGCAGCGTCGTCGATCCCGCCGCGCTGGACCCGGCCGTCGTCGAGCGCGCGTTCGAGCTCTCGCAAGAGCCGGGGCTGCGCAAGGCGTTCGCCGGCGTATACGCGGGCGCGCTGCACGCGTTCGCGCGCGCCCGCGAGCTGCACGCGGGCTTCGCACGTTATCGCGGCCCCGTTTTCTGCGCCTGGGGCGCGCACGACCGCTACATCGGCATCGGCGCGCTGCGCGACGTGCTCCGCGTCTACCCGCACGCAGAAACGCTGATCCTGAACGGCAGCGGCCACCTCCCGATGATCGAAGAACCGCAAACGCTGGGGATTGCGCTTCGAAACTTCCTGAACTAACCGCGCCGATTTGGGCGTATCGCGGCGTCTGGCGAGGCGCAAGGCGCGAAGTGTGCTACGGCACACGAGCGCCGCAGCAACGAAGTCCAGACGCCGCGAGACGCCCAAATCACCAGTCGCCCATTCGTTCTTCGTCTACTTCGCCTTCGAAGACGATCGTGCCGGGTGCCAGGATCGCGGAGACCACGGGTACGCCGGCATAGCGCAGATCGCGGTTCATCGCGTCTTCCGGCGAGCGCGACATCAGCGCGGCGAAGCGGCCGAGGACGTCCGGCGCGCACAGCACGCGTTCCGGTGCGACGTTGTAGAGCCGCCGGAATCCGGCCAGCGCGCGTTCGAAGGCGGGCTCGTCGAACGTCGCGCCGAGCGCGACGGTCCAGCGCACACGTTCCAGGGCTCTCTCCCTAACCGACCGAACCGCATGCGCGATGACGGCTCGAATCCTCGACGGACGCGCGCTCGCCGCCGACCTGCTCGCCGAGATCGCGTTGCGCGCCGACCGTTTGCGCGCGCGCGGAATCGCGCCGCGGCTCGAAGTCGTGATCGTCGGCGAGGACGCGGCGAGCGCCGCGTACGTGCGCAGCATCGAGAAGGCCGGCGGCAAAGCCGGCGTCGACGTTCGCGTCGGCGCGCTGCGCGCGAACGCGGACGAGGACGCCGTGCGCCACGTCCTGCAGTTGCTCGGCATCGATCCGCTCGTTCACGGCGTCATCCTCCAACAGCCGCTCCCCGCGCACCTGGGGATTCGGCGGATCGCCGAAGCGATGCCGGCGCACAAAGACGTCGACGGCGCAAACCCCGTCAACCTCGGGCGGCTGGCGTTCGCGAGCGGCACGGAGTTCGTCCCGGCGACGCCGATGGCCGTCATGCTGCTGCTCGAGCGCAGCACACGGTGGCCGCTCCGCGGCGTGCGCGCGTGCGTGGTGGGCCGCTCCAACGTCGTGGGCCTGCCGGTCGCGCTGCTGCTGATGGCGCGCGACGCGACGGTGACGATCGTGCACAAGGAGACGCGCGATCTCGCCCGCGAGACGCGCGACGCCGAAGTGCTCGTCGTCGCGACGGGCGTGCCGAACCTCGTGCGCGGCCACATGGTCGCGCCCGGCGCAACGGTGATCGACGTCGGCACGACGTACGTCGACGGCGCGCTGGTGGGCGACGTCGACTACGGCGAGGTGTCCGCGGTCGCCGGCGAGATCACGCCGGTCCCGGGCGGCGTGGGCCCCGTCACCAACGTCGCGCTGATGCGCAACGTCATCCTCGCAGCCGAACGCGCACCGGAGGTGCATCCATGAAGGTCCCCTTGAATAAGCTCACGGACCGCGATCCCAAGCTCATCCAATATTTCGTGGTCCATCACTCCGTCGCCGATCCGGCGACGCCGATCGAGGATTTGGCGCGAGCCGAAGAGGCGAGCCAAGGTTTCGTGACGATCGGCTACAACGCGGTCATCGTCAAAGACGCGGCCGGCTGGACCATCCACGAAGGCCGCCCGATGAACAAGCTGCCGGCCGCGCAATTCGGGCTCAACGAAACCAGCTACGCGGTCTGCATCGGCGGCAACTACCACCCGAACGTCAAGAACGTCCCGACGAACACCGTCGATCCCGTGTCGCTGAACATCCTGATCGACCGCATCAACGCGGTGAAGCAGAAGGCGCCGAACCTGAAGTTCTTGATCGCGCACCGTGACGTCGCCACCATCAAGGCGAAGCACGGGGGGAACCCGGCCGACTTTTCGACCGCGTGCTGCGGCGACCGGCTGTACGCGCACATGGACGCGCTGCGAAAGGCGACCGGCCTGGCGAAACCGCCCGAGCTCTAGTTCAGCGAGAAGTGCTTGCCGAAGAACTGCTCTTGGTGCGTGCGGAACTCGCCGCCCGGTGCGTCGTCGCGCACCACGCTCTCCTGCGCTTTCTTGCGGTCGAGCAGCGAGCGCAGCTGCGGCAGCAGGCGGCGTAAGAACCCGAGCTCGGCGGCGAGCCGCGCTTCGGCGCTGCGCAGCTCGAGCAGCCGCTGCTTCAGCGCGTCCGCGACTTGCAGCGCGTCGCCGACCACGTAGCTCGCTTCGACCGGATCGTGCGGCACGTCGACCTCGTTCGCGCTGCCGGAGAACGCGACGAGCAGCCGCACGTACTCGCGGAAGTCGTTGAGCACGCGGTGCGCCAAATCGGACGCGCGCGCGTCCGGGTCATCGCCTTCGTCGTCCAGGAACTCGACGTCCGCCGTGAGATACGGATCGCGGCTCACGATGCGCTCGATGCGAAAGCGCCGCCCGCCGGTGGTGCTGATGTAATACCGGCCGGCGGGCAGCGGCGTCACTTCGGAGATCTCCGCCGTCGTGCCGATCTCGTGCGGCGTCACGTCCGGATCGCCGACGTCTTGCCCGTCGCGGATCAGGACGACGCCGAACGCCTCGCTCGCGTCGAGGCATTCGGCGATCAGCCTGCGGTAACGTTCCTCGAAGACGTGCAGGTTCAGCACAGCGCCCGGAAACAGCACGGTGTTGAGCGGGAAGAGCCGCAGCCGTGTCATCCCGAGCCGGTCTTCGTCACCGCCCGCCCGTCAGGCCGTGCGGCCGGCCTTCGCGGCGTCGAGACGCTGCTGCACGACGTTCCAGTCGGCGTTGGCGAAGAACGACTCGATGTACTTCGAACGCTCCGCCGGCTTGTAGTCGAGCAGGAACGCGTGCTCCCACACGTCCATCACGAGCAGCGGCACGAAGCCCGCGACGTTGCCGTCCTCGTGCAGCGTGATCCAGTGGTTCGACACGCGCTGCGCGTGCGGATCGTAGTACGCGATCGCCCAGCCGACGCCGCGCATCCCGCCGACCGCGCTGAAGTCTTTCTTCCACGTATCGAAGTCGCCGTACGTTCCGCCCAGCGCTTCTTGCACGCCGGCGCCGGGCTGGCCGCCCGCGTTCTTGGTCATGTTGCCGAAATAATATTCGTGCAGGACCATGCCGTTGTACTCGAAGCCGAGCCGGCGCGTGAGCTCGGCGAAGCCCGGATTCGCACCGGCGGCCTGTCCGTTCTTGATCTGCTCCGCGATCTGCTCGTTGAGCAAGTTCGTGTTCTTGACGTAACCTTCGTAGAGCCCGAAGTGGACCTGCAGCGTGTTGTCGGAGATGCCGTGCAATCCGGCGAGGTCGAACTTCTTCGGCGCGTACGATTGTTGGGCGAGCGGTGCCAACGGAAGCCTCCTACGATGGCTGTTTTGGGGTGGACCGGTAGCTTCTACCGGCCCGGCAGGTTCCCGCTTCCGGCGAGCGGCAAACAAGCGTATCGTGCGCGACCTCGCCTACCTCACGCGGCTCCATCGGGAGCCGTCGCCGTTGCTCCTGGAACTGGAGCAGCACGGCCTGCGCGAGGGGATCCCGATCGTCGACCGCGCCGCGGGGCGGTTCCTGTCGGTGCTCGTCCACTGCATGCAAGCCAACCGCATCTTGGAGCTGGGGACGGCGTACGGTTACTCGACCTTGTGGATGGCGCTCGCGCTGCCGCCCGCCGGCCGGATCTGGACGATCGACCCCGACATGGAACGCACCGAGATCGCGATGTCGTATTTTCGGCGCGCCGGCGTCGACGAGCGGATCGAGATCATCAACCAGCCCGCGCTGGAAGTGCTCGGCTCGTTCCCGCAGCGCAACCTCGACATCGTGTTCATCGACGCGATCAAGACCGAGTACGAAGACTATCTGCACGCCGTCGTGCCGATGCTCAAGCGCTCCGGGATCGTCGTGGTCGACAACCTGCTGTGGTCGGGCCGCGCGGGCGCGGTCCCCAAAGCGTCGGACGACGCGAGCACCAAAGCGATCCGCGCGTTCAACAAGACGTTCCTCAACTATCCGGGGCTCGACGCGACCATCGTGCCGATCGGCGACGGGATGGGGATCGGTGCCCGCGTCGACTGACGACTTTCGCGCGGCGATGCGCCGCTTCGCCACCGGCGTCGCGATCGTGACGACCGCACACGAAGGGCGCATCCACGGCTTCACGGCCAACGCGTTCGCCAGCGTGTCGGCCGATCCGCCGACGGTGCTGATCTGCGTGAACCGCCGCGCCACCGCGCATCCGCTGATCGCATCGTCGCAGCGCTTCTGCGTGAACGTGCTCGCACGCGACCAGCGCGCGCTCGCCGAACGCTTCGCCGGCGGCGAGCCGCGCTCGCGATTCGAGGGCGTCGACTACCGCATCGGTCCGAGCGGCTCGCCGATCCTCTCCGGAACCCTCGCGCACCTCGACTGCGCGCTGGGCGAAGAGCTGTCCGCGGCGACGCACACGATCTTCTTGGGAACCGTGCTGGACGCCGGCTCGCGCGACGGCGAGCCGCTCGGGTACTTCAACCGCGTGTACCGCGACTTCGCGCTTGGACCCGCATGATCGTCGAGACTTTTGCGGTCGGCGCGCTCGGCTGCAACTGCACCATCGTCGGCGACGCAGCGAGCGGTGAGGCGATCGTGATCGACGGCGGCGACGAAGCGCCGGAGATCGCGCGCCGGCTCGCCGCGCACGGCCTGCGGCCGCGCTATCTGGTCCACACCCACGCGCACATCGATCACATCGCCGCGCTCGGCCCGCTGCGCGAACGGGTGGGCGGCGACGGGCTGCTGCACCATGCCGACTTGCCGCTGTACGGGATCCTCGCGGAGCAAGCGCGCTACCTCGGCATGCTGGAGGCGCCCGAGGTCGTGGCGCTCGACGGCGATCTCGCCGACGGCGACGTGCTGCGCGCCGGGCCGATCGCGCTGCGCTGCATCCACACGCCGGGGCACACGCCGGGCTCCACGTCCTTCGCGCTCGACGGCAACGACCGCGCGCTGCTGTTCACCGGCGACACGCTCTTCCGCGGTTCGGTGGGGCGCTGGGACATCGGCGGCACGTCGCTCGAAGACATCGTCGACTCGATCCGGCGCAAGCTGCTCGTGCACGACGACGCGAGCGTCGTCGTCCCGGGACACGGTCCGGCCACGACGATCGGCGAGGAACGGCGAACGAATCCGTACCTTCTCTGAGCTTGGCCCCGCAGGGAACAAACCGCCGCCGCCCGTACGCGGCGACGATATGCTTTACTCGACCCGCCGCGCAGGCGCCGCCACCGCTTCGCTGACGATCCTGCTCGGGTCGTTCGCCCTGGCGGGATGCGCCAGCGGCTCGAACGCCACGATCACGCACAACCCGCCGCTGTCGACGTTCGGCGGAAAGAGCACCGCGCGCAGCGCCGTGCAGAGCGCGATCTTGGTCGCCGGTACCTCCAACGGCCTCGCCTTTCCGAACGGGCCGAGCCCCGCGGCCATCTCGCGGCGCGTGCTCGACGTCATGCAGGGGCGGCGCATCTCCGCGGCTACCGGGCCGTGCATCAACGGCTCGAAGAGCAGCCAGACGACCGCTGTGGACGGCTCGCAAACGACCACGACCGACATTTACTATGACGCGTTGTGCGCGGCGCTCGAGGAAGAGACCGTGCTCACCGTGATCGCGCCGGGCAACCCGACGACGACGGCGACGGGCACCGTCACCACGTACGACCACGCCGCCGCGGTCACGAGCTTTCACAACCTCACGATCACCGCGTCCAACACGACGGGGACGCAGACGGTGAACTACAACGATTCGGCTTCGGTCAGGGCGGGCAGCACGGTCATCGCCGCCGTCGGCGCGACGTGCGCCGGCGCGACGAACTCGCCCACGATGAGCTGCACCGCGGCGATGTACGGAACGGCCGGCACGACGACGTTCGGCCAAACGGTCGCCACGTCGGGAACCGCGGGGACCGGGGGCGCGAAGAACACCGTCAGCGTCGGCATCACCTACTACGGCGCGGGGATCACGGGGATCGCGCAGTCGTCGGGCTCGTGGGTGATCTTGGGAACCAGCGGCTTCAACATCGCGAACGGCACCTACACCTACTCCACCACCGGCACGACCGGCAGCGGCACGTTCTCGCTCACGGACTCGCTGTACACGTACACGGTCACCGGGAACCTAACGGCAACCGGGCTGGCGGTGACGATCGTGCGCAACGCCGACCCGATCGCGACGGCGACCGTCGATGGTGCGGGGAACGGAGTCATCACCTATGCCGACGGCACGACGGACGTCATTTGGGGCGAGGTCGTCGACGCCTGATCGCCGTACGGGTAAGCCCAGTCATTCGAACGTAACTAGGAGGTTCGGCTCGATGCTCTCTCGTTTGCACCCGTTCATCGCCGTCGCCGGCGCCGCGCTGTGCCTCTCCGCCTGCGGCGGCGGCAGCAGCAGCACGACTCCCAGCGGCGGCGGGGGGTCGACGACGCCGCCCGGGCCGCCGCCGCCGGCGAGCTCGGTCGCGGTGATGCCCAGCTCGCTGGCGTTCAGCGGACCCGGCACCGCGGCGCAGACGTTCACGGTCAGCTCCACGACGCCCAACGCTCCGCTTCCGACGATCGATCAGTTCGGGTGCGCCCCCGTGGCGACGCTGAGCACGACGGCGACGACGCTGCCGGCGACGTATACCGTCTCCCCGCAGGGCAACGGGCTGTGCTCGGTCGTGGTCACGATCGGGAACCGGTCCGCGACGCTCGGCATCAACGTCGGCGGGGGCGCCGGCGGCTCGTTCACGACCACGGCCAACCCGCTGGTGTTCACGCTGGGCGGGCCTGCCCAGACCTACACCGCCACCGCGTCGAGCGGCACGCTCACCGGCGACGCGAGATCGTGCAACGGCATCGTGAACGTGACCGGCGGCGGCGGCGGCTCGCCGCAAGCGTTCACCGTCACGCCCGTCGCGGTCGGCTCGTGCACGCTGGGCATCGTCGACGGGTCGAGCTCCATCCTCGTGCCGATCGTCGTGAATTCCGCGAGCCCCGGGGCGAACTCGGTCGTGATCTCGCCGTCCGCCATGAGCTTCGCGTCGCCCTACGGCGCGCCGCAGCAAATGACGATCAGCGTCCAAGGCCAGCCGGGGTCGATCTCGATCGACGAAAGCGCGTGCATCGCGGCGGACGCGAAGATCGCGTTTCTCACGCTCAACGGCGTGGCGCCCGGTCAGCCGGTGACCCCGCCGGTGACGGCAACGGTCACGCCGTACGGTACCGGCGGCTACAACGTCCCCGGCACCGGCTCGTGCACGATCAACTTCAACGCGACGAACGGCACGTCGGCCAGCCTCACGGTGGTCGTCAACCGGTAGACCGCTATTCGGGAAGGATCTTCCCGTCGTCGTCGGCGCCCAGCAGCAGCGGGCGCAGCAGCGGGATGGCCGGGTCGCCGTACTGCAAGAGGTCGTGGTGGAAGCGCGCGAGGGTGTACGCGCTTCCCAGCTTCTTCTCGTAGTCCGCGCGCAGCTTGAGGATCTCGAGCTTGCCCAGCGTGTAGTATCCGTAGGTCGCGTCCTGCGTGCCGCGGCGCGCTTCGGCGCGCGCGCTCACCGGATCGAGGAACGCTTGCGTTTGGAAAAACGCGATCGCCTGCGGCACCGTCATCCCTTGCGTGTGCATCTTCACGCCTACGACGTAGCGCGCGTTGCGCCAGATCGCTTCGCGCAGCTGCATGATCTTCACGCGCGGGTCGCCGTTGCCCCAGCCTTCGTCCACCATCATCTGCTCGTCGTAGTGCGCCCAGCCCTCGACGAACGAGTTCGCGGTAAGCAGCTTCTCGCTCAGCGTCAGCGGCAGGTGCCGGTCGATCGCGAAGTTGACGAAGTGCCCCGGATACACTTCGTGCGCCGAGATGATCGGCCGCTCGAAGTCGTTGAACGCTTCCAAGTATTGCGCTTGCGCTTTGGGCGGATCGTGCGGGTTCACGGGGGTGACGTTGTAGAACGCCTGCGTCGCGACGCGCTCGAGCGGTCCCGGCGAGTCCATCGACGCCTCGGTCGTCGCGCGCAAGAACTCCGGCGTCTCGGTGACCTTGATGTCGGCGTCCGGCGGCAAGTCGATGATGTGGCGCGCGACGATGAACGCGCGCAGCTTCACGAGGTCGGCCTGCGCCGCCGCCATCAGCCCCGCAGACGTCGGGTGCACTTTGTACAGCCGCGCCAGCACCTGCTCGGTCGTCGCGTGCGCGTCGATGCGCTTCGCGGTCGCGACCATCTCGGCGTGCGTCTGCGCGAGCGCTTTCTCCCCGATCGCGAGGTAGCGGTCCAGCGGCATGTCGATGCCCTCTTCGTACTTGAGCCGCGCGCTGTAGTTCGCCGCGCCGATCGCGTACGTGCCCGACGGGTGCTTCACCCAGCGCGTCTCGAGATAGCGGACGAAGGCGTTGGTGGCCGCGACGGCCGTCGCGGTCGCGTGCTCGAGACGCGCACGCTGCGTGGCGTCGCCCGCGCCCGCGAGCGCCAGCGGAACGGTCTTGGTCAGCAGCGCGACGCCGCCCGCGGCGTTCGCAGCGGCGATCTCGGCGGTGTCCCTGTCGACCGCGGTAAGGTTCGCGCGCGCTTGTGCGAACAGGCGCGGGATCTGCTCCTCGCGCGCGACGACGGCGCGCAGGCGCACCGCGGGGGGCGCGAACTTGTGCGAGATCAGCGCGAACACGCCGCCGCTCGCAGTCTGCACGTAGCCGTCCGGCTGGTGCTTCCACTGCTGCATCGTTTCGTTGAGCAGCAGGTCGTCGCGCAGCGCGTTCTCGAGCATCCGCCGGTCGAGCCCCGCGCGCGGCGACATGGCCGCCGGATCGAGCGCGGCGAGCCGGTCGAGATAACGATGGTCGCGCGCGACCTGCGCCGCATAGTCGGCCGCGGCGTACGAGCCGAGCTGCGCGTCGTAGGCATGGATCCCGACGGCCGTCGCATTCACGGGATTCGCGCGGAAGTTCTCGTCGAAGTACGCCTTCGCGAGCGCCGTGTACGCCGCCTCAGGGCCGGTGGTCGCGGGGCCGGCGCTCGGCTGCGCCGCCGGTGCGGGCGAGACGCCGAGGAGCGCGGCCAGCGCAACGATGCCGACGGAACGAGCGTTTCGAAGCATCGTACGGCGCTTCCGCGAGCGCGCTCGCGCTCCTCGGCCGCCGTCAGGGGTCAGACTTTTTTCAGATGGGAGGCGTACGATTGCGCCGCGCCCTTCGTGCTTTCAGGAGATCCTGTTGCTACGTCCGCTTCTCGCCGCGGCATTCGTCGCGGCCCTCACCGTCCCGGCGCTCGCCGCCGACTACGCCGTCGACGCCGCCCACACGCAAGCGACGTTCACCGTGACGCACCTCGCGATCTCGCGGGTCAGCGGCAAGGTTCCGGTCACCGGCGGCACGGTCTCGCTCGCTGCGAACGACGTCCCGACGGCGATCAGCATGACGCTGAGCACGAAGGACATCGACACGCAGAGCGCCGACCGCGACCGTGACTTGCGCGGCGCGGATTGGTTCGAGACCGACAAGTTTCCGACGATGACGTTTACGGCGAAATCGATCACGGGCACGCCGCAGGCGCTCAGCATCAGCGGCGACCTGACGATGCACGGCGTGACGAGGCCCGTCACGTTCACGGCGAAGGAGATCGGCAAGATGACCGATGCGCGCGGCCGCACGCACGTGGGCTACAGCGCGGCGACCACGCTGGACCGCCGGCAGTGGAACCTCAACTGGGGCCGCACCACCCCGGGCGGCTCGCTGATCGCCGGCAACGACGTAACGATCGACCTGAACGTAGAGATCGTGTCGAAGTAGTCCCAATGTCATGCTGAGCTCGTCGAAGCATGCGCCACGATGTCGAAGCATCCGCCACCGATCGTGGCTCACTCTTCGACGGGCTCAGGGTGACATTGGCTAAACTACTTGCCCGGGATCGCGCAGTCTCGGACGATCCAGTAGTGTGCGTCGCGCGGATAGCCCGGTTCGACGACGGCGACGTCGGTTTCGTAGAATTGAAAGCCTTCCAGCGTCGTGCGGGGGCCGCTGACGAGGCCGAAGCGCTCGCCGAGATGGACGTCCGGCGTGTGCGCGCGAATCGGGCGATCGGTGCCCGACACGAACACGTAGAACGGCGTGCGCTCGCAGACGACGCTGAGCGTTCGAGCCGCGGGCGAGGCGCTCGGAGCGGGTGACGGTGCCGGGCTGGCCGCGATGAGCGCGAGCGCCAGCGGCGCGAACATGAGCTTCACGAACGTCAAAACGGCGCGCATGGTGCGGGCCGTTTCACGTCGACCGATTTCGTGGAGCGTGATTCGATCTAGTGCAATTTGATCGTGAGGACGCCGGCGGTTTCGAGGACCTTCGGACCGGCCTTGGCGTCTTCTTCGGTCGTGCCGTTGCCGGGCCGGCTCGCCGCGGCTGCCGCGGCGACGGTTGCGCGCGCCTCTTCGAGCATCGCATCCGTGATCTGCCCGGCCGCGCGCTTCGCGCGGTAGTCTTCGACGGCGGCTTGCAGCGCGAACCGCGAGCGCTCGGGATAGTCTTTCTTCTTCTCCGGGTAGCCGTCGAGCGCGGCTTCGATGTCGGCATCGCTGATCGCGAGCGCTTCGTCGATCGTCTTGCCCTTCGCGAGCTCGACCAGCAGCGAGCACGTGGCCGTGCCGAAACCGCAGCCGGTCGTGAAGTACGAGATGTCCTCGATCACGTCGCCGGGGCCGACCTTGAGGAAGAACGTATACAGGTCGCCGCACGAGTCGCTGAAATACTCGCCGCTCGCGGTGGGGCTCTCCATCGTCCGAAACCCGGTACGGTGCTCGACGAGCTGTTGAAACTTGGCGAAATTCATGCGGTTGCTGCGGTCTCTCTCTGGGCGGCGTTCACTTCTATCTCGAAACGGCATTCGGTGCCGCCGGTTGCGAGGCTCTCGACTTGCTCGGCCTTGCCGGGCACGACGGCGTCGAGGATCGTGTGGATGGCGCTGCACGCCTCGGGGTTCTCCGCGACGACCGACGCGTACGGGCACGAGTGCTCGTGCAGCGTGATCGTACCGCGCTCGGTGGTGCGCAGCTCGGCGGTGACGCCGGCCGACTTGAGCGACTCGACCAGCGAGACCAGCTGGCCTTCGGGCTGCGACTCCGCGCCGGAGGTGAGCCGCTCCGCGGAGCGCTTGCCGATGCGCTGGAACACGGCCTTGACCGCGTCGTCGCCGCCGGCCACGCGAATCTCGCGCAGCACGGCGTTGAGCATCTTGTCGTAGCGCTGCGGGAAGAAGCGGTCCGCGTCGGCGGTCAGCGAGTACTCGACCGTCGGCTTGGTCTTGCCGCGGCGTACGCTGTGCCCGGCGATGAGACCGTCGCGTTCGAGGAGCACGAGCTGCTGGCGGATGGCGTTGGCTGAGAGCCCAAACTGCGCGGCCAAATCGAATGCCGAGGCGGAGCGCCGCTCGCGGAGGGCGCCGACGATCTTCCCTCGGGCCGACTCGAAGAAGCGGTCGTGCATGTCCGCTTTCACCCTACCACGGACGCCGGAGATAGTCCAGGCTTTCCTTGACTTTCTCCGGCTACCAGCCTACGATAACCCGGCATGTCTTTTACGCGTGGGCTCGTCGCGCGCGACCTTCGAGTCGCCGTCGAAAACAAAGAGATTCTCAAGGGCATCGACCTCACCGTCGAGCCGGGGCGCGTGCACGCGCTCATGGGGCCGAACGGCAGCGGCAAATCGACGCTGGCGTTCGCGCTGGCCGGCCACCCGGGTTACCAGGTGCTCGGCGGCTCGGCGACGCTGGACGGCGAGGAGCTGCTCGAGCTCCCGCCCGACAAGCGCGCGAAGGCCGGGCTGTTTTTGTCGTTCCAATACCCGGCGGCGATCCCGGGCGTGTCGGTCGCGAACTTCATCCGCACGGCGCGCCAATCGGTGCGCCCCGAAGATTTGAATCCGGCGAAGTTCCGCAAGCTCGTGTTCGAGAAGCTCGACACGCTCGACATGGATCCGGCGTTTCTCGGTCGCTACGTGAACGACGGTTTTTCCGGCGGCGAGAAAAAGCGGCTCGAGATGCTGCAGATGGCGATCATCGCGCCGAAGTACGCGGTGCTGGACGAGACGGATTCCGGGCTCGACGTCGACGCGCTGCAGTCGGTCGGCCGGAGCGTCAACGCGCTGCGGGAGAGCGACGAAGGCAAGGACATCGGCTTTCTCGTGATCACGCACTACCCGCGCATCCTCAAGCACGTGCCGGCCGACGTCGTGCACATCATGATCGACGGGCGCATCGTGAAGACGGGCGGCCCCGAGCTCGCCGACGAGATCGAACGCGACGGCTATGACGGCGTGCGCGACGAGGTCGCCGCGGCCCGTGCCTAGCGGCACCGAGACGCCCACCGCGGTCGCCTTCGCACCCGACGCGGCGACGCTCGGCGGCGTCCTGTCGTTCCTGGGCGCGCTCGACGGCGCCGCGCCGAACGACGAAACGCTGCGGCGCGAAGCGCTCGCGCGCTTCGCCGAGCTGCCCGCACCCGGTGCGCGGCCGAGCCGCGGCTGGAAATACGACTACGCGAACCTGCCGTACGACGAGCTGGTATGGGCCTCGGGCCGCGTGCAGTTGCCGGCGATGCCGTCCCGTCCCGTCGCGCAGCCGCGCCCTTCGCCGGACGAGACCGGCGACGTCGACCGCCCCGCGCTCGCGACCGAGAACGCCGGCGGTTTGTATCATCTCGGCGCGACGTTCGTCGACGCGCCCGGCAACGTCGATCCGCGCGTGACGCTGCTGCCGCTCGATGCGACCACCGCGCGCGACTTCGCGGCGCAGCTCGAGCCGACGATGCACGCGGTCGTCGACTGGCGCGCGGACAAGTTCGCGGCGCTGGCCACGGCGTTTCGCAACTGCGGCGCGTTCGTCTACGTCCCCGCCGGCACGCAGCTCGACTTGCCGATCCAACTGATCTTTGCCAACGGCGAGGCGCGCGACGAAGCGGTGTTCCCGCACGTCGTCGTCGTGCTCGGCAAGGGCGCGCGCGCGACCGTGATCGAGCGGCAGGTCGGTGACGGCGACCCGTTCGTGTGCGGCATCGTCGAGGCGCACGTCGGCGAGGGCGCGGAGCTCGACTACGTCG
>DASWRD010000143.1:0-6719 GCA_036403315.1 Candidatus Elarobacter sp.
TGGATCGCCTCGCCGACGGACATGTTGATGACGACCTTCTCGAGCTTCGGGATCTGCATCGGGTTCTTGTACTCGAACCGCTCCTTCAGCTTGGGAACGACCTCGGTCTGATATTTCTCGCGTAATCTTGCAGCCATGACTATCGTCCCTTACCGGGGTTCAGCAACGGTTCGCCCGACTTGCCGACGCGTGCCGTGGTGCCGTCGGGCTGACGGACGCGGCGCACGCGCGTGGGGCGGTCCGTCTTCGGATCGATGACCATCAGCGCGGACAACGGGATCGGCGCTTCCATCTCCAGGATGCCGCCGCTCTTCACGCCCGTCGCACCGGCTTTGGTGTGGCGCTTGACGACGTTGAGGCCCTCGACCGTCGCCGCGCCGTCCTTCGGAAACACGTGCTTGACGATGCCGCGCCGGCCTTTGTCCTTGCCGCGCCGCAGCACGACCGTGTCGCCCTTGACGACGTGCGGTTTCGCGACGCCGGGCCGCTTCAGAGGCGAGCTCATGCTAGAGCACCTCCGGAGCGAGGCTTGCGATCTTCAAGAAACCGCGGTCGCGCAGCTCGCGGCACACGGGGCCGAACACGCGCGTGCCGCGCGGGTCCAGGTTGTCCTTGTCGCCCTTGATGATGACGCACGCGTTCTCGTCGAAGCGGATGACCGAGCCGTCCGGCCGGCGCATCGGCGCCGACGTGCGGACCACGACCGCCTTGACGACTTGGCCCTTCTTCACGGCCGCGCCCGGGATCGCGCTCTTCACCGTCCCGACGATGATGTCGCCGACGTGCGCGTACTGGTGGCGCGAGCCGCCGCTGACGTGGATGCACAGCAGCTCGCGCGCGCCTGAGTTGTCGGCCACCTTGAGCCGTGTCTCTTGCTGGATCATTACTTCGCTCGTTCCAAAATCTCGACTAAGCGCCAGCGCTTGTCGCGCGACATCGGGCGGCACTCTTGGATGCGCACCAAGTCGCCCGTCTTCGCGTCATTCTTCTCGTCGTGCGCCTTGAAGCGCGTCGACTGTCGGACGACTTTCTTGTAGACGGGGTGCGGGACGCGCGTCTCCGTCACGACCACGATGGTCTTGTCCATCTTGTCGCTCTTGACGCGGCCCTGTTTGACGCGCCGGCGGTTGCCGCGCTCGGCAGTGGCCGTCGTCGTCGTCGCGGTCGGTTCGCTTTCCACGGGGTTAGGCTGCTCCATGACGTGCCTCGGCGATCTTCTTCTCGGAGATCGCGGTTTGAATCTGGGCGTAGGTGCGGCGGACGAGCTTCACGCGCGAGAAATCGCTGAGATGCCCGGTTCGCAGCGAGAAGCGCAGGTTGAACAGCTCTTCCTTGGTCTCGCGAGCGCGCTGCTCGAGATCCTTGAGGGTGAGCTCGCGCAAACTGCGCAGATCGGAACGCTTCATTACGATGCCACCTCGGCGTCCTGCTCGGCACGCGTGATGATCTTGGTCGAGATCGGGAGCTTTTGCGCCGCGAGACGGAGCGCTTCGCGCGCCGTCTTCTCGTCCACGCCGGCGAGCTCGAACAGCACGCGGCCCGGGCGCACGACGGCGACCCAGAACTCCGGGTTGCCCTTACCGGAGCCCATGCGGACCTCGGCCGGCTTCTTCGTCACCGACTTGTCGGGGAAGATCTTGATCCAGACCTTGCCGCCGCGCTTGATGTGACGCGTCATCGCGATACGCGCGGCCTCGATCTGCCGGTTGGTCATCCACACCGGCTCGAGCGCCTGCAAACCGAATTCGCCGAACGTCAGCGTGTTGCCGACCAGCGCTCTGCCGCGCATGCGGCCGCGGTGCTGGCGGCGCCACTTTACTCTCTTCGGTGTCAGCATGCTCTAACGTCCAACCTCTCCGGTGCCGGCGTTGTCGTCTTCCGGTCCGGTCGCGAGCTCGGGGCGGTTGTGCGTGCCGCCGCCGGGCGCGGGTTCGGGATGATCCGCCGTCGGCGCGCTGGAGTGCGCACCGGGGCGTTCGGCTTCATCGATCGTGTGCTGCGAATCCGGGTTCGGCTGCGACGTCTCGGTCGTGACGCCTTCGCCTTGCGGCTCGTGCGCGCGGTAGCCAGTGTCGACGCCGCCGTGCGGCGCGTTTGGCTTGTTGCCTTCGGCCGACGGCGCACCGTCGGTGACCGATTCGAGCGACTGCGCATCAGCCTGTGCGACGCGCAACGCGTCCGCCGTATCGAGCGCCGGAGCATCGACCGGCGCGCCATCGGCTGCCGGAGCGTCGCCGGCCGCACGCGGAGCGCGCGGGGCGCCTTCCGGACGCGGAGCACCGTCGCCCGCACCGCCGCGGCCACGGCCGCCGCGCGTCCCGCGACGGTTGTCGCGGAAGCGGGAGGCGTCGCCGGCGGCGCCGGGGCGTTGTCCCTGCACCTCGCGCTCGCCGCGCGGCTGATCCGGGAGCACTTCGCCTTTGTAGATCCACACTTTCACGCCGATGCGGCCGAACGTGGTGAACGCTTCGACGTGCGCGTAGTCGATGTCGGCGCGCAGCGTGTGAAGCGGCACCTTACCGTCGTGGTTGCGCTCGGTGCGCGCGATCTCGGCGCCGCCGAGGCGGCCCGAAACTTGGACCTTCACGCCGCGCGCGCCGGCCTTCATGGTGCGCATGATCGCCTGCTTCATGGCGCGGCGGAACGCGATGCGCTTCTCGAGCTGGTCGACGATGTTCTGGCCGACCAAACGCGAGTCCAGCTCGATCGTCTTGATCTCGACGACGTTGACCTGCACTTGCTTGCCGGTGAGCTTCTCGAGGTTGCGGCGGATCTCGTCGATGCCGACGCCGCGCTTGCCGATGATGATGCCCGGCTTGCCCGTGTTGATGATCACGCGCGCCTGGTTGGCGCGGCGCTCGATCTCGACGCGCGAGATCGCGGCCGCGCGCGTCATGCGCCCGAAGTACTTCCGGATCGCGACGTCTTCGTGCAGCCACGCGACGTAGTTCTTTTTCTCGAACCAGCGGCTGTCCCACGTGCGCGTGATGCCGAGGCGCAGGCCGACCGGGTGAATCTTCTGTCCCATGGTTTCCTTACGCCCCCGCGCCCGCGGCGGCGGCGGCCGGTTGTTTCTTGCGGCGCGCGGTGGCGGCCGGTTTCGTCGTTGCGGCTTTGGCCTGGCGCTGCGTCAGCGTTTTCATGCCGATCGCCGCGCCGGAGCGCTGCTTCGGCTGCTTCTTGGGCGGCTGAGGGCCGACCGCGATCGTCACGTGCGAGAGGCGCTTGCGCTTGAAGTTGGCGCGGCCTTGCGCGCGGGGATCGAGGCGCTTGGTGAACCCGCCGCCTGGTCCGCCGTCGACGGTGATGCGCGTGACGAAGAGACCATCCGAGCTCATGTCGTGGTTGTTCTCGGCGTTGGCGACGGCGGAGCGCAGCAGCTTCTCGATCGGCTCCGACGCGAACACGCCGGCGAACTTGAGGAGCACGAGCGCTTCGCGCACGGTCTTGCCGCGGATCGCGTCGGCGACGCGGCGCAGCTTGCGCGGCCCGATGCGCGCGAACTTGAGGTGCGCGACGGCCTGGGTGCGTTCGGTAGCGACGGCAGTCATGAGACCTTGGCCTTGTCGCCGGCGTGGCCTTTGAACGTGCGCGTGGGCGAGAACTCGCCGAGCTTGTGCCCGACCATGTTCTCGGTGACGAACACGGGGATGTGCGTGCGGCCGTTGTGCACCGAGATCGTGTGACCGACCATCGCCGGGATGATCGTCGACGAGCGCGACCAGGTCTTGATGACCCGCTTCTCGCGCGACGCGTTCATCGTCTCGACTTTGACCATCAGGTGCTCCGCGACGAACGGACCCTTTTTGAGTGAGCGTCCCATACTACTTGCTCTTCCGTTTCCGAACGATCATCTTGGTCGTGCGCTTGTTGCGGCGCGTCTTTTTGCCCATGGTCATCTGGCCCCAAGGCGTCGTGGGCGGACGTCCGGAGGTCGAGCGCGCTTCACCGCCGCCGTGCGGGTGGTCGACGGGGTTCATCGCGATACCGCGCACCGACGGGCGCTTCCCGAGGTGGCGCTGGCGGCCGGCCTTGCCGATGATCTCGTTCTCGTGATCGAGATTGCCGAGCTGACCGATGGTCGCGCGGCACACGACGAGGATGCGGCGCACTTCGCCCGACGGCATGCGGACCTGCGCGTAGTCGCCTTCCTTGGCCATCAGCTGCGCGGCGCCGCCGGCGGAACGCACGAGCTTGCCGCCCTGGCCGGGCTGCAGCTCGATGTTGTGAATCACGGTGCCGAGCGGGATGTTGACGAGCGGCAGCGTGTTGCCGGTCTTGATGTCGGCGGCCGGGCCGGACTCGATCACGTCGCCGACCTTGAGCAGCGCGGGCGCTAGGATGTAGCGCTTCTCGCCGTCGCGGTAGTGCAGCAGCGCGAGCCGCGCGGTGCGGTTGGGATCGTACTCGATCGCGGCGACCTTCGCCGGGATCCCGTCCTTGGTGCGCTTGAAGTCGACGATGCGGTACTGCTTGCGGTACCCGCCGCCTTTGTGGCGCGTCGTGATGTGACCGTTGTTGTTGCGGCCCGAGTGCTTCTTCTTGACCTCGAGCAGCGAGCGCTCCGGCGCCTTCTTCGAGACTTCGCTGAAGTCGGCGGTGGTGATGAAGCGGCGCGCCGCGCTAGTCGGCTTGTATTTTTTAACAGCCATCGTTATTGCTCAAAATAGTTGACGCCGCCGAGCTGAATCTTCTGGCCCGGCGCTAGGGTGACGATGGCTTTTTTCCAGTCGGACTGCATGCCACTGGAGCGCTTGCCCTTGCGCGCGAAGTTCTTCTTCTTGCCGCCGACGTTGATCGTGTTGATCTTCACGACGGTGACGCCGAAGATCTCGGACACCGCGGACTTGATCTGCGTCTTGGTCGCGCGCGGGTTCACTTCGAAGCTGTACTGCTGCACGACCGTGCCCGCCATGGACTTCTCGGTGATCAGCGGGGCGATGATGACGTCACGCGCTTCCACTACTTGGACTCCTTGGTGTACTTGCCGACGAGGGCGTCGTGCGCGGCGGTGGTGAGGATGACGCGGGCGTAACCGACCACGTCCTTCACGTCGAGCTCACCGGTGTGCGTGACCGCGACCTTTTGGAGGTTGGCACCGGCACGGCGCAGCGGCGCGCCGACCGCGGCCAGCTCGTCGGTCGCGAACACGACGAGCGTCTTCACGCCCGTCTTCGCGGCCTTCGGCGAACCGAACAGCAGCGTCGCGAACGCTTTGGTCTTCGTGACGTCGAGCGACGTCGTGTCGAGCACGGTGATGCCGCCATGCTGGAACTTATTGGCGAGCGCGGCGCGCATCGCGGCGCGGCGCTCTTTTTTGTTCAGCGACGAGATGTACGAGCGCGGCTGCGGCCCGAAGACCACGCCGCCGTGCGCCCACTGCGGCGAGCGGATCGAACCCTGGCGGGCGCGGCCGGTGCCCTTCTGGCGCCACGGCTTGCGGCCGCCGCCGCGCACTTCGTCGCGCTTCTTCGTCGAAGCGGTACCGGCGCGGCGGTTGGCGAGCTCGCGGAAGACCGCGCGATAGATCGCGTTGGCCTTGCCGTCGGTAGAACCGCTGAACGCCGCCGGCGTCTCTTGCTCGCGCACGACCTTGCCCTGCGCGTCGATCACCTGCGCCATTACGCGGTCACCTTCGTCTTGACGGACTGCTGCACGACGACGAGCCCGTTCTTGGGTCCGGGAACCGGGCCGCGCACGAGCAGCAGGTTGCGCTCCGCGTCGGCGCGGACGACTTCGAGATTCTGATGGGTGATGCGGTCGACGCCGTAGTGACCGGGGCGGCGGCTGCCCTTGGGCGTGTGGCCCGCGTTGGTGTCGCCGTTCGATCCGGGCTGGCGGTGGATCATCGAGCCGTGGCTTGCGCCGCCGCCGGAGAAGTTGTGGCGTTTGATGCCGCCGGCGAAGCCGTGGCCCTTCGAGATGCCCTGCACGTCGACGCGGTCGCCTTGGACGAAGCCGTCCACGGTGATCGTCGCGCCGAGCTCGACGCCGTCGATGCCCGTGCGAAACTCGCGGATGTCGCGCTTGGGCGCGAGTCCGGCTCTCTTGAAGTGTCCTAACAGCGCTTTGGTGAGCCGCGACGGTTTCACGTCGCCGAACGCCAGCGCGACGGCCTCGTAGCCGTCGGTTTCTTTCGTCTTCTTTTGTACCACGGTGCACGGGCCAGCTTGGATCACGGTGACCGGAACGCTCCGGCCGTCCTCCGTGAACACGCTGGTCATCCCGACCTTCCGGCCGATGATGTTCTTCACGTTGATCGATCCCTTACGGATATCCACGGGTCCTGGCGTATCTGCTACACCTCTCGCGCCGGGACGCCTTGAAGGCGGCCGCGGCGTGGACCACAACCGGGTTAGTGTACCGACTCTCGCACGAAACGTCAAGGTCCGGGAGGGTTGGTTCCACGGGGCCCGGCGTTTCTGCGCGGGGTTGGAATGGCTGGGTGGTTGGGCTGGGCGGGGCACGGTGCTGCGGCCGGGGACGCTCCCGGCGGCGCATCCTGCGCCTCTGGTCGCTCGCGTTCGTCGGCGCTCTCGCCCTCCGGGCTCCGCTTCTCCTCAACGCCCCGCCGCAGCACCGTGCCCCGCCCAGCCCCGGCGCGATCGTGGTTGCGCGCGGCCCGCGCGGAGTTGTGGTGGCGTGCGGCCCGGCGCGGTCATGGCTGGCCTTGTCTTCGGGTCTTTTACTCCCCGGATTGAGGGGTTGGAGTTTGTCTC
>DASWRD010000144.1:0-30001 GCA_036403315.1 Candidatus Elarobacter sp.
AGGTCACAGGTTCAAATCCTGTCCCCGCAACCAAATCGACAGGTCCGAGAAGTGCAAACTTCTCGGACCTGTTTCGTTTCTGCCGTTTAGTTGTTGGACACTTCTTGGTCCACGGCGCGGTGTAAAGACTTCGACGTTGGAGCGAACGGTGCGATACCTCGGCCGTCGCCTGAACGAGTCCGCTCCACGGAGCGCCACGCCGTCCACCAGCGTATTTCTGGACAAACCTCAACCGATCACGTCACATAACCGGGACTGTATAAGAGACGATCTCTCTGATCGAAGTCTGGGCAACGTCTCGAACGCTCGCTTCACCGCGCCGCGGGCGGTGGTCGCATGGGGCTTTCGTTTCCGTTCCAGCAGGTTTCATTCGATCTTCTACTCGCGCTCGAACACACTGATCGTGACGACGTGATCGTTTCAAACGATGCGCGACGGTCCCGAAAGCACTAAGCGCGTTGAGACCCTTCAGCGATTTGCAGTCGAAGCCATCAGAGCAAGGCCAACAACCACAACAACGCCACCAGCCATGAGCGTGAAGCACCCGAGTACTGAGAGCAGTTGAGCGCGCGTCTCCTTACCTTCGTGCTGTCTGGCTGCGGTGTACGTATCGAATTGAACGATACCGCCGGACGTTCGATGCTCGAATTCATGCTCTCTGACGGCCCGCATGGACCGATTCGCGGTACCAAATTACGCCTTGAATCCCGATGATGATGCCAACAACTGCAAGCAGCGCAAACATTGCTCAAGGGCCTCCAGACCCGATCGGCCTGCTCGCTTCGCTAGTCCGCCAGACCGCCCCCTTGCAACGACGCGCGAACGCTAGTTGCGACGGGGCGGCTTCGCGGTGAACATGGCCTCGACGACAATACCGGCGATATCGTCACGAGCGGACTCTTGCTGGTCCGCGCGCTTCGGGGTCGCGACGCGCTTCACGATGCATTCGTGGGACAAGAACCTGCCTTGTTGCGACTAGTCGGCACCGCGCGGCGAACTTAGCGGTTCGGGTCCGACTCCTTGGACCTTAACCCCCGCAACCAAACCGACATTTCCGGCATCGAGTTATTGGGCCGCTTCTGGGTCCGCCGCGACTCGTAAACGCGGCCATGCTCCATGTGCAGACGCTAACTCTTGCACTTGCCAAGGCTGCCCGCCTGAACGATGGCCATGATCTCGCTCTTCGGGGTCGGGTCCAGTGCCCGACTGAAGAGCTCGACCTCATCTATCACGCCATTCAGGGAGTTCGCGTTCGTGGCGGCACCCGATATACCACCGATTTGGAGTGGACGGGTGCCTGGGCCGGGGAACACCGTCTGATTAGCCGATCCCTTCAGCACACCATCGATATAGATCTTCAGCTTTACTCCGTCAGCCGTTACCGTCACGTGTTTGAATATGCCCAGCGGCAGCTGCGATGTGGATTGCAGATATTGAACGGTCGCCTGGTTTCCTATGCTAAAGATAACCATTCTCGCCGCGCCCGAAAAGCTGTTACCACCGTTCGATCCGCGGATGCCGACGCTGTACGGAGACGTTACGGACGTGCCGAGGACGTTGCCTTTCCAGATTGCGACGGTATTCAACTGGGTAGTCGAGGTCAACTTGATCCAGAAATCGATCGTCAATGTCGATACGTGGAGCGCGGGTGCGTCCGGAACCGAAATCACGCTCGTCGGTCCCGCACTCTGCCAGCCGTTGTTCACCATTGCATTCACAAAAGCACCGCCATTAACGACGCCGTCGTTACCGTTCTTGATGTCGGTCGCATTGCCATCTAGCGGCCACCAGCCGACCAAACCGCATGGAACATTTGCGGGCGTCAGAGCGAATGCTCGGTCCGTGGTAAGAGTGCTAGACTCAACCAGAACGAGTATCGCCGCCACGAGAACTGGGAAGCGACAAAGCAACGACTTGATATTTTTCACACTGGACCCCCGTCAGTAATGCAGCGTATCCCAAAACAAATCAAATGGAATTCCGCTAAGTCTTGCATTTTCCAAGATTACCCGCCTGAAAGATGGCACTGATCTCACTCTTAGGATTAGGGTCTAGTGCCCGATTAAAGAGCTCAACCTCATCTATCACGCCGTTTAGGGAAGTGTTGTTGTAAAAACTGTTTGCGACACCTCCGATTTGAAGTGGACGGAAATTGTCAACGGGAATCAGAGTCTGCGGAACCGGCATTCCATCAGGCGAACCATCAATATAGAGGCGTAAATACGAGCCATCCGCCGTTACCGTGACGTGCTTGAACTGCTTTAATGGGAGTGCAGATGTAGATTGCATGAATTGAGCACTCGACTGATTCCCTATTTCGACAATAATCGTCCCAGCCGGCGCGCTAGGAAGAGAGGGGTTAGGGGCGCTAATTCCGCGGATTAAAACGCCATACGCAGAGGTCCCGTCCTGGCCATGAGCATTGCCTTTCCATATGGCTACGGTATTGCCCTGATTGTACGCGGCGAGTTTGACCCAGAAATCAATCGTAAACTTCGTTACGTGGAGTGCGGGTGCGTCGGGGACCTTTACAACGCTAGTTTGTCCATTACTCTTCCAGCCCTTATTCACCATCGCACTCACAAAAGCGCCGCCATTTACTACAATGCCGTTATTTCCGTTCTTGATGTCGGTCGCATTTCCGTCGAGCGGCCACCAGCCGACCAAACCGCATGGAACATTTGCGGGTGTCAGAGCAAATGCTCGGTCCGTGCTAAGAGTGCGGCCCTCAACTAGAACGACCAGCGCCGCCATGAACACCAGAAAGCTGCAAATCCGCCACTTGATATTTTTCACGGTGAACTCTCCCGTCAGCGATGCCGCGGATCAAGGCCACTCAATGGAACCCCGGCACCAAGCGAAATTAGCGACCGGCTGGTAGGGCACCTGTCAAATTGCTCTCCGCTGTCAAATTGCTCTCCGCGAGCGAGCCTCGTCGTCTCAACTACGCCTGCGTCCAGACAACGGTGACCGCGGGCGGGGCGAAGACCTGTGAGCGGCAGGGGTTCCGGCTCGTCGCGTATCTTGTCGACCTCGAACCGGCCTGAATCGCGTGCCCCCTTACGTTCCGCTCAATAGGAACAGCTCCACTCGGCGGTTGAGCGCTTTGCCGGCTGACGTCGTGTTAGGCGCGACCGGCTTCGAGTAGCCGTAGCCGACCGGCACCAGCCGATTTCGTGCGATGTGGTAGCGCTTCACGAGGTCGTTCACGACGGACTCGGCGCGGTGCTGCGAGAGCACTTTGTTGTGCGCTTCGCCGCCGTCGGAGTCGGTGTGGCCTTCCACGCGGAAGCGCCAGCCTTTATCTTGCTGCATCGCTTGCGCGATCTGCGCGATCACGGGCTCGGATTGCGGTTTGATCGTTGCCTTGTCGACGTCGAAATGGATGCCGTAGATGCGGATGCGGCGCTGCGATTTGATCTGTTTGACGAGCGGGACCGCGGCGTGCAGCTGGATCGTCGCCTGCGCCGTCTGGCCGCTGCCGCCATCGGCGTTGACGATGATCGCATAGCTGCCGGCCTTCGCGCTCGCCGGGATCGAAACGGCGATCTTGAGTGCCTGCGTCGTTCCGTTGACGTCGAACGCGCTCGGCGTCACCGCGGCGCGGAAGTCGCCGCTCGTCGTCATCGTGATGTGGCCCTTCCAGCCTTGGTTGGCGAGCAGCTCCATCGCGAACTTCGGCGTGGCGGCTTTCCCCGGCACGAAGTTCGCGTCGCGGTTCGGCTGGATCACGAACGCGAGCGACGCCTTTTGCGTGCAGGGAAGATCGGGCGGCACCGGCTGCGCGAGCTCGAGCTGGCGCAGGCGCTGGTTCGAGGCGATGCTGTTGTCGTCGTGATCGAAACCGTCGTAGATGATGAGGCCTCTGCCGTACGGTGCGTACATCTGCATGAAGCCGTTGACGTGGTTGACGTTGGTGCCGAAGAGATGTCCGCACCAGTGCGGGTCGTGCGTGGTGACCGTGTTCGCGTCGCCGAGCTGGTTGCCGTTCTTCGCGTAAACGAGCGGGTCGAAGAAATGCGCCTTGTCCGTCTTGTCGGAGGTCCCCAGCGAATCGTCCTCCACCAGGATCAGCCGGTCGCCTTTGGCGCCCTGCGCGCCGGGATTGTTGCTGTTGAACGGGTACGGCAGCAGCGAATAGTGCGTCGGCTTGCTGCACATGTCGGCATCGTAGATCACCAGCTTGTGCCCGTTCTCCACCCAGCGCGCGATCGCGTCGTTTTGCGCCGGCGCGAACACGTCGTCGGCGTTGCACACCCCGTTGAGGATGACGGTCGACGCGCTCGTGAGCAGTGCGGCATCGACCATGCCGGCGCCGATGTGGGTGAACCGGAACGCCTGCGCATCTTTCACCGCGTCGCCCGCGGTCGGGTACTGTGCCGGCGATCCGCCGCCGTCGAGCACCAGCACGCCGGAGCGTCCCGGCCCGGCGACTTGCGGGACGCAGTATTTCGGGCGCTTCGCCGTGCGCACCCAGTACGTCGGGCCGCCGTTGTGGAAGCCGACGAGCATCGAGCCGTCGTCGTTGGCGGTGTACGTTCCCGACCCGTCGCTGCGCTGCCATTGCCACGTGCGGCCGTTGAGCGTGCCCGGGTAGGCGTCGCCGAGGCGGCCGTCATAGCACTCCTCGCCGTTGATGCCGTTCGCGCCCAGCGTCGCGACCTGCAGATACCACGGATTGCTGCCGCTGGGTGCCGCTGCGAAGGCCCCTTGATCGTACGCCTTGTCGTACTGCACGTACGTTCCGGTGATCGGCAGCGCCGACGGCGGCGATGCGATCGTGCCGAACGCTGCTATCGATTGCACCGGGTTGCCGGTCCCCGTGCGATTCACGGTGACGCGAACCCAGCGCGCGCGCTGACCGTTCAGCGTGACGCGCTGCTCCGCGGTCGCCGTCGTCGACTCGATCGTCGCGGCGTCGGTGTAACCGTCGCTCGCGCTCGTCGTGGAGACCGCGAACGCCGCGCTCGCGCCTTTGCCCGCTGCGTCCTTTTCCGGCACCTGTGCGCTCACGCCCGAGAGCGTCGCGGTCCCGGGCAATTCGTAGATCAACACCCATGGCCCCGCGGCGTTGGCGTCGACGGACAATCCGGAGTCGGCCACGACGACCGGGTTGTCGACCGTCGCCGGATATGCGCGAAGAATCGTGCCGTTCTGCGGCGTCAGCAGGTTCGCGACCGGTGACGCCGACGGTGTCGGCGACGCCGCTGCCGACGCTGCGCCGGGGCTGGGCGATGCAACGCTCGCCGCATCCGCGGCCGGCGTCGCCGACGCAGCGGGGGTGGCGTCAGCAGCAGCCGAGACGGAGGGCGCCGGAGACGGCGCCGTCGTCTGCGCCTGCTGTTTTGAACACGCCGCGCAAAGCACGGCGGCACACAGAACGACGGACGCGAAAAAGCGCGAAGAGGTCACGTTTCGTCCCCACTTGGAACCCGCTCGCGTGCCGGTTCGCGCGACCCGGACGGGCGGCCTCGTTCTTTCCTGCTTGCGACCGCAAAGCACGTCGAGATTCGTTTCTTGCGATCGCGTTTCTCGCGGTCGGCGCGCGGGCGCGCGGTGGGACCCCGCTAAGCGTGCGCCGTTTCGCCGATCACGCCGAGCTCGCGGCCGACTTTTTCGAACGCTGCGAGCGCGCGGTCCAATTCGGCGCGGCTGAGCGCGCTCGACATCTGCACGCGGATGCGCGCCGTGCCTTCGGGGACGACCGGGAAGCCGAAGCCCGTCACGAACACGCCTTCCTTCAGCAGACGGTCGCTCATCGCGATCGCGAACGCCGTCTCGCCGACGATGATCGGGATGATCGCGCTCGGCCCCGCGAGCGGTTTGAATCCGAGGCGTTCGAGACCCGCGCGGAAATAGCGCGTGTTCTCGCGCAGCGTGTCGACGAGCTGCGGCTGCGATTCCAGCAGCTCGATCGCTTTGAGCGCGCTCGCCGCGACCGTCGCGGGCAGCGCGTTCGAGAACAGCTGCGTGCGCGAGCGCTGCACGAGCGTGTCGATCAGCGCCTTCGAGCCCGCGACGAAACCGCCGGCGCCGCCGCCGAGCGCTTTCCCCAGCGTACCGGTGAGGATGTCGATCTTGCCTTCCAATCCGAAGTGCTCGATCGTCCCGCGGCCCGTCTTGCCCATCACGCCGGTGCCGTGCGAGTCGTCGACGATCGTCACCGCGTTGTACTTCTGCGCGAGCGCCACGATCTCGGGCAGCTTCGCGATCGAGCCTTCCATCGAGAACACGCCGTCCGTGATGATGAAGGACGTCCCTTCCGCCTCGCGCAGCTTCTGCTCGAGATCCGCCATGTCGCCGTGCTTGTAGCGCGCGCGCTTCGCGCCGGCCAACCGGCAGCCGTCGATGATCGAGGCGTGGTTGAGCTCGTCGCTGATGATCGTGTTGCCCGCCGTTGCGATCGTGGGGATGACACCTTCGTTCGCGGCCCAGCACGACACGTACGAGAGCGAAGCGTCGAAGCCGAAGACGGACGCGATCTTCTCCTCCAGCTCGCGATGCACGTCGAACGTGCCGCAGATGAAGCGCACCGATGCCGTGCCCGCGCCGTACTTCTGCAGCCCCGCGATGCCGGCCGCGACGACGTCGGGGTGATCCGCGAGGCCGAGGTAGTTGTTCGACGAGAGCACGATGACGTTGCCGGCCTCTTCCATGTGCACCTCGGCCGCCATCGGGCCGGTGATGTACCGCAGCCGTTTGTACGTTCCGGCGGCGCGCAGGGCGTCGAGGTCGGCGTTGAGGTGGGCTTCGAAGGCGGTGTTCATCGGATCTCCGTGGGTTCGAGTCGCGGTCGCTTGCTCCGTCGAAGTCCATACCCGCGTAAGCGAGCCGTAATCCGAGGTAAGCGCGGCGTATACGGCGGCCGCGTACCTTGGGTGCGGGTGCGCACCGTGAGCCGGATCATTCGGGAAGGTTTAGTCAGTTCTTCCTCTTGACTTCGGCGCTCAGGTGCGCTTGTATGGATCGTACGCGGCGCTTTGACGCCGTGTGCATCGTGACTGTCGGAAACGGGTGTTCTACGACATGGCGATCAAGGTATTCGTTCGGCAACCGCTCACGCAAACGACCGAACGCGAAGCGCGCATCGTTCAAGCCGCGCTCGACGGCATCGGCGGCCTCGTCGGAGAGGGCCGCTACGCGCTTGAGTTCCTGACGGGGACCAAAGCGCACGACAACGACAGCTTCCGCCAGGCGTTCAGCAGCGAGTCGGGCGGCGCGTTCGCGCCGCGCCGCTTCCGCGACACGCGCCTGGCGCTGCTGTCACGCGCCGACGTGATGCTCGTGGTGCGCACGGGCCTCAGCGAGAGCGGCGCGTTCGAGGTGGCCTACAACATCTACGGCGGTCGCCGCATCCCCATGCTGTTCGCCGTGTGGGACGAAGCCGAGATCAAGACCACGCTGCTGCGCGATCTCGACGACCTCGCGAAGGTCCGCTACGTGCGCTTCTCCGACCCGGCGTCGGTCGCGACCGAGCTTGCCCGCTTCCTCGACGACGTCGTCGTGCCCGACATGACCGCGCGCGGTCGCACCGTCGCGCCGGCGTTCGACGAGCCGCGCGCCGCGACGTCGTTCCGCGAAGCGCGGCGCGCGGCGCGCGAGCTCGGCTTCCCGGTCGCGGTCCGGCCGTGGTCGGCGATGCCGTCGCAAGCCGTCGTCGTCGCGGACCTCGCCGGCTTGGTGCGGTACGTCGAAGGCGACAAGGTCGTGATCGACCGCGAACGGCCGCTGATCGTCGAGCGCACGACGGCGCTGCAGGCGCGGCTCAAGCGCGTGCGCGTCGAAAGCGGCACGTTCGAGCTGGCGGACACGGCGTACCTCGAAGTCGAAGCAAAGACCGCTTAGTCGAGGTGCAGGACGATCTTCGCAGCCTCGCCTGATTGCATCAGCGCGAACGCCGCGTCGAAGTCCTCGAACCGAAGCTCGTGCGTGATGATCGGCGTGAGATCGACGCGGCCGCTCGTCACGAGCGCCTGCGTTTGGTACCACGTGCGGAACATCTCGCGCCCGTTGATCCCGAGCACGGTCAGCCCTTTGAAGATGATCCGTTCGGCGAGGTTGATCTCCACCTCGTCGGACGGGATGCCGAGCAGCGCCGCCACGCCGCCGTTGCGCACCATCGCGAGCCCGTTGTTGATCGCCTGACCCGAGCCGGACATCTCGAGCAGCACGTCGACGCCGTCGCCGCCGGTGCGCGCGACGATGTCGTCGACCAAATCGG
The DNA here is from genome assembly GCA_036403315.1 of Candidatus Elarobacter sp. GTDB lineage: Bacteria > Vulcanimicrobiota > Vulcanimicrobiia > Vulcanimicrobiales > Vulcanimicrobiaceae > Vulcanimicrobium. Next base: position 8,222 of record DASWRD010000144.1, read on the forward strand.
GCTGCGTCGCGGAGAACGTCGCGTCCGCACCGACGCGCTTGGCGAGCTCGAGCTTCTGCGGGTTCACGTCGATCGCGAAGACTTTCGCGGCGCCGGCGGCGCGTGCGACCGGGATCGCCATCAGCCCGATCGATCCGACACCGGTGATCGCGACGGATTTCGTCGACACGTCGGCCGCCATTACCGTGTGCACCGCGTTGCCGAGCGGATCGAACACCGCCGCCCAGCTGTCGGGGATCGCGGGATCGAGCTTCCACACGTTCGATTCGGGCATGCGGATGTAATCCGCGAACGCGCCGTCGGTGTCGACGCCGATGATCTGCACGTGCTCGCAGATGTGCGCCTGCCCCGTGCGGCACAGCGTGCAGATCCCGCACGCGAGATGTCCTTCGGCCGACACGCGGTCGCCGAGCTGCACGGCCTTCACCGCGCTGCCCACCGCCGCGACATGCCCCATGAACTCGTGGCCGATCGTGAGCGGCGGCTTCACGCGCCGTTCGGCCCAGTGGTCCCAGCCGTAGATGTGCAGGTCCGTCCCGCACAAGCCGACGGTCTTCACGCGAATCAGCACGTCGTTCGGACCGATCGCCGGCACCGGGATCTGCTGCAGCGTGAACCCCGGCGCGGCGCTCGTCTTTCGCAGCGCGCGCATCGTGGCCGGAATCGTTTCGGTGGTCGTCGGTCGCTCGGTCGCCGTCGAAGTCATCGCGGCGGCACTTCGTTCAGGTCAGGCGGCCGTCCCGCGGTGCTCCGCGCAGCAGAACAGCCGAAACCACGGCGGGTCCGATTCCGTCGCGAGGCAGCCGCACGCCCAGTGGAGCGTCTGCCGCGTGCGTGTGCCGTCTCCGCCGTCGGCGTATTCCGAGCCCACCGCGCCGAGCAGCCGCTCGAGCACCACCCGCGCGAAGAGCGCCTGTTCGGTCCGAATCATCCGACACCACGACCGTAAGAACCGACCGCCGGAACGACGTTCATCGGGACAATCGTAGTCTGGCCCGCGAGAAATGTCCGTCCGCCGCCGTACCGATCTCCGGCGGTACTGAGCGCTACGGTACAGAGCCGGCCTACCGCCGGAACAACGGCAGCATCGGGACGACGCCTTTGGCGCTGTCGTCGGCATGGCGCAGATAGGTGCGGATCCCGAACGCGTCCTCGAGCGTGCGCAGCAGCGAGTAGTGGTTGTACGGCGTCGGGTCGGCGACGCCGCGCGGGCCGTGGTTCGTCACGACGACGGTCGCGATGTGCCCGCCGCCGAAGTTCGCCGCGCTGGCGGGATCGCTGCCGCAGCACCCCACGCGCGTGCCCGAGTCTTCGTCCCACGTGATGACGATCGCGGCGTTGTCGGGCGAAGCCCACACGGGCGACGCCTGGATCTTGCGCACGAGCTTGTCGACATATGCGTCGCCGCGCCGAATCGTCGCGCTCGGATCGTTCCAATCGCAGTCCGCGGGGATGCCCGGCCCGTGCGCGCCGTGCATCTCGTTGCACTGGTTCGGCACGACCAGCGCGAACGACGGCACGTTCCCCGACGCGAGATCGGCGTCGAGCCGGCTGAAGCCGACGAGGTGATCCGCGCGGTGCGGATCGTTCTGCGCCGACCGGAAATTCAAGAACGCCGAGTGCTTCGAGGCGTAGAGTGCCGCATTCGGCCCGCCCGCCTCGCCGCCGGGCGCCGTCGCGAAGGTCGCCAGCGAGCCGGGCGCCGGGATGTCTTCGTAGTAGCCGCGCCACGAAAGCCCCGCCGCCTCGAGCTGGTTGCCGAGGTGCGGCGCGTCGACGGTATGGTTCGCATACCCCGGAGTCTTCGCATGCGAGCAATCGCCGCTGTCCTGCGCGGGCATGCAGAAGAACGCGTCGTCGTCGTGGATGCCGAACGTGTCGCCGCCGACGAGCGCGACGTAGTTCGCCTCGCTCGGGTGCACTTCGCCGTAGAAGTTCGTCGCGCTCCCGTACGCCTTCGCCAAGCGCACGATCGCGGGAGCGTTGGCGCCGTCCATGATCTGCGCGTAGTCCTTGTTCTCTTCGACGATCACGAACACGTGCGCGTAGCGCGGCACCGCCAGATCGTCCGCCGTGGGCGCCGCGAGCGCCGGCGCCGCAATCGCGGTCACCGCGAGCGCAGCGACGAGCGCGCCGGCCGCCGAGCGCGCCGGCCGGCGGAACGCTGTCATCAGCGCGTCACCAGCAGCACGGCGAGTCCGATCGCTACCAGATCTTCGGCGAGCGCGGCAGGGAGCGCGCCGATCTTCGCGATCGCCGCGACGCGCGCGGCGTGCCCGCCGTACGTGCCGAGGAGCGCGCCGATGGCGCCGGCGATCGCGCCCCCGATGGGCGAGCCGCCGTGCCAGGAGCTGATGAGCCACCCCGCGACCGCCCCGCTGACGGGGCGAACCACGATCGACGGCAGCGCGGTCCGCGACGGGATCTTAGGGGACGCGTCCGCGACGTACTCGCCGGCGGCCCCGACGGCGAGGACGATGCCCCAGATGCTCACGCCGCGCGCGAGCGCGAGCGCGGCGAGCGACGTGAGCGCGCGGAGCCCCGACACGAAGCCGATCCCCAGTGCAAGCAGCAGACTTTCCATCCGCCTGAGTATACCGCACGGCCGCGGGCGGCGGTTGGGTTTGAAATCCTTTACAATGTGCGGTAAGCCGCGAGCCTTCAGAATCTCCTCATACTCCGCGCCGATAGACTTCGAGAGCCACCACGGACGGAGACGTTGACCATGGAAAGATCGAACGCGCCACGCGCCGGCGCAGCGCTGCTCGGATTGCTGCTCGCCGCAGCGACCCTCGTGCCGGCGTCCGCCGATGACGCCGTCCGCATCCCGCTCGGCGCGATGAACGGTTCGGGCGAGAGCGGCGTGGCGATCTTGACGCCCCGCGGCAGCAAGACGCTGGTGCAGCTCCAGCTGCGCGGCGGCGCCGGCGACCCGCAGCCGACGCACTTTCACACCGGCACGTGCGACAAGTACGGCCCGCGCCCGCTCTACATGCTCGCCGCCGTCGTGAAGGGTGAGTCGACGACGACGCTCGACGTCCCGATCGAGAAGCTGCTCGCGGGCGACCTCGTCATCAACGTGCACAAGTCGTTCGACGACATCGCGACGATCGCCAGCTGCGCGGTCGCGAAGAAATAAGCCGGTACCGAACGATGCAGCGCGGCCGCTTTCCGATCGCGGCACGCCTCGCGGGCGGGTCGGCGATCGCCGTCATCCTGATGATCGCGGTCGCGGTCGTGACCGCCCGCGGCATCGCGTCGATGGCGTTCGCAGCGGCGCACCGCGAAGCGCTGGAGACGACGTCCATCGAGATCCGCGAAGTCGTCGACGCCGCGGTGCTGGAGCAAACGGCCGTCCGCGGTTTCGTCGCGACGGGCGACCGTGCGTTCCAGCACGACCTCGGCGATGCGCGCAAGATCATGCAGCGCCGAATCGCCACGCTGCGCGCCACGGATCAGACGACGTATATCCCCGTGAACCAGCTCGAGCAGATCGACGTCTTCGAGCAGCAGATCGAGGACGGCGTCGCCGCTCTCGACCGGCAGTACGCAAAGCGCAGCGCCGACGTGCTCGGCGGCCGCCGCGACGCCGCCGCGGGCGCGCTGCGCGACGATGCGGCCCGCTTCGACGCCGTGCGTGCGCAGGCCGAGAAGCTATACGCCTACGTCGCGTCCGGCGCGCGGGTGGCGAACGCGGAATTCGAGGCGACCGCGCGATCCGTCTTGATCACGCTCGTCGCGATGACCGTGGCCGCGATCTTCCTGTTCGCGCTGATCGCATTCGCGGTCGGGCGGTCGGTGACGGGGCGCCTTTCGAAGGTGACGGCGGCGCTGTACGACATCGCGCGCGACGACGTTGAACGGCTCGTGTCGTCGTTCCGCGCGCTCGCCGGCGGCGATCTCGACACGCGCTACGAGACATGCCGCCTGCCGCTCAAATTGAAGAGCCCCGACGAGATCGGCGTGCTCGCCGCGAGCTACGACGAGCTCGTCGGCGGGCTGCACGGCGTCGCCGGCGCGTTCGACGCGATGACCGAAAGCCTGCGCGGCACGGTGACGCGCGCGTCCGCCGTGTCGCAAGACCTCGTCGCCGAAAGCGTGCAGGTATCGGCGAGCACCGCAGAGTCCGCGGTGGCCGCCGGTCAAGTGCTCGACGCGGTGCGCGACGCGACGCTCGCGTCGGCGGATCAGGCGAAACAGCTCGACGACATGCACGCGCGCGTCAACGAGCTCGCGCTGGGCTCGCACGAGATCGCGGCCGGTTCGCGCCGGCAGGCGGACGCCGCTGTTTCGGGCTCGCGTTCCGTCGCGACGCTCGACGGCGAGATCGTACGCTTTCACGAGCTCGGCCAGGATCTCGCCGGCTCGGCCCGGGACGCGCTGCGCGAAGCGGAGCGCGGCAGCGAAGCGGTGCGGCGCGCGGCCGAGGCGATGACGTCGATCGGCACGCTGAGCGAAGGCGCGGCGACGGCGATCGGCGCGCTGGAGACGCGGTCGGCGCAAGTGGGAACGATCGTCGCGGCGATCGACGAGATCGCCGATCAAACGAACCTCCTGGCGCTGAACGCGGCGATCGAGGCCGCGCGCGCCGGCGAGCACGGCCGGGGCTTCGCCGTCGTCGCCTCCGAAGTGCGCGCGCTCGCCGAGCGCTCGCGCACGGCGACGCGCGAGATCGACGGCATCCTCGCGGCGATTCGCGCCGACGCGCTGCGCGCCGCCGGCGCGGTGCGCGAGTCGGCGAAGGCAACGTCGAGCGGCGTCGAGGTGACGCAGGCCGCCGATGCGGCACTCGCGCAGATCCGCGCCGCCATCGACGCGACCTCCCACATCGCGGCCGACGTCGCATCGCGCGCGGCGCAGATGCGCGCGGCGTCCACGGAGCTCGCCGAACGCATCGCGCAAGTCGCGGCGGATGCCGAGCGCAACGCCGTCGGCGCATCGAGCCAGCAGACCGTCACGGCCGAGATCGACCGGCTGATCACCGCGATCGCCGAGCATGCGCGCCATACGGCGCTGTCGATGCAGCAGATCAGCGCGGCGACGGAGCAGTCCGCCGCGCAGCTCAAACGCGTCGACGGCTCGACGTTCCACACGCGCGAGCGCGCCGAGGCGCTCGACGACCTGCTCGCCGCATTTCGCTTCACGGCATTCGATGCCGCCTGGATCGCGCAGCCCGACCTCGTCCCACCTGGAGGAACCCAACGATGAACCGCTCTTCGCTCTGCGCCGCGCTCGCGGCGTTCGTCGCGCTCGCCGTCGTCGCCGTCATCGGCGCGCCGGCGGACGCGCTGCCCTCGTTCTCGATGCAGACCGGCTTGCAGTGCGACGCATGCCACACGTCGATCCGCGGGACGAACGATTTGGGCCAGGCATACCTGCGCAACGACTTGCGCTTGCCGAACCTCGGCACGGGCGGGAAGCCGGTCGTAGCGGTGCGCGGCCAGTTCGCGTACACGAGCGAGCCCGATGCGTCGAACCAGCTGCCGAAGGCGACGCTCGACGAGCTCGAAGTGTTTCTGTCCGCGCGCGTGACGAAGCAAATCTCCGTCGCGGGCCAGCTCTACTTGGTCGACGGCGCTCAGAACGGCGCGATGCGCGAGGCGTGGGCGCAGTACAGCACGCGCGGTTCGTTCGGCGGCGCGCCGGCCCGCTTCACGCTCGGTTCGATCACGCTGCCGCTGCCGGTCGATCCGGAGACGTTCCGTCAAACGAACCAGCACTACGCGATCTTCGATCAAACGGTCGGCGCGAATCCGTTCACGCTGATCGATCCGCACAACGCCGCCACGCTCGCGCTCGGGAATCCGGTGCGCGGATCGAGCGCCACGTTCGTCGCGGCGCAGGGCCACGATCCGCACTCCGGCCTCGCAAGCAACGGCACGGATCGCATGATCCAGGCGCAGGAAGCGATCGGCGGTTTCGTCGTGAGCGCGTACGACTACACCGGTGAGCGGCGACTGGGCGACGTGCCCGACGCGTTCACGCGGCGCGGCGTCGGCGTGAACTTCTACCGCGGGCGCCTGGCGGTGGAGACGGTGCTGCAGACGGGCTACAACTCCAGCCCCAACGGGGACGGGATCGGCATCGGATCCAGCGGCGGCTTCGCGCAAGTTCGGTGGCAGCTTCCGCACGGCACCTTCGCGATCGTGCGCTACGACGCCGTCAACGACTCGAGCGGCGGCTTCGGCCGCTCGCTGACGGTCGGCGGGACGCGCCTGCTCTCGCGCGGCCTGGCGTTCGAGGCGGAGGACGTGATCGAGCGCGGCGAGCGCACGAAGCACACGCTCAACGCGGCGCTGCGCTTCGGCGTGTCCAACACGCGCTTCGGATCGGGCGCGTACTGATCGTCGCGGAGTGATTCGCGACACACCAAGGAACGGCGTGCACGTTCGTGCGCGCCGTTTTCACGTTCGAACTCGCACAGTATGAATGATGTCTGAGACATAGCGCTACCGAGTCTTCACGCAATCCTCATCGGGCGTTCGTAGCATCCGACGCGTGTGCTACTACCGCTTTTCAGGAGGATTCGCAATGTCATTAGCCCCCGACGCGTTCGTCGCCGCCGGCGATGCATTGAGCGCAACGCGATGAGGATCGTCGCAAGCTCATCGGCGGTGATCGTCGCGGCCGCGCTGCTCGCCGCGTGCGGCGGCGGCGGCGGCACGTCGGCCGGCCCCGTTCCGAACCAATCGCAGGTCACGACACAAAGCACGCAGTCCGTCGCCGTCACGTTTGCCGGCACGCAGACACTCGCCAAAGTTCGCCGCCCCCAAGACCTCACGTCGGTCCCGGTCACGGTGACCGTCGGCGGCGTCACCGTCGGCACCGGCACGCTCGACGGCAACGGACACGCCAAGATCAAGTTCACCGCCGCCGTCGCGCCGGGCAGCACCATCACGATCACCGCAGGCAAGCTGACCGTCACCGCGACACTCGCGCTGGGTACGCAAGCGACGGTCGTGCTCGTCACGATCAACGCCGACGGCACGATCAGCGTCAAGAGCGCGGGCGACCGCGACGACAACGGCGCGATCGATCCGAACGACGACGAGCAGGAAGATGCGACCGAAGACGACCACGGCAACGTGACGTCGGTAAACGCAGGCAGCGGCAGCGTCTTGCCGGCGAACGCACCGTTCACGCTGACGCGCACGTGCGCGACGCTCACGCTCACGCCGGTCGGCACCGCGGTCGCATCCATCAAGTTCGAGGAGAAAGGTTCCGACAGCGAATCCGACGACGCCGGCCGCGTGCGCTTCGAAGGCGCGTTCACCGGCCCGCTCACGTTCCCGATCTCCGCGGGATCGGCCCGGCTGCACATCGAGCTGTTCGACGCGCAGCATCACCGCCTGATCGAAGTCAAAGCGCCGATCAGCGCGTTCACGAGCGGCACGTCCACCGCGCCGAGCCCGTGCCCGTCCCCGAGCACGACGGCCAGCGCATCACCGAGCCCGACGGCAACCCCGACAGGTCGCTGATCGGAGCTCAGATCCGGCAACCGGCGGCGAGTCTCGCGCAGACTCGCCGCCGGCGCGTTCAGCCGGAGATCTCGGCGATCACTTCCGTGACGAGCGCGACGACAAAGCCCGCCGCCAGCATCGACGTCGACGTGATCGTCAGCCCGCTGCGCTTGAGCACGCTCCACAGCTCGCCGACCACGAACACCAGCGCGCCGACGGCCGTCATCAGAAAGAACGCGGACAGCGTCGGCGACGAAAAACGATAGCCGAGCATCGCGCCGAAGAACGTCGGCCCGCCGGCGACGAGCCCCGCGAGCCCGATCTGCCCCCACGTCGCCACCGCACCGCGCCCCGCGAGCGGTGCGGCGATCCCGAATCCCTCGGTCGCGTTGTGCAGCGCGAACCCGAGGATGAGGCCGAACGCGATCGCGGTCGCGCCCGACGCCGCCGACGCGCCGATCGCGAGCCCTTCGGCGAAATTGTGGGCGCCGATGCCGATCGCGATCATCGCCGCGATGACGAACGGTTTCTCCGCGGCCGACGACGCGCCGGTCTTCGCGAACCGCGTCGCGAGCGCGCCGAGCCCCACGAGCCCGACCAGCAATCCCGCGACGTACGAAACCAGCATCGTCACCGGCAGCGGCAACGGCACGCCGTGCCCCGTCGTGCCGCGCTGCCAGTTCGCGAGCGCGCGCACGAGCGGCGTCGTCGCGTTGCCGGCGATCTCGACGATCAGGTACACGAGGATGCCGATCGCGAGCGCGTTCAGCGCGGCGATGACGTCGACCGACAGCCGCCGCGCCCGCGCGATCGGCAAGCCCAGAAAGATGGTGAGCCCCGCGAACAAACCGAGCAGCGCCGTCGTCGTGAACGACAGCGGAGCGCGCGTGCCGCCGTTGGACGCGCTCGGCATGTGCATGCGCATCTCCATGTTCATCGCATCGAGCCGCTGCGGCGTCCCTGCGTAGTGGATGGTCGTCACGAGGCCGTCGGGCATGCCGGCGGTGTCTTCGGTGTGGTCGAGCACGTGGCAGTGCACGAGCCAGTTGCCGGGCTGCGCGTTCGCGGTGATGACTGCGTCCGCACGCTGTCCCGGCCCGATCAAGATCGTGTCCTGCAGGTCGCGGGCAGCAACGGGCTGCGCGTCGCGTGCGATCACCAGCATGTCGTGACCGTGCGTGTGCATCGTGTGCACGTTCTCGGACGACATGTTGATCCAGCGCACCCGCACGCGCTCGCCTTTGCGCACCTCGATCGGCGCGGTGGCGGGATACTCTTTGCCGTTGATGGTGTGGTGGCTCTCGGTGACGGTCTGAATCGCCCACGACGAGATCAGCTCGACGTCGTCGCGCTGCACGCGCTCTTCGGGCCGCGGATGCGCGGGCAGCACGACGATCGCGCCGTACAGCCCGCTGTCGACCATCGCTTCGTTGGCGTGCGAGTGGTAAATGAACGTCCCTGGCTGACGCGCGGTGAACTCATAGCGAAAGTGTCCGCCCGGCTCGACCATCGGCTGCGAGATCCCGGCGACGCCGTCCATCGCATCGGGCGCGCCGTGGATCCCGTGCAGATGAATCGTGTCGGGCACGCTCATCGCATTGCGAAAATCGATGACGACGCGTTCGCCTTCACGCACCACGAGCGTCGGCCCCGGCACGACGCCGTTGTACGTCTTCGCCATCACGGTCAGCCCGGGCTGAAGCGTCCATGGCGCCTCACGCGCGACGAGGTCGAACGAAACGGTCCCACCGGACCGCCGCCGCACAGCGCCCGAGGTGCCGTCGGGCCGCCGGACGAGCCGCGACTCCCCCGGCGCGGGCGTGGCGGCCGGAATCGCGCCGCGAATCGGCTGAAGCCCGACCGTCGTCGGATCGACCCCGACCGGATTCGCATCGGCATCGGCAAGCGCCACAGACGGTACGACGAAGAGCAACGCAAGCAGGGCAAACAGCGACGCAACGGCTTCTGAGGCACGGCGAAGTCCGCAATGAGGCACGCCTAACATGGTACGCCCTCATGCCTACGACTTCCGTCTCTCGTGCCGAACCCCGGCGTTGCCAGCGCCAAACCCTCAAGCCAAGTAAGCGCAGGTTTTCCCGGAGTACGCCCTTGCGGCTGAAGCTGGGCTAGGGCTCGGCATGGTTGCCCCATCAAGCAGGTGACACGCCCGGATCCTGGCGTATTTGGCGCGTGAGGTGTCTGGCGAAACTGGGCGCCTCGCATGCCGTGCGTCTCGGGGATGTGGCCTCGGCGAAGTGCCGGCGTGCGCACTGAGGGTGTAAGCGAATTGCAAGTGAGAGTACTTGTGTCTGCTGTTCTGGCCAGCGCGATCGCGCTTAGCGCAACGGGTTGCGGCTCGACGTCTAGCCAAGCGCTTCTTTCGACGTCACGTCGATCAACAAGTAGTATCGGCGCAATCGAGAAGATCGTCGCATCCGTCAATGATCATCCGCGAAATGCGAACGCGCCGAATTTCGCACCACGTCGTGCAGCAGCGCACCGAGCCGGGCGTTGGCTAACCGACGAGCTTAACCGCCATGACGGCGCCGTAATAAGGACCAATCGCCGAAAGACGCTGAGCAACCCTAATTGCGGGCAGGAATCCGGCTGCGGTCCAGTGGGCGGAGGAGGCGGGGGAAGTACACCTACCTGGTCCACTTTTTCGGATACCGCGCCGTATGATACCGAACTCGATTTCGGCGACGGTACGAGCCTTTTGACGCTCGAACTCGGCGAGGATCTGATCGGGACCCTTGAGATCGACGGCTCAGTGACAGCCTATCACTTCGATCCGAACAATCAAATTGACAGCACACGCTTTTGGTACTGTATGGCGGAGTACGGAGTTCCTAACTGCTATCTACCGCCCAAGTCTTTTTGTCCATACATCGCGCTTACCTATGGTGCAATTGCGAGATTGCTCGCAATTGCTGCCATCAAGGAACCCGCTAGCTCGACCGTCATAGGAGGGTTCGTGGGACTTGCGGTTAAGGATTTTTGTGACTCGCTCTACGCGTATGAATCATGGCCAGATTCAAAGTTACGAATAGCTACAACATTCAATTCGCGCCGATCGTAGTCGTTCCAGTCGCGATTGCGCTTGTCCGAGCTCACTGGTTTTCGGCGGCGCTGTTCTGCGTGCTTGGTATCGCCTCGCTGGCTGACGGCATTTTCTTCAGACGCTCGGAGTTTCTTCGCCCGCCGTGGCCTCTATACGTGGCGACTCTAGTCGGCGTCTCGGCACTGGTTTGGTTCTTCTGATTTAGGCCACTGGAACACGCTTACGAAATGTCGCCCGTGACTTGCGCCGGTCCCGTTCGGGCGGGTGATCCTGCGGCGGGTTCGATCGTCACGCCGATGTGATGCGCGCCGGCCAGCACGTTGCCGGGCACGACCAGCACCTCGAGGCCGTCAGCGGTGCGGTGCAGCATGCCCGGTGACCGAACCTTCGCACCGCGCACCCACACCTGATAACCGCGGCCAGGCGCCGGCGCAGGCAATCCGCTCACGACGAAAGCCGTGCGGCTTCCGCCGCTGCCGACGATCGCGACGCCGCGCGCGGACGCTCCGGCCAGTGCGATCTCTCGCGGCTGAGCAGCCATCATCTCGGCGATAGCCGCGACGTCGCCGTCCGCGCGCGCCGGCGCGGTGCGCTGCCCGACGGCGATTCCGAGTACCGCGGCGGCGGCGAGCGCGGCGATCCACGCCAACGGCGGCCGCCCGACGCGCGGCGGCGGCGGCGGCGCGGCAACCGGCAGCGCGTGCAGCGCGCGCAGCACGCCGCCATACGACGCGACGCCGTCGCGGCAGGTCTGACAGCTCGCGAGGTGCGTTTCGAACGCGCGCGCTTCGGCGGGCTCGAGCGCGCCGAGCACGTAGGCTTCCAAATCGTCGTGCGGGTTCGCGTCGTGCAAGTTCAGGTCGTACGGATTCACGCAGGCTCCCCCGCGGTGGGCTCGAGTGCGCGCCGCAGGTGGCGCATGGCAAGCCGCACCCGGCTCTTCACCGTGCCGAGCGGAACGCCGGTCTGCGCGGCGATCTGCGTTTGGCTCAAACCGCCGAAGTACGCGAGCTCCACGACGGCGCGCTGCTCGGGATCCAGCGATTCGAGCGCATGGTGGATGTCGCGTTGGGCGTCGCGCTGCAATACGGTTTCCTCAGGTCCGGCGTCCGTCGCCGGAATACGTTCGTGCGTCGCGTCGGCCGACACGGTTGCGCGCATGCGGCGCACGCGGTCGAGCGCGGCGTTGCGCCCGACGGTCACCAGCCACGCGCGCAACGAACCGCCGCGCGCATCGATCGACGCGGCGCGGTTCCACAGCGCCATGAACGCGCTCTGCGTGGCTTCGTCCGCGTCCGCGCGGTCGGATACCAAACGCGACGCAACGGCCGCCACGGCGGAAGCGTGACGGCGGTACAATTCGTTGAAAGCGTCCGAGTGACGAGCTCCGACGAGACGCAACAGCGCCTCGTCGGAGAGCGGCGCTACTTCTTGGGGCCCAGTTCGCCGCAAGCGACGTAGGTCGGGATGTCTTTCGTGGACTTGTGAACGTTCACCGCGAAGCCGCCCGCAACGAGCTGTGACATCGGCGCGTCGACCATGTACGTCGCCGTCCCGTCGGTGACGACGCCCAGCGTGTACTTCGGCTTGGGATCGAGCTTCGCGCAGGAACCTTCGTGAATGTGCGCGGGCTGCGGCACGTCGGTGGGCGCGTTCGCCAGCGCGACGTCGACGCGCGTCTTGTCGCCGACCGCGGTCAGCGTCACCGTACCGAGCTCGCCCGAGCCATTCTGCTGGGCGATCGCGTAAACGCGGTGGGGGCCGTCGGCGGCGAGCGCCGGCACCGCCAAGGTCAGAAGCGCGGTCGCGGCGGCCGCGGCGAGAGAACGGGAAACGATCACGAGGACCTCCCAGCGTGCATGTGTATCGCCCTCCTAACGTTTTCCGCGCACCGCCCGGATCACTCCCGAGGGCGCACGGCTGTCTCCATGCAATATCGCACCATGAGAAAGATCCCGAGCGCGGCGTTCGTTGCATGCGCCGCGTTCGTCCTAGCCGCCACCGCGATCCCGGCGGCAAACGCCGCGCCGCGCCGCGCGGCCGCCGCGGGCGACAAGGTCTTCATGGCCAACTGCGCGGGCTGTCACGGCGCGAACGGTCAGGGTGCGCCCGAGATTTTCCCCCCGCTCGCCGCGAACCCGTTCGTCTCCGGCGATGCGAAACGCGTGATCCATACCGTGAAGTACGGCCTCAACGGCAAGATCGTCGTGAAGGGCATGAAGTACGACGGCCAGATGCCCGCGTGGCAAGGGACGCTGTCCGATCCGGAGATCGCGGCGGTGATCTCCTACGTCCGCAGGTCGTGGGGCAACAAAGCGTCGGCGGTCACCGCCGCGCAAGTCGCCGCAGTCCACAAATAACCGCACTCACAACGCAACGCTCGCAGTTCCAGACGCGACACGTCAGCTCGCAACCTTCAGCGGACGGGCGACCGGTTTGGTAAAGCGTTCGCTCGCGTCGGCGGAAAGATCGTGTTTGGATTAGCGTTGCGCTGCTGACGCGCTCTTCGACTAGGCGCTCGGGGATCGTTTCAAACTACGTAAAAACGCGGCATGCGTGTGTGGGATAATTTCACTTGCAACACTTGCTCGGCGTATTCCCGACGCTATAATCTAGCTACGCGCATCTGCGCGCACAACATAGCGACCCGGCCGGTGCTACTAACACCGGCCGGGTCCGTCACCCGATGGAGTAGCCACCGAATGACACACGCCCGATTCGACGCGCCCGCGTCGAAAACCCCGGCGCGCCGCGGCGGACAAGGAAGGCACAGGAACGTCGCCCCTGACGAGTTTCACGCCGACATCGCGGACCTTACGAACGAACAGCACCAGAACATCCCCGGCCTGGTGCAAGCGGACGACTTCAATGCGGAGCTCATCGTCCGGTTCCTCCAAGACAATGGAATCGACGCCCGCGTGGACGACTCGGGAGCCGGCTTCTGGTTCAGGGCCAATGATGCGGCGCGCGAGTCGCACGTCGTCTTCGCCTGCGTCTGCCTGCGCGCGTCGATCAGCTATGCGCTCGAAGCGGCGTTCTGGTGCATCAAGGCGAAGCGATGATTTCGAAGCATGGGCCTCCCGTAGAGCTGCTCTCGGCGCGGCTCTTCCGGCTCAGGATCGCATGCGGCTATAGCATCTACGATTTAGCTAAAGAAGCGGACGTCCTCGCCGTCACGATTCGATGTCTCGAGTCGGGAAGAGCCGCAGACAAGCGCGTTTTGCGCCGGCTCTCCGCCGCGCTTCGCGTCCCCCTTTGTCGGCTGGTCTGCGGCGAGCATAGCTGCACGCGCCGTGCCTGCGTTCAACCATCCAGTCTTCATTCCCGGAGCGCCTAGATTTAGCGCGAAACGACCAGGGCAGCCAGCGCACCAGATATCTCGCGCTCGAGAAAGAAGGGCTCAGACATGAACAGACAGAGGTCTGACACGGCGACGCCGCGCTCGGCGCGACGAGATCAGTGGCGCAATGCAACGCCGAGAACCGCGCCGAGCGCGACGTAAGCTTGGTCCGGCACGCGCTTCGCGGCGAACGGTGCAGCGAGAACCACAATGAACAGGATCGCGCCGAACACGTCGATGATAACCGGCCGCCCGATCAGGTATGTCGTTCCGGCTAGCACGCCGACCACGGCAACCGTAACGCCCCGTATGAAGCCGGCGACCCTCGGGTGCGAGCCATATCGCAGGAGCAGCGGCGTCGCCGCGATCGTGAACGCGATCGACGGAAGAAAGATACCGGCCGTCGCGGCGACCGCGCCGGCGAATCCGTCCACCGCGTAGCCGACGAACGTCGCGGTGATGACGACCGGCCCCGGCGAGATCATACCGATCGCGACCGCATCGACGAACGTCTGGTTGTCGAGCCAGTGGTACTGATCGACGACATACGTCTTCACGAACGACACGATGACGAGTCCGCTCCCGAACACGAGAAAGCTGGTCTTCCAGAAAGAACCAGAACAGCTCCGGGGCAAGTCCGGAAGCGGGCACGGCAAGCGCGAGTACGATGGGCGCACCAGACGCGCGCAGCTTGTGCGCGTCCGGTGCCGCGTCGACCATCGGTATCGGCTTTCGCCGCGGCGCAAACACAATGATTCCGAGGACGCCCGACGCGAGGAACAGCCACGCCAGCTCTCGTTGCAACGCGATCGTGACGACGCACGCCACGACCGCAACGCCCCACGCCGCGTAATCCTGTTTGAGCGTCTTGCGGCCGAGATTCCAACTCGCGCGCAGGATGAGCGCGACGACCACCGGGCCGATGCCGTAAAACAGGCCGCGCACGAGGCCGGCGCCCGCGAACCGCTCGTAGAGTGCGGCGACGGTAACGACGATCGCGAACGGCGGCAGCGCGAAAGCGACGGCGATCGCCAGCGCGCCGGGCACGCCGTGCGTCACGTAACCGCAGTAGACGCCGAGCTGGTAAGCCATCGGCCCGGGACATGCGGTGGCGATCGCAAGTCCGCGATCGTACGACGCCTCATCCAGCCATCCGCGCTTCTCGACGAGATCCCGCCGCATAGCGTGGGCGAGCGCCACGGGCCCGCCGAACCCGGTTGCGCCGAGCATCAGAAAATAGCGGACGAGATCGAACAAGGACGGGCTCACTGCGGCTCCATCACGCGCATCACGGGTTTGCCGTTGACGTTTTGGAGCGGGAAGTACACGCGATGGGTCGCGGGCTCGACCGCGACGACGTGCGCATTCAGGTGCAAGAACCCTTGCGCCGTGCGGTGCAGCCGGCGGCCCGCGACATCGAACACGCTAACGACGCCCGACTCCGACGCGACGTAGAGCCGGTGCAACCCTGGATCGAGCGCTAGCACATCGACGCCTATTCCCACACCGCTGGCTTCGTTGACGTCGCCGGTGCGCAAGTCGAGCCGAACGACGCGCAAATTGTGCTGGCATCCCACGTAGGCTGCGCGCTGCTCGGAATCGATCGCCACGCTGTGTGCCGAGCTGCAGCGCCGCAGCGGGTAGCGCCGCACGACCTTCGACAGCGCTGGATCGATCTCGGCGAGCTCGTCGCGCGTCTGCACGCCGACGAACACGTGGCGCGAGCGCGGATCGAATACGGTATTCCCGGCCTCTCCACCCAGCGCGACGGCACCGGCAAATTTGTTCGTGCGCGCGTCGATGACGACGTCCCGGGCGCCGCTCTCGTCCGAAACGTAGACAAGTTCGTCGACGGGGTCGTACGCAAGCCCGTCGACGTCACCGGCTCGGACGAACGCAAGCCGCTTGCCGCTCGCGCCGTGAAGCACGACGACTCCGCCGAGGCCCTGTGCCGCGGCGTACACGTTCCCTCGCGCAGCGAGCACGCCGCGTACGCTCGCCGCGGCCGAAAACGGCACCGTGAGCGTCACGCGATTGGCCTTGAGGTCGAACGCCTCGACCGAACCGTCGCCCATGTGCGCGACCCAAATGATTCCGCGCGGCGCGTCGAGGCTCGCGTAGTCGAACCGCGTCGCGTTGCCGCTCAGCGGAAAGTCGCCGACGAGCCTCAAGGGCAACCCAGGTCCGCTCGCTCCGACCGTTTGCCACGCGTAGACGCCCGCCGTGGCGGCTAACGCGCAGAAAGCGAACAGCACCAACCGCTTCACGGGCCGAGCCTCCTTTAGGAGTCATGTACGATGCGACCGTGCGCGTTTCTCTGCTTCACGGCAATTTCCTGAACCGGCTCTTCACAATCGTCTAAGCACCCCGCGGTTGCGCTGCTTGATACCGGTGCGCCCCCGGCGCGAGATGGTTGAGCCCTTGCAGCCTGGTATACTGGAGCCATTGGAGGTGGCTCGTGAAACCTAGCTTCGCAGGAGCATGTGCCGCGATTGCGCTCGCAATGTCGACGTCCGCCGCATTCGCTGCCGATACTCAACGACAGACGCAAGTCGAGCGCAGCAGCGAGAAGGTCATGCCCTTCAGCATGGAAACGTCGAAGCACGTCTTCGTACCGACGCCCAGCGGCGGCGTGCAAACCGTGCTCGTGCACGATGGGGATGCCAAACAGGTCGGCCTCGTGCGCTCGCACTTGCGCAAGGAAGCCACGGCATTTGCTCGCGGTGACTTTGCGGATCCGGCGTCGATTCACGGCGGCGAGATGCCGGGGCTGAAAGCGCTGCGCGCAGGGTCGAGTCGCATCAGCGTTCGCTATGCAGAGGTCCCCAACGGCGCGAGAATCACGTACGCGACCGCCGACCCGGCACTCGTGTCCGCGATCCACGCATGGTTCAAGGCTCAAGTGAGCGACCACGGTCCGCACGCGACGATGAAGATGTAAACCTCCCGGCGTCGAAGGACGCGTCGTGGCGAAGAAGCGAGACGTGCAGTTCCGTCCCCGCGGGAAAGGCGTCGACCAGGTTCTGGGAGAGCTGCAGACGCGCGTCATGGAGCTCCTCTGGTCCGACGGACCGATGGCGCTCGCCGCGCTGCACCGCATGCTGGCGCGTCGAGGAGAGGTGGCCTATACCACCGTCGCGACCGAGTTGACCCGGCTGCAGCGCAAAGGACTCGTCCGCAAGACCGGCGCCTACCTCGAGACGCGCTATGCGGCGGCGATCACGCGCGATTCGTTCGTTGAACGATTCGTCGGCGACGTGCTCTCCGGGCTGGTCGGTGCGCACGGGCGCGCCGCGATTCACGGCTTCGTGGACGCGATCGCGCACGACGAGGAGGCGCTCGAAGAAACGCTGCGGCTGCTCCAGGACCGGCGCCGCACGCGCTGAACCGGTACCGGCCGCTGAGCAACACGTCATACGCACGCGTTTTGGGCATTACGCGCGTTGCACGCTGGGCGTGGCCGCTGGTCTTCCTCGTCCCGCTCACGCTGGTCGCCGGACGCGGCTGCCAAATCCCCGGCGTCGATCCGGCGTATCATCTCGTGCTCTGGATGCACGAGAATTTACCGCTCCTGTACCTGGCAGCGGCGCTGACCGCCGCGCTTGCGGTCGCACTACGCGTCGCGCGGGCGCGAGCGCGCGCCGCAACCCTATTCGCGCTCGAAACCGCGCCGCCGGCGCTCGTCGAATCCGCCTTTCGCGCAGCGGCCGCTGCGGTTGAGATCGGCGTCCCGCGGGTCGTCTATCTCGATGTCACGATTCCGCTGTGCTTCGCACTGGTCGGCCTTCAGCCGGTGATCGTGCTGTCGCGTGGATTCATCCAAGATCTCGACGCAGATCAGGTGGGCATGGTGGCGCGCCACGAGCTGCTGCACGTCAAGCATCGCGACCCGGTCCGCGGATTTGCGTGGCACCTGGCGTTCGCCGCTCTTCTGCTGCCTGCATTCTCTGCGCTGGAGCAACGGCTCGCGTTACGGCGAGAGTTGCGAACGAACCTAGACGCCGCCGCGGAACAGCCGGAACGGTATGCGGCGCTGCTCGTATCGCGGGCGCGCGAGCGACGTGGGCTGTGCACCGAAGCGTTCGGGACTGCCGGTAGCCGGCGGGGGATCTTTATCGCGCTCGCACCGCCGGTGTTCGTCTTCGCCGTACTCGCCGGCCTAGCCGTGTCCCATGCGTGGTTCATGGAACATGTCGCGTTTCTTTCGACGCATCACTGCTAGCGCGCCCGTTTCGGCGTGCTCGTCGAGTGCCAGTGCACGATGCGCCAACCCCCGAGCTCTCGTTGCAGGACCGCAGTGCCGATGCCGCCTCCGGAAAACGCACGGCCCTTGATCTCGCTGCCGCTGATGGTGTAGCGAAACGTCGCCCATGCGGTGTCACCGGCGACGTGCGGTACGACTTCGAAAAGGCGATACCGGACGGTGCGCAGCTCCTTCATCTCCGGGCCAAGGTGGTTATCGCGGTAGTCCGTCCAGCCGCGGTTGACGTGACCGCCTTCGAATACCGTCAGCGCTTCGGAGTGCGACCACGCGCGCGACGCCGCCGCAAGGTCACGGTGCTCGAATGCGGACGCACTCTCGTTCAGCATTTCCACGACCTCCGCGGCGTCAGCGCCGCGCTCGGCGGCCGACGCCGGTGCGAGGGTCGCCCCGCAAAGTATGATCGTGGCACAGATCAGACTGCGCAGAGATGCGGGCACGCGGCTCATTGACATCCTCGAATCGTACAGCGCCAGTGAAACCGCAAGTCTGAGACCGGCGTTTGAGGGTAGGCTACTACGACGCGTAGTACCCTTACCGATCCCGGAGAGGTTCCCTTGCTCGCCATCCGACTCAGCGTCGCTGCTTTCTTCGTCGCAGCCACCGTTTCGCCAGTCCTCGCTGCCGAGCCCACGATGGCCCCCATGCCGGGGATGCCGATGGCGACGCCGGCACGGGCCAAGAAAGCAGCTCCGAAGCCCACGCGGGCCCCGTCGAGAAAAACCACCCCAATCCCGGCCGCCGCAAAGCCGTCGGGCACCCCGACGATGGCCCCCATGCCCCGCATGACTACGGCGCCCAATCCATCCGCAGCGACGGCGGGTCCCAGCCCGACAATGGCGCCCGGGATGAAGATGGCGCCGGCATCACCTGGGCCGGCCGCGTCCGTGGCACCCGGTATGAACATGCAGCACGGCGGCGGTGCGCCGATGTCGGGGATGACGATGAAGGGTGCAACGGATCTCGTTGTGCCGATGGAGCGCGAAGGAAGCGGAACGTCGTGGCAGCCTGATTCCGCCTCGGAATTCGGCGCCATGCATGTGACGCCGACGTCGATGGTCATGACGCACTATGCTGCGTTCCCGCGCTACGTCGAAACGGGGTCGGCACGGGGCTCTCGCCGCTTCGATGCACCGAACTGGTTCATGGTGATGGGTTCGCAGAATCTCGGTGCAAACGCGCAGGTCGGCTACCACGCCATGATCTCGCTCGATCCGCTCACCGAAAACCGCATCGGCTATCCGCTCCTGTATCAGACGGGTGAGACGGCGTACGGCGCGCCGCTGCACGATCGGCAGCATCCGCACGACCTCTTCTCGGAATTGTCCGCGTCGTACAGCGTGAAGACCGGCGCGCGTTCATCGGCCTATCTTTACGTGGGCTACCCCGGCGAGCCCGCGCTGGGTCCGCCGACGTACATGCACCGCCCGATCGCCTACGACATGGTCGACGCACCGATCGGACATCACTGGCAGGACGCGACGCACGTCACCTTCGGCGTCGCCACGGCCGGCTACGACTTCGGCCGGTTGAAGGTCGAAGGCTCGGCGTTCAGCGGCACGGAGCCCAACGAGCTTCGCTACAATTTCGATCGTCCGCACCTGGACTCGTACAGCGGCCGGGTATCGTGGAATCCGAATGCGAACGTCGCGCTGCAAATCTCGAACGGCTATCTCAAATCCCCTGAACCG
The DNA here is from genome assembly GCA_036403315.1 of Candidatus Elarobacter sp. GTDB lineage: Bacteria > Vulcanimicrobiota > Vulcanimicrobiia > Vulcanimicrobiales > Vulcanimicrobiaceae > Vulcanimicrobium. The sequence continues at coordinate 28,035 of DASWRD010000144.1, forward strand.
CTCGACCCCGGCGTCGATCAGCATCGCACGACGGCATCGGTGCTCTACAACAAGCCGCTGGGGTACGAGTCGAGCTGGTATGTCGGAGCCGTGTGGGGTCAAAACCGGCTGACCGACGGCTCACCCAAGAGCAATGCATATCTGTTGGAAACGGATTACCGGCGAGCAGGCAACGCCTATTACGCACGCTTCGAACGCGTTCAAAAGGCGGGCCACGAGCTCGTGCTGCCGAACCCGTTCGTCGCCGAGACGCTTTTCGACGTGGGCTCGTACTCGTTCGGATACGTCCGCGATCTCAACGGGCAGCCCAACGGAACCCGCATCGGCCTGGGCGCGCAAGTCACGCTGAGTCCGAAGTCCGTCGGGCTCGACCCGTACTACGGCTCGGGGACGCCGACATCGTTCCAAGTGTTCCTGCGATTGCGCCCAACAGCCACCGTGATGAGTAGCATGACGAAGTGATCGTCCACCATCTACGCGGTGCAGCCATCGGCATCGCGGCGGTGCTAGGCATCGTCCTGGGCATCGTGCTCGCGATCGTATACATGGGGTATGCGCCGATGGCTGCCGACTCGGCACCGTCTTCAATCGAAGCCAACCTTGCCATGAAGGCGCTGCATGCCGTCTCGAACCGGCAAATGGGCGCTGTGAAGAGCCCCATCGCGTTGAACGATGCGAATCTCACCGCGGGCCTGAAGACCTATCAGCAGAACTGCATCATCTGCCACGGAGCGGCCGACGGAAAGCCCTCGAACATTGCCGCCGGATTCTACGTGCCGGCGCCGCAGTTCGCCAAGGACGGCGCCGAAGACGACCAGGAGGGTGCGACGTACTGGAAGATCCACCACGGCATCCGGTTCTCGGCGATGCCGGCCTTTCAGCACTCGCTCAAAGACACGCAGATCTGGCAAGTCACGATGTTCCTCAAGCACATGGACGCGTTGCCCCAGCCGGTGGACATGGCATGGAAGAGGACGAAAAGCGTCGGCGGGATGAACATGGCGCCTAGCCCAACGATGGATATGAAATGATCCTTTTTCGGTACCTGGTCTGATGCTATTGGCAAAACTCGGCGAAGCGCTCATGTTGGCCGCCGGGATGGCGTGGCAGGTCGGCTGGAGCCTCATTCTGGGCTTCGCATTATCAGCCGCGGTCCAAGCGCTCGTGTCCAAGGAGCGCATGCAGCGCGTGCTCGGCCGCGACGGTATCCGGGAGATCGCGCTCGCGACTGGCTTCGGCGCGGCCAGCTCGTCGTGCTCGTACGCTGCGGCGGCGATGAGCAAGACGCTATTCAAAAAGGGCGCCGCGCTGGTTCCGTCGCTCGCGTTTCTGTTCTCTTCCACGAACCTCGTGCTCGAGCTCGGCATCATCTTGTGGCTGCTGATGGGCTGGCAGTTTACGGCGGCGGAGTGGATCGGTGGGCTCGTTCTCATCGCGATCATGACGGTGCTCGTGAAGGTCACGTATCCGAAAGCGCTGGTCGAAGAAGCGCGCTGCCGCGTCGACGAAACCGGCGGTCACGACCATGGCTCGATGGAAGGCGAAGGCATCTCGGTCGTGGAGCGCCTGCGCAATCCCGCGACGCGCGTAGCGATCGCACAGAACTTTGCGATGGACTTCTCCATGCTCTGGAAGGACCTGCTCGGCGGATTCCTCATCGCCGGCGCGCTCGCTGCCCTGGTGCCCGAGGGCGCGTGGAAGGTTCTGTTCTTCAACGGCGCGCCGCCCGGCGTGCAACTCGTCGGAAACGCGATCGTCGGACCGATCATCGCCATCCTCTCGTTCGTCTGCTCCATCGGCAACGTCCCGCTCGCGGCAGTGCTGTGGACGAGCGGGATCTCGTTCGGCGGCGTGCTCGCGTTCCTCTACGCCGATTTGATCGTGCTGCCGCTGCTCGACGCGTATCGCAAATATTACGGCTTCCGGATGATGCTCTACATCTTCGGCGTGTTCTTCACCACGATGGT